>CALWDE010000001.1 GCA_944376605.1 uncultured Bacilli bacterium
GACGCCTTGCTGATTCACTACAAAAGTTAGAGTGTCTTCTTTCTTTTCTTCCCATTTTGCATAGAAAGTGACTTCATGCGTCACCTCATAAGGAAAGGAAACTTTATGTTCAAACGTATTCTCTAAAAACCAGCCTAAGAAAGTGAATCCTTTTTTTACAGGAACCGGTTCACTCTGTATTTCACTGACCTTTTGATCTTCTACTCCCTCTCCTCCATATAACTCAAAATGAACTAAATACGTATTTTTCTCCCATTTCGCATACAAAGTTTCCTCTTTGGTAACTTCGTGAGGAAAACTTACTTTGGTTAGAAAATCCTCTTCTAAATACCAGCCAAGAAAGGCATATCCTTCTTTTTCTGTGAATGGTTCTTCCTCTATATAAGAAGTTTGTAATGAGGGAACTTCGCTTCCCCCATATGTAACAAAAGAAACTAAAAACTCTTCAGGCGTTTCTTGAATCAATTCATAGTAAGCATAAACATTTGTATCATCCGTTAATGGAGTATGTAAGTAGGTGTCTTCTCGGAGTTCGTTTTGATACTCTCCATTATCAAAAAACCAGCCTTTAAACTCATATTGGTCTTTTGTAGGAGCCTCAGGTAAGGTTAAAAGTTCTTCACCTGCCGTAAGAAGAGTTGTATACACCTCACCGTCTATATAAAAACGGATGGTGTATTTGGTAGGAGCAGGATCTGGATTTTCTTCATAATAGGCATAGCTATTAATATCTTCTAGCAACGGTTTTGTGAGAAAAGAATCACTTCTAAGTTCTTCCTCCCAGTTTCCTTTATCAAGATACCATCCTTGAAAGGTAAAATTCTCTTTTTTAGGGGCAGCAGGTAAGGTAATCTCCTCTTCTCCAGCAGTAGAAATCTGGCTTATGAGAGTCTCATCATCATAAAAAGAAATGGTGTGCTTTTCCTCTCTGTAATCATCACTACAAGAAGCAAGAAGAGAAACGGATACTCCAGCAAAAAGCAAGAAAGGTAGGGTAGAAATTAACTTATTTTTCATTTCGATGTCCTCAAAAATAGGCTTTAAGAAGCAAAAGCCTATCCAATCGATTATATGCGAACCTTTCTTTACAAGAAACTCTAATCACTCAAAAACATAAGAATTTACTATTCTTTCAATATATGTTTTTTCTTAAGAGAATAGTATGGTGATGTGTTTATAAAACAAATGCAATGTGTTTGAATATTCTTATGAAAAAACAGGCTTACTTTTTATTCCTTCTCCCTCTTCTATTTGCTTGTAGCGGGACAAATACTTCTTCTCACGCTTCCTCTTCTAGTTCCCTGCACGAGGAAACTTCTAGCAGTAATAAGCAATCCTCTTCCTCTATGAAAGAATCATCCTCTCTACCTGAAGTACAATATTTGACCATTAATATGGACTGCTTTGAGGAATACTCTTCCGGTTACCGCTTTGCAGATCATACGGATGAACTGCTTGATTTAATGAACAGTAATCTCGTTTCTTTCCTAGTAAAAGAACTAACCGTGGAAAACTGTTTTGTACAGGTGAAAGAGAGCAAAGAGGATGCTCCTCACCCTTATTTCACACTAGGATCTGGTAGTTATGGAGGTGAATTAACTCTGCACTTTGACGCTCCAGCGATTACCTCTATCAAGGTAGATGTAGAAGGCTATTCTAAATATATCGCCTATAACGATTCTTATTCTTATGATGAAAATTTCTCTTTTACCATCAATGAGGAAGAAATTGATTTAAGTGACTTAACAAGAGGTGAAATCAAAACCGTTACATGTGATTTGCCTTCTTTATCTTCTCATGTAAGTTTAAAAACGTTACAAGAAAAGTCGCGTCTTTTTATTCACTCTATCTCAATTGGATATTACCTTTCATAAACAATTTTACATACAAAAAAGGTTTGAACAGCATTCCTATTCAAACCAAGATTTCATATGGTGACCCAGCCGGGAATCGAACCCGGGATTCAACCTTGAGAGGGTTGCGTCTTAGCCGCTTGACCACAGGGCCGCGCGCTGGTTTATACCATACTTAACAAAAATAGGCAACAAAAGGTTAATCTTGTGCTGCTAAATCACAATGACGATGAACAGGATAAGTTAACCGTCTTTTTGTTTCCTCTTCCCCTAAAATTTCAATTACTTCATGTAAATTAGGAGATTTTTTCGCGCCAGTAATCGCAAGGCGAAGAAGCTCTGCTGCTTCTGTTAAAGTACCAATATAACTGGAGGGATTTGCTTTAAACTCTTTATTGGAAAGAGCAAAATGATGCTCACTTGCTATCTCTTTCACAGAATTCCACCAAGTAGGTTCATCTGTCCCGTATTTCATCTTATCCGCGGCATCTTTTAAGAATAGAGAAATAAACTCCTCATTAAATTTAGGATCATAAGGGAAACCAGTCTCTTCTAAAGGAAGGAAATCTTCTAAATAGAAGAAACGAGAAGCAGCTTCTACATCACTCCATTTTGCATAATCTTTTCTCGGATTAGGACGGTCCTTTTCAATATTGAGTATCTTCTCCATATACGCAGGATTTTTCTCAATTTTTGCAAAAAATGTTGGGGAATTTTCTTTCGCCCACGCACAAAGAGGAGGAAGCATATCTTTGCCCTTCCATGTTGCAAGAAGTTCGCGCGAGAAGAAACATAATTTATCTAAATCAAATAAAGCTCCATCAAGAGACATTTTTGCAAAGGAAAAGGAGAAGGAGTTTAGATCATAAGAGTGATGTTCCATCGTCCATTCTTCAAAATTAGAATTTGCAATCGACATTAAATAAACAAGAAGCGACTCAGGAGGATAGCCTTCTTTTAAGAAGTAAGACACTGCCGCTTCTGGGTCTTTTCTTTTAGACAATTTCCGCTTATTGCCGTGGTCTAACTTCATAATAACAGGAAGATGAGCGTATTTTGGTGCTTCCCAGTTCAAAGCATGAAAAAGTTCAAGATGGATTGGAGTAGAAGGAATCCATTCTTCTCCACGAGAAACAAGATTCGTCCGCATTAAATGATCATCCACTACATGCGCAAAGTGATAAGTGGGAAGACCATCACTTTTTAAAATCACCACATCCACATCATTTTCTGCAATATCTAAATCCCCACGAATTTCATCATGGAAGCGAATTTTATGATCGTGATTTCCTTCGCTTTTAAAACGAATGACCCAAGCATCTCCTCTTAAAATTCTTTCTTTTCTTTCTTCGTTTGTGAGTTTGCGGTCACGTGCATAAGGGCCATAGTAACCAGGTAAAATCTTATTTGCCTCTTGGAAGGCACGAATCTTATCTAAATCCTCTGGAGTGCAGAAATCAGGATACGCTTTTCCTTCTTTTAAAAGTTTCTTGATAAAAACTTTATAAATTTCCCCTCTTTTTGACTGCTGATAAGGACCATATTGTCCCGTTTCTCCAGAGGGAGTAAAACCTTCATCTGCAATAATGCCAAAGCGTGCAAGCTGATGAATGAGCTCTTCCGCAGAACCGGCAATTGTTCTTTTGGTATCCGTATCTTCAACACGTAAAAAGAAGACACCATGGGACTGTTTTGCTAAGCGATACGCTAAAAAGGCTGTAAATAAACTACCCGTATGCAAAAATCCTGTAGGTGATGGTGCAAAACGTGTTACATAAGCGCCTTTCTCTAAATTTCTTTCTGGATATCTTGCCTCTAACTCTTCGGGAGTTAATTTCACTTCGGGAAGAAGTAACTCCGCAATCTCTTCATTACTAACCATAAATTAAGCCTCCATCACCGCGCCGATTATAGAAGAGAGAAACGCCTCTTGCCATGAAAAGGTTACTTGATTATAATCATTCCCGCTTCTAACGAAGAAGTGCAGGTGTAGTTCAGTGGTAGAACGTAACCTTGCCAAGGTTAATATGCGGGTTCGATTCCCGTCACTTGCTCCAGTTAGAAGGTTGCCTGACGCTTCTTGCGTCAGGTTTTATTTTACCAAATTTCTTCTTAATAACTCTGCAAATCGCGTTTCAATATTTCGATTTTATGTTTCTATTTTTCTTTTTCACTCTTTCGAAAGAAAATACCTAGTTAAGACTTTTCCCCTTTTCAAGAGATGTGTAGAATGAAAAGGATGAAAAAAACGAGAGGTAGTCTAACTTTCCGCTTCATAAAACGAACATTTGATTTTCTTCTCTCCTTTTTTGGACTTATTCTAAGTTCTCCTTTTATGCTGCTTGCACTGATTTTAGTGAAGCTAGGTTCGCCTGGCCCTATCTTATTTAAACAAAATAGAATGGGTCTTCATGAAACTACTTTTGTAATTTACAAATTTAGGACAATGAAAGTCACTGCAAATCCTCACCTTTCTGCTATGGAAATGAAAAACCATTACGAGACAGAAGCTCCTAGATTTTCTCGTTTCTTACGAAAAACTAGAATTGATGAATTGCCCCAGTTATGGAATATCCTTAAAGGAGATATGTCTTTTATTGGGCCACGCCCGGATTTAAGCCCAGAATTTGAGCCAGATATCTATAATGAAAGAAAAAAGTACACTCCTTCCCCTTATGAAGTTAGGCCTGGTTTATCTGGTTTGGCGCAAGTGAAAATGCGCTGCCAACATGACACTTCTCTGAAAGCAAAATACGATGCAGAATACGTAAAGAATTACTCTTTATGGCAAGATATTAAAATCTTTTTTGCCACTATTCCTATGCTTCTAAAAGTTATTTTTAAGAAAGATTAATTGTCTTTATCTTCATGATCATGGCTATCACCATCTCGATATCCATAATCACGTAAATCCACTTTTTGAGAGGAAGAGAGATCTTCTTTGGGTGAAGAGTCTTCTTCATTTTCTTTTTGCATGAAAACTTCGTTATGTCTTTTTTCTTCTTCCTCAATTTTCTTGCGTAACTCTTGCGCCTCTTCTTCATTAATTTGATTCATACGAATAAGTTGTTCTCTTGTTTCCTTCATTAAAACAACAGAGGTATTCGCGAATGTTGGTTCATATTTACGAATTAAATAAGACATATAAGTAGTGTGCCAAATTAAAATGATCGCGTAAAACACAAAAGCGAAAGTAACAGCAAAAACAGCCATCCAACGGGAATCAATAGGCGAATATGCCCCAATAAGCGCGCCAATAATAAATCCAATAATAGGAACAATAAAAGAAAGAGAAGCTCCAGCCCAATAGTCGCGTTGCAAAGCGCCACCGCTTAATATATTCGCTCTGCGATAAATAATAGGAGCTAGGCGCGAAGCAGCAGGCTGCAAATGAGCTGAAATAAATAATGTTATTGTCCCTTTGTTTTGATTGTATAAGAAAATCAAAAGCAAAACGCCCATCATGATAGTGTTTAAGATATTCACTGTGTTATATAAAGCAGGATATTCTCTAGCAAAATCAGAGAAAGTAATGCCAAGAGTACCATTTGTACCTAAAACCGTTAATAAAGCATTCACCTCTTCATAAAGGGGAGAGTTTGCATTCTGGGAAATTAATCCAATAAATAAAACTAAAATGGGCTCTAAGATGGCGCAAAATAGTAAACCTAATAAAATGGTGGAAGTAACCTTGTAACAACCGCGTATCGGCTTAACAAAATACACGCGTATTCCAAGCCCTATCATCTTGCCATTGACTTGGTCTTTCCCTTCGATGATGGTAAACATGATAATGGTTAATGAAGCCATTAAAGGAACCAAAATAAAAGGAACAGTAATAAGTAATAAAGCAGAATAAATACTAGAAATTCCGACCAAAGCAAAAAAGAGAATGCCTATTACAAAAAAAGGAATATAGGTAAGGAATTTGCTGCGAATATTTTTCCAAGAAGCAGAATATAACTCCTTGGCATTACTTTTAGGCGGAATGAAATCCCCCTCATTTGGCACAGGGTTTTCTTGCTCAAATTGTTCATCCATATTATTTGCTCCTTAAATTATGCAAATCTTGAATGCATTGCCAGAGTTCTTCTTTCACAAAAGGTTTTACTGGCTGCGCTTCAAACGTATTCACGATTTTCTCAAACTTTCTTTCTGACACTAATAAATTATGTGCATCATCTGCCGCGAAACGGTTTACAAAGCAGTCATTATTTACGATGACAATGCCAACCATAAAGGAAGTTTGAATACCTGATACAATGGAAAGACGTTCCATGGCAGCTTTATTTTCAAGTAGAGGATTGGAAATATAACGTTTTCCCCCGTCTCGTTCATAATAAATCCACCGCAAGTCATCTGGCTTAACATTGATCGCCCCTTCATAGTAACGATCTGTAATGACATAAATATACTTATCTCCACCAAGAAGGTGATCGATTTTGACATAGTCATTCTTGTCGAGTTTTAACTGAAGATTATTTAAAAGATAGAAATCTCCATCTTTTGCCGTTTGCATCACAGTTCTATAAAACATTCTTACTGGATAATTACGATAAAGATGTCTACGAACAGGTTGATAAAGAAAGACCACCAAAAAAACAAGCGCAGAAATAATGGTTAATACAATAAATAAAGTTAAGCGCACTTCGTAAGGCATTTTGTCACTTCTTCCGCCGTGCTTATCGCGGTTTCTACCATATTCGCTAAACCGATTTGCCGCTCTTCCGCGCTAAGTTTTTCTTGCGAGAGAAAACTATCGGTAACTGTCATAATTGCTAAAGCTTTCTTTTTTGTTTCAGCAGCAGCAACATAAAGCGCATACGCTTCCATTTCTACACCAAGAACACCAAGCTCGGCCCACTTTTTCCATGTATTAGGATCATAGTCATAGAAAATGTCCGCCGATAAAATATTGCCAACATGAACGGGTAAATTTTTATCCTTAGCGGCCAGATAAGCAGAATAAAGCAAAGAAAAATCAGCAAGAGCAGAATAGGTTCCATGTAAATTTCTCTGACCCATCCAAGCGCTATCTGTCGAAGCACCTTGGGCAAGGATGACATCTTTCAAATTCACATCTTTTTGATAGGTTCCCATGGTTCCAATGCGGATAATAGCCTCCACACCAAACTCCGTAAAAAGTTCATGGGAATAAATTCCAATAGAAGGCATTCCCATTCCGCTTGCCATAACAGAAAGCGGAATTCCGTTTTTTGTTTTTCCTGTAAAAGCAAGAGCGCCCCGCACCTGGTTTACAAGGCGCACCTCGTCTAAATAAGTGTCAGCAATCCATTTTGCTCTTAAAGGATCGCCAGGCATAAGGACAACTTTTGCAAAATCTCCGTAATTCGCGCCGATATGAGGTGTTCCCATCTTTGCTCCCTTCTTAATATGTAACACATATTAAAGCAGATTAGAGCAAAGCACAATTAGCGCACAGTTACCGACTTAGCTAGATTTTGCGGGCGATCGCACGGCTTACCAAGTTCCAAGGCTAGATAGTAAGCCAAGTATTGGCCAATCATTGTGAAAGATAAAACAGACAAAGGGCTGCGATTATGAAGAATATAAATTTCATCGCTTGGTGAAGAAGAAACCACGCTTACTTCTCCTCCGCGGTTACGAATTTCTTCCACATTAACGCGGATTAGTTTCTCCCCCTTATCTCCAATGAAGGCAAAAACAGGAGTTCCTTTTTTGATTAAAGCAATTGGACCATGTTTAAATTCCCCACTTGGAAATCCTTGACATGAAATACCTGCAACTTCTTTTACTTTTAAAGCACATTCTAGCGCGGCATCATAGCCTTCAGCGCGACCGATAAAGAAAAGATTACCCGCCCTTAAAATAGCAGGGGCTAGATAAGAAAATTTCTTTTTGCTTTTTCTTAATTCTTCTAAAGACTCCGCTGCTTCTTTTAGGAAAGGGAAAGGGTCTTTATGGAAAGAAAGAGAGAAAAGAAGGAATAAGAGACAAACTTCTGCCGCATATGTTTTTGTAGCGGCAACCGCAACCTCTACCCCGCATTCTAAATAAAGATGCGTATCCGCGTTTCTCGCTAAATTACTAGAAGGAGAATTTGTAATAGAAATAACGGGATATCCTTTCTCTTTTAATAAGTGGAAACTATCGATTGTGTCAATTGTTTCTCCAGACTGCGAGAGAAGGATAAATAAGGAGTTTTTGTCTTTTGGAAAGAAAGGATCTACATTGAACTCTGTTGCTTCTAGAGCCTCCGCATCTACTCCAAAAGACCGGCAAATTCTCACTCCAACTAAAGAAGCGTGATAAGAAGAACCACAGGCTAAGAAATAGATACGATTTGCATTTCGAACATATTCGATAGCAGAACTTGGAATCACAGGAGGCTTTTCACTATAACGGCGAACCAAAGCGGGCTGCTCCTCTATTTCCTTAATCATGAAATGCTCGTAGCCTTTTAAATCAATTTCATAATGTTCTAAGTCTTTTGTCACAAAGATAGCTTTTCTCTCTTCTCCGCCTCTACAAAGTACAACTTCATCATCAGATAGATATCCATAATCACCATCTAGCAAATCCAAAAATTCATTGGCGTAGCCGACAAGTGCTGCAGGATCAGAAGCAAGATATTTACCGTCTACTCCTTTTCCAAGAACCAAAGGAGAAGTTGATTTTGCAAAATATAAACGGTTTGGTTCACCATCAATTAAAATCGCTAAAGCAAAAGAGCCTTCTAAACATAAAAATAATGACTTAATGGCCTCTAAAGGAGAAGCGTGATCCTTTTCTAATTTTCTTTCCAAAAAATTAGCAATAACTTCAGTATCCGTCGAACTATGAAAGTGATAACCGTCCTTTAATAATAAGGAACGAATAGACGCATGATTTTCAATAATACCGTTATGTACTAAAGTGACATTCCCGTGTTCTGAAACTTGAGGGTGTGCGTTTTTACTATTAGGTAAACCATTTGTTGCCCATCTTGTATGACCAATGCCTAAACAAGACTGAAAAGAAGGCAAAATAGATGCTAAATCATCTACTGTGCCAACCTGCTTATAAACTTTGAAATGCAAATCATTATCTAAAAAAGCAATACCTGCAGAATCATAACCGCGATACTGCAGACGCGATAAACCTGCTAAAAGAAACTTTTTTAGAGGTGCTTTCCCAACATGACCAACAATTCCGCACATATTTTTATTCAACCACAAATAACTTTGCTAAATCAGCCTTACTATTTTCTAATAATTCGCGACTTTTCGCATCAAATAAAACACGTAAAAACGGTTCCGTGCCAGAAGGGCGAATGACCACTCTAACACCATCTTTTTGTGAAAAATCAGATAAAAGATGCTCATATTGCGGAGAATTCACAAAAATACGTAAGGCATCACGGTTTTCAAAAGGAATATTAATTAGTTCTTGAAAGGAGGGGTGATAACCATCTAACGCCCTTTTAATATCTTCTAAAGAATGATAGTAAGAAAAGAAAGTTAGCATCGTTAATATCCCGTCTCCGCTTCCTATTGCATCGCCAATAATCATGTGGCCTGACCGCTCAGAGGCTAAAGAAATCTTTTCCTTTTTCATCGCTTCCGCAAGAGCTCTATCTCCGACATCAGTTATTACAGCAGTAATTCCTTTTTCTTTTAAACTTGCAATAAGTCCATCCGAGGACATAGAGGTAACGGCAACCTTATTTAGTGGAAGCTTCTCTCTTTCTTTGAGCGCAGTTGCGATTAAGTAACATAACGCATCTCCATCAAGCAGAGTTCCGTCTTTTAACATCATTTCACAGCGGTCCCCATCACCATCTAAACTAACAAGAAGATCAAAGGAATCTGCTTCATGCTCTTTTAAACGCTGAAATACTTCATGAATATGGAGCACCCCGCAATGGTCATTAATATTCATACCGTTTGGTCTTTGCACTTTTTCTTGAAAAGGAAGAGATAAAAAAGTTGCAACTTGTCTTAAGCTGCTCCCTGCAGAGCCGTTCGCATCATCAAAATATAACTTTCCCGCAAAAGAAGCGTAAGGACAATGATTCACTAAAAATTTGACATACTGGGACTTAATTTCCTTCCGAAGATGATATTCCCCCACTTCCTCAGGATAAACATCTTGATGAGGCACATCCATTGCTCCCTCTAAATAGCGTTCTTCCTCTTTTGTTAACTTTTCGCCAACAGAGGAGAGCACTTTTAGTCCGTTATCGTAATAAGGATTATGAGAAGCAGTAACCATCACCCCGCATGCACTAGCATCTTCTTCTTTTCTTAAGGCATAGCATAAACAAGGCGTTCCCACTAACCCAATATCCATCACTTCCATTCCACATGATAAAGCAGTCGAAATTAAAGCAGCTGCGAACATGGGAGAGGAAACTCTTGTATCGCGCCCAATAAACACTTTTGTATAACGTAAAGACAAGGCACGTGCTAACTTTTTGGCGATATCGATAGTTAAATCTGCATTCGCTTTTCCACGTATTCCGTCCGTCCCAAAATATCTTTTCATGCGAAAAATCCTTTTGATTAATTTATGAAAACTACGCTTCTTCGTCTTCTTGGTAGGCTAAATCATCTTCTAACACACGAAGAAGATTATCGCTAGAAACAGGAGTAAGTTCTCCCTGGAAGGCAATTGCAATTCTTCCTGTTTCTTCCGAAACAATCACAGTAACAGAGTCACTATTTTCACTAATGCCAATTGCTGCTTGATGGCGTGAACCAAATTTCCCATCTAAAGGACGCTCTGTGGAGACAAAAAACACTGCGGCACGGACAATCATGCCGTTTTTCACAACAATCGCCCCATCATGAAGCCGAGTTCCCTCATAGAAGATGGTTTCTACTAATTCAGGAACAAAAGGAGCATTAATCTCTACACCTTTTTGACGAATAATGCTGCCAAGTTTTGCATCAGAAAGAATATCGTCTTTCTTCTCAATTGTAATTAAAGCACCTCTTCTAAGACGCGACATTGATAAGACTGCGGTGACGAGTTTTGCAAGGAAATCATCCTGATCATATAAAATCTCAGGATCTTTTTTCTTTTTCCTGCGCGCAAAATGTAAAAGGTTTGATTCTCCGCGACTTGCAAAAATAAGTCGGAACAAATGAAGATTTACAAAGAAAACAAGTAAAAGGGCAATCGCTAATAAGACAGTAAAGGCAATCCAGCAGTAATATAACCCCACGCAGTAAAAGATAAAGGAGATCACTTCTAAAACACCAATGACAAGAACAGCAATCCATCTACGTGAGAGGAAGTAGACAAAAGCGGCAAGAAGAGCCATGAAAACAAAAGCTAAAACAAAGTCCGCAACATTATTTGGAATAGCAAGATTGATTATAGGCATTATTCTTCCTCCTCTTCGCTATTATGCGCAAAATGAGACGCCGCAGCCGCGGCAATCGCTCCGACAATATCATCAATAAAAGTATTGCAGTGGCCTGTATTTTTCCCAGCTGCATTTAATTTGCTAATAATCCCGTATTTGTCTTTGTCAATATAACCAAAGTTAGTAAGAGCAATCGAACCATAAGTATTGCAAATTCCATACGCCAAAACTTCGTCCACGCCATATAAAGGAGCATCACTTAAAAGCAGAGATTCTAACTCTTTATCCGCTAGTAAATGTTCCTCGGCAGCCTTATCAAGCGCAATGGCAGTCATAATAGCGAACTGAACTTCACGCTTTGACAAAACTTTGTAAACAGAAGAAATAAGTTCTTCACTTTTTAATGAGGTGTAGTAACTACTTTGAAGATAACGAGCACAGTCGGCAATATCTTCCACATGAACGCCTCTTTCCTCTAATAAGGCGATACAATGCTCTAAGTAATCCTTTTCCTCATTTTCCATGCTTAAACTTTAATCTTTTTTCCTTTTTTAGCATAGAGAGGAAAGAAAGTAAAAATTAGAATCCTTGCAAAACCTTATTCTTTTTTTCACATTTTTTGTAATTTTTTTGTTAGGAAAAACATTTGCATAAACATTTTGTTTTTCCAGGAAAAGAAGTAAAGTATAAAAATAAAGAAAAGGGGCATTTTATGAATTTCAATTCTAGACAGCTTATGGTTCTACTCTTCTTATTTTTAGTTGGTTCTCTTGGAGGATATGGACTTGAAGTTCTCTTCCGCAGATTCTTCTCTGCCAAAAGATGGGTAAATCCAGGCTTTATGAAGGGCCCCTGGCTACCTTTATATGGTTTTGGCATTGTCATTATGTTTATTGCTTGTTCCCTCTTTTTTACTTATTTGCCTAGCTCCATGCCTTTATATAATCCGAATGGAAATTTGTTTAATAAGCAAGAAGTATCGCTTGCTACTGTATATGACTTAATCCCAATTGTTACCATTTGGATTTCTCTCATTTTATTGGAACTTATCGCTGGCCTTATTTTTGTGAAAGGATTTAAAGTTCGTTTATGGGATTACACCAATATGAAAGGGAATTTATTTGGCGTAATTTGCCCTGTATTTAGTGTTATTTGGCTTGCTGTTACCGTGCTTTATTATTACTGTCTTAATCCTTGGGTCTATGATCTTTTTCAAGAAATGTTTGCGTATCTATTTGAGGGAGGAGATGCTGGAATTGCTGTGAACTTTGTCTTTATTTTCTTCATGGGGATTGTTTACGGCTTTTTTATCTATGACCTTGTCATTTCTATTGGACTATTTCCTAAAATTAGCAAAATGGCAAAAGAAACAGGAATCATTGGCCAATACGAATATTTACGAAAAGAAGTACAAACACGTTACTTAAAAAGCAAAGCAGAAATTCTTTCTTTTGTTCCGCAAGACATACGAGAAAAAGCGGAAGAGAGAAAGAAACATCATTTTGAATTTCTCCACAAAATCCACGCCTTTTTTGCAAAACTTATTCTTATTGATCCAAATTTAACTTCTAAACAAAACTACGACTCATCAGGTCGCCCAAAGAAAATTGATGAATAAATCGACGGTTGTTTAAATTTATTTTTAATCTAATTATTGTTTAAACAAAAAATTAACTTTTCGTGCGGTTTAAGAAAAAGAGCAAATCAAATCATTAGATGAGTATATTCTGCTTGTAGAAGATTGAATTATTTTTTATAACACAAAAAGATTAAAAAATAGGAAGCCTAAGCCTCCTATTCATCAATCTGATACATTGTTATGAACTAAATGGGGTTCAGTTCAAACAGGTCGAAGAAAAGGATATAAAAGAATCCAACCACATTGCGACCATAGAGGCACGGAAAAGAAAGGCGAGGCAATTGGGATTGTTGATGCTTTTTGCGGGAATCGTTTTCACAGGATTCCGCACACTCTCGGCCTTATATTCACGATATTTCTCATCGAAGCGTTTTCCGATAGAATTTTAATGTAGCTATGAATAGTGATTCCGGAAACAAAATCGCCTCGAGATTCAGCAGCGCCTTTTTGACGCTGGCCTTCATCGCTTTGACGATAACCGTCTTGATGATGGCCGCGCCGATCGCCCATATCGTGTTGGTCTTGGCGGTCGTATTGTTTTACCTGTTGCTGATCGTATGCACTTTCTTCCTCATCTTGCTTAACGAGGAATTCCGCGATTCGGCCTCCGGCGTCTTCAACCTGATTGGGGGCGAGCAGGCCGATTCGACGATCAACATGCTTCTATCCGGAATACCAATCGCTGGCGGCATCGCCATCGGGCTTTTCTTCCTGGCGTTCCTCATATCGATAATCAATCGCCGCCGCAAGGGATCAACCGCCAAGGCTATCGTCTCGATGGTATTCCTTATATTGCTGAGCCTTGCTTTAG
>CALWDE010000002.1 GCA_944376605.1 uncultured Bacilli bacterium
CTTTTCAAAATAATAACAAACCTCAAGTTCAAACAATTCATTTGCCAGAGGGATTGCTCCATATAGGAACTTATGCCTTCTCTAACTTAACGGAATTAAATTCCATCAACATTCCTTCTAGTGTGAACACAATTGAATACAATGCCTTTTCCAGTACAGGTATTGCAAATAATAAAGCTAACTGGGAAAACAGCATTCTTTATGTGGGAAACTGGCTTGTGAGTGTTGAGAACGTCAAAATGACAGAGCTAAACGTGAAAGAAGGCACTATCGGAATTGCTGACGGGAAAGATACTTCTCTTTTCCCTTCTAGAGCAACTTCCATCACCTCATTGAACTTACCATCTACTCTTAAATATATTGGGGTGAGAAGTTTTGCCCGTTTAAAGATTACTTCTTTGGTATTACTTAGCTCGTTAGAGAGTATCCAAGAAGAGGCTTTCAATACATGTTCTTTCCTGGAAAATGTGGATATGAGTCAATGCCACAATTTGAAGACAATTGGTTATCAAGCTTTCGCAAACTCATCCATTAAAGAAATCACAATTCCTGAAAGTGTAACGGAGATGGGAGAACTTGTTTTTAACCACAACCGCGTTGATTTAACTGTTTATTGTGAAATAAGCGCACAGCCTTCCACCTGGAACACAAATTGGAACTATACCTACAAAGAAGGCGTTACTATCACTGTTTTATGGGGGCAGAAAGAAAATAACTGACTTTTCCTGATAAACTTTTTTGATAAGAAAAACATGTAAAAGACATGTAAGTTTTCAACTCTCCGCTTTTTCTAGACGAAAAATTAGCATCGATTAGAATATCTACGGCTAGATATTTTGGATAAGGGAGCCCATATCATGAAAAAAGTAACTTTCCTTCTTACTTCGGCGATTCTCTCTTGCGTAGCCTTAACTGGATTAGTCTCTTGTGGTGGAGATGGCACCAGTGGAGGTGACGATAACATCTACGACATTACTTATGTTGAGGATGAAAATTACACGGTAACAGGACTTTCTGCGACTGGTCAAGAAGGCAGCAATATTACTTTTGATGTTACTTCCAATAGTGTTTTTTATGAGATTGGTGATGTTTTATTCAATGGTGAAGCCACAACAAAGGACTGGTTTGGCTATGAATTTATAATGCCAGATGAGGATGTTGAAATTACTGTTGAGCTTATTCCTGTAACCTCTTATGACGATGAAGATGACTATCTCTCTTGGGGAAGCAGTGTCCTTGATAAGATTTCTGTCGCGGAAGATAAAACTGTATCTTATCCTGTACCAACAAGTTTGCCTCTCTTCTTCGATATGACGAAGTTTGGCTATTACAACACCGAGATTGATGCTACATTCCTCTCTTCTAATGAAGAGGTTATTCCTGCCGACGCCTTAACTTTTGAACCAACAACGGCAAACGGCAATTTATTAAGAGGAGGCAGTATCACTGTTGATTTAAAAAAGATTAATCTTGGTACTGCATCGATATATTTCCGTTTTGATTCCAATAATGCTGATGAAGCAGAACTTATTCGTACTTTTACCGTTACCGAATATGGCACGATTGAACTTGAATATTGGGATGTAGAATTTACTTACGATAATCGTTCTGATTTCTCTGACTTAGAAAATATTAAAATTAGTTTCAACGATGAGAACTTCATTTATGGCAACTCGGTTGCAGACGAATCTCAAAGTTTTACTTTAGCTGATTTAGTCGAGGAATCTTTCACATTAAAGTACATCATCGGTCATGAATACAGCATTTCTGCCTCACATGCGATTTATGATGAAGACAGCGGCCACTATACCGATATGACTGACCTTGAAATTTATGACTGGATGGGGACTGGTTCCTCTTCTACAGGATTTAACCAAATTATTGATGGAGTGTTAACTCTAGTAAGTTTACCTACTGCGCCTATTGAGATTGTTCTTTCATAAAATTGATTTTTGTTAAAAATAACTAATTTATGCATGGTTTTTGAAGTGTGTTTCAATAGAACATTCTTTTTAAAGAAAAGTAAAAGAAACGCATACTTAATAGAAAATTCGTAATTCTCTTCTTTCATTTAGAAGAAGACTATTAACTTAAAATAACTTAGGAGGAGCAAAATATGGCTACAAAATACATCTTTGTTACGGGAGGAGTTGTTTCTTCGCTAGGCAAAGGAATTTTTGCCTCCTCTTTAGGGCTTTTACTAAAATCACGTGGATTAAAAGTTTCTATGATGAAACTAGATCCTTATCTTAATATTGATCCTGGAACCATGTCTCCTTATCAACACGGGGAAGTTTTTGTGACTGCAGACGGAGCAGAAACCGATTTAGATTTGGGGCATTATGAAAGATGGATTGATACCAACTTAAGTAAAGAATGCTCTCTTACCTCTGGAAAAATCTATATGTCTGTTATGGAGAAAGAGAGAAGAGGAGACTATTTAGGCGCGTGTATTCAAGTTATTCCTCATGTTACTGATGAAATTAAAAGCAAAATCCGTGATGCTGCAAAAGCAGCAAAACCAGATGTTTTGATTTGCGAAATTGGGGGAACAGTGGGCGATATTGAGTCACTGCCTTTTTTAGAAGCCATTCGCGAAATGCGTTTAGAAGAAGGTTTTGATTCAACCTTTTATGTTCATAACACCCTTGTTCCTTATTTACGTGCGGCAGAAGAAACAAAGACAAAACCTACGCAGCATTCCGTGAAAGAATTACTTCAACTTGGTATACAACCAGACGCAATCGTTTTACGAACAGAAGTTCCTTTAAGCGAGGGGCAATTATCTAAAATATCCCTGTTTTGCAACGTTCCTAGCAAAGGTGTTTTTACTGCTTTAGATGAAAAGGTAGTCTATGATTTGCCACTTCATCTTCATGAACAAGGTTTGGATGATTATGTTACAGAGCGTTTAAAATTAGAGGCGAAAGAAGCGGATTTAACGCGCTGGAGTAAATGGGTCGATTCTTTTAAGGAAAGAAAAGGGACTTTAAAAATTGCTTTAGTTGGTAAATATGTTGAATTAAAAGATGCCTATTTATCTGTAAAAAGCGCACTTGTGCACGCGGGGGCAGAGGTTGGAAAACATATAGAGATATTGTGGATTAAATCGTCTACAATTACTCCTGAAAATGTGTCTACCATTCTAAAAGATGCTCAAGGAATATTGGTGCCTGGCGGCTTTGGGGAGAGAGGAAGCGAAGGCAAAAAGCTTGCGATTTGTTATGCTAGAGAAAACAAAATCCCATTTTTAGGAATTTGCTTTGGTATGCAGCTTGCGCTAATCGAATTTGCTCAAAACGTCTTACATTGGCAAGATGCAGATTCTGCGGAATTTGATCCTCAATGCGGACGTCCTGTTATTGATTTGCTTAGAGGCCAATATGACGGAATTGAATTAGGAGGGACGATGCGTCTTGGCAATTACCCCTGTCTTTTAAAAGATGGTTCATTGGCAAAGAAACTGTACCAAAAAGAGGAAATCGAAGAAAGACATCGCCATCGATATGAATTTAATTCCCGTTTTAAAAAGGATTTTGAAGATGCAGGAATGGTGTTTTCGGGGATTAATCCCGATTCTCAGCTTGTTGAAATTTGTGAACTTCCCACTCATCCCTTCTTTATTGCTTCCCAGTTCCATCCAGAATTTACCTCGCGTCCTTTAAAACCAAACCCGCTTTTTTATGGCTTTATTTCCGCAGCTTTAAAGAAGAGCAAAGGGGAATAATCTCCTTTTGGTATTCTCTACGACGAGAAGATAGACTACAGTTCGATTGCTTCTTTTCCAAAAATAATCAGTAAAAGAGGCACCTTTATTTGATTTTTTGTTAAATATCAAAGAAAACAAAGAAAATCTTCTTATAAAAAGAGTGCAAAACCCCTTAGGATGGTTACTGCCATAACGGAATTTATCGTCGATATTTTTCTAAATAGTCAATCTTTGCAGGGATAATTTCCAAGAAACCCCTTTCATAAAACTCTCCAATAGTTATAATCCTTATATAAATAGAGGGAAAGGAGACCCTTTTATGAAAAAAAGTTCGTTTACCCTAACGATACTGGCTTCCATTTTTGCGGTTTTAGGCGTTGTGCTACTTGGCATTACTCCTTTAATTGCTGGTGGTGCTAGTTGGATGACACCCACTACCTTTGGTGAGGTAGCCACTGCATTTGTGGATATTTTCTTTTCTACAGGCGCCTCTTATATGGCTGCTTGGAATTTGGTAATGGAAGGCAATTTGTATGCAATTCTCGGTTTAGTTGCCGCTGGAGTGTTTGTGCTTTCATGGCTCATTCATTTCATCATTACCCTTGCAAGAAGACGTTATCGTTCTTTATTCCCCAATCTTTTATGGCTTATCTTCGGTGCAGTTTTAACAGGTTTTTGCTGTGCATGTCTTGTTCCTGATTTCTTGCCATTAACTTCCGCTGCAGAAGCTTTAAGTGCTAATCATAACGTCATTAACATCATCCATTGGCTTTATATTGGAGACAATGCCTATGTTAATGCCGGCGGAAATGTTGCATTAAACTGGGTGTATGCGATTATTATGTCATTACCCTTTGTCTTCTTTGCTCTTGGTTATTTGCTTGGTTTTATTGGCGTGATTGTTGCTATGGCAGATTGCATTGCACATCCTGGTGTGAAGAAGGCTAAGAACGACAAAGCACGTGCAAAAGCTTTAACAGATGCTCGTTTACCTGTCGATGATAATGATGCTTTAAAAGCTGCTATGTATGATGAACTTGATCCATCTGCAAAACCAGCTGCCGCTCCTGCACCTGTTGCTGTGGAATCCACCAGCGCAGATACACCAATTATCGTTCAACATATTTATTACAATGGGCAGCCTGCTCAAACTATTACCACCACTCCTGAACCAAAGAAGGAAGAGGAAGAAAAGAAGAGCGAACCTGCCCCTGCTCCAGAACCTGTAAAAGAGCAGCAAAAGGAAATTCATATTCATATTTATAATCCCGCTCCTGAAGCGAAAAAGGAGGAAGAAGAGAAGAAGAGTGAACCCGCTCCTGCACCTCTTCCTGCTCCTGAAGTGAAGCCTTTACCTGTGGTAGAAGAAGAGAATCGTCCTCTTACAGCCCGTGAACTTCGTGCCATCATTAAAGAGGCTTTAGATGATCACGATCACCCAGATAATGACAAGCCTTTAACTGATGAAGAAGCGCGCGCATTAGTTCGTGCTGAACTTGATGAATACTACGCTAAAACGAATCCTTCTATGGAGGAGAAGGAAGAGGCGGATGAGGTAGAACTCACTCCGATTTCTCTTGATGAATTTAAGGACGATATTCGTGCCGCTATTCATGACGGTATTCATGAATATTTCGAATTAAATGAAACAAAGGAAGAGGAACCAGCTCCTCAGGAAGAAGAAAAGGCGGAAGAAACTCCAGCTGAGAAAGAAACCTTAAGCAAGGATGATATTAAGTCCATTCTTGACGAGGAACTTGCCGCTCTTCGCAAAGAATTAGACGAAAGAGAAGCTGCAAGAAAGGCGGAAGAAGAAGCCAAAGCAAAAGAAGAGGCGGAAGCCAAAGCGAAAGCCGAAGAAGAAGCTGCTCTTGCCCAAAAAGAAAAAGAAGAAAAAGAAGCTGCTTTAAAGGCGGAAGAAGAGGAAAAAGCTCGTCTTGCGAAAGAAGAAGCAGAAAAGAAAGAGGAAGAGGAACGCGCAAAACGCCAAGAAGAAGAGCGTCGTCGCGCTGCGGAGGCAGAAGAAGCTGCACGCGCAAGAGAACAAGCCTTAGCCATTCAAAAAGAAGTGGATAATGCCCAAAATGAAGCGATCGCTTCGATTAAAGACAATCTTCTCAAGGCTGACGATATTCGTGCAATTATTGCGGAAGAACTCGCCAAACTTCCAAAGCCAGAACCTGTTGTGATTAAAGAAGTTGTAACAGAACCTGTCGTGGAAGAAGCACCTGCTCCAGAACCAGAACCTGAACCAGAACCTGAACCTGCTCCAGCAACAGAAGAAAAGCCTGCAACGGAAGAAGTTGCTCCTGCTCCCGTTGAAGCTGCTAAGCCGAAAATCATTCGTATTCCTTTCCCAACCCGTCTTCTTGATGCGGATGAAGAAATGAAAGCTAATTACAATGAACTAAAGGCTGAATGCTTAAGCTATGGCTTAAAGAGCAGACTTTCTAACTCCGGTGATACTTTCCGTCTTCATACAAAGACATATGTAAAGATTACTGTTGCAGGAAAGTCGCTAAAACTTTATCTCGCTCTCGATCCAAAAGATTATGAGAACTCCACCATTCCTGTAAAAGATGCGGGTGGAAAGAATATCTATCGTGAGATTCCTGTTGTCTTCAAGGTTAAGAGCCCCTTATCCATGAAGAGAGCCAAGCAGCTTATCGCGGATGCTTGCGAGCACGATGATTTGGAACAAGGAAAGATTATTGAAAAAGACTATGTTTCTGAACTTGTCGATTATCGTCCTCAAAATTCTAGCGATGCTACAGAGGAAGCAGATGACGAAGAATAATTAACCCAATTTTCCTCCGGCGCCCTAAGGTCTACCTTTCTACCTTAGGGCGTTTTTTCATGGAGAAAGAGGAGGAAATAAGGGCAACAGGAAAAAGTTAAAGTGCCCGCTTCTTCAATTCGTTTTGATAGGAAGAATATACTTCTTGAGCAATCTCTTCTAATTTGCGTCCAGAAGTAGGAATTACAAAGTCAGTTTTTGCAATTCTTCCTTTGGAAAATTCTACTTCATCAAATGCGAGACGCTTTTGAATGAGTTCTTCTTTGTCTCCGCGGTAGCGCATTCTTTCTTCTCTTTCTTCTCGACTAGCTTCAAGAAAAAAGGTAACTACACGAGGATTATGTAAAGCAAGAAAGGATTTAAGACCATTAGGATCAACCACAACAATTTTATTTTCGCTTATCTGGTCTTTTCCACATCCATAATAATTACCACCATAAAAAGTGTGTTCCACAAAGAAACAACTTGTAAGAAGTTCTAAAAACTTTTCTTTGGTAACAAAAAAATAATCTACTCCGTTCACCTCTCCTTTTCGAGGGGCTCTTGTAGTATGGGTAATCGCTTTTTGAAAGCCATATTTTGCGCATAGAAGTTTTGAAACTTCTGTTTTTCCGCTTGCTGAAGCACCAACTAAGATAATCATTAAAAATAGGATAGACTGCCTTTTTTCTTTTATCTAGAAAAGAATGAAAAATATCTTTTAAAAAGGGCCAAAGTGTTTTCTTCCCTCCTATATAATGGTGCTAGGAGGTTCTTAATATGAGTCAGTCTGTTCCTTTCTTCATAAAGGCGGACTCTCGTGGTTGTTCTATCCTGGTTGGAAGTGTATTCCGTCAGGCCCTTGTCGAGATTGGATATAGTCCCGATCGTCACATATACGATCTCGACAGGGAGTATGTACATCGACGAAGCGAGTGCGCCGCTGGTGCCTTTTTAGAAAAGGTTATTGGCTTTTATGATTCTTTGCCCATTGAAGAGCGAAAAATCTTTCTTTGTGACTGCCTTGAACGAGGTAGGCATTACGTTTGGTGGTGGTATGAGTGTTTTGATAGACATTCCTATAACCGCGTGATGAATAAACTTTTAGTAAAAGTACATGGCAATTTTATGATGGCAAACACCTAAAGAGGTCCTTATGAAAGTCTTAACAAAAATTGCGAGTGTTTTTCTTATGCCTCTTTTGCTTGTTTCTGCGACAAATGGCGCTGCCACCGATACCTGTCCTTTAGATGGTGTGTGGGAGCAGGCAAACTTTCCGCCTTGGAGTGGAGAAAATTATATCTATTCCTTCAAATTTAAAGCACCAGTAGATTTACACTTTGGTTACGCTCTTTATATTTCTAATCCTCTTTTTCCTTCAAGCACATACGGAACAAGGGGGAAGATGGTGATTGACCGTTTGAATTTAAACAGTTTTGTGGAAGAGGGTGGCTTTATGACCTGCTCTGGCATGGTTATGGCCAAATACTTATCAAAGCAAGATAACTATGCTCAGTTATACATTAAAACTAGTTATGAAGGCGGGGAGTGTAATTGGCGAGTGCCTTTCCGAATTGAGTATGCTTCCGAGAGAGAATTTATTCTGTCGCCAGGTAAATCGTGCGTCGCGCTAGAAACAAGCGGTATGAAAGCAAGAGACGGGAATCTATATGCCGCGCCTTATCGCCTTGAAAATCGGAACTTACAGTCTACTTATGTAAATCCAAGCTTTTCGATGCTTCCATTAAAAGATATGCAGTTTCGCGAAGTGGCTTATGGTCTTGACTTTATGCCCTTTGAAGCCGAGACAATATCTCTGCAAATCTATAATCATTTTTCTGATTTTCCCTGTTTGTCTACATCTTTTTATAACGGGAAGGAGTGTCTACAAATTCCTTTAGAAACTACTTCTGCAGGACTTGGTGTTTATTCCTGCTTGCGAACAAAATACGCATTTGCAGTGAGTAAAGACGGGCGAGAGATGCGTACTTATCAAGAACGAAAGCCAAATGATGTATTAATTCAAAGTATTATCTTTCCTCCTGTTAAAAACGGGGAAAGCAAAACTTACGACTGTGAAATTACTGCCTCAGGATGTGGGGAACTTGACCGTTGGAGTTTTACTTATCCTTTTGATGTTGTAATTGATCAAAACTATTTTGGTTCCTGTCAAAATGCAGAGTGGTGTGTGGAGGAAATCTTGCCATGATTCAAATGCTTGTAATGTCAGTTTTACTCGCGTTTTCTTTCCAGCTTTTTTCCATGACTAGAGCACATGGCGTTCTTGCTAGGACTTGGGTTGGAATTAGCAAAGAAATGTTATATGGCTCTGTTGTGATTCCTTTTGGGAAAAATGACGATATCCCTTATTGGGATGTAAAGAAAGCCAGCGAAAGCATTGGGGAATATTTTTCCTCCTCCTTTGACCCTTATCAAGTTCGTTACGATTATTCGGTTACAGGAAGCGGAAAAGACCCTAGAGTTCCCACTTTATTAACGATATCGCTGCAAGCAGAACTAGGAAAAATTGAGTTTTTTCAGCAACAACGTGTATTTGAAATAACAAAAGGAGATAGTTATGAGTGAAAAAGAAGCAGTAAAGTATCTTGAATCCACTTGTTTATTACCCTTACTGGAAGATCCTAATATTAGTGATATTAGTTACGATGGAGAAAGTTTACATTATTTGCACGCCTTTAAAGGAAGAGTAAAAAGTGAAATCTCTCTTTCTGCGAAAGACGCGATGGATTTTCTTCTCCAGGTCGCGAATTTAACGGAACGTCCTTTTAGCTTCACAAATCCTATTTTGGATGTAAGTTTTGGAAGATATCGTTTCAATGGCGTGCATCCTAGTATCGGAAGGAAAAACGGGGAAAGATGTCCGACCTTTTCTCTCCGTTTAGCCTCATGTAAAAGTAAGATTGAAAATGATCCACGCTTTTTTCCTGCTAATACAAAAGAGATTATTATGGACTGGCTTTCGAAGGGAGAGTCGATTGTTATTGGCGGAATTTCTTCTTCAGGAAAAACAGAATTACAAAAGTATCTTTTAAAGTCTCTTCCAGCAGGAAGAAAGTGCATTGTAATCGATAATATTGATGAATTAGGCCTACTTCGCGACTATCAGGCAGATATTTCTACTTGGCTTGTAACTCCGCGTAGTCCCTATGTAGAATTAATTCGGAACGCCTTGAGAAACGATCCTGATTACATCATCTTAGCAGAAGCAAGAGGGGGAGAAATGCTTGAAGCATTAATCTCGGCTTTATCCGGCCATCCTATCCTTTTGACGATTCACGCGGACCATGTAAAAGAGTTACCTTACCGTATGTTACGCTTAGCGATGCAAGGAGGAGAGCGTTTACTCGAAGAGGAACTTCGCCAAGCTATTCATACTTGTTTTCATAACTACGTTTTACTTGGAAGAAAAGAAGAAGATGGAGTTTTAAGACGTTATGTCAAAGAAGTTGGTCATATCAGTGAAACAGGAGAGATGGAAGTACTCTATCAGGAGGACGAGATATGTTAAAAAGAGTAATCATTTCTTTTGCAGCGTTTGGCCTTTCCTTCCTTCTTGGCTACATGGTGAGCAATAATTATCTAATAGGCATTTTATGCGGCTTCCTATTTTCGCTATCTATCTTTCTTTATGTTTGCCCACGTTTTCAAGCAAGAAGAGAGAAAAGTGAAAGAAGAGGAGAAGCTTACCGCTTTGTTAATTCTTTTGTCATTTCTCTTTCTGTAAATGGTTCTTTAGAGGAAAGCTTTCAAAGCGCTTCATTATTCCTCTCGCCCTCTCTTAAGGAGGTAACTGCCCACTTGTCGAATTTGGATATTATAGAAAAAATACGATATTTGCAGAGATTTTTTGAAGAATCTTTCTATGAGATGTTCTGCTCTATGGTAGAGATATGGCGTCAACAAGGCGGAGATGTTTTAAGCCTGATGCAACCTCTATTACGTGAAGTAAGCGAAACAGAAGAAAGCGAAAGAATTGCTGATAAAAGCAGGGCTAGGGCATTTGGCCAGTTCTTGCTTCTTTGGGTGATGAGCGCGTTTGTGCTAGTTGCTGTTCGCTTAGGACTAAGTTCATTCTATGCTTCTTTATCGACTTCTCTAGCTTTTCAACTTGTGAGTGTTGCCTATTTTGTCATCGCCAGTGGTTCGTTTGCACTTTTTAGTTTCCTTGTTGGTGAAAAGGGGAAAGGAGGAAAAAATGATAAAAAGAAAGTTCAAAAAGGACGAAAGAAAGAAGGTTCCCGTTAATATTCTAGCAGCGGCAATTGCTACTTTATTTGGCGGCGGTGTCATAGCCTTTCTCTACTTCTATTTAGAAAACATCTTTCTTACTGGGTCTTTGATTCTCATTCTCTTTGTTCTTGATTACTTTTTACTTACAAGTTCAAAGAAAAAAGAAAATGTGGATCAAGAAAAGCTAGAAAAAAGTTTTGCAGAAGCTTTCTCTTACTTCTCCATTTTTGTAGAAACTGGCTTACCCGTTTATAACGCTTTACAAGCTACGATACCCTTCGCAAAAAACGGTTTAGCAGAGAAGATGAACACACTTCTTCTTGATATTGATCAAGATAAATCCATTGAGCCTTATATCCGCTTTAGTGAAGCCTTCTCTTCGCTTGCCATTCGACAAGTGATGTTATCCATCTACAAAATGAGTCAAGAAGGTGGTAGCGAGAGTTATCTGTTACAGTTTCGCACCTTATTTGCTTCATTTGCTTACGAGAATAGAAAGGCAAAACTATTACAGTTAGAAAGCCGAATGAATAGTGTCTCAATCTTCCCACTTATTGCATCCGCTCTTCTAATGGCGCTTATCGCCATTGGCATTGTCACCATATTAGGAGGTGTCATGAATGGGATCTAAGTTAGCATTTCTCTTATCTTTGTTCTTCATTGTGGGACTGATGGGAATGGCTGGTGATTTAGCTTCCATTCAGGCCATTCAAACAAGTTTAGATGCCGCTTCGATTACTGCTGCGAAAGCAATATCGTTACGAGGCGGGATTGATCAGGAGTTAATTGCCACAGTCGAAGAAGAGTGTGGGGCAAAAATCTATCCTCTTGACGAGCAAGTCAGCCAAGTTGGGGATATTTATCGTTTTCGCTTAACAAAGGAATACCGTCCTTTTGTTATTTCTACTCAACCAGTAATTGTTCAAATAGAGCGCTCAACAATTATTGGTTATCTCGATTAAGAAAGGAGGTTAATATGTCAGAATTAAAAGGCCAATTATTAGGAATGATTCTTGTTCTTAGCATCTTTGGAATCATTGCTGGAACTCTTATTCCTGTTTTCCAAAATACGGCAACACGTTTGGAATCTGAAATGGATGTCAATCTCTCTTCCCAAGTTTCCGAACGTATCATGAACGTAAACATTTAAAGATTAGGGGGCTAAGGCCCCTTTTACTATGTGGCTCTTTTTCTTTATAATGGCAAAGCGAAAGGACTTCTATGACAAATACTATTGAAGAAATTCGTGCAACTCTAGCTAAACGTTGTCACCGTGAAACCATTGAAGAAGACTTGAACTTAAAGGATTTAGGTCTTGATTCGCTTGATGTAGTGGAGATGTGCCTCGATTTTGAAGAACGCTATGGCATTCTCTTTGAAACTTCAGAACTGGGCGAGCTTAAAACGGTTGGCGATTTAATGGCCAGCATTGAAAAGAAATTAGCCTCTAAAAAATAATTTTTCTCAAAAAAGAGAAAAAAACACATTTTGTTTCTTCTTCGGTGTAAGTTTTCTTCATTTTAACCTTGCACGAAGAAGACCATCTAAGTAATATATGCGGGCGCTTTGGCGCAGCGGTGCTTGCTTAGCTCAACGGTAGAGCAATCGGCTGTTAACCGATCGGTTGTAGGTTCGAATCCTATAGCAAGCGCCAGTATGGCCCGTTGGAGAAGTGGCTTAACTCACATGCCTTTCACGCATGCATTCATGGGTTCGAATCCCGTACGGGTCACCAACAAGATAATAAATGGCACTTTGGTGCCATTTTTTCATACTTCTTCATCTTTTAACTGTTTTGTGCTTTCCAAAGCAATCATCACTATTTTTGTCATTTCTTCAGGAGTTTTACCAAATTTATCATGGATCCATTTTGGATAAGATGGATTATTCCTCCCTTATAAAAAGCAGAAATATATTCAATCAACGTTTTATCCGCACCTTTAGATTTTGGGAAAATCATTTTATCCAATAAGTCTTGATAAGACTTCTCGCTTTTCAATAAGGTACGATTATGAAAAATGGTTATGTTATAACGTATTATATTCCGAAAGAAGGAGGATTTTCTTATTATCCAAGGAAAGGAAGATTGCTATGGATAAAAATTTAGAGCAAATAAAAGAAATAGTTCTGTTATCTTATCGCTTTTAATATTCATAAATGATATCTTCGCTTCCCCTCCTATTTAAAAAGGAGAAAAGAAAAGTATTCTTCCTCTATTCTTTTGGTGCTAAACCAAGAGAAATAACTCATAGGCCTCTTAGGAGGCTTTTTTCTATCTTTTGATAGGCGAACAAAGACGAAAACTCTAAGATAGAAGAGGGAGAAGAATATGGATTTATCAAATCAATTAATTTATCAAGTTTTTGTCCGTAATCATACAGCAGAAGGGACTATAAAAGCCCTAGAATCAGATTTAAAAAGAATTCGCGATTTAGGCGCGGATATTTTGTACTTAATGCCCCTTCAACCGATTGGAAGAAAAGGAAGAAAGGGAAGTTTAGGTTCACCATATGCAATTGAGGATTACACCAAAATCAATCCTGAACTAGGAAACTGGGATGATTTAAAGCATCTTTGCGAGCACGCTCATCACTTAGGGATGAAAGTTATGGTTGATCAGGTGTTCAACCACACTTCTCGTGATAGTGTTTTGCTTAAAGAACATCCTGAATTTTACTGGAGAAACGAGAAAGGGGAATTCGGAAATAAAGTAGGGGATTGGTCGGATGTGTATGATTTAGATTATTCGTGTCCTGCTTTAACCCCTTATATGATTCATGTTTTGGATCTTTTTATTGATTCCGGTGTTGATGGTTTTCGCTTTGATGTAGCCTCTTTAATTCCTGCTTCTTTCTTTGAAGCACTTCATGCGCATCTTTTAAAAACTTACCCGCAAAAGGAAATATTCTTATTAGCAGAATGCATTGAAGCGGCATTTGCTTTAGAAACGAGAGGCAAAGGAGCGATTGCTACATCAAATGGCGAGTTGGCTCATGCAGGGTTTCAACTCTTTTATTGCTACGCTTCTTTCCCTTACTTAAGAGATTACCTTCTTTCGCATAATCCTCTTGATTTAGCAGCCTATCGCGCGGCGTGTAATCTAGAGGAGGTAGGGCTTCCAGAACAGGGAGCATACATTGTTCGTGCTTTAGAAAACCATGATCAAACTAGACTTGCCTTTTATGGCAAAAATAATGCATTACATCATAATCTTCTCGCCTATTCCTTCTTCACTAGAGGTCCTGCCTTCCTTTATGCAGGGGAAGAGTATGGCGTAAGGAAGCATCCCACTTTATTTGATGAAGATAAAGTGTGCTGGGATGTAGAAGGAAAAGAAGAAACTTTTGCCTATGTTGGGCACTGTATTGCACTGAAAAAAAGAGAAGAAACTTCATCTAATCTTTCCACTCTCTTTTTAGATAGTAAGGATGAGTGCTTTGTCTGTGAGAACACCAATAAAGGTTATTCGGAGTATGGAATCTTCAATTTTTCTTCAAAATCCCTGCCATTCCCACATCATTTAATTGAAAATGGTGTTTATTTTGAATATTTATCGGAAAGAGAAATTCTCGTGGATAAGGAGCACCCTCTTACTATCACGGAACCATTATGGTTAACGAGAGTGCGTTAATTTGAATAAAATAAGAGACAAGGAGCAATAAGTATGGCAGAGAAAAGCAGCGCAGATATCTTTGACCCTGTTGATTATTATTTGAATCAAGTTTCGAAAACTTTTCATCAGAAAACTTCTGATTTTTTTGATCAAAAATTAAAAGCATCTGGAGTCAACGAAGAAGAAAACGAAGTTGCCTATAAAAAACTTAAGGTTTTAGAAGAAAAAGCTAATCAAACAAAAAAGAAAAAGAACGGATTAAAGGTTTGGCGAGGCGTTTTGATTTTTCTTCTTGTCGTTGCTTTCATTGTAGGTGTACTTGGCAGCCTTTTATGCTATAGCGAATATTCTCTTCCAAGTCTTTTATGCGCGATATTTGGCTTTGTAATTGGTGTCGCTCTTTTACTTGTTATTCTTTTTGTTTTAAATCCTAAAATTAAAGACGCTACAAGCGAAGCCTCCAAGGCGCAAAAAGCCTATTTAAATCAAGCAAGCATCATTCGTGCTTCTCTTGCTCCTTTATACAATTCTTTTCACTGGGATGATTTTAAAAAGATTGTAAAAGAAACTACGGATATGTTCACGGTAGACGAGACGCTTCCTGAAGGAAAAATGTTGATGCTTCAAGATGTCTACCAATATACAGATATTTTAGATAAGACAGATTCTGTTATTACTTTGATGTCTGGTAATATTCAAAAAAATCCTTATATCCGGATGATGGTGAAAGGAGCAAGAATTGTTGATATCACTTACACTGGTACCTTAACAATTTCATGGACAGAAAGAGTTTATGATTCTGATGGCCACTTCCACACCACAGTGCGAACACAACTACTCACTGCAACTTATGTGGAACCTGGTCCTGCCTTTACCTCGACCCCGATGACGATCTACGGTAACTTGGCAGCGCCAGACTTATCTTTTTCTCGTAATCCGTGTGGAATTAATACTAAAGACGAAAAAGATGTCGATTCATTTGTAGAAAAAGAGCAAAAGAAAATCCAGTCTTATGCGGAAGAGGCAACGAAAAAAGGAAAGGTTTTCACGCCCTTAAGCAACAACGAGTTTGAAGCTTTATTTGGTGCTTATGACCGCGACCATGAAGTGCAATTCCGTTTACTTTTCACTCCTTTAGCGCAGCAAAACATGCTTGAAATTATCAAAGGCAAAGCTGGTTATGGCGACGATTTTTTAATGAAAAAGTGCAAGACGATTACCTTGGTACAGTCTCGCCACTCAGAAAATATTTTTCATTACGATTCCACTTTTGTGGGTGACTTTTTGTCCGTAAAAGAAATGAGAAATGCTTATCTTTCTTATATGGACTCTTTGTTTATG
The DNA here is from genome assembly GCA_944376605.1 of uncultured Bacilli bacterium. Classification (GTDB taxonomy): domain Bacteria; phylum Bacillota_I; class Bacilli_A; order RFN20; family CAG-826; genus UBA4951. Next base: position 15,691 of record CALWDE010000002.1, read on the forward strand.
TCTCTCTATTTTGATTTAGCCCCCTTAATGGCGATTCCTTTATATCAAATGACAGATGCGGGGGAATATACTCCTCAAGCACAAAGAAGAAGCATTTCTGATTATGAGGCAATGCGTGCCGTAAATCATATGCCAGCAAAACTGTTTCAGCATCCGGAAGGAGATACGGATCAAATTCTTCGCGTTTCTTACCTTAATACACGGCAAAGTAGTGACCGTTTTGAGGTCCAATCTTTGTCTTACCGCAAAATTCCAAGAACAACTTTTGTCCCTACTTTAGGGGGAGATGGCAGGATGCACAATGTTCCTGTTGCTTACTTTGAATATCAGCCAGTTACTGCTGTTCATGAAGTAGGCATTCGTTATATGAATGAAACGAAGGAAAAGTGGGATCAAGAGAAGCTTAGTGCGTTTCTTTCTTCGCATCATGGCAGTTATGTAGAAAACTATGCTGCTTATTTAGTTGCTTCCGGCGCAGATGATAATGGTGAAAAAGAACTTGACTCTCTTATTGACCATCTAGACGATGTTATCGAAGAAAAGATGGAACATCTAGATGAAGAAATTGAAGGAAAGATGGAGGCACTAGAGGATCTTGAGAAAGAAAAGGAAACGAAGAAATAACAAGAACACACTCTCTTAAAGAAAAATCGATATAATTGAAATAGAAGGGAATCTCCCTAAAGAAAGGAAATAAATATGGCAAATCCTCTTGATGAAGTTACTGGACCAGTTGCTGAAAATGGTCGCGATGCCAGGGTTATAGAAAAACAAATCCCTGTTAAGGTAGGTGTTGGTTCTAAGATTTTTGAAGTTATGCTTTGGATCTTAGGTATCATCCCTGGAGTGGTTTTCCTCTTTATGAAAATCAACGCTGGGACTTATCTGCGCTCCTTAGAGCAAAAGATTCAGTCTGCTGCTTCGACAATTGATAACTATTTGGAACAAAGAGTTGTCATCTTGCAAAATGCTGCAAAACTTCTTGATCGAGCGATTGATTTAGATAAGGAAATCTTAACAAAGGTTGCTGCTTATCGCGGAGGAGTGAATCCTGACGCCGATACCCAGAGAAACGCAATCTCCGGACAAGTGGATCAACTTTTCGGACAAATCAATGTTGCTTTCGAACGTTATCCTGATATCAAGGCTCACGACGAAATTGAACAGTGCTTACAACAAAATTCCTATCTCCAAAAGGAAATTACTGCAGCACGTGAACTTTATAATGATTGCGTTTATGAATGGAATAGCGCCATTCAACAGTGGCCAACAAAGATGATGGTTGCGGCAAAAGAAGGCTATACCACCCGCATCCCCTTCTCTACTACCGCTGAAATTAGAGAAGCTGCTAGGGCAACCTTCTTCTAATCATTTCTCACAAAATAGCCGCGTCTTTGTGCGCGGTTTTTGTTTATTAGAGAAGAATTCATCAATTCCTATACTATAATAGGGATGAGGAAATCAGTATGAAAAAATGTCCAAATTGCGGTGCGGAAGCAGAAGATTCTGCCTTATTTTGTTCTTCATGCGGGGCTAGTTTACCGGAAGGAAAAAGCGGTAGTTTTTGTCCGCATTGTGGGACAAAAATAGAAGGAAACGTAGCATTTTGTCCAAAATGCGGAGAACGTTTAAAAGGCGATGGTGCTTCAAACACTAAAGCCTCACCATCTTTTAAACCTATTACGAATTCACGCGCAGTGCTTGGTGAGACGCGCAGTATTGCTCTTTGGGTTGTTATTTCTATTTTAACGTGCGGGATTGGGGAATACATTTGGTTTGGTTTTTTAACTGACGATGTGAATACTGCAATTCGTGATGATTGGGACACAAGCGGTTGGACTGCAGTGCTTCTTAGCATTATCACCTGCAATATTTACATGGTTTATGCAGTTTATAAATTAAGCTCTAAGTTAGACGAAGGAAAAGATTCTTCCTTTGGTGTGCTTAACCTTATTATTAGTCTATTTATTCCTCTGATTTCCATCGCCTTAATTCAAGATAAATTCAATAAACTAGTGAAGTAAGGAACATATACGTGCAAGGACTAGCTACAACAAATCAAAAATCTCTTCTATTTGCTTTAAGAGAAAAGCAAAGGGAAGAACAGAAAATTTATCGTTCATTTCGCATCATGCGATTTGCCCTCTTTTTTGGTGGGCTTTATTTTCTTTATATCGCTTTAGGCGGCGTGGGCTTTGTTTGCCCCTTGCATTTTTTCACAGGGTATCAGTGTCCAGGATGTGGAATTACTACCATGATCATGAACTTGCTTACCTTTCATTTTCATGATGCTTACCTTGCAAATCCCTACTTGCTTATTAGTTTGCCTATTGTCATTCCTGTTGTTCTTCTTTTTGAATGGAAAGGAAAAGGAAAGAAAAAATGGAACATTGTTTATAGTGTTTTTCTCTCCTTTTATATCCTTTCTCTTTTCGCGTGGGGAGTTCTTCGCAATTTATTAATTACTATATTTCCTTTATGAAAAGTCATCCATTTGCTCATTTTTGTACAATTACTAGACATCGTCACCAAGTAATCCGCAATGCTTGGCATCTAGGTATTTTCTTTCATGCCTTAAAACATGATTTAACAAAATACGGTTATACAGAGTTTCATCTCTCTGCAAGATACTATGCAGGAGATCATTCACCTGTTTATGAAGAAAGATTAAGAAATGACTATTTTTCTTTCACTTGCCAACATCATACAAAAAGAAATCCTCATCACTGGGAATACTGGACTGATTATTTTCGCGGCAGAGTTTTAGCAAGGGCGATTCCTTGGAAATATGCGATGGAATATGTCGCAGATATGCTTTCAGCTTCGAAAACGTATGATCCAAAGCATTTCCGTCCCGAAACAACATACGAGTATTTTATTTCGCGTGCTGACACTTATTTTATGCACCCTGTCACTCGAGAATTTATTAAAAAATGTCTTGCCATATATCGTGACGAGGGTTTTACTGGTCTCAAGAAGAAAAAAACGAAAGCTTTATATGCTTCCATGCTTGAGGGTCATCCTCTTACCTACTGCTACCTTACTCCTTTATCTAAAGGAGATATGCCGCAACTAAAGGAGAATGAAAAATGAAAAACGGAAAACTAGGATTTGGCTTAATGCGCCTTCCGCAAAAAGAAGGGGAGATTGATATTGAAGAAGTAAAGAAGATGGTAGATCTCTTTTTGGCGTCAGGATTTACTTACTTTGATACTGCTTATGCCTATGGAGAAGGCGCCTCTGAAAGAGCTGCTAGAGACGCAATTGTAAGAAGATATTCTCGTGATACTTTTACTTTAGCAACGAAACTATGCAAACTCGACACACCCGAAATGATGCACAAAGAACTAGAGATTAGTCTTGAAAGAACAGAGGCTAAATATTTTGATTTTTATTTACTTCATGCCGTATCAAGAAACAACATTGATGCTTTTAATGAAGCAAAAATTTGGGACTTTGTGAAAGAAGCACAAGAAAAGGGACTGATTCGTCGCTGGGGATTTTCCTTTCATGATTCTCCTGAGTTTCTAGAAAAACTTTTGCTAGAACATCCAGACGCTTCTTTTGTTCAATTACAAATTAACTATGCCGACTGGAATAATCCTCAAATTCAAAGCCGTGCCTGCTATGAGGTGGCTAGAAAATACAATAAAGAAATTATTATTATGGAACCGGTAAAAGGCGGTTCTTTGGCAAATCCTAGTGATCAAGTGAAAACTCTATTTCAAAAATATAATCCCAACGCTTCTTATGCCTCGTGGGCACTTCGATTTGCCTCATCTTTAGAAGGAGTACTTGCGGTATTATCGGGAATGTCGACTTTGGAACAAGTAGAAGATAACTGCTCCTTTATGAAAGATTTTGTTCCGCTTAATAAGAGAGAATATGAAATTATCCAAGAAGCACAAAAGTTATATGCAGAATCACCACGAATTGCCTGTACTGCGTGTCATTACTGCACACATGGTTGCCCTATGCAGATTCGAATTCCTGAGATTTTTGCTGCCCGCAATTTAGTTTTAGAAAAAGGCGATGTAAATGGTGCCAAACTAGCCTATGAAAAAGCAGTTGAGGGAACCTCTCTTGCCAGTGAATGCGTTGCATGCGGACAATGCGAGGGTATTTGTCCACAAGGCCTTAAAGTTATCCAAAAGCTTGCAGAATGTGCTGCATTTTTTGAGGGAAAATAAAAATCTTTGTAATTCCACGTTTATTTTTGTGATTTTTAAACACTTATAAAGAAAACCTATTGATGATTCATGGTTTGTAGTTTTTTGTGGTTTTCTTATAAAGAAAAATCTTCCTTTCACCTCCTCTTAGTGATAATATCTCGCCGCATCAAGTCAACTAGGGGCTTGGTTCAATGGCAGAACAGAGGTCTCCAAAACCTTTGATGAGGGTTCGATTCCTTCAGCCCCTGCCAAACTGAGATAAGTGCCGATAATATCGGCATTTTTTGTTGTATAAAAGTTATATATTACTGTATTTTTATTCATCTTATTCCTTCTTATCTATCAAAATGTAATTTGCTATCTAAGTTCTTTGTCTACGAAAGGAAGCGTTTTGGGGTCTTGATCTTAAATTGTCAACAATAAGAAAGAAATGCAAAATCGTGCGCGATGAAAAGAAATTATAGAAGCAAAGTAATTGGAGGGGGGATTCTATTTACCTTTCTTTTTGCTTCTAGCTTAGTAGGTGTTAGTTTTGAACACGCTTTCTTTGATGTGACACTTAACCGCTAGGTTTATATTCGTGAGAATAATGCAAAAGAGTTTATTGGCCATCAGTTTTACCATGAAGATGGAACTGCTTATACATTGGAAAGCGTTGAAATCAAAGAGGTATACACAAGAGTATTTGATTTGGTAACAAGCACTCATATGAATTTCTTTACGGAAGGATTCCTTGGTTTACCTGGTGCTATTGAAGGGCTATTTAATATTTTTGAATATAATCAGGATTTGTCTTTCAATAAGAGTAAGAAAGAACAAGACATTCAAACATATGGTTTATATACTTATGAGGATTTCAAGGATTACATTTTATACGAAACATATGCAGCTTTACCCTTCCCATATTTTAAGTAGCGGTTGGAAAAGGCATGATTACCTATCAAAAAATACTCGAACTATTAGCAAGATATAGTGAGTATCTGAAATAGTACAAAAACTTAGTTAACCGTGCAAATATCAATTATTTTTGCTGATTTTGATTATCGGATGGAGAATCATTCGCATGAGTTTGATCCATTTTTACGTAGTGAATTACGTCCAAGATTAAGTTTGTCACAATGATAATAACCGCGACGATAAAGCAGCTTGCCGCAACAGTGTGATAGATATTCCAGTGGATATAAATGGAAATCGCAAAGGCACAAAGAAGCGGGATATAAGGAATAATTCTAAAACCGGGAAATTGTTTTTTGCGTCCTGTTAAGGGTAAAAGAACTAGGTAAACAAGAGGCAAGGCTAAATAAGCATATAATTCACTGGAAGTGATATTTCTTTGCCGAAAATATAAGTCATTGATGTTAAAGGCATAAAAAGAAGCATTCATGATAAAAGTCACAACAACAGTGTTGATGATATAGGAATAACCGGGTTGCATGAAGTCAGTATCCCTTTTAAAAAGGAAAGGAATCATAGCGAGATAGATAATGACGGCCATTCCATCTAAAACGATCGTAATAATCGAAGGAGCGTAATGGAAACTAAAATTGCCCTCCTCTACGAGATACATAATTGATTCTGTTATAAAAAAAGCCAAACCAACTAAAATAAAAAACGCTTCAATAATAAGTAAAACGTGTTTTTTCTTCTCTAGCATAAGATGTCCCCAAATAAGAATAGAGGAAAAGTAAGTAAAAGAAAAGAAAAGACCCAGTAGGAAACAAGGTAATACACGAAGATAATAGTTTCATGTTAACACATTCTTTTTATGAATCTCCTCTTGGCAAAATCGAGATGATTTTCGAGGACATGAACCTCATTTATCTTGATTTTTTCGATACAAAAATCATCGATGAAAAATTAGAAAACATACCATTAGCAGAGGAGAGCATCTACAAACCCATTCATAATTTCCTAAATGCTTATTTCTTAGGAAAGAAAGTTGATACAAAATCGATATCTTGTCTTTTAAAGGGCACAAGCTTCTCATTAAAAGTGTGGCAGCTTTTAGAAGAGATACCATATGGAAGCGTGACTACATACGGGAAGATCGCCAAAGAACTTGAAAAACGAACTGGTAAAAGAGTTTCTCCTCGTGCGGTAGGACATGCTGTTGGCAAAAATCCCTTACTAATCATAGTACCTTGTCACCGCGTACTTCCTGCATCCTTAAGAATCGGAAATTACCGCGCAGGAGTAAAAAGAAAGGAAGCTTTACTCCTTTTAGAGCACGCCTCCTTTTCTTGTTAAGTAAAAAACCTGCAAAATGCCAATAATTATTCTGATATTTTCTTCATGAAAGCGCGGCGTCTTTTATGAAGTACAGTATCAAATCTATGCCAATTATTAATAATCCCATTATTGTCTTCTAAGTTTAAATTCGTTTCGCAATGTTCAATTTCGCCATTTTTAAGCATCTTCATAAGTTCTAAAAGAATAGCCCATGCCACTCCGGAGCCTTGATGCTCTTTATCAATTGCAATGAGGCCTAAATCTAAGATTTTAGGGCAACGAATTGAATGTAGTAACTTAATCATTGTAAGAGGAGTAAGTCTTCCGCCTGATTTCTGTAATGCCTTTCCGATAGAAGGAAAACATAGACCAACACCAACAACTTTGTCATTTTCATCAACAATGATACGAATCCACCGGGCTGACAAAATTAAATTAAATGTTTTGATAAGCTCTTCTCTTTCTTCTTTAGAAAAAGCAACAGTCATATAAAGGTCTTTGTACTCTTTATCAATTAAGTCAAAGAATCCTGCCGAGTAACGTTTGATGATTTGTTTCGAAGATAAACCTCTTACCACATGTAGCTTGCTACGCTTCATCATGATGTCGGTGACTTTTTCAATTTTGCTATCAATTTCTTTTGGAGCAAAAATTTTGCGTTCCACCCAGTCAACCTCTTTTACAAAACCTTCATTTTCAATGAGTTTTTGATAGTAGGGATAATTGTATTGTTCTTCAAAAGTACTTAGCTCATCAAAGCCTTCAATTAAAAGACCTTCCCGATCTAAATCACTATAGCCAAGAGGACCGCATAATTCATTCATTCCTTTTTTAAGCGCGAAATCTTTTACTGCTTCAAATAAAAGATGCGCGACCTCTTGGTTATCAATGGAGTCAAAGCGGGTGAAACGAACTCTATTTTGTTTTCTTCTTTCATTGGAAGGATAAGAGAGTATAGCCTGAATTCTTCCTACTACATTTTTGCCATCATAAACAAGATAAAAACAGGTATCGTTTGTCTTTAAGTGATAATCTTTTTTGCTAAAAAGTTTCTTTTCGTCCGCGTATAAAGGAGGGACAAAATAAGGATTTCCTTTATAAAGGTTTAAAGGAAACTGAATAAAATCTCGAATTTGCTTTTTGGTTGTAACTTCTACGAGTTGGTACATAAAATCCTGCTTTCTTTGTGATTTTAGCGAAATTTAAGAGAAAAATAATCAAGAAAATAAAGAATTAGCTTGTTTAGAAAAGAAACAATGATTTTTGATGCCTTTTTCTCCTTCTTACTTCATAGTATCGCTATGTTTCGTATTCGGCTAGCAAAAAGAGAAGATTATCCACAAGTAATGGAACTATTGCACTTGGTGCGGAAAGATTTAGAAAGTCGAGACATTGCCATTTGGAATGATGATTATCCAAGTGCTTCCCTTTTAGAGGAGGACATTAAAGAAGGCAGAGCAAAGGTTGCTACAATAGAAGGGAAAGTAGTAGGTTATTTTGTAGAAGAAGATCAAGAATCTGGTTTTGGAGAAACTGTTTTTGATCATCGTGTCTTAGCGTTTTCCCGTTTTATGGTCCACCCTTTTTATCAAAGAGAAGGCATAGGGGGCAAGATGGTTGATGCTATTAAAAAAGACGCCTTTTCTATGAAGATGGAGGGAGTAGGCATATTAGTTCATCCCATCAATAAGCCTGCTTTAAACTTCTACCTAAAAAACGGTTTTATTTGCCAAAAGAGAAAGGACTTCTCTTATGGAAACTTTGATTGCTATCTCTTCCTTTTTTCTTCAAAATGAGTATATGAAGAAGATTGATGAAAAATTTTTTGTCTATCCCGAAGGAGAGAAGAAAGAGGCCACTATTGACTCTCTTTTAGCCCCTGGGGAAGAAGTTTTATGGCGCGGAAAGCCTAATCGAAAAGCTTTTATTGGCAATGCGATTATTCGTTTTTTGCCCTTCGCCCTTCTTTGGCTCTGTTTTGATATTGGTTTTGTTGTAATGATGTTTTTTACTGGCGCCCCATGGTTTGTTTATTTAATCATGGCAATTTTCTTGCTTTTCCATTTAATCCCCGTTTGGGCTTGGATTATGCAGGCGGTAAGTGCCTCCAAAAGACAAAAAGAAGAAGAATACGCTTTTACTCCCACACGAATTTTAATTCGCAAAGGTTTTATTGGTTCGAATACCGTTTCTGTACCTTATATTTCCTTAACTTCTTTGAATCTTAGAGTTGGCCTTATTGAAAAAATGTTTCATGTAGGGGATATCTACATTGTGGAAGGAAATAACAAATATGTGTTAGAAGATTTAGAACATGCTGATTTTATCTTATCTCGCCTTGAAGAAATCGCGCATGCCGTCAAAACCGATATTATTTTTCCAAACGCTTATCGTCCCAATGAAAATCCAGGTTATCAAACCGGTTACGTGAAAGAAGAGGATCAAACTAAAGATAACATCCAGTAATACTGTTTGGGTTATTTTTTATCTCTTCTGGTGTTCCTTCTGCAACAATTTCTCCTCCCTCTTCTCCTCCAAGAGGACCCATATCAATAACCCAGTCAGCATTGCGAATAAAATCTAAATCGTGTTCAATAACAAGCACTGTTGCTCCTTTTTCTGTTAAAGAATCTAGAATTTTTAATAATGCTGCTACGTCAAGAGGATGAAGACCGATTGTAGGCTCATCAAAAAGAAAAACACTATTTTGCATAGGTTTCCCCATTTCACTTGCCAGTTTTAATCTTTGCGCTTCTCCTCCAGACAAAGAAGGAGTTGCTTCTCCTACCGTTAAATAAGAGAGACCTAAATCATCAAGAACTTTTAATTTTTCGCACAAGGAGGGATATTTTGAAAGAACTTTTAATGCTTCATGTATTTCTAGTCTCATCAAAGAAGGTAAGAATATTGCTTTGTCATTACCTAGAGGTAAAGTGAACTGATTGGATTTATTGCTATACCGAGTCCCTTTACAAGCAGGGCATGTAATTTCAACATCAGGCAAAAATTGAACATCCAAAGAGATGGAACCGGTGCCATCACATACAGGACAACGCAAAGAGCCGGTATTATACGAAAAGTCACTCGCGTGAATATGCGCTTCTTTTGCTTTCTTTGTTTTTGCGAATATTTTTCTTAATTCATCATGAATGTTTGCATAGGTGGCAATCGTAGAACGGACATTAACTCCAATAGGGCTCGCATCGATAAATTTAGGAGTAAGGGAAGCGCCGCCAGTATCAAGAGAAATAACATTTTCTGGCAGAGGAAGATTTTTACTTCTTTGCAAAAGAGCAGGATATAAACTTTCTAGCATTAAAGTAGTTTTCCCAGAGCCTGACACTCCTGTTACAGCAACAAGCCTTCCTTTTGGAATTTTTACCTCAAGCTCTTTCACGGTATGAAGCGGCTTTGTGTGAAGAGAAATACATCCTTTTGCAAAAATATCTTCGTCTTTTAAAAGAGGGCGGAGACGCTCTTCTTTTTTCCTAAAAAGATATTTTCCAATTTTTGAAGTGGGATTTGCTGATATTTCTTTGGGTGAAGCCTTTGCAATGATTCTTCCTCCATCTTTTCCTGCTCCCGGGCCTAATTCAATTAAAGTATTTACTTTGGAGAGAATTTGCGGGTCGTGATCTACTACTACAACACTATTTCCATCTTTGACAAGCTCTTCCATTAAGGCAATAAGTCCTTCTTGATTATGGGGATGAAGACCAATAGAAGGCTCATCTAGTACGTATAAAATCCCAGTGGTGCGATTTCTAACAGCTCGTGCGAGTTGAACGCGCTGCCTTTCACCTGTTGATAAACTTGCAGAAGAGCGGTCAAGCGATAAATACCCTAATCCTAAATCTATTAACCTTTTCGCGGAGACAAGAAAGGATTCTGTAATAACTTCTGCCATTGCCTGCATTTCTTTTGGCAAAGAAGAAGGGACCTCTTTAACCCAATCTATAAGAGAGGAAAGTGGCATTTCACTTACTTGGTCAATGTGTTTGCTATGAAGAAGTGGGGCTAAAGCAGCAGGGGAGTAACGACTGCCATGACAGAAAGGGCATTTCTCCTCTTTTAAAAAGCGCTCTACACGTTTCATACCAGTTTCATCTTTCACTTTTGAAAGGGCATTTTCTACAGTTCTTATTGCACTATAAAAGGTGAAATCAAGTTCAGTTGCCTTATCTCCGTTTTTTGGACGATATAAAATGTGCTTTTTCTCGGCAGGACCACGCAGAACAATTTCTTTTTCTTTCTCTGTTAAGTCTTTATATGGGACATTAGTTCGTACTCCCATTGCGCGGCATACGTCTACCATCAAAGACCACATTAAGGAATTCCAGGGCGCTACAGCGCCTTCTTCAATCGTGAGTGACTCATCGGGAATGAGGGTAGAAACGTCTACTTCATGTATGATTCCTGTTCCGCCACAATGCGGACAAGCTCCTTCTGAATTGAAGGAGAGAGCTTCCGCACTTGGAGCATAAAAATGTTCATGACATATAGGACAAATGAGTTCTTCTCCGTAGGCAACATTAATGGATGATGGCAAATAATGGCCATTGGGGCAGCGATGAGAAGATAACCTTGAAAACATAAGGCGAATCGAATTAAGAAGTTCACTTGAAGTCCCAAATGTAGAACGAATACCACCGGAGGTTGGTCTTTGATGTAGTGCTAAAGCGGCTGGTACATGAAGAATTTCATCGATATCTGCTCTAGAAGCTCCTGTCATTCTTCTCCTTGTGTAGGTAGATAAGGATTCTAAATATCTTCTTGATCCTTCCGCGTATAAAACTCCAAGAGCTAAGGAGGATTTTCCCGACCCAGAAACACCAGCAATTCCAACTAGTTCTTCTAAAGGAATCTCAACATCAATTCCCTTTAAATTGTGGACTCTAGCTCCACGCACAATAACGCTTTTACTCACAGCATCATTATACCCGTTAGGGGGAAAAAGCACTCTTGCAACTCTCTAACTTTTGCCTATTATTTTGCATATGAAAAAGAATGCAATTTGTTTATTTCTCTTAAGCTCTCTCTTTTTGCTTTCTTGCGGAGGGAATTCTGCTTCCAGTTCGATTAGCGCGGGTACTTCCAGCGAATCTATTTCTAGTGAAAGCGAAAGCGCAACAAGTGAAAGTGAACCCGATGTTAACACCAAAACATTAACTGGCACTTTTACCGACGATTGGGCACTTAGTGATTCTCCTGTTTTCTTTGCCTGGGCTTGGGGAGGAGAGATTTCAGGACAATATTATTCCGCTTTAGTGGAGGAAAATACGTTAACTATTGTTGTAGATAACCAAATTACTGGGCTTAAAATTCAACGTTTTGCACCTGATGGCAGCCTACCGCAAGAAGGCGATACTACTTACATAGAGGAATGCTGGAACGCAACAAGCGATATTGACGTAAGTACTTCTCTTACTTTCGACATTACCTTTATTACTGGTTATTAATTTTCTTGTTTGCTAAATAGAAAACTTGCAGGATTGAACCTGCAGGTTTTTTATTCACTTCGCAAAGCTTCTACTGGATCTTTCTTTGCCGCTAAGGAAGCGGGGATAAGACCAGAAATTAAGGTTAAAGTCATAGAGAGCAGTACCATAATGAGCGCTTGCCACCAAGGAAGAGCTGCAATGGTGTATACGCCAGTTAGTCCGCCAACTATCAAATTTAAAATTATTTGAATGATATAAGTGATCGCAATGCCTATAAGACCGGCAATAAGTCCAATGATGATGGTTTCCGCATTAAAGAGTCGACTAACATCTTTCTTTCTTCCACCTAGTGATCGGATAACGCCGATTTCTTTAATTCTTTCAATGACGGATACATAAGTAATCACCGCAATCATGACCGTAGAAACAACAAGGGAGAGTGCGGTGAATGCTATTAAGGCAATTGTGATCAAATCCACCATTGAATTCACCATTCCTAGAACGACAGTTAAAGTATCCGTATAACGAATTTCGGGACGGTCTTCTGCTGTTAGTACTTTATCTCCTACAAGAATATCTTCTTCTCCATTCCAAGCATTGAGATATGTACGAATATTGTCCATTTGATTGACATCTTTCGGATATATATCAATGCTTCTTGGCATGTTTCCTCCACCTAAGGCATATAGAGGGAATAAGACGGGATCGCTACTACCCATAAAAGAAGATAGCATGGAATAAGACGTACTAGTTAGAGCCCAAAAATTAATGGGATGAGAGATGCCTTGAAAACTATAAGAATAGGTAGAAATAAGGGGATTAGTAGAAGTAAAGCCTTCTAAATTATTATCCTGCAAATATTGAATCATTTCTGTTTCCGCTGCATCTTTACGGAACTGATCTGCTAAAGCGTTTGTGTAATAGAATCCGCTTGATAAACACCCATAATGAATATCACTTTTCTTTTGTAATATTGCCGTTACTTTTAATTCCAAAGGTTCCGCAACAAATTCATCCTCAAGAGAAATAGCAGAATCATACATCCAAACACTTTGTCCTTGTGCCTCTCTAGTTTGATATAAGTTTTGGCTTGGAACGTAATAATAAGATTTTGCCATTACCTCATCGTAAGAAAGATATTTCTCTTCTAAATCTGGATCATAATGTTCATCACCAATTACTTCATACACATTGTTCAAAAAGGATTCTTGGCTCATTAGTCCAGTTTGCGCTAAGACAAGATCGCTTAAAGCGTTATCGGATATAACAAGAACAATTTCGTCAGCCGAATGAGGAAGATGGGAAGTCTCGGGATCAGACACAATATCATATTGAGAGAGAATGAGTTCATCGCTATTTGGAAGGAGCTGGAAGGGTTGAGGAATCATCTGCACGAATTGGCTATATTTTTCAAATTCTGTCTCTCCTAAAATGCTTTGATACACTTGGCGGATAGTAGCAATAGAGGCAAGGCTAGTTCCATAAGGAGCTCCTTCTAACTGACTGTCTAGGTAGATATTTGTGGAAATATCTAAGCCATAATCAAAAACAATCGCGTTATAAAACTCATCATTCATTTGCTCTACATAATCCATATATTCCGGAGTAATGTTGTTAGAAAACATGAACTGATTTACTTCACCTTCGGAATTGACTAGGGCAGTGATTGTTTCGGTAACGTTGATATACCCATCTTTAGAACCTTCCATAACAGCGCTTGACTGAGCCAAAGAGCCAGTAATGCTCATTAAAGAGTTTAAGTCGAGCGCGGTTTCTTCAATCGATAAGGGATTGCCAGAAAGCATATCTGCTTCCATATCACCCATATATCCACGTACACCGCTTGAAATAGCTAAAACTGCACTTACGCCAATAATTCCGATAGAGGCAGCAATTGCTACTAAAGCTGTACGTCTTGACTTACTTTTTAAGTTTTGCGCCGAGAGGCGGAACGCATTAGATAAGGATAGTTTCGCCTGCTTTTCTGGAGCATTGTCCTTCTTTTCTTCTTCAATTATTTCTTCATATGGCGCGCTATCAGAAACGATATTTCCATCAAGTAAACGAACAATACGGGTGGCATATTTTTCTGCTAAATCAGGATTATGTGTCACCATGATAACCAAACGGTTTTTGGAAATTTCTTGAATAATATCCATGATTTGCAGGGATGTTTCTGTATCAAGAGCGCCTGTTGGTTCGTCAGCAAGAAGAATTTCTGGATCAGAAACTATCGCTCTAGCGATAGCTACTCTTTGACACTGCCCACCGGAAAGCTGGTTTGGTTTTTTGTTATATTGACCTTCTAATCCAACCTCATCGAGGGCTGCTTTTGCTTTCGCAATTCTTTCTTCTTTACTTAATCCACCAATTGCTAAAGCAAGTTCCACATTTTGTAAAATCGTTTGATGAGGAATCAGGTTATAAGATTGAAAAACAAAACCTACTCTATGGTTACGGTAGTTATCCCAATCCGAATCTTTATAATCTTTTGTGGAAATGCCGTCGATGGATAAGTCACCATCTGTTGCGTGATCAAGTCCGCCTACGATATTCAAAAGCGTAGTTTTTCCACATCCAGAAGGACCTAATATGGCAACAAATTCATTTTCACGGAAAGCGATGTTAATTCCCTTTAAGGCATGTACGGTTCCTACATCGCCTCCTCCTTTATAATCTTTTACTAAATTCGTTAATTTAAGCATGGCGTTTTTCCTCCAAAAGATGATGGCAAATATCAATAAATTGTCGCGATTCTTCCTTAGTCATTTTTTCTAGCATTCGGTGAACAATTGCATTGAGATTTTGTTCATTTTTATTTATTCGGTCGCTGCCTTTCTTTGTTAGAGTTATCTCTATTTTTCGGGCATCTTCTTTCGAACGTTTGCTCTTACAAAAACCCATGAACTGTAAGCGCTGCAATAAGACAGTCATTCTTGGTGTAGATACATTGCACTCTTTTGCTAAATTACTTGGCGTTAGGGAAGAAGTAGAGCGATGCAGTGCAAATAACACGCGCATATCAATCTTTCTTCGTTCAGCAAAAACGGCAACAACTTTATCAATCAGTTTGCAGTTAGCAATTGACAGCAATATTTCCTTTAATTCATTTTCCATATAATTAACCCCCGTTAATTGTTAACAGATGTTAACTAAATTACAACAAAAATTTTTACAAAAGGTTACAGAGGCTAAAAAACTCATACTTGTAGAAGAAACAAAAAGGGTATATATTGTCGCAGCCTAAAAAGGCAATATCGCGAGGTAGAGCAGCCTGGTAGCTCGTCAGGCCCATAACCTGAAGGTCGGTGGTTCAAATCCATCCCTCGCAACCAAAACGAAATGGACTTGATGCATAACATCAAGTTTTTTATTACTTTTTAAACGCTTTATAAGGTTGATACTGCGCCCCTTTAAGCGTTCTACAAACTTATTTTTACTGCTTTTTTAAATCATAAAAAACCTGCATTTTCTATTCATATAGATATAAAATATCCGATAGAAACACAACTCTCTAAATTGGAGAATACTTAGTAGAGTTTTCTCTAGTCTAGATATCTTCAGGTAATACATTATTTTTTCTTCTTGCATACAATGACAATTGCGGAGGTGCTTCATGATTATTACTGTTGTCGCTGATGTTCTTGGAGAACAAAGTAATGGTGTTACCATTTGTGCTTTAAATTTAATTCATGCTTTAACAAATGCTGGTCACAGTGTTCGTGTTTTATGTGCAGATAAAGATAAGAAGGGGAAAGATGGATATTACATTCTTCCCTCTATCAATCTTGGACCATTTCAAAGGATTGTTGATGAAAATGGTGTTGTTTTAGCTAAACCGGATGTTATGGAAATCGGAAGAGCCATTAAAGGTTCTGATTTGGTTCACGTTATGGCACCATTCCCAATGGGGAGAGTGGCTGTGAAAGTGGCTAAAGCCTTTGGCGTACCAGTTACTGCAGGATTCCACGTGCAACCAAAGAATGTTACGGCGCATTTTGCTGGCACTTTTAATTCCAAATTTATTAATAATTTATGTTTCAAAGATTTCTGGAAACATTTTTACTGCCATGTTGACGCAGTGCACTATCCCATTCAGTTTATCCGCGATATGTTTGAAAATGCCTGTGGTCACAAGACAAACGGATATGTGATTTCAAACGGAACTCCAAAAGATTTTTTACCTCGAAAAGTAGAACGTCCTGCTGAGTGGCAAGGAAAATTCATTGTGGTTTGTACGGGACGTTATTCGAAAGAGAAGAAGCAAATCCTTTTCTTAAAAGCCTTGGCTCGTTCGAAATATAAAGATCAAATCCTTCCTATTCTCCCAGGACAAGGAAGAAAAGAGAAAGAACTCCGCCGCTATGCAGAAAAACATAATTTAAATCCGATTTTCCGCCTTTTTAACCGCCAAGAAATGTCTGATTTGTTAAATATGGCTGACTTATATGTGTTATCTAGTGAAGCAGAAATTGAGTCTGTTGCCTGTTTAGAGGCGATGACTTGTGGAGCTGTCCCAGTCATGAATAATTCTCCCTATAACGGTAATCGTAGTTATGCCTTACATCCTGAAAATTTATTCGATATGAATAATCCTTCCGACTTAGCAAAGAAAATCGACTGGTGGTTTGAACATCCTGATATCTTAAAGAAGACTCATGATGAATATATTGAATTCTCCAAAGGGATGAATATTGATTTATCGATGAGAAAGATGGTAGCAATGATTGAAGAAGTCGCGCACAATAGTCGCAAAGAGTTAGAATGCTCTATAGAAGCTACTCCAAGAACTGCTGAAGAATGAAAAAGAAAGTTATTGAATACGTAAGTTTAACAGAAGAATTTGCCGCAACAAAAAACTGGAAACGCGTGGATTTACCTAAAAATTTTCGCTACATCCATACAAACTGGTTTTATCGTGCTTGGTCGCATTTCTTCTATTACGCGATTGCGGTACCAGTTATCTATTTGGTAGCAAAGCTTGGAATTGGTTATAAAACTGTTGGCAGAAAAAAGTTAAAAAAACTTCGTCATAAAGGTGGATTTTTTATCTATATGAATCATACATCTGCCATAAGCGATGTTTGTATTCCTCCTTTGACGATAGGCATTCCTCATCGAACTAGGATTATTTGTAACAGGGAAGCAGTAAGTAAACCTGTGATTCGTTCTATTGTAACAACTCTTGCTGGCGTCCCTTTGCCGAATGAGGACGATATATCCTTAGGAAAAGATTTTGTTCATGCGATAGAGCATTACATCAAAAAAGGCGATGATGTTGTTGTTTTTCCAGAAGCACATATATGGCCTTACTGTACTTTTCTTCGTCCCTTCGCTCCTCATGCTTTTGTTTATCCAGCTAGGCTTGGCACTCCAATTGTGGCGGCCGTTACTACTTATAAACAAAGAAAGATTTTGAAGTTTTTGCCTCCTACAAGAGTTTTACATTTAGGAGGTCCATTTTATCCAGATATGTCTTTATCGCTTAGTGAGCGTGCTGATAAGTTAGAAAAAGATGTTCGAGAATTTATGGAAGAGAAACTTGGATCATTTGATAACTACGAGCATGTCATATATCGAAAGAAAGAAGAGTGAGCATCTTGCTTGCTCTTCTTTTCTTTTTTATGGATAGTTAAAGCAGAAAAGGAGAAAGATATGTTATCTAAGAAATTATCTGATTTATTCAACTATCAAATTAACCAAGAGCTTTATAGCGCTTATCTTTATCTTCACATTGCAAATTACTATGAAGAGCAACATTTGCACGGTTTTGCAAACTGGTTTAATAAGCAAAGTAAGGAAGAGCTAGAACACGCTTTAAAGTTCCGCTGTTATCTTCAACAAGAAGGAGTAGCTGTTACTCTTGCTCCTATTGATGCGAATTTTGCTTCATTTTCTAGTTATTTAGCACCGCTAACTCTTCAACTAGAACATGAAAAGAAGGTGACCTCTTTGATTCATCACTTATATGAACTAGCGCGTGAAGAAAAAGATTATCGTACAGAGCATTTCTTAACTTATTTTGTAGAGGAACAAGCAGAGGAAGAAGCGACTGCTAGTGAACTTATTGAAAAATTCACCCTTCTTTCTAGTAGCAATTCCTCCCTATATCTTCTCGATAAAGAATTAGGCTCGCGTCAATAGACCCTCCCTTTTGTCTTTAAAAAACATATAATGAAATTAACGTAAGGAGAACATTTAAATTGTATGAAATCCCTCAAAGGTACAAAAACTGAACAAAATCTTCTCAGCGCTTTTGCTGGCGAATCGCAAGCTCGCAATAAGTACACCTATTTTGCTTCCAAAGCAAAAAAAGAAGGCTATGAACAAATTGCTGCTCTTTTCCTTGAAACTGCAGATAACGAAAAAGAACACGCTAAATTATGGTTCAAGTATTTAGAAGGCGGCGAGATTCATAGCACCATGGAAAACCTTAAGGCTGCTGCAGAAGGCGAGAACTATGAATGGACCGATATGTATGCAACCTTCGCAAAAGAAGCACGGGAAGAAGGCTTCTTAGAGATTGCGGCAAAGTTTGAAATGGTTGCTGCTATTGAAAAGCATCATGAAGAACGTTATCTCAAACTTCTTGAAAACGTCAAAAATGGTGTCGTATTCATCGGCGATAGCGATCACGCTGTTTGGAAATGCCGTAATTGTGGACACATTGTCATTGGCAAATACGCTCCTCAAATTTGCCCCGTTTGCAATCATCCACAAAGCTTCTTTGAACTTCGTGCCACCAATTATTAATTCGTTTTATTTCTAACAAAAAGTCCACCCAGCAGGGTGGATTTTTTAGTTTGAAGTGGCTCTTCCTTTCTTTTTCCGGTAGAGCAAGATTCCGATAGTAAGAAGAGCAACCGCTAAACTTGATAGAGGGAAGTTTAGCCATACGGCTAATGGTGTGGAATGATCTAGGATGATTAAGAAAAGCATAGGGAAGAAGAAACCAATGGATAGAGAAATTGTCATGGATATATTTGCCTTCCCTAGAGAAGAATAAATCGATTGTCCTGCATAAGAGATAAAACGCGTTAAATAGGTGAAAGAATATACAAAGATAGCAAGTGTGGTGAGCTCTAATGCTTCTAGATCATTCTTACTTGTAAATAAAGAAGCAATAGAGCTAGGGACAGAAATCATAATAGAGAAAGAAAGCAGAGAAATTACCATTGTTGAAAGAATGATTAACCGTTCTAGTGCTTTTACTCGGTTTGTGTGTTTCGCCCCGTAGTTATAACCAATTGCAGGCTGCAGGGAATCGCATGTTCCATACATTAATGGTAAGATAAATGATTCAATCATTAGCAATGTGCCATAAGCATTTACACCATTTTGCCCCATCCAGGAGAGTAAAACGATATTAAAGATGATTCCAGTTACACGGCTTGCAATGTTGGTTAAAAAGGCGGAAAGACCATTTTTCGCTGCAGAACCTAGTTCTTTTATCGAAATTTTTGGTTTTGAGAGATGTAAGATAGATGATTTGGAAAAGAAGGGAATAAAAGCGATTGCTGTACAAAGAGTAAAGGAGATAGAGTTTGCTAAAGGACTAGCGATAATCCCCATCTTAAAGGGATCAAGGAAAAGCCATTCTAAAAAGATAATGCCAAGAGACATTCCAATATTAAGTAACATGCTCATTTTAAAATGACCACATATTCTTAAGTAGTTATCCATCGCAAAAACAAGTGCAGTTAAGGGCATAAATAAGATGTATGTCTGCATATATTCTGTGCCAAGAGCAAGTAGTTCGCCTTCTGCGCCAATAGCCTGGACAATATAAGGTGTACAAAAATAGCTGATAACAGCAATGAGCAGTTCCAACACAAAAATTGTGAGAATTGAGGAAGTAAAAAGCCTATTTGCCTCTTCTTGCTTTTTTTCGCCTAGCCGAATCGCAATAATGACGCTGGAGCCAACGCCAAATAAATCTGCTATGCAGAATAAAATGAAAATAAAAGGGAAGGTTAAATTCATCGCTCCAAAGGCTGTTTCTCCTAAATAATTGGTTAAAAAGATGCCATCAATAACCGGATAAATGGCGCTAAAAAGCATGCCAATTGCCCCAGGCAATGCGATACGCAAAAAGAGTTTTGGTATAGGGGCAGTCTCAAAAAACTTGGTTTGTTCCATCGAAAACCTCCTTTCGTAGATGTGAAATAGTTCCGTTTAATTGTTTTCTTTAAAGGCTTCTTGTAAAGCGTCCGCAAATTGTTCCGTGGCTTCCACGAAGGAAGTTCCATAATGCGCAAGCGTTTTTTGTATGGCCTTCTTTTCGGCAATAAATACTTTCTCTAATAGATTTTTTGCGAAGATTTTGCCCTTTTCTGTTAAATAAAGGTGCAATTCCCGTCTCTTTCCTTGGATTTTTTCAACTTCGCAGTACCCAAGCTCCCGGAAATGCTTTACGGCTGTGTTAATGGTAGAGGTAGGAATCATCCATCGGTCGCAGATTTCTTTTTGGGAGATCCGGTAATCAGGATATAGGGCATAGAGGATTGTCCATTCGCTCTCATCCATCCCTAACTTTTTGGTGAAGTGTGCATAGACTCCTTCTACTTTTAAAGAGGCAATAGAATATCTTCTAATTAGTTCATTTTCGTCCATAATACCTCCTTAAAAATCCGAACTCGGATTATTTATAAATCCTAAATCGGATTATGTCAAGTAAAACAAAAGGCCTCCTGTGAGGCCTTGTACAACAATCACTGTTGATTTAGATAATCTTTTCGTAAGTGTTTTCGCTATGCTTGAAGGTAACCTGATATAGCGTAGTACCATCTTCTTGCGGGGAGATAGTCAAGAAACCTTCATACTCTCTATCTCCTCTGACTTCTACTTCGAATGCAGCACGTTTAATGGTGTTTCCTTCTGCATATAAATCAATTTCAATTTCTTTCCCTTCGGCTTCTCTTTCTAAAGAGACAACGATTTTTCCATTTCTTAATGTTTCGAATTCGTACTCTTCTTCTTTGACGAGTCTGCCGTTTTTGGTGAGAGAATATTCGTATTCATTTTCGCCATTTTCTAGAGACTGTTCGATGGTAACAAAGTTTTGATCATCTTGAGCGATAATCAGTTCTAACTCAGTCTCACTTTCTCTTTCTTCTACTTCTTCGCTTCTAATTCCGCGAATTGAATATTCTATCCCGTCTTTGATAGCGAGTCCGCGTAAAGTAGTGATGGTTTCAAATTCATCATCATCTTGTACTTCACGAGTTTCTTCGTTGAGATACATCGTGTAAGTTTCTTTGCTCTCATCAAAGTGATTTAAGCTAATTTGATAACAGGTCTCGTATTCTTCCTTATCCGATTCTAATGTAACAATTTCACTAGGAGAGAAGGAAAGAAGCGAAGATAAACTAGATGCAGAATCTAAGATTTCGTTCGCAATTTCTTCTTCAAGAGAAGGGAGAGCGGATGAGAGAGGTAAAGAGGAGGCGCGGAAGGAAATAGGGGAAGAGGCAGATAATAAATCAAGCGACAACACGGTTTGAGCAAGATAAGTTTGTTCTTCATTAAGTGTTGGAACATTATTTTGTGAAGAAGAACCTTCTCCTCCAGATGAGTTCGCGAAAGAGTTTCCGCAGCTAATTAAGGTTCCAGCGCTTGCGAGGGTAAGGATGCCAAGCATAATTTTTTTCATATTTTGTAACTCCATTTCTGAGGCCTTATTGCCTCTTACGCCTACTAAACGGAGGAGCGACAATTTTTATTACATCTTTTTACAAAAAAAGAAAAAACCTCCGAAGAGGTTTATTTAGAAGAGAGTAATTTCGTAAAGAATTTGTCCATCTTCTTCGAATTTATAGCGATGCTCGTCTCCTACTTTTTCTACCTGACAATTCGCTTCAATTTCTTTTTGATCTTCTTTTTCATATTCTACATAGAATCTATCTGCCAAAGCTTCTCCTATATAAGAGAAGGAGCAAGAGGTAGATATTCCGTTTTCTTCAATTTCTAAAGAAGATTCTCCTTCGATTCCTTCTATTTCTTGTTCATATTCCATTACTTTATAAGGGATTGAATTACCATTAGAAAAATAGGAATAAGTATATTCGTTTTCTCTATTTTCAATTTCTTGTTCTACTAGAATCGAGTCGCCATTTGGCATAAAAAGAGTAGTTTCAATCTCTTTTTCTCCCTCCTTGTCTTCAATTCTTCCAAGAAAGGAGTAAGAAGTTCCTTCCTTTTCAATCGTACCTTCAAAAGTTTGAAGAGAAGGAGAAATGGTTTCTTCTTCATAGTGAATATCAAAAGACTCTTCTTGTCCGCGGATATGAATCACTTCTTCCTCTGAGACAAGAGAAATCCATATGGATTCACTATGTTCTAGCTCTTCCACCATTTCGATATATTCATCAATATCTTTTGCAATATTTTGGTAATCGTTATCAGTGAGATGATAAGAAGCATTTTTCTTCTGCAAACTAATATTTTCTTTTTCTGGAAGAAGAGACAAAAGAGAAAGAGACTGCTTTGCTACAGCAGTTAACTCTTGGTCATCAAAATAGGGTGGAAGAGGAGAGATACTAGAAGAAGTGTTTGTGACATCTGCGCCCTGCTTGAGAGAGAATGGCAAGATAATGGCAAGAGCGACAGCGCACGTAGCAACGGTAACAAGGGGAGGCAAAAGATAGGAGAACTTCTTTTTTCTTATAGGATGAATTTCTTCTTGAGGAATACTTTCAATTTTCTGGTAAGTTTCTTCCAAAGTGGAAGGCACTTCTACTTTTTCATAAAGCGCTTTAAGCTTTTCTTTGGTGTTATTCTTCTTCATCTTCTTCCTCCTTTCTTAGCTTTTTCATTGCCCTGTGATAACAGACAAGCGTTGCAGATAAAGATTTTCCAACTACTTTGGCAACATCTTTGAATTTCATATCCTCTAAGACATGCAAGATGATGATTTCTCTCTCAAGTGGAGAAAGCTTTTCTAAATAACGAGAAATTTCTTTCATAGAAGAAGTACTTTTCTCTTCTTCTCCGCCGATTTCTTCTTCGTAAGATAGAGGAGTATTGTCCCTTTTTCTTAGGAGGTCGTAGGCAATATTTCTTGCGATAGTTGCAAGATATGCATAAGGGTTTGTCCCTTTTTGATAGGAGGATAGACGAGAAATGAACCGCGTGTAAGTTTCTTGACTTACATCTTCCGCTTCTTCTTTATTTCCCACTAAGCCATAAGCAATAAAATAAATCTTTTTATGCGTGGCCTCGTAAAAAGAAGGAAACTGCTGATAGTCTCCTTTGCGGAAGCATTCGATGATTTCTTCGAGTTGATTCACAGATTCCTTTCATAGTCCCCTCCATCTAATAAACGGAAGAAACTCTCTTTTTATTACATAGAATTAAATTTTTTCTTTTGAATTTGCATGGCAATCTTACTTACTAGGCGTGTTGGGGCAAGTTTGGCTCCAATTCTAGCAAGGCGGATTTTTGCATTTGGTATGATATAAAATTTTCCTTTCTTCAGCATCTTTAATGCATATTTTGCAACATATTGAGGTGAGTCACCTTTTAAAGCAAAAGAGACACCTGCCTCTTTAGAAAAGTTTGTATTCACAGGTCCTGGACATAAAAGACTGATTTGCACGCTCGAATGTCTTTTCTTTAACTCTTCTCTCACAGCTTCTGTTAAACGCGTAACATAAGCTTTTGAGGCGTAATAGCTTGCCATATAGGGACCAGGAAAGAAGCTTGCAATCGAAGAAACATTTAATATGGTTCCTTGGTCTCGCTTTACCATTATTTTCAAATATTCCTTCATAAGTATATGCACCGCGATGATATTTGTTTCTAACATGGCAGTCTCTTTCTCTAATGAAGTATCAAGAAAAGATCCATGTACACCAAAGCCGGCATTATTAATAAATAGGTCCACTTCAGGATATTCTTTTAAGAGAGCATCGATATCTTCTTTATTTGTGACATCCATTGGAAAAATGACAGCATCGTGGCACTTGCTTGCAACTTCCTCTAAGAGTTCTTTTCTTCTAGAACATAAAATGAGGCGATAACCTTCTTGATCTAACTGAAGAGCAAATTCTTTGCCAATGCCAGAAGATGCTCCTGTAATAAGCGCAATTTTTTGTTTCATAAGTTTCTTACTCCTTATTTTAATAGAAGAAGCACTGATTGTCTTTTCGTGAAGAAACAAAAAAATCTGGACAACTTGTCCAGATTCTTTGACCTAAATGGTGGCCCAAGGCGGAGTTGAACCGCCGACACAGGGATTTTCAGTCCCTTGCTCTACCAGCTGAGCTATCGGGCCGCGCTTTTGGCGGACCATACGGGATTCGAACCCGTGGTCTCCTCCGTGACAGGGAGGCATGTTAGGCCGCTACACCAATGGTCCATGCGTGAGCGCTTGCTATTATCCGTATCTTTCCTCATCTAGGCAACCTTTTTTTAAAAATCATCATGCACGCTCATTTTTCTTTCTTATTTTATAAGGAAATAAAAACTCTTATTGACATTATCTCACAGGGTGAGTAGTCTTACGCCGGTGAAATAACTCACCCCATGAGGAATTTCAATTATGATGGAAAATGATTTAGAGGAATATGCCGCAAAAATTGCTCATATTGGCAGTTGCTTAGCCTCCCTTCCGCATGATAAAAGGATGCTCGGATTTGGCCAAGGCAGAGCGGTACTTCTTTCTCTTCTTGATGAACATAAGGAAGGGTTAACCCCAGGGGAGTTATCCACTTATCTCAATGTAGGGACGGGGAGAATTGGTAATTTGCTTCTTGATTTAGAAAAGATAGGCTTACTTACTCGCCACTCTGACCCGCATGATCATCGTCGTACCATTGTTACTTTGACTGAGTTCGGGAAAAAACGTGTCCACATGCAAAAGGAAAAGTTTCTTTATGTTCTCGGGGCAATTCATAACAAAATGGGAAAAGAGAAGTTTGATGAATTTCTCAATTTATATACAGAAATTGCAGAGTTAATGGTGGATTTAGGAAAGGAGAAAGAGAACGAATATGTTTAAACTATATGCCCGTTTAAGAAAACGAGATTGGTGGCTTGTTGCCGTAATTGTTGGTCTAACAATCCTCCAAGTTTACTGCACGATGTTAATGGTTGACTACATTAGTCAAATGATTTCATGTATTGAATATTTGAATGCGCATAATAGTGCTTCTGAGTTCTTTTCTATGCTAAGTAGCGTCACAGAAAATATTAGTGGAGGAGACGCGCTTTACGCGGCAATTGAAGAGGTATTTCGTCCTTTTGTAGCTGCAGGAGGCACAATTGACTGGACTGCGTTACAGGCAAGCTCTAACTATCTTGCTTTAATGGAATCTTTGCCCTCTCCTATAGGAAACGCTCTAAATACAATTGCTTCTGCTAGTGCAGGAGATATTTGGGTACAAGCAGGAATGATGGTTTTAGTGGCATCTGGAATTGCAGGTTGCCAAATTGTCATTGAAGTTTTAGCCTCTTACGTCACCGCAAATCTTGCTACAAAAGTAAGAGGAGAGCTCAACGAGAAAATTTCTTCCTTCTCTTTAGCAGAAGTAAAGAAATTTACCCCTGCTTCCTTAATTACTCGTGCTACAAACGATGTGCAGCAAGTGAGTATGTGTACTCTTCTTGTTTTAAGAATGATTTTTGCTGCTCCTGTCACGGCCATTTGGGCAATTTGCAAAATCCAGTCTGCAAGCTGGGAGTTAACATTAGCTACTGCCATTACGATCGTTTTACTTGTGATTGCGTTGGTCTTAATCATGGGCTTTGTTCTTCCTGTCTTTAAGACCATGCAAAAGAAAATTGATAAGATTAACTCCTTAACACAAGAAAATTTGACTGGTTTAAGAGTGGTACGCGCCTATAACGCAGAATCTTATCAAGAAGAAAAGTTTGGCAAAGCGAATGGGGAACTTACAAAAGCGCAACTATTTACAGGTAGAATGCTTGCTTTAATGTCTCCTGTTATGACCATTCTTATGAATGGACTTACTTTAGCGATTTATTGGCTTGGCGCCTTTATTATGAATGGTCAAACTTCATCGCTTAATTATGCAAATGTTTCTGCCTTCTCTTCTCTTGCTACCCAAATTGTTATGTCTTTTATGATGCTACTTATGATGTTTGTCATGTGGCCAAGGGCTAGTGTTTCTGCTCGTAGAATTAACGAAGTTTTAGAATGTCCTTTATCCATTGAAGATCCTGAATCCGAAAAGGCTATAGCAGAAGTGGGAACAATTGAATTCCGTGATGTTTCCTTCCGTTATCCGGATGCGGAAGCAGATGTTCTTGAACATATTTCTTTTAAGGCCAAAAAAGGAGATACTATCGCCTTTATTGGTTCTACTGGCTCTGGAAAGTCCTCTTTGGTGAATCTAGTAGCAAGGTTATATGATGCTAGTGAAGGGGAAGTACTTGTCGATGGAGTGAATGTGAAAGACTTAAAACAAGAAACACTCCGTTCGAAGATTGGCTTTGTCCCTCAGCAAGGACTCTTATTCTCTGGCACAGTTCGCAGTAACCTCTCGCTTGGGATAGAAGGAGAATTTGACGATGAGGTTTGTCAAAGAGCTTTAAAGACAGCATGCGCTGATTTTGTAAAAGATATGGAAGGCAATCTAGATGCCCCGATTGCTCAAGGAGGAACAAACGTTTCAGGCGGGCAAAGACAAAGGCTTTGCATTGCTCGAGCGGTTGCTTTAAAACCAGAAATTTATGTTTTTGATGATAGTTTTAGCGCTTTAGATTTTAAAACCGACCGCACGGTAAGAGAAAATTTAGCTAAAGATGAAAAAGAAGCTACAAAACTTATTGTCGCACAACGAATTGGCACCATTATGGATGCAGACTGCATTGTCGTGTTACAAGAAGGGAAAGTAGTGGGGAAGGGCACACATAAAGAGCTTTTAAAGAATTGTCCCGTTTACCGTGACATTGCACTTTCTCAGATGTCGAAGGAGGAACTTGGATTATGAGTCAAAAGAAAAATTCCTTTGAATCACTTGGTAGACTTAGTAAAGATTTAGGAACACGATTTATTCCTCTTGGAATTGCTGCAGCGTTATTAATTGTTTCGGTTGTTTTACAAATTCTCGCTCCTACGTATCTGCAACAGTTTACCGATGAAATTGCCAATAACTATTTAACGCATTCTATTGATATGAATGCCTTACTAAAAATTGGTATTACTCTAGTTGTATTCTACGTTTCTGTCGCTTTATGCGCGTATTTAGCAAACTATATTTTAACTACAGTTACGCAGCGCTACGCTGAAAAACTAAGAAACGATATTGCGAAAAAGATTAACCGAGTGCCGCTTGCCTATTTTGATTCTCATTCTCATGGAGACTTGCTTTCCACTTTAACAAACGATGTTGATCAAATTGGTCAATCGTTACAACAAAGCGTGAGCATGGTGATTCAGTCTATTTTCCTTCTGATTGGAACTTTAATTGCCATGTTTATTACTTCTTGGCAAATGGCTCTTGCCGCCATGTCTTCTCTTCCTTTTATGGTTATCTTTATTCTTATTGTTTTAAAGGTCGCTATGCCGCGCTTTAAAAGAAGGCAAGACGCTCTTGCTATGGTTAACTCAGTAGTGGAAGAGGTGTATTCTGGTCATCTTGTGATTAAATGCTTTAATGCAAAAAAGAAGACAAATGAACATTTCAATCAGGAGAATGAAAATCTCAATAAGGCAATGTATCAAGCGCAGTGCCTTGGCGGATTATTTCAGCCTTTGATGAATTTTATTTCTTATTTTGCTTATGCAGCAGTCTTCCTTGTTGGGGGACTTCTCATGAACGCGAA
This sequence comes from uncultured Bacilli bacterium, assembly GCA_944376605.1. Lineage (GTDB taxonomy): Bacteria > Bacillota_I > Bacilli_A > RFN20 > CAG-826 > UBA4951. Next base: position 43,322 of record CALWDE010000002.1, read on the forward strand.
TGCCGGTATTACCTTTGGTACAATCACTGCTTTTATGGTGTATGTATCCTTGTTTCAATCTCCTTTAAGTCAAATTGCGCAGGCAATGAACGTCTTGCAAATGGCGGCAGCTTCTGCTAACCGTGTCTTTGACTTCTTAAATCAAAAAGAGCTTGAAAGCGAAGAAGGGAAAGAGGAAAAATTCCCGCTTGTTAACGGCAAAAAAGAAGTGCGGGGAGAGGTAATTTTTGATCATGTCTCTTTCTCTTATGATGATACAAGAGAAATTATTCATGACTTCTCTGCCAAGATTAAGCCCGGAATGAAGGTGGCGATTGTTGGCCCGACAGGGGCAGGAAAAACCACAATGGTGAATTTATTGATGCGCTTTTATGAAGTAAATTCTGGTTCGATTCTTATCGATGGAATTTCAACCAAAGAGATGAGCAGAGAAGAGGTTCATTCCATTTTTGGTATGGTGCTTCAAGATACTTGGCTTTTTGCAGGTAGCGTGAAAGAAAATTTGGTTTACAACACGGAAAACGTAAGTGATGAGGCGATTCAAAAAGCGCTAAAAGAAGCTTCTTTATCGCACTATATCAAAACTCTTCCTGGGGGGCTTCAGTATCAAATTGAAGATACCTCTTCTATTGCGGGCGGGCAAAAGCAGTTAATGACAATTGTGCGTGCTGCCTTAAAGAATGCTCCTCTTCTTATTTTAGATGAAGCAACTTCTAACGTAGATACAAGAACAGAAGAAACTATCCAAGAAGCCATGGATAAATTAATGAAGGGAAGAACTTCTTTTGTTATTGCTCACCGCTTATCCACAATTCGTAATGCAGATATGATTCTGGTTATGAAAGATGGAAATATTGTCGAGCAAGGAACGCATGACTCTTTAATGGAGAAAAACGGTTTCTACGCTTCTTTATACAATTCTCAGTTTGCCTTAGAGTAATTTTTCCTTCTTCTTTAAGGGGTAGGGACAGCTTGTCTGTCCCTATTTTTTATAGAGCACAAAAAGACTTTAGATATAGCTTATTTTTCAAAAACCTTGCAAAAGTCGCTTTAATTATTGTTATTTGCGCGGTTTCTTAAATCATCAAGAGAAGGAGTTTCATTAAACCAGGGGTGCGAAGAGCTAGAAAGAAGATTCATTTTGTAAGGATGGAATCCTAAAACCTGCGATGCCGCACGGAGCATTGCAATTTTCATTGTTTCGATCTTCGCTTCTGCATTAGTAGCAAAATCGCCTGGTTCTAATCTTTCTTGACTGAACTGCATCGACCATTCATAAGGGTCTAAAGATAGTGTGTCTTTCTGGAAATAAGATGCAAGAGAGGCATCCATTTGTACGCTTGATAAATTAGCGCCACCTCCCGTTTCAAAAATTGGAATATTAATGTACTGTTTATCGTTCGCGCTATATAAAAGATTAGAATATTCTTCTTTTATCATTTTTCTTAAGGGCAAATAGTCATCATCTGTGATGGTAAAGTTGGTGCCAACCCCACCATGATCGCGGATGAGTCCAAAAATGTCTTGGAATACCAAAGATGAGAAATTTAAAAAATCAATCTCTTTCCAGTCATAAAACTTATTATCACCTTCTAGTTTTAGTGAAGAAGGACGCATCGTAGTGGCTAAATTGGTAGTGTCTATACCAGATAAATACTGCATTAATAACAGGCTGAATATACTAGTGATGTTACTGTGTAAATAAGAACCTTGAGCAGAAACATCTGTAGATATCGACGAAATACCTGATTGATAGAAGTAGGAATCTTTAATTGTTGCCGAGGTGGCATAGTTATAGCTTCCATCTTCATTCTTAAATGGAGCGTCATTTGTCATGGCCTCCGCGGCAGCTTTTGCAGCATTGACATAATCTTCCTTTGCGTAGGGGTCAAGAGGATTATCTTTTGGCATTTGGAATAAGAAGGTATCCGTCATGGTACCAGTCATGACTCCATAGCTAAGAAGTACATCCGCAGAAGTTCCTGTTTTATTGATTAAGTCAACAAAAGTGGACTGTCCGCCATTTTTTAAAAAATTAGAAGCAGTATCTTGATAAGTGGTCCCGTTTACCGACCAGCTTAGCTCCTTATTTGGATCCGGGAGAGCGGTATCATAAGAACCGATGCGCACTAAAAATTCCATCGCGCGCTGGATTAAAGAGTTGTCTAACGTAAAGTTTTTCGCGTCATACGCTTTTATTACGTTTCGTCCTGATTCAATAATCGAGTTTTCTACCGTGACGTTATCGCCATTAACTTCTAATACTGTTCCTGTATATTCCAAATTTTGTAAGTTATTACCAAAGTCACAATTTTTAAAGTGGACATCGTTTAGGGTGACGTCATCTCCGGTAACATAAAAACCAACGTTGTCTTGACCATATATGGCAAACATTGGCCATGGATTGCCATAAGCCACTTCATCAACTTTTGTTTTGGGTGATCCTAAGGAGACGATAATTTGTGGTCCATCAAAAATATCTTCTCTAGTAGGCATGACCACTAAAGTTTCATCTCCAGAATCTTCTGATCCGTCTGGGTCAAGTTTAACATATTGCCTTGGATAGGCTAAGTCATGGAGATTTGCGACAAAGCCGTTTCCATACCATGATTTTTGAATACGGAAACCTGCATTGATCATAAGATCTACTTCTTTTAAATCATCCCAGTTTTTGGCGTATTCATTCCACGCTTCTAAAAATTTTGTTGTGTCCTTCATTAAGAAACGATAAATCTCTTTTTGGTAAGAGAAAGAGTCATTTTTAATATCGTAATGCCCCATTAACTCTGTTGCGCCAGAAGGATCTTTATACTGCAGATTTCCTTTCTCATCTAATAAAGGCACATAACGGGCAGTTTCGTCATTAAAGTATCCTTGTACGGTGTTTTGTAAGGAATCTAGATGGACACGCTGAACAACCGTCTCACCTTTCGAAGAGAAATTCGTTGCCATAAGTAAATCGTCATAGGAGTAAACATTTACGCCATCAATAATTTCAAAATTCAAAGTATATTCGGCAAGAGGGGAGTCATACCAAGGATTACTAAAGGTAAGATACGCAGGACCTGCCTCTAAAAAGCGAATGGTGCCATCAGGGCGAGAAACAGAAATGTTCTCGCTATGTGTCATAACTAAATCATCTAAAGTTACATTTTCTGCCCCATATAAAGAAACAGTAAAACCAAGCTCTGCGCGCCTTTTACCATAAGCATCAAGAGCAATATCGCTATAAGTTAAATCATATAAGCCAACATAATGAACGGAATCAATGTTTGCTTGGCTCCAAGGACGATCGGTATCAATCAGGACAGCTCCGCCTTGGTCATAAACGGTTAAAGTGAAACGTCTTTGCACATTCTTTTTCTCGTTCGAGCAAATAACACCCACTCTACCAGGACGATGAAATACAACATAGGTATCTTCTCCAACTGTTTCTAAAGTAGCAACATCTTCAAAGGGAGGCATTGCTTCTAGTGACCAGACAAGTTTATTGCCTTCACTTAAAGGGTAGCGTTCATCATAGACTGCATCTGCAGTAAGCTTCATGCTTCTATCTTCTAAAGAAATTGCCTCATTGTCTTTATATTCCCAGTCAATTCTCTGAATATCTTGTTCAACTTCACGAATCACATAAGAAGAAGTAACAAAAGAAAGAATGGCAATTGCAAAAGGTGCTAAAAGTAAAAAAGCGAGTGCTTTACGCCGCATCATACTCTTCTCCTCCTTCGTAATGGTGGAACAAATTATTAATCCGTCTTGGGAAGGCGATTATTAAGGTAAGCAGCAAGAACGCTTCCATTGCCAAAAGTGATAAATAGAAGGTGGTGTCAAGCTGAGAAGAAGCCCCTGGTAATAAAGTGAATAAAGAAGCAATTACTACAAAGACAATAGGGAATAAGAAATCGATAAAGATGGGTAAGAAGCCTGAACTACCCTTTCCTTTTAAATCAACATATAAGTTTGAAAATAGAAGAATGGCTACTAAGAACCAACCCATAAAAAGAACATAAGGGAAATTAGTCCAGCTTACTTCTCCTTGAATCGATAAAAGCAAAGCGGTAGCTAAATAAGATAATGCCGAAGTAACAAAAGGAACTAGCATTTTAATAAACATTTGCTTAGCAGGAGAGTAGGGTAATACTTTAAGAAGCGGTAACGTTTTTCTTTCTTTGATGAGAGAAGAAGCAGAAGTGGAATTAATAATCGATAAAAACAAAAGGATAGTAATTGCATCGATTGAAGAATAAATATTAGGGAATAGAGAACGAATATAAGTTAAGTTACCAGTAGAGAAGATAGCATTAAGCGTACTAACAACTAAGTAAACCAAAAAGGGCTGCAAAATGACAAAAACAAGGTAAGAGGCCATGGTTCCTTCTTCTTTAAATGTCAAAGCGAGTTCTTTTTGGAAAAAAGCAAGAAAAGGGGCCGTTTTGCGGAATTTTTTAAGTGGCTTTTCTTTTCGCTCTCCCTCCCAGTTTCTCTGCAATGATTTTTCATAATAGAGATAACTGATTGGACCGCCTAGAGTTAAAAAACCAATTGGAAAGGTGAAAATTGCAGGGATATTCCAAATTAAGTTTTGATTTACTGCCGCTAAAGAAAACGCACTAGTTGGGTAAAAACTCCTTGCTAAACTGCGCATGATTTGCATGTTTTCTACTGTGAAAATAGTATCTAACGCTCCACCTTTTAAAAGCTCTACAAAAAGATCTAAAACAAGGCTATAAAGCCATGCTAAGACATACATAATTGCTAGGCCAATCAGGAAGATGAGAAATTGATGTTTCTTCAGTCTTTTTCTTATTTCGATATAGAAAGGCAATAAAAAGAGAGTAAGTCCTAAAGAGATAAGAGGAATGAAGATAACGGCAACAATGTTCCATAAATAGTAGGAAGCACTAAGCGAAGAAAAAATACCATAAGTAAGTGCAACAGGGAGACTTGTAAGAACTTGAACAAGAATACCAAAGCAGTAGGCATAAAGCGCTTTTGCTGAGAACACCTGTAATGGGTGAACTGGTGCCATACGAATGATGTATCTTTCTTTATCACTTCCATAGAGTCTTTTAGCAAGCAAACTAAGCTGCGTGAAAAAAGTAAGAAGTAAAAAAGCAAATAGGCAAATCGAATAGATGGACCAATTCACGTTTGCATAAATGGAAAGATGATCAAAAAGCTGCCAGCACAAAAAGCACTCTAAAGTGATAAAAAACGCCGCAATAAATAGACTCGATAAGACGCTAAAAATCTTTCGAGAAGTATTGCCTTTCAAGAAGAGAGAACCACTAAACTCTCTTTTAAAAAATAAAAGAGCGGTGTTCATTCTTTCTCCTTGCAGTGTTCCAAAAAGTAGCTTGGTAATCCTTTTCGCGCATTTTCTTCTTTATCAAAGTCAAAAATACGTAACAGGTTACCTTCATGAATAATCGCTACGCGGTCAACAATACGGGAAACTAGTTCAATATTGTGCGAAGCAAGCACAACTGTATTTCCTCTTTCCCTGTGCTCTCTAACAAGAGAAACAAGCTGCTCAATTGTAAAAGCGTCAAGCCCAACAGTAGGTTCATCTAAAACCAATATAGGGGGATTAGCTACCATTGCAGCGATGAGACAAACTTTTTGCTGCATGCCATGACTATATTCACGAATAGGACGATTTAAATCGCGCAGAGATAGTTCAAGACGGGAACTTAAATCTAGCATTCTTTGGTAGGCATCATTCGGATTTGCCTTATAAACGCTGGAAATAAAGCGGATATAAGAAATGCCAGTCATCTCTTCATACGCCATTGGCTCAGCAGAACTATAACCTATATAGGCTTTTGCCTTTAAAGGATCATCTTTAATGGAATAGTCAAAGATTTTAATTGTGCCAGAATCAAAGGGCTTAATCCCAATCATACATTCAATGGTAGTGGATTTACCCACACCATTTCTTCCAATGAAACTAAAGATTTCGCCAGGATAAATATCTAACGAAAATCCATGCAAAACCTCTTTCTTTCCATAGGATTTATGCAGATTTTGAATTGAAATTACAGGCTTTATGTCCTTCATATGGTTATTCAGTCGCAACAGTCCCCATTACCCATTTATCGTTTGAATATTGGAAAGTTTGGTCGTTACTTAAGTGTGTTTTACTGCCAATGAATCCAGATTCAAAATTAAAGAATTTTGTAAAACTTGCTTTGACATTTGTCTCACTTGTTTTACTTTGGACAGGTAACAAGGCACCAGAGTAGAGAATATATTCTTGGTTATCTGCCGTAATAATAGCGCCATTAACAGAAGCGCTCTTCCAGCTCCCGTTATAGTTATCACCATAACGGTCTTGAATGCTTGGAGCACCATTGGAGTCGAAGACAAAAACATATTGACTTTCGCCTGTAGTTAAAATACCTGTTTTCTGGTTATAGCTACCTGTAACAAAGGAACTATTTTGAGGATTCATAACATAAGAATCTGCGCTAGTAACTAATTCGGTTGGAACAAGGTGATAACCAGCATAGATGACGGTTGTAGAACCAAGTACTTTATAGTTTCCAAAATTAATAGATGTTCTAGATGTGAAGTTAATAAGTGAGGAATTTTCTTCAAATTCGCTTCTTAAATCTCCTGCAATATGAAACTTCCCACCAAACTCATATTTGCCACCAAGGGTGGAATTTAATGTGGAGTCGATTGCAAAGTTTTCTGGTAATTCGACGTAAGCTCCTTTTGCATTCATATAGTTCCAGAATGTGTCATTCTTCCAGAAAACATTACCGCCAATACTATCAAGCATTGTAGTGCCAGTAATGTATTTTTTAGAGGCAGTGATGTCGGTAGAAGATAAAGCAGTAAGACCGCCAATACCCTGGAAATTAATGGTTGTAGTTCCTAAACCGCCGGTACTAATTGAACTTGAAACTTTATCAGGGTTATAGGAAATATTTAGGGAAGAAGTATCATCGAAGTGTAAAGACGAACCAGGCATGAAAACGAGATGGTTTTTAAGAGTCAAATTGCTATTTTCATGGAGAGAAACGTCAAAATAAGGGCCGACATAAAATGGGGCACGATCGCTATTGAGAGATGCTCGCAAAGGTTTCGTGATATTCATGGAGTAATGATTAAAGATAACATCTGCCTCATAAGCATCATAATGAATTCTTTGATAGGCGAGATTCATATAGCCAGTATCGGGCTGATCCCATAAATTTGTTCCAGGCTCATAAGCGTTTTTTAATTTGGTTTTTAACTCTTGATCATAAGAAACAGAACGAACAATCTTCCCTTCTGTTAAAACGATTAAAGGATCGTCGCTGTCCTTACGAGTACCATTTGCGCCAGCTTCACTTGAGCCAACAAGTTCGATAGTGTCATTGATGGAATCGGCACTAGTACCGCCAAGAGAGGCCCGGATATTGCCGCTCACATTGGCACCCGCATGAATTTCTACATCAGCGTTAATGTAGGGCATTCTCCACATTGTAATGGGTTGCCCGCTATAGGCATAAGAGAAGACATAACTGGCTTCTTTAATTCCATCTTCCGCAACGATAGGGGACTGGAGAGAAGCGCCAGGAAGAAGAATAATTTTTCCTCCGCCTACTGAGTCAGTAATCGAACCATAGGATAAGATGCTAGCGCCATTTCCGACGACTAAATCGTGGCCAGCAAGGTCTAATTCGGAATAACTTGAAATAATAGCGCCTTGATGATTAATCATTGCAAAAAGGTCGCTGGCTTTTTTCTTTTGGCTGCCCCAATATCCTGTAATACCACCAAGTTCTAATGAGCCACTCAAATATTGGTCGGAGCCTAATGTAATTCTGGTAGAGACATAGTTAGTTGGACCAACGCCATTAGCACCTAAGGTTGTAGTTCCTTCGAAGGGTTTATAGTCGGCATTGACAGTGCCTTCACCGTTAGAATTTTCTGTGTCTTCTAAAGCAATAGTAAAATCGCCAGGGAAATTTGCGTAACCACCACCGTTGGGGGAGGGGGCTGCGATAGAACCATCGGCGTTTTTAATCAATCTTTGCGAAATTGCATTAAATTTTCTGGTATCGTTGTTAGATAAATCAACACTCACCGCTTCCTCATAACCATTCCCTTTGTTATTAATTTTTGAAATCGTAATGGTGGAGTTATTCATGCCATATACACCGCTTTCTGTAGTAACAGCGTTGGCTAATCTAGGATTATCACCAGGCGTTAAATTTTCTGCATAACTTGCAGCAATAGAAGAAGCAGTTGTGCCGTCTACTGTTTCGGCAGAAAAATGCATCGAACGATTTACAACGGGGTGATCATTTAAAGCTTCACCTTCATTATTCTTATATAAATAGTAATTAGATCCATCTCCATAAATAGGAGCGTCACTAAGTCTTAATTCTGTTCCGTTTTGAATCCAAGAACCTTTTGTCTCACCAGTGGAAGGATTGGTGAAGGTAACATAAGAATATGTTTTTGCCTCTTCACTATTGCCAACGATAGTAAAAACAATTTTGGCAATATCTACTTCTTTATCGGTCGAGATGGTGAAAGTTGTGCTAAAAGCGCCTGTCCCGTTATCTAACCCTTCTACGTAATTGAGTTTTTGGTCAGCACTATCGGAAATATCAGGTTCACCAGTATTCTCGATAACAGTGGTAAGGGGAGAAGCATGAGCAGAAGAAGATAAGGATAAGGTAGCAGGAGCATCATTCACTGTAGCAATTACTCTTGCCCCGCGAATAGCAACTCCGTCTTTAGGAAAAGAGAAGGCAATCGTACCATTTGCTTCTAATCTCAAGGCAGAGTTAGGAACGGCATAAGCAGCAGAGGCAGCAGAAATGCCGGGATTTAATTTTCCAACTCCTCCTTCTACTGTTTCCTTCCAGTCTCCAGTATTCAGAATGTCATTTCCTTCATATTCTGAAGTGCCAAAAGTCATATCTGCACAATATAAATTGGCAACATCACTAGCGACAGTTGGGGTGAATCTTTGAGTAATTCCAACAACACTTAGAGTCGTAATACCTGCAAGAGCAACCGCTAATGCGCCAACATAAAAACCTATTTTTTTCTTTTTCATAAGGTCTCCTATTTCGTATTAAACGTCTGTAGTAAGTAAAGTAAGGGAAGTCGCAGGGGGATTTCCTCATTATTACCATAAGTATTTCTTTTGCAACAGGATTGCTTATGTATTTCTTTTTAAGGGAAGATTTGCAGGGATTTTGGTTTAAGAAAAGTGCAAAAATTAAAATTTTAAGACATGTCTTTTTCTCTTTTTCCTATCCGTATTAAAATGTGAGAGTATGGAACAGACAGAAAAAAAGATTTCTCATCCGCTCCTTAAGCTTAACTATAAGAGAACTTTTCTTATTGGTTTTGCTTTCTTTGGCATTTTACTTCTTTGGCAGGTATATGACTCTTGGTGTCCGACCATTTTAACCGAGTTATTTGCCAGAAACATTTTTGGTTTAGCAGGAGGAGAAGCTCTTGATGATCAATTGTCTTTAGAAGTTCAGTACTTAGTGGGCATCATGATGGCAATTGATAATTTAGCTGCCTTAATCTTATTACCTATTTTCGGTTCTCTATCGGATAAAACGCACACAAAAATTGGTAAGAGAATGCCTTTTATTTTAGTAGGAACTCTTATTGCTGCTTTAGCCTTCCCTTTTATTCCTCTCTTTTTCCATTTTTTGCCTGATTCGATTGGAGGCTTAATTGGAGTAATCATCATGATGCTTGTGGTGATTATTGCCATGATGATGTACCGTTCTCCGGCTGTATCTTTAATGCCAGATTTGACGCCAAAACCTCTTAGAAGCAAAGCAAATGGCATTATCAACATCATGGGTTATTTTGGTGGTGCTTGTGCTACTTTCATGGGCTTCGGCTTTGTTCTTAGCGATTATGTGCGTAACCCTGATTCTTGGTGTTATCAAAACATTTGGGCCATTGAGTTACCTTTCTTAATTGCTAGTGTTTTAATGATTATTTCTGCGTTTGTTTTATTCTTTAAGGTAAAAGAAAACCGCTTAGCAGAAGAGCTTCGTCCAGAACTGGAAGAAGGGGAACGCTTAGCTGCTCTAGAAGAAAAGGTAGAAGATGATAAACCAATGCCAAAAAGCAATAAGATTATGTTAATTCTTATTCTTATAGCAGAGGTTTGCTGGTTTATGGCAGATAACGCCGTTAACACCTTCTTCTCTTTGTATGTTCAATACTATTTAAACTGTTCTACTTCCTCCTCTTCCATTCTTACTGTTTTAGGGGGAGTCTTCTCTGTCATTGGCTTTTGGTTTGGTGGAGTTCTTGCGGATAAGATTGGCCGTAAATGGACCATTTCTATGGGGCTTTTCTTATACATTGTTGGGGCAGTTATGATGTGCTTTGCTTGGCCTACTCAAAATGCCGAGGGGGTGTATCAACTCCCATGGATTCTCTATGTTGTCTTTATTGTAAAAGGGTTTGGCATTGCTTTAGTTAACACTTGTAGCTTCCCAATGGTGGTGGAGTTTAGTTCTGCGAAAAAGGTTGGCAGATTTACAAGTTACTATTATGCCGCTAGTATGGGCGCGCAAGCGTTAACTTCGATTGCCTTAGGTGGACTCTTATATGCTACTAGATCCTATAGCACCTTACCCATCTATGCGACTGTCTTTATGGTAATTGCTTTTACCATTTTCCTTTTCGTGAAAAACATTAAGTCCAAAGTCGTGAAAACAAAGCGTGGTCTAGAAGCTTTAGACACGGACTAAAAGGAGGATTTATGCCTGCTATTATTACGCATTACGCTTTTGCTCTTGAGGCAATGGAAAGAAAAGATCGCCTTAAGGATGAAAAAGAAGCTTTGCTTATTGGGGCGCAAGGTCCAGATCCCTTCTTTTTCTTTGGGCAAAAGCCATGGAATCGCCGCCACAGTAGAGAAAGCATTAATTCTTTTGGTCACGAACTACATCATATAGATCCTACTGATTGCTATTACGCTTTAATAGAAATTAGTAATTCTGCACCAGACGAAATAAAGGGAGTCTTACAAAGTTATATCGAAGGTGTTTTTCTCCATTACTGCCTCGATAGAAACTGTCATCCTTATATTTGGAGCAGATGCGGATATGGGCTCAACGCGGAAGAGAAAAAGGAATGGGGAGCTTCGCATACTTGGCTTGAAACTCTTATTGATTTTGTTTATGGAAGTGAGAAGAAACTTTTTACACCAAAGGCATATCGTTATTTAGAGATTTCCTACTCTTCTCTTACTGCGATTTCTCATTTATGGATGCTTGCTAATGAAGCTACATTAAAAAAAGAACGTTTTGATGAGAACTCTTTTATCTTATCTTTGGTGGACTACCGCTCCATTATGCGTTTGACAAATGTGCCACATGGTTGGAGTCATTTTTTGACATCATTTTTGGGAAAAAAGAGTGTCGCGCATAAGATGAATTATCCAAAAAAGATGGATGAGAGCATCTCTTCTTTAGACGTGATGAATGATAAACACGCGATGTGGAGAGATCCTGTAAAAGGCTTTCACCGCAGCGAATCTCTTCGTGATTTAATGCATCAAGCAGAAGAAGATTACCGTGCTGTTTTACCTATCCTTCGTGCTTCTTTTATGGGGGAAGAAGGAAGCAAAGAAGCTTTACGAAAGTTCTGCCACGAATTAGATCATGACGGTTATCGACCAAGCGAAAAATTACAATATATGTCACCAATATGGCCAAATAGTAGGGAAAGAGGCCCTAAGAAAGCTTAGAAGAGATGAAATTATTTCGTTCTGGTTTTTGGGCGAAGGCAGTTATATGTCTGATTATTCTTTTAGAGTTTGCCGGACTAATTGCCTTTTTCTATTTACTAGCGACAGGTCTACTTGCAAGTCAATACGCGATTGTCTTTCTTATTGTTGTCTTAGTTTTAAATGCGGTAACTGTTTTAGTTATTATTAATTCTGCCGGTCAGACAGATTATAAAGTTTCTTGGCTTGCAGCTTTAGGCGCAATTCCTGTTTTAGGGTTAGTCTTTTATCTTCTTTTTGCTCATAAATTAACAAGTCCTTGGCAGCGTTCTTATATGAAGAAATATGAAACCACAATGGAACATATCTCTTCTGATATATCTCCTTTAATCCGATTAGAAAAACAGTCGCCTTCTTCTGCAAAAATTGCGCGTTATATTCAAAACGCGGGTGATTGTCCTATTTATCGCAACACATCTGTCACATATTTTCCTCTTGGAGATGACGCTTTTCCTGTCATGCTAGAAGAGCTTAAAAAAGCGAAACACTATATCTTTTTAGAATATTTTATTATTCATCCAGGAAAGTTTTGGAATTCTATTTTGGCGGTGTTAGAAGAAAAAGCGAAAGCTGGTCTTGATATTCGTGTGGTATATGATGATGTAGGAAGTTTATCTACTTTACCATCGAATTTCCGCCGCTCATTAGAAGCAAAGGGAATCCGCTGTCGAGTATTTTCTCCTATCTATCCCTTCCTTGATATTCGTATGAACAATCGTGACCACCGGAAAATTCTTGTTATTGATGGTCACACCGCTTTTAGTGGCGGGATCAATCTTGCTGATGAATACATTAATGAAGTAAAGCGGTTTGGGCACTGGAAAGATAATGCTGTCATGCTGAAAGGGAAGGCAGTGGAAAGTCTTACTTTTCTCTTTTTAGCAAATTGGTGCGCAAGTTTTGATACGAAAAAAGAAATTAATTATGACTATTATCGTCCCGAAACTTTCATCGATGAAATCGGTGGATTTCCTGCATCAGATGGCTACGTTCAGCCTTATGGTGATGTGCCTTACGATGAATTTTCTATTGGTGCAGGTGTGTATAGTTCCATCATCACACGTTCTAGAAAGTATCTATATATTTCCACCCCTTACCTGATTTTAGATAGCCGTTTAAAAGACGAGCTTGTGCAAGCAGCCTTATCAGGAGTTGATGTCCGTATTTTAACGCCTGGAATTCCTGATAAAAAACTCGTCTTCTCTTTAACGCGGTCCAATTACGGACCACTTCTAAAAGCGGGGGTGAAGATTTATGAATATTCGCCCGGCTTTGTTCATCAAAAGATGTTTGTGTCGGATGATGAGGTTGCAACGTGCGGCACAATAAATGTCGATTATCGCGCTTTATATTTGCATATGGAAAATGGAGTATTTCTTGCCCATTCTTCTGTTGTCTCTTACATGAAAAATGACTTTTTAAGCACTTTAGATGTATCAAAAGAAATCGATTACGCTTCTTGGAAAAAGAAGAAAAGAAAGCTTGGTATATGGTGGGCTTTATTAAAAGTATTTTGCCCTTTGTTATAAAAAACACATAAAAGGAGGGAGTTTTGCAATGAAAATGGTATCGCAAATCATTAATGGAAACTGTTTCTATTCTTTTACAAACGAAGATGGATTTTCTATTACTTTTTCCGATATTGGTGCCTCTATTTATGATATTCGTTATAAAGATATTCCTTTAATTGTTTCCCCTAAGCAGCCTAGCCGCTTTTTGGAATCCTATGGTTTTCATGGCAAAAGCATTGGCAGAATTGCAGGAAGAATTAAAAATGCTCATTTGAATTATTTGGGAAAAGAATATGTTTTAGAGCGAAATAATGGCGCCCATACTTTGCACGGAGGTTATCACTCTTTTGCTTTTCAACGTTTCCATCTTGAACTTGTCAAAAGGGAAGATGCTTTTGTTTTAACCTTTAGTTATTTGTCAAAAGACGGGGAAGCTGGTTTTCCAGGAGAGATTATGACGCTTATTCGTTACACCATTCCGAAAACTGGCACTGAATTTTTATATGAAGTAATTGCGGAAGCTGAAGAGGCGACCCCTTTTGGTCCTACCTTACATTTATATTTCAATTTGGGAGGGGAGAAGAATATATATCAACATTCTTTAACCTTAGACTCAGAAAAGGTTATGTGTTATGACGAAAGTTTAATTCCTCTTTCCTTTGTGCCTGCTACTTCTCCTTTTTCTTTTGAAAACGGGACGCGTTTAGATGAATCGCTTTTATCACATCCTCTTTTAAGCAAGTTAAAAGGAATTGATCACTGCTTTTTGATAAAAGGAGAAAAAGAAGTACCTATTCTTTTAGAAAACGGAACGAAAAAATTAGAAATCACCACAAATTTTCCTGCTCTTCAAGTCTATACGGATAATAGCCCAGCGCCTTTAGAGCTTACAAACGGGAATATAGAGATTCCACATTCCGGTGTTGCTTTAGAACCGATGTATGTTGCTACAGAGTTCTTAGAAATGGGACTTACCCCAAAAGTGAGAAGAAGAAATTGGATTCGTTATCATTTCGTTTTATAAGCGAGTATCGGCAAAAAGACAAAAATCTGCTATACTAAACATAGATAGGAGAGTTTATGAATCGTATTACCGGTATGCTGTGCCCGGTTGCTAGCCTGCCTTCTCGTCATGGCATTGGCGACTTTGGGAAGAAAAGTTATGAGTTTGCGGATTTGCTTAAGGAGATGGGTTGCCAGTTATGGCAAGTTCTGCCTTTAAATCCTTTGGGATATGGACATTCTCCTTACCAACCGTTTAGCAGTTTTGCTATCGACGAACTTTATGTGGATTTAGATGCTTTAAAAGCAGAAGGGCTTATTGAAGGAGATATTCCTGATTTTGCCGCTGATTCTCCCAAAATTCTTTATGAAGAAATTCGCGAATTTAAACTTCCTTATCTGAGGGAAGCTTTCTTAAAAGCAAAGAGAAAAAGAAACTTTAAAACACTTTGTGAAGCTTTCCAAAAAGAAGAAGAATGGGTGACTTCTTGGGCGCTTTTTATGATGAATAAGAGAAAAGAAGCGCTTCGCAGTTGGTCACTTTGGGAAAAAAGAAGACAAGAGATGAACGAAGGTGATGTCTATTTATCGAAAGAGGAAATGGACGATTACTACTTCGAGATTTGGCTTCAAATGACGCTTTATTCTCAGTGGAAAAAACTTCTTTCTTATTGCCATAAACTTGGTTTAAAACTGGTCGGAGATGTCCCTTTCTATGTTGGCTTTGACTCTGCGGATGTTTGGGCAAATCAAGAGTTCTTCTTAATAGATACAAAAACAAAAGAACCTAAGTTTATTGCAGGTGTACCGCCTGATTACTTCTCTGCCACTGGCCAAAGATGGGGCAATCCTATGTATAACTGGGACTATTTAACGCTTAAGAATTTCTCTTTCTTAACCAAGCGTTTGATTGGTAATGCAAAGTTATACGATGTGATTCGTTTAGATCACTTCCGCGCTTTTGATACATATTGGAAGATACCAGCTTCTTGTCCAACTGCCGAAATTGGTGTTTGGAACGAAGCGCCTGGTTATGCTTTCTTTGATACTTTATTAAAAGAAGCTCCTAATATGGAGATTATTGCAGAAGATTTAGGTGATTTGCGTCAAGAAGTACTAACCTTACGCGATCATTATCACTTCCCAGGGATGAACGTTGTTGAATTCACTTTTAAGGACTGCGAAATTTTGAAAACAGATAACCGCAATAAAGAGAATATGGTTGTTTATCTTGGCACCCATGATAATTCCCCAATTCGTGGATACTATGATTCCTTAAGCGAAGAAGAACAGCATTCATGGGATAAAACTTTGGATGAGCTTGGCATGGAAAAGTTACCAATTCATGAACGCTTAATGTCTTATGCGATGTCTTTAAAGGCAAAGTACGCTATTTTTGCGCTGCAAGATGTGCTTGGTCTTGGAGAAGATACGCGCCTTAATAAGCCTGGCATTGTTGATGATGTCAACTGGACTTGGCGCTTACCTGATTTTGCTGCTTTGCGGGAGAAGATTTCTACCTTCCGCGCGATCGCTACTAAGTATGGAAGGGTTTCATGAAAAATATTGTACTAGTTTCTTTAGGTTGTGCCAAAAACCTCGTGGATAGCGAGATGATTCTTGCTTTGGTAACAAGTGGCGATTTTCAAATTGTTAGTGACTTGAAAGAAGCAGACTGCGTTCTTTTAAATACATGTGCTTTTATTCTTACTGCTAGGGAAGAAGCGATTCGTGAATGCAAAGCGATTCGCAAAAAGACAAAAGCAAAAATTGTAGTGTTAGGCTGCTACCCAGAAAGATCTTTAGAGGAAGTTCGTGAAGCGATGCCAGAAGCGGATTTATTTGTTCCAATTCGTGACTATCCCCGTCTTCATTCCATTTTAACTTCCTTCTTATCTTCGGAAAAACCTCTCTCACCCTTAGATCCTTTAAAAAGAATATTAGCAACTCCTTCCTGGTCTGCTTATTTACGAATTAGTGAAGGCTGCGATAATTTTTGTGCTTTCTGCGCGATTCCCTATATTAGAGGAAGATTCCGTTCCCGTACTCTTGATAGCTTACTAGAAGAGGCAAAGATGCTAAAAGAAAAGGGAGTGAAAGAGTTATCGATTGTTTCGCAAGATACCGCGCATTATGGTGTGGATTTAGGAAAAGATGGACCGCGCTTCCTTGATTTACTCAAAGCGCTCGATGAGATGGGCTTCTATTCCATTCGCCTTTTCTATCTCTATCCCAATGAATTAAATCATGAAATCATTGATTTTATCGCTCAGTCAAAATCCATTGCTCACTATTTTGATTTACCGATTCAGTGTGCTTCCGACTCACTTTTATTAAAAATGAATCGTCATGACTCAGTAGAGAACATGAGGGAGTTAATTTCCTACATTCTAAAAGTGATGCCAGATGCGGTCTTACGTACAACGCTCATTGTGGGCTTCCCCGGCGAAACGGAAGAGGATTTCCATAATACCTTAGACTTTATTAAAGAGATCCGTTTCCATCATTTAGGCTGCTTCCGTTATAGCAGGGAAGAAGGCACACGCGCCTATGATATGCCTGATCAAATTAGTGAAGATGTCATGCGCGCAAGAGAACTTGAGATTATGGGTACCCAGCTTCAAATTGCGGCAGAAAGATGCCGTGAAATGGTCGATAAAGAAGTAGAAGGTATTGTGACAGGTTATGACAATCATCGCCATCAATACACCTTCCGCTGCTACTGGAATGCTCCTGGAGAGATTGACGCTAATATTTACTTTAGTTCACCTCTCCCGATTGAGATTGGCTCCATCCATAAACTTAAAATCATCAATGGCTTTGTCCGTGATTTGGCAGGGCAATTAATAGAATAGGACTGGTAAGCCAGTCCTTTTTTAAGAGAGAAGAAAGTTTTTAAAAGAAGATAAAGAAAACTCTTTTAAGTAAGAGAACCGCGAAGATTCTTCTTTAAAAACTCTGCAATTCCCACGTTCTTTTTCGATTTTCACTTCAACTTTAGCAGGTTGAAAGACTACTTTATCTTCATTTAGAAGGGCATAGACCGCTAAAACATCATGAGGAGTAATCGTCCAGTTTGTAGCATTTTTAAAGCGCGCAATGCATTTAGTTCGATATTCGCTTAAAGCGTCAAATGCTGTCATCAATATTGTTTCTTCTTTGGCATTTAAAATGGTTTTTTCTGTCTCTTCTAGCCCAATTGCGAAGGTTTTCATTTTGCTAGAAGCGACTAGAGAAAACGCTTCTACATCACATTCTAAATTCCATTCTGGTCTTTCCTTTTGATATTCTCCTCCCATGAAATAAAGAGAATGATTTTTTAAAATATCTTCTTTATCTTTTAAGATTGCTTTACCGATATTGGTAAGAGGACCAATCGCTAAAAGAGAAGCGTCTTTATGCTTCTTTAAAGCGTCTAGAATAACTTCTCCAATATCCTTTCTTTCTTCTTTTAAAGAAGTAAGTTCTTCTCCCCACTGATTAAACACTTCATGCGGTCTTTGGGGAGTAAGTCCTTTTAAAGGAAAAGAGGAACCTTCATATACGGGGATATCCTGATCTATTAAAGAGAGAATATAGCGCACCATTGCCGCGCGTAAAGGAGTGTTTTTAAATACCGTAGATATTCCAATAATACGGACATCCTCACTTCTTAGAAGGCTTTCTAAAGCGAGATAATCATCGATATCGTCTCCAATATCTGTATCGAGCCAAATTTCTTTCATAAAAAAGAGGATAAGGGTATACGGCATAAAGAAAAAGAAAAATTGCATTTTTTGTGTAAAAGTAAAGTTATCCTCTTGCCTTCTTAGTAACTTTCTACTATTATCGCAACCGCTCTAACGAGCAAAAGCCCCGCTAGTTAAATGGTATAACGGATCCATGGTAAGGATCAATCCGTAGTTCGATTCTGCGGCGGGGCACCATATTGAGAGGCAATGTCTGCTGCTCGAAAGAGCAAGCAGACTTTTTTCTTATAGAATCGGCACAACCTAAGTCTCCTGTTCTTAAATATTTTAAAAAGCAATGAGTCATGCTTTTTCTAAGTACTATGAATAGTTTGTGTAAGAAGATCCGCGGTTTTTGACTTTATCCCGACGTGGCAGGCTCAATATTTTTTAGAAGAAAACTATTAAGGCTATATAATGTGAAAAGTGTCATGTAAACCCCGGATGCAAACTCCGAGTTGACAAAATACCAATCCTCGGTTGGTAGTCGAAAACTCCCATGAAATCGAGAATATTGGCGGAAAGGAGGAAAGTAGATGAGACTCGCAGAGAAAATCCGAATCATCCGTAAAGCACGCGGGATGTCACAGGAACAATTGGGCTATGCTTTGTCTGAAAGCGGAATCAGCCGGCAATCAATCTCGAAATGGGAAAATGGCGACACCGAACCGACATTGGACAACATTCGCACGCTTGCGAAAATCTTCAATGTATCCTTTGACGCCCTTCTAGACGAAGGCCTAGACCTAAATGACTCGGTGACCTTGGCAGCGATCTTGAATAAAGAAGGTTTTGCGGTTCGCAAGAACATATTTTCCACAACGAAATATCACATTTATCAAAAACTTCTTAAAAAGAAGGCGATAAAACGCTTCGTCATTAAATCATTGATTGCCCTTGCCGTCGGTGTAGTCGGAGCCGTTATCAGCGTAATATCGCTACCACTCGAGCCACTAGTAGGTGGAATCATGCTTGGTATAGGTCTCTCATTAAGCGCCGTTGGACTAGCCTTCCTCTTGTCGTGCTTCATAACCGTGTTTTACAACATTTATGAACGAGTCTATGTTGGCGTTTTGGATGATCGGGCTTTAAGGCTGAACACAGGCAATATTGGCGACGGAACTATTTATATTCCGCTTGAAAAAATCGAAAAAATCGAAATTACAAATGAGAAGAAAAGCGAAGTTGGTATCTTTGTCTTAGGCAGAGCAAAGCCAATTCGTTGTCCCTACATTGTTCAGCCAGAGAAACTGCTTCAATACTGGGCTGGTCTCCGCGATTTCATCGAAAATCCCGATGGAATCAAAATTTTATAGAGTGACTTGCAAATGCGGCCATGTTGGCCTCGACAGATTCGTCCGCATCGATTTCCCAATCATGGCAGAGAACGCCCATGAGGCTACTTTAGCTGCCCGCTGGCTTCCAAGGGTTAAACACCATAAGAAAGATGCCGTTTTGGAATGCCGTGAAATCGATTTTGAGGAATATCAGATCCTTCAAAAAATCAATAATGAGGATCCTTATCTCAAATGCTCGAGCCGGCAAGAGCAGGATCTTAGCCCAGAGATCATGGAGAGGACCGAAAAAGAAGACGCCATCTCCGATCAACATATCAAACATTCCAAAAGAGATATCCTTGCCTATCGCTTAAAGAAAGCCAAAGAGAAGATCGATTCGATTTTGGAGTATGCCAAGGAGGATGCCTCCTACTGGGATCTGAGTTTGGAATCGGAGGTAGGATTGGATTAAAATAAAAAAGTAGATGAAAGCTGAAACGCCTCAGGTAGATTGAATAGATCGCCCAGGCGCCCTCAGGGTTGCTTCCATCTGGTTAGATTGCGAAAGCAGGCGACCAGCGGAAGAACCCGTCGGTCGCCTTTCTTCTCTTGGGAGAGAAATATGAAGAGAGTCATCGCAATAATCGCTACCAGGGATCGCCCTAAGCTATTGGAGAACGCGGTCCTTTCGGCATTGAGCCAGACTTTGAAGGCGTGCGAAATCATCGTCTCTAGCGATTCAATAGAAGAAAACTTCGAATCGGAAAAGGCATTCCTAAAGGGGAAAGCTACCCTGATTCGAAACAAATATGCGCACAACTATGGTGGGAACCTGAATACCGCCATCGACTACCTTCTTGAGGAGCATCTCGGGGATAAAACGTTTTCCTACGAAGAAACCTATCTTGCCTTCCTTGATGACGACGATGTTTGGCACGTCGACTACTTGGAAAGATGCGTCGCCGAATTGAAGCCAGATGTCGATATGGTGGTGGGGCTCATCCACTACCTAGCCGATGGTAAAGACTTCATCCTAGACCTGCCCGAGGAACTCAACCAGAAGAGCTTTTTGGCGGTCAATCCACACGTTCAAGGATCGAACACCTTCATCCGCTTGAAGACCCTTTTGATGGCTGGCGCTTTCGATGAAGGGATATCCAGCACGACCGACCGCGATTTCTTTACCCGCGTGATGATGCTCAATCCAAAGGTCGCCTACATTCCCCACCCATTATTGGACGTTGATGCCCACGATGACCGCCCAAGGCTTACCAACAGCTCATCCGGAAAGAAAAAGAGCCTGGCATATTTCTATTCTAAGTACGCCGGCATCATGGATGAGAACATCGAGGAAGTTTTCTTCAAGCGGGCTCTCCGTTACACGGATCTCAGCAAAGACGAAGTTGCAAACCGAATCCCGCAATATCAAGGGGAACCATACAAACCATATTCTGATTCACCGTTCGGTGGCCGCCTGGTCATCGGGTTCATAACCTCCGATGAGGCCTTGTCTTCCCGTTTGCTGGACGATATTGATAGCCAAAATATCGAAGATTTGAAAGTAGTTGTGTTCTTCAACGGAGAAAATCCCAGCGCCGAATATCGGAAGCGGGTTGAGCGGCTCGGCCTTCTCTTTTCCTTGAATGAAGCGAAATCAGATCTTGGCAAAATGCCTTACGCCGACTATATTCGGCCAAGCCTTATTCGCGGGAGCCATATCGAGGATATCGCCTGTTCGCGGATGGTCCTCCATTATTATTTGAAGGAAAACTCAAAGGACGGGGATGCCATTTGGGTGTTCGATGAAGACATGCGCTTGATGAGCGTCGTCCGAGAAAACGGGGCTTTCAAAACTATTCCGCTGGATATAAAGGTGGTTACTTCTCATTTCTTTGGGAAAGCCGATGTGGTGGTAGGTTCCTATTCGGGCGATGCCCCTTTGCCAACCCTATCTGTTTTGCGGACTTCCTTGGTGGATTACGTATATGCCGAAAAGCTAAACAAATCCGGCTTATATCAGACTTCCTGCTATGGCAAACGCGACTATTACTATGACCTTTCCGAAGACCACACGGCGTTGGAATGCCCGTTGCCAATCGGAAAAGGCGAAACTTTAGAGGAAATCCTTTCCGGGAAGGGAGTCTCCCGCAAACTCTTTGTAGGCGAAGAAAGCGTTTTTGAGCCTTATTCTAGAGGTGGCAATACGCTGATTTTCAATCGCGATGCTTTGGATGTCCCTAATTTGTCTGCCGTTTTCGACAACACCATAGCCAGGAGAAGCGATTATTTTTGGGTGCAGATGCTCAAGAACCTCGGCTACACAGTGCTGGGCTCGAGCTTCGCCACATTGCACAATCGCCCCATCCAGGAGTTTGACATGAGACGGGAGACGGAGAAATCCCTAAAGGACCTATTGGGCTCTAGCTTCACCAAGGCAATGGAAAACCCCACGACGAAGAGCAGAGAAGGATATCTAAAGAACTTCACGGCCGAATTCAAAAAGAGGTTGGTCAGGCTCATCGATTCGCTTTATCGCGACTTAGGCTTGTTTCAAGTTCTTGGTCGCGCCCAACCCTTTGGCGAAAGCGACATCAAAAACCTAGTGAGGAAGGCTTTGGCATTTCTAGACGAATCAACGGTCATCGCCTCGTATGAGTTCGTCCGGTCGATGGAAATCAAATATCTGGCATCAAGGAAGTTCCTGAAACTCGCCAAAGACAACGGATTGTCGCTGCCTGCGCTTTTGGGAATGGGAAATGAGGGGGCGGTATTCCGAAAAGGGAAAGAAGTCATCAAGGTTTTCTACGATGATTTCGATACCTCAATCCTCGAAAAATATGGCCAGGAGTTTGGCAAATCAGACCAGCTGTTCCCGATTAAGGTCATCAAGGAATATGGCCACACGACGATTACCTATGAGTGTCCGGAGGCGGCCGAGGCATACGAATCGGGCCACGCGATCGAGATTGCTCGGCTGATACGATTCCTACGAAAGCGCGGCTTGGTTTTAAAAAACATCAAGCGCGACAACTTCCTTATCGTTAATGGGGCGCTTCGATTTGTAGATTATGGCAAGGATATCGTGCCTTTGACGGATGCAAACTACGAAGCCGAGGTCAAGCGGGCATATGAGATGATCCGCTACCCGAACCTCACCGTCCCCGAATACAAGAAAGTGGTGGCCATGTCGCATGTTGGGGAAGACGGCCCACTTTGCTTTGGCATCGAAAACTTCAAAAAACTAATCGAGGTCCGTTCCAAGGAAAGCATTCATGATGGCTATGTGCTTAAGCGGATTGCTGAATACCATCCTGACAGCATCCTCGATTACGGGGCGGGAAAATGCAAAATCATCAATGCCGCCCACGCCAAAACAAAGGCGGCATTCGATATCGACTCGTCGATTGTGAGATCTAGGGCGAACCATGACGTCAGAATCATAGAAAACATCGACGAGGAGCATGCTATTTACGATTTGATTACCTGCAATCTCGTCCTTTGCGCGACGGATTCTGCGTGGGATGAAAAAATCGTCAGGAACATCCACCGCCTCCTGTGCGAAGATGGGCATGCCATCATCAGCGTGTGCGATATGTTCTTCGATGACGTCCAGCGCACCGAGACGCGCCAAAGCGGTTATTCTGGCAAATATGAGTCCGAGGCCCTTTATGGCAAGGCAACGCCTTTAGGCATCCATAAGGATTATCACAAGAGCTTCGGGTTTTACGAAAACCTCTTCCGCCGAAATGGCTTTGAGATTGTGTCCGTTCAAGAAGACGATGGCGTGGATGTTGATAGCCTCAATTCAATTGGTGAACACCTGATATTCGATTTGAAGAAGAAAGAAGCGCACGTGCTTTCGGACTGCTCGCTCCTAATAAAATGCTGTGCGATGGATCATGGGGTCGTCGATCCTTTTATACGTTCGATGATCCGCAAACTCGAAAACGGAGTCTGCTTCGCCGAGCGAATTGTTGTGGTGGACGGGAAGAGGACGAATCGCAACCGGGCTTACCAAGAAGATGACGAAGCTGCGCTTAAAAGCCGTTTGGAGTCATTGGGCAAGGAAGGGCTCATCGATCGGATTGTATATTGCGATAACGCCAAGGGATTCGAGGCTTACCGCAAATACTTTGGAAAGAGCTGCACGGAAGCCTATGCCGAGAACGGGCAGCAATTGCTGACCACACTTAAAGGCTTTGACGCGATTAAGACGCGCTACGTCTTCCAAACCGATGTGGATATCGCCTATTTTGGAAACGATCACGATGAATTCTACGAAGAGTTTGCGCGTTTTAGGAAATCCCAGGCAATCGTCGGAACGCCTAGCGTTCTTCATCTTGATGAAGGCAAAACGGAATTTGGAAAACGGGTTGAGGTGCGTTCTTGCTTCATAGACATCGAAACTTTGAAAAACCGTCTCCCGATTGAAAACCCAATCAATGATGGAAAGTTTGCCTTGCCATGGCATCGAACTCTGGATGCCACTATTGATGCCAATGAAAGCATTCGATTTCATCACAAGGGCTTTGGCTTCATCCATTTCCCAAATGGTACGAAGAAAAACCCGAACTTCATATCCGCGGTGCTGAACGCAAAGAAGATCCCGGCTGCGCAATATGGCTCGGTGGATGTCGTGGGGGAAGAAAAGGATTGGCTTCCTCAGATCAAAGACGGCCTGATTGTTTTCTCTCGCGGCCGGAACGTTGAGCTGGAGAGGTCAAAGCGTCTTCTTGATTCGATTTCAGCCCAAAACGAAGGTTTCCATTTCATTTATTTTGATGATTTCTCAGTGAGCAAAAACGCCGAATATCTTCGGATGAAATTGACTTACGACCCAGTGCTCAAAGGAAAGTCTACGCTCGTTTCCAATGCGCGCAGGGTGTCTTCTTTGGCTAACTTCGAGAGAATGCTTTCGATGGTCATTAATCCCAATGCCATCATCGTGAACGTGGATGGGGATGACGCTTTGATTGGGGAAAACGCATTGTCCACAATAAGGGATAGCTTTGACGAAGGGGCGGATCTCACCATCGGCAATTGCCTGAGGTTTGATAAGCCTTTGAGGAGATATGCGCTTGAATCGTTCCGCTCGGCGTGGGATAGGGGCGGAGACAACATCTGGTGCCATCCCAAATGCTTTATGAGATATCTTGCTGGCTATATCGGAAACAACCTAAAGGATCCGCAAGGCGACTACATTGAAGTGGCCACTGACTATGCGATGATGCTGCCGATGGTTGAGGCGGCCAGGCACCCTGAATTCATTGACGAGGTCATCTATTTCTTTGACCCGTCCGAGGAAAACAAAACGAGAACTAAACAATATGAAATCAACAAGAAAGGAAAGGTTAAAGCGATGTTTCTAGAAAAAGCGAAGGCAATGTCAAAGAAACCGATTGTCGCCATCATCGGCGATGCCGGAATAAAGGAAGACGATCCTAGATACAAGATAGCCCGCGAGATGGGCAAGGCTCTGATCGAAAACGGGTATCGCCTCCAAAACGGCGGGATGGACGGCGTGATGGAAGCCTCTTCGAAAGGCGCCCATGACGCCAAAGAATACGAGTTTGGGGATACCATCTCGATCCTTCCTGGCAGCGATGAAAGCGAAGGGAACATCTATGGCGATCTTAAAGTCGCTACCGGAATGGACCATAAACGAGCGGAGCTTGTCGTGGATGCCTCTGCCGTCATCGCCATTGGCGGTGGCAGCGGAACACTGGAGGAAATCGCCGTTGCCTGGGAAACCTACAAGCTCATCATTGCCTTCGAAGGCGTCAGTGGCTGGAGCGGTAAAGTCGCCAATACGAGAATCGACGACCGCAAACGCTATAAAGACATTCCGGAAGATAAGGTCTTCGGCGCGAGGACGGTCGACGAAGCCTTGGCGGTTATCAAAGCATACAGAGAACGCTACACGAAGGAATACCAAGGAATAAAGATGAAAAAGAAATGAACATCGATTTACATTGTCATTGCGCGCCTTACTCGACCTGCGCTACCCAATCCATCGACGAGTTGCTGCTTAGAGCCAAAGAAGGCGGCATCAGAACCCTCTCTATCACGAATCACGACACCACAAAAGACGAAGACCTCTTCGAAAAAAAGGCGGTGGCCATGGGCTTTGCTTACATCAAAGGCGCTGAACTTGGAGCGAGTTTGGCGGAAGAGGGGCTTGGATTTCCCAAAGGCGCGAAGATCCACATCCTGGCTCATGCATATAAAGATGGCGACTTAATCGAATCCGTTATGCAGGATGTCAAAAACGGCTCCGAGAACGCCAAAATAAAAAGGGCGAGGGGCGAATATATCGCCAAGCGCTTCAACGACCTCTCACTAAGCGGCCTTACAAAGCAAAGGCTCATTGCTTGCTTGGTTGAGAAAGGCCATTTCATCGATGTCGGGGCTGCCAAGGAATTCTTCAGGAGCCCCGAGATCAGTGATGGCTTCGCATTGCATTGCCTTGGCCCAAAGGAAACAATCGATTTGATACATAAAGCGGGCGGCTTCGCGACTTGGGCTCATCCATTCCGCGGGGAGCATCATTACAAATTCAACGAAGATGACGTGAAAGCAATTCTCACAAAACTCATTGCTTATGGTCTTGATGGCCTGGAGTGCTTCCATTCATCCAATTTTGAGGCCGGAGCCGTGGATCTATTGAGGGCATTGGCAAAGCAGTATGGCCTATTTGAGACGATTGGCAGCGACCGCCATCACAATCGCCCGATGCCTTATTTCTCATTTGAGAAAAGCATGACGGCAAGTTATGAATCAGAGATTGATATTGGCAAAATCCAAGGAGGCAATTTATGAAAATCGGAATTATCGGCGACGGACACGTCGGTGGGGCGATGAAGAATCTATTCAAGTCCGCCTGTGTTTATGACCCTTACAAGAACGAAGGCACGAAAGAGGAAATCAATCAGTGCGATGTGGCTTTCATTTGCGTGCCAACCCCGATGGCGGAGGATGGCTCATGCGACGCCTCGGCCGTGGAAGAGGTCATCTCTTGGTGCAAAGCCAGACTGATGGTCATCCGTTCGACAGTATGGGTCGGCTTCACCAAGGCGATGAAGGATAAATATAACAAAAGAATCGTCTTCCAGCCGGAATATTACGGCGAGACTGTAGCGCACCCATTCGCGGATTTGTCCACAAGGCAATGGCTGTCTTTTGGAGGCTCGGCCAAAGACGTTGCCTTAGCGGTGCAGGCTTATCAAACCGTCATGACTTCTAATGTTGAAATCCATCAGGTTGGGGAGTCCGAAGCGGAGATGGCAAAATACATGGAGAACTCGTTTTTCGCCGCAAAAGTAACCTTTGTGAATGAGATATATGACCTTTGCGAAAAGCTTGGAGTTGATTATGAGCAAGCAAGGGAAATTTGGGTGGCCGATCCTCGCATAGGCAAGAGCCATACCTTCGTCTATCCCGACAATAGAGGTTATGATGGACATTGTTTGCCAAAGGATATTTCCGCGTTGCAGAAGCAGTTTGAGGACAATGGCGTTGATTGCATGATGATCAAAGGCATCATGAAGAAAAACGACTACTATAAAAAGCAACATGCTCGATTAAACCTTTATTCAAGTTGAATCGTCATATCATGAGCGCCGCCGCTTCGACATCAATTTCGCCATAGCATGCCCTTCCTACTTCGAAGAGGGCACCGTGCTCAACATCAATATCCATGTCGAGGCCGACTTGGAAGTTTTCAACCTGTTCTTGCCTTACTATGATTCTGACTATGGCTATCTAGAAATCATCAACAACAACGATCTCAAGGCAAACCGAGGCTATGCCCCTAAGCGTAACCTTTATATTTCGATATCCGATAATTCGACCAAATACTACTCAGTCGATGGCGAGGTCTACGAGAGGCGCAGCGATGGCGAGGACGAAAAGCTGTCCATGAGAAACCCCGAGGTTTACGCGCACGGGAATCTATGGCGGTCTTAACTAATTGACTTAAAGAAACGCGAAAACATTTTTGATGCACTTTAAGCACAAAACGTCTTGCCTCTCTTTTTCGGAATATTTTTTCTGTTCGAACGTGCATGCTGAGAAGACAATCCAAGTGCTCTTTCAAATTGTTCAATGAAGTCATCGGCAATGTTTATAACCGGTGGATGCAATACATTAATGAACAATAAAATTGGAAAGAAATATGGATAATTGACCTTTTCAAGGACACCTGAAGTGAATACCATTCCACCAAGATTTACAAGTGCCGTTGCGTTTTCGGAAAGATAGTAGAGGTAAACATTAACAAGCTCCATACCGGACACGTCAAATCCTGTGGCTGCAAGAACGATGAGAATAGGGCAAACCTCCAAAACCTTGATAGGGGACTGGTTGATGGTACGATGAAGTGTGGAATTCAGGCCGACAGGAAGCTCAACAGTAACAACACGTCGGGCGTCAGAGGAGTCTATTTCGATAGGCAGCGAGGACTATGGGTAGCCCAGCTGATGTTCCAGCGAAAGATGCACTTGCTGGGAAGGTTTAAGACAAAAAGGGAAGCTATCAATGCCAGAAAGGCTGGCGAAGAGAAATACTTCGGAAAATATCGATAAAATCTGATTATTTAGGCCCTATTTTTACGCTGTGTAAAATCCTTAGGGGGTGCATTGTATCAAAAGCGTAGTTGGGAGGCATATTGAGAGGCAATGTCTGAACATTCACAGCGATTTGTGAATTGTGTCAGACATTTTTTGATTTTCAGGGAAACATAGAACTCTTTTAGCATTAATAAGAGTTAAGAAATATGGGACTCACTCTTTATATTTTAGGAGCGCATCGCTAAGAATTACTTATTTACACAGTTTAATCTCTCAGTTTTGTTTGCGGTTCCTTGCTGTTTGTGGAATTAGCCTATTCCGAAATAGGCTATTTTGAAATAGGCTAAAAAGGAATAAGTGCCGCTTTTATTTTATGGAATGGTAAATGAAATGACAGGAATTGAAAGGTGCCTCGCCTTGGAATCATTTTAAGCTGTAATGGAGCATGGCAGGCGGAGAATCAGTATGACAGAACTTGTCTGTAAAAAAGAGAAAAACAGCTAGAAGAATTATTTAGAATTGATTGCTAGAAAGAAAACTTTGTCTCTCTCAATTTGTCGAATTTAGCAGTATGCATAACAACTTTTCTTTTTAAGAGCTAGATTTTCGGCAATGTATTGAGGAATTAGCAAAGTTTTTTACGCTTTTAATCAAAAAGTGTTAATTGCTCAAAATTATTATTATTTTTAGCGATTTGAAGAATAACGGTCTTAATCTCTTCGTACGCTTTTACAAACGAGTTAGGAATACTGATAAGAGTTAATCCTGCATTTTGACAAAGTTCTCTTTTCCTTTTGTCATATTCTTCTTTTTCACTATCTCCAAAATGTTCTCCACCATTAATTTCAATCGCAATAGCAGGGATGTTACGGAAGAGTTTTGTTTTATATAAAACACAGTCAAATTCTTGCTTAGAATATTTTAGCTTTTCATCATTATCTAGCACTTGTCTTACTGGAACATTTCTTTTGGCTTTAAAATTCCGGTTTACGCTACAAAACTGAGAGATTGTTTTATAAAACTCGTCCTCATAATAAGAACCGTTACTTTTACCAAATTCCACAAGGGGAGAGGGAGGAATAATAAAAGTACTACTACCCTTCTTTTTTACATATTGTACTAAGTAATATAAATCATCATCTTTCTTACTTAACCGTTTTATAGCGTCTTCGTCGCAGGCTAAAATTAGTTTTTGCTTTGCTCTTGTGATTCCTACGTTAATAACTTCACTATTATTCTTCAGCCACTCATACGTTTTTTGACTCGTTTTTGGAGAAATTGCCATCGAAAAAATAATAGTGGACTTTTCACTTCCTTGAAGAGAATGAATCGTGCCGACTGAGACGGAATCACTTAATTGATTCTTGTCCAATAAATCTTGGATTAAGTTTTTTTGATTCGCAAAAGGCGTGATAATCATCGTGTCTTTAAGTTCATTTCTTTTAGCGTATTCCACAATTCCTTTCGCTTCTTCATAGCAGGCATTTCTTTCTAAGATATTTGTGTTTTTAGGATTAATATAAATTAATTCTCCATCACTATTTACAAAATTAGTGAGAAGAGAAGAATGGTAGTATCGCCGGTTAGAAAAGTTGATAATCTTCCTGCCACATCGATAGTGATAACGAAGCAAAATATACTTTGATACTTTGTCGTTATTTCTCATACAGTCCAAAATGGAATTTCTGCAGTAATCGTAATAGTCAGAAACATGAAACTCTTTTTTAAACTGCTCATTTACATCTTTATTAAGAAGAATAACAGGCTTTAATTGATTCGGGTCTCCAACCAGTAGCAAATTTCTCCCACGAGAGATAGGAAATAAGGCGGTAGTGATATTACACTGACCACTTTCATCCATAATCACAAGATCAAATAAACTCTTACCCGTTCCTAGACGAGAACTTGATATATTAGTATCTAAAATGATAGGGAAGACCTTTAAAAGACGATTTAAGTTTCGATCTTCATTGATGTACTTTTGAAAGTCGCTATAGGCGTCTTGTTCTTCTTGAAACACAATGGAACGTAATTGGCGAAAAGAAGAGTCATTTAGGGCAGAGAAGCAGGCAAGTCGCTTTTGATAGAAAAACTCTTGTAATTTAGGGGAAGAGGAAACAGAAGAATATAGATGAGAAATTTCATCATTGCTCATAAGGGGCAAACTGTCTTCTTCCTCTTTATAAGCGCGCGCTTTCTCTTCTAAACGAGAATAAGCTAAATTGTGACTTTCCATTCGGTTCAGGATTTTAAAGATGTTTTGATACACTTCACTCAATTGAAGCTTTCGTTCATGCATTTTGATTTTTTCTAAGAGAGTTTTATTGCTTTCCATCATAGAATCGAAATCAAAACTAGTTTCTTTGGTAATTGATTTTCTGGAATATAAATCAGGTTTTGAATCGATTTCTTCAAAAATTGCACGAATTTTAGCAATTGCCTTCAAAGTATCTTCATAGTTACCAAGCCGCAAGAAAGGCAAACGATATTTTTTATTTTGATAAGTAAAAGCAAGCTGACTTGCAATGCTGTCTACAGGTTTATTATTTGAGGAGGACACCAATGCCGTTTTGTCATCTAGTAATAAAGAAAAGAGAACGTTAATGATAGTTTTTGTTTTCCCTGTTCCAGGAGGACCTTGAACATAGGTAACAGGATACTTTAACGCATTATACAAAACACGCATTTGATCGATGTTTATTCGTCTATCTACAAGACAAATTTTAGGTTCTTTATGACGAACGTAGGATGAAGCGTTCATCAGTCCAAAAAAGGATTTTAAAGGAGGTGTTAGTTTCCCTTTCTTATAATCTTCTTCAATTTGATGAAATAAATCTCCAAACTGCAAATAGTAGTGGATTTCTTGTAAGTACATGATTGGTCTAGTGGAGAGCAGTTCTCCTTTAAAAAGTCTTTCTAGTAGATACTTTTTCGCAGCTTCAAAATCGTTCTTTAGTAAGTCCACAAAATCTTCTACTTTGATGTCTAAATAGTCGTAGATAGAGGATTTTGTACCTTCACAAAAGAAAGAATGATTCACACGCAGTTTTGAGTCCAAATATAATTTTTTCGTTGCTGGGTTAAAACGAACATCATAATAGCAAACTACATAAACTCGACGATTTTTATCAATTGACAAGGCGGAGATACATAGATTTACATCAAACCCAGATTTAGGTTTTAACTCTTCTTTTTTAATAAGATTAATGATGTATTTCTCTTGTTCTTCATTTAAAGAAAAGCTTCTATTTTCTCTTAGTTGCTCTAAATCAATCCCTGGAATCATATCGAGATTTTTTAGGTTGGGGTCATTATCACTGATATAACATTTCTTTAAGTAATATAAAGTGTTAACCGAGTACTCGTCGTATTCTAAAAAATCATAGGCAGAAGGATTACTTTCAATCTTCTGTATGAGTTTTTCGTTATTTCTTCCACAAGTTAAGTTAATAACTTCTGCATCAAGAATACTGTCAAAATAAATCCACGAGGTAAGTTTTGCATCAAGGGATATATTGTCGTTAAAAAGAGACGTGTATAGTTTTCTCTCCCTTGGATTGATATTCATGATATAAATCCAGTAATAGGTTACTTGATTAGAAGTGTTTCGATAGGCAATCTTAAGCCACTTATTTTCTTTAATTGCTTTCGAAATTTCACGGCCAATCTGATTCATAGTTACGAATTTCTGTATCTATTTTATGGTATTTTTTGCCTAAACGGGGCGAATTCTTAAGAACAATAAAATTACGAACAAATAAAGTGATTTTTGCAGGGATTTTAAAAGCAACCCAATAACCAAATATAATTTCGGTTTCAAAGCACAAAACTTTTTATAGTTTCGTTCTTGTTAGTTACATTTGTATGACGCTGCAAAAGTTGTCAAAAATTGAAAAAGCATTTATTAGATAAATCTGATTTATTGGTCTCTAAAGTGTGCCTTGGATGTATGGGGTTTGGAGATGGAAGTGGTCAGCAACCTTACGCTTTAGATTATGAATCTTCGAAGAAAATTATTGCCCACGCTTTAGAAAGTGGAATTAATTTCTTTGATACAGCAAACTGTTACGGGAACGGCTCTTCAGAACGTTACTTAGGGAAAGCGATTAAGGAACTAACAAGCCGTAATCAAGTTATTATTGCTTCTAAAGTTTATTTCAACGAAGGGAAACTTGGGAAAGAAGCCATTCTTCGTGAAGTGGATAAGTCGCTGGAACGCCTAGAGACAAGTTATTTAGATTTACTTATTATTCACCGCTTTGATGATGAGCATCCAGTAGAAGAAACGTTAGAAGCTTTGACAGAGGTAGTAAGGGCAGGAAAAGTACGGTATATCGGTGCTTCTGCAATGTATGCATATCAGTTACAAAAAATGTTAGATGTAGCAGATTATCACCATTATGAGCGTTTTATATCAATGCAAGATCATTACAACCTTATCTATAGAGAAGAGGAAAGAGAAATGTTTAAACTTCTGGAAGAGGAAGGGATTGCTTCCACTCCTTATTCTCCTCTTGCAGGCGGTCGTTTGGCACGGTTATGGGATAGTGATAGTTTAAGAAGCAAAATCGATTCTTTTGGAAAGGGGAAATATGACGCGATGCGAGAGTATGACTATCCCATCGTTTTAAGAGTAAAAGAGATTGCAGACAAACACCACGTATCAATGGCAGAAGTATCTTTAGCCTATTTATTCTCTCATCCTGTGATTGGGTCTGTTCTTGTTGGGGCGAGCAAAGAAAAACATATTGATGATGCAGCGAAAGCATTAGATCTTTCTTTATCCAAAGAAGAAATCACTTATCTAGAAGAACTATATATTCCTCATAATGTTGTTGGTGCACTAGACAATCCAAATTGTTAAATTTTCTATTAGTAAAAATACAAAATTGAAAAAAATCATCTCATTTTGCATGGATATTTATGCAACATCGCTTTTAGTTGATGAGCGATTTTATGTACTCTCTTAATGCTGCATCTTCACAGTAGATATAGCATCCTTTTTGGCCTCTAGTTAATAAGGTTCGATAAGTATTGCGAATTAAAATATCGCAGTCTTTCTCGTGAGAAGGATCTCCTTTGAAGCCATATAAAGAGCGGTCGGTTTTTGCTCTTGCGTTTTTGTCTGTTAAGACTTTTCCGTCTTTGTAATATAAATCTTTGCCAATAATCACTCCGATATAATCAAATTCAAGGCCTTGGCATGTATGAATACAACCTATTTCATCAAAGGAATTTTCCTCTAGAGCCCATAAATAATTGGCATGAGTGCTTTTATTGAGATTCCATTTTGCCGCAAAATTTGGTCCAATCACAATATCGTATTGTGTTGGATCATTTTGGCTTTTCCAGTCCCAGCAATAGCCAGCAACCATACGAGATTTATTATTAATTGCATTCTTTTTTCTCAATTCTTCACGCATAAGAGAGGGATCAGAAAAAACACGGATATCGTATTCTTTTGTATCAATTTTCGTATTGGCAGTTGGACGAATCTGCAAAAGATTATCAATGAAAGCTAAATAAGCATCGCTTCCATTGCAGCGGAACTGCGATGCTAGTGTCAAGTTATCTCCTTCGTGAATGCAGGCGTTAAAGTATTCTGCCCACTTTTTGATTTCCTCACTGCTTCCAATGTCTTTAGATGTGACTCTTTGATCTTCATCAATGAAGAAAACACTTACTCTGGAAGCATGAATAATTTCTTTGATTTGATTTTCTCCATCCTTGCTATATTGGCTACGAAGAATGAGACGATGTGCCTCATCGCATAAGATACAATCAAATTCGTTACTTTCAGATGAACAAAATGTTGCGCTTCCTTTAAAAAGATTCTTTAAATAACTCTTTTTATATTTGTCTTTTACGAGTTCTCGGAAATATACGTCACGAGGTTCTTGGTTTTTGGAGGTATAGACTACATTCATTCTACGACCTATTAATGTGCTTAATAGCTTTACTGCAATTACAGATTTTCCAGTTCCAGGGCCGCCTTTAATAATCAATGTGTGCTTTTTCTTGTCGTTAAGACTTTCTTTGATAATCGATAATATTGATTCATAAGCAATTTTTTGTTCATCGAGCAAGCGAAAAGAATCATTACCTTTCATCATTTTTCGCACTTCAGTTTGTAGAGAAAGAGAGGGGCGAATTTTGCCCTTTTCCATGCAATATAAAACATTGCCAGAATCAGGCTTTGTAACATATTTTTTAATGAATGCAGCTAGTTTTGCAGTGTCGGCTTGAAGAAAAACAGGCGCTACTTTGACAATGTCATAGTAACGACGATTTTCAATTAGATTTCTTTTTTGCTCTGAAAAATTATGAAGATATGCGCAGGGTATTAGATGAATGTTTTCTGTTTCAATTGCTTCATTAAAATTTTCCATTGTTTTGGCATAGGTATAGGCTTGATAGGAGGGATGAGGTTCCTCCCGCAAAGCGCCAGCAACCCAAGTCCGTACAATGTCATCTTTATCGGTTAGTTGAATGTCGTCCCATTGTTTTAACTCGATAATTACAGCAGATTTTTGATTGTTATCGTTTCTGCCAGAAATAATAAAATCGATTCTTTTCGAGGTTAAAGGAATTTGAAATTCAATGGCCACCCATAGATCTTTATTTATGCCAAAAGAAGAATCAAAAACATGATCTAAATAAGTCATTGAATTTTGAAATGCACGATGTTCACGGTCGTTATTGTGAGCAAAACCGTGACTACGGAATCCTTCCTCTATTTTGTCAGCAATCTGATTAAAGATAACGTCTTGATGAAATCTTTCTATGGTATTGGTATAGGCAATCATAATTTATTGTACTTTGTGCTTTTAGACTTACATTTCTCAACAGGGTATTTCTTTTTCGTTTTCTCTAATTTTTGCAAAACAATATCAGAAATATTAAGGTGTAAAACATCCGCCATCTGGATACAGTAATTAATGACATCTGCAAGTTCTTCTTTTACTGCTTCTATGTCATAGTTTTCTTCATCCCACTGGAAGCATTCAAGGAGTTCATTCGCTTCAATAGAGATAGATTTTGCCAAATTAGCAGGAGAATGAAATTGCCCTCAATCTCTTTCTTCTACAAACTTTGAAATCTCTTTTTGTAATAAGTCTAGTTTATCCATAAAGTCCCTTTCATTTTAATCCTTCTCTTCATTTTTAACATTATTTTTACATATAGTCATCGCGCTCTGCCGCTGATAAAAGGTGAACTAAGATACAATTTATCTATCTAAGAAGAAAACATGGAAGAAGAAAAGCGCGCATTAAATGAAAAGCTCTTTTTAACGAGCGATTCTCATTTAAAAGAAAAGAAAATAAGAAGAATAAGGCGCCTTTTGCAGAGATTTTAGGAAAGAATAAAGGCGATATCTTCTTTTGAAAGGCTAGAAACGCCTTCTTCTCCGCTTTTAATAAAGCGTTCATAAATCTCTTTCTTTTTCTCTTGGAGTAAGACGACTTTTTCTTCTACGCTATCTTCTGTGATTAGTTTATAGATAGTGACAGGATGCACTTGACCAATACGGTGAGCGCGGTCACTTGCCTGTTCTTCCGCGGCAAGATTCCACCATGGATCTAGATGAATTACAGTATCGGCGCCTTGTAAATTCAAACCTGTTCCACCTGCTTTTAATGAAATAAGCATTACTTTAATCTCGTCTTTTTTGTTAAAGTTATCCGCTAATTTGACACGTTCTAATGCACCTGTATCGCCAGTAATGGCTGCGTAGGGAATCTCTACCTCTTCTAAAAGAGGTTTTAAGTGATCTAAAACTTTCGTAAAGGAAGAGAATACTAATACTTTATGGCCAGTAGATACATTATTTTGGATGATAATCATCGCTAGAGATAATTTACTGGAAGGCTCCTCAAACCCTTCTAAAAAAGTAGAGGGATCAATACAGATTTGTCTTAAACGAGTAAGCATTTGGAGTATGGCAATAGGACCAACTTCTTGCCGCATTTCTCTTGCTTTATATAAATAAGATTCGTAAATCTTTCTTTCTTTTTCATCTAAATGTACGGGAACTTGCAAAATTGTCTTTGGAGGGAGAGAAGATAAAACGTCTTCTTTTCTTCGTCTTAGAACAAAGGGCCGCACTAAGATTTCTATCTTTTTGCTAAGAAAAGAGTCTTCATACATTCGCAAGAACTCGTTTTTCGCGCCAAGATATCCTGGCATTAGAAAATCAAATATGGACCATAAATCAGTTGCGTTATTTTCAATAGGAGTGCCTGTTAAAACAATCCGGTATTCCGCGTTTAAATCTTTGGCAGCTTGTGCTTTTTTGGTGTGATCGTTTTTGATGGTTTGTCCCTCATCTAGTACGAGAAGTGAGAAATTCTTTTCTTTTAAGAAATCATGATGGATACGAAGAGAATCGTAAGAAAGCAAATAAACAGAGTCATCTTCTTTCATTTGGGATAAAAGCTCTTCTCTTACTTGATGCGGGCCATCTACAATTACAACTTTCTTATCCTTATACCAACGTTTGAATTCGTTCGCCCAGTTATAAACAAGACTCTTGGGGGAGACAATAAGAAGCGGTTTATTCACTTTTAATGTCGAAATAAAAGCAATGGTCTCAAGCGTTTTACCAAGTCCCATATCATCGGCAAGAATGGGGCAAAATCCGTAGGAATAACACACGGATAACCACTGAATAGCGGATTTTTGATAATCACGCAAAGCAGAAGATAAAGCAGAAGATAAACTAAGAGGATAAGAAGAGAAGGAAGCAACATCTTGCAGGGCTTTTTCTAAGCTTCCATCATCTTCGAAAGTAAATAGATCATTTCCGCGTGTTCTTAAAGAATAAGCTTCATAAAAGGGAAGAAGAGGGGACTCCTTCTCAAGGAAGCCGTACTCCTCTATTAAGCTGAGGGTAGATTTCACTTTTTCTGTATAGATTAAAGCGCGATTCTCTAAAAGAATATATCGCTTGTTTTTATGAAAGCCTTCTAATATTTTATAGAGCTCTTCATAAGTAAAATCGTTTGAATGTAAAGTTAAACGTAAATAGTGTCCCTCTAAGTGAGAAGTAATCTTAATCGATAAGTCTTTCTTCACGATAAGACGCTTTAAAGAATCATCGATTTCTAGATAGGCTAAAGAAGCAATGCTCGATAAATCTTGCAGTAAAAAGAGAGAGGGATCTTCAGACACCCCGTCTTCTTTTAGTCCTTTTTCGTTTAAGGCATTTTCAAATGCACTTAGCAGAGAAGCGCCAAGGAAAGAGGAAGAGAACTCATCTTTAGAAACCTCTTTTCCCTTTTGGGAATAAATGCTTTTATAAATAATTTCGTCCTCTTCTTTTTTGTAAATAATTTGATAGGTAATTTTATAAGGACTTTTTTCTTTAAAAGAAGGATGAGTTACCAAATCTTTCCCCGCAAGAGGAATCACATATTTCGGGAATAAATCCTGAACATCAAAATAACTATCGAGTCCTTCTTTTAAGAAAAATAGATAGAGTGAAGCGTTATTCTTGCTTGGAAAAGAGAAGAGACGTAAATGATGGTTTTCTACCAAAACAACTTTTTCTTTACTTTGATAGATTTGATGAGGGATTTTACTAAAAGAAGCGGGTTCACGGATAAGATTTGCTTCTTCATCAAATCCAATATAAGCGTTAGCAGCAGGGGGAATTACTTCTTCAATAGGACGGAGATATTCCACCATAACCTTCTTGCCAACAAGTGCGAATAAAATATCTACAAAACTTTCGCGGTCAATAATTAGGGAAGAGTAGTTATTTACAAAAGGCACTTTACGGGAAAATGCCAACGCTGCTTTAGCAATATCAATGAGTAAAGCATCATAAGGGGGAAGGAATTCTTCTTTTCGATTAGGTACCTTTTGCCCGCGATAGGTAAATTCCTCCCCTGTGAGAACACTTAAAAAATAACTCCGTCCGGCAGTGACTTTAATTTCTTTTTCTCCTTGATGAATCGTAAAAGAAACTTGAAAGCAGTGGGTTTGTTCCAAATTAGCGGGAGCAAAACTAAAGTCGATTGTTGCAAGAGGTAATTTTTCTTTCTCCTCTTTGATAAGAGAAGGCGGAAGTTCCAAATCTTTTACAAAATGCAGAAAGTGTTCTCGGTGATCTTCATGCGCTTGAAACTCTTCTAAATCTAAGCAGGAAAGACGCTTTAAGACAGGATAATCCTCACCGTAATATGCCTTTAGTGTCTCTTCAGAAAGTTTCTTTTCTCCCTCTTCTAAAAACAAAAGCAGAGCATTCACGTGACTTTTGCGGAAATAATAGCCATCACTTAAGTGAATTAGATGCCCGCTTGCATTTAAGGAAGCGACAATAAAAGGCGGTAATTCAGACTTCTCTTTCAAATAAGCAAAATAGGTTAAATGTTCTTTTTCTCTTTCATAGCGGTAATAAAGTTCATACTTACCTTCTTTTAAAGCGTCATAAACTTCTCTTCCCGCTTTATCTAAGGAATGAGGAAAATTCGCGTGACTAAGAAACATAATGCCCCCTTCCATAAGCGAATACCCCTTCTTCTTTCGTTCTTTCTCTCTTTATAAAGAAGCGAACTAAAATAGCGTCTAAGTCAGGATATTCCTCTCTTTTCTTCTCTATATCAGGAAGAGAAATACAATTTTCTAAAAAAGGACTATTTTCTTCTTCAAGTACCAAAAAGATAGGAAGAAAAGCAAAAGAGGTGTCTTCTCCTTCTTTTTGAAAGAGGCTATCTAGATAGTTATAAATTGTTTTTTCTGCTTCTTTTAAAGCATCGCCTTCTAAATAAGGAAGCACTCTAGCTAAATCGATATAGGGGAAAGAGGTGAGAGACACTTCTTTTCCTTTTTCCATAAGTAGTAGCGCTTCTTCATAGTGACATTCTCGCGCGTGAGAGAATATTTCTTCTTCGTGTTCTTGAACTAGCTCCTTGGAAACAAATTTTCTCGCTTTTAAATAATCTTCAAAACTAGGCGCAAGGGATAAATATCTTAAAGCCAATGCTTCTTTTTCTTCCTTGCTTAAGAAGATAGAGAAATAAGAAAAAGCATCTAAATCAAAAAAGTGTTGCTCCTCCATTAAAATGCGGAAGATATCTACACTTTCTTTCTTTAACTTACGCACTCTAGCTTCATATAAGAATTCTTTTGCGGAGGCACTTTGTCCTTTTGCTAAATAGGGTAAAAGGGGACTAAGAATTCTTCTTGCCTCTTCTTCTTTGATTGTCGTGATACCAAATGTTGTGTAATCGTGAAGCAACAAATGATTCATGTGCGGCAAGGCCGCTTCTTGATACGCTTTCCCTAAGGCGATGTTTTTATCTAAGAAAAGTCTTAAAAGCGGTTGATATTGCACTTCTTTTAAAGTTGCAAGAGCCTTCTCAAGATAAATAGGCCCCACTTCTTCCTCTTTTAATTTGGCCATTTTGTAAAGAGTCTCTGTATAGATAAAATAATTTTCTAAAGAATGAGAAAAGCGAAGAGTAAGTGCGAGACCTTTTGTAATTACTTCGTCTAGTTCTTCTTTACTTAAAGGAGAAATTCCTCTTTTCTTTGCTTCGTAAAGAAGGGGAGGCTGCTGCTTTTGGTAAGAATCTTCGTAATAAGCAAGATAGCTAGAGTATAAAGAAGGGCGATTTTTCTCTTCCTCTTCAATCTCTTCTTTTCTTTTTTGATTGAGAAAATAAAGACAAGAGGTGACATGTTTACATAGCCCAATATTCGAACAAGTACAGGAATAGGAGGTTAAAACCATATCCTCCAAATGCATGACAACTTCATAATCCTTACTGCCGTGGACTTTGAATTTTGCTTCTTTTCCCTCTTTTGCGAGAAGTTCTACTTTTCCTTCTTCAAAGATCGCTTTCCCTATTTGTTTGATTTTCGGGCCTACTGCTAACAGATTTGTAAGAAAACTTGCCATTACTATCATTGTAGCGAAGGAAACAAAAAGGGTTAAGGATATTTTTAATTTCTTCTCTTCTTTTTTATGATGACTATCTCTCTTTTTTCCTTCCCTTCTTAAGCTTGATCGCGATCGATGTGACTGTTAATCTGGTGACATGCAAGAAAGCTTTCAATTTGTTTTAGATCATTACAAAGAAAAACAGGGGAAGGTCAATCATTTTGACCCTGTTTATCAAGTGTTATGTGTTGATCTTAAAAAAGAATTAGAAAGTTTATTTCCTTCTTTTACTGATTTGAAAGTGAAAGGCTCTATGGGGAATGGATATCTTTCTTCTTGCCCCTGGATTGCTCTTTTAAATCGGCAAATCACCACATCTACAAGACACGGACTTTATGTGGTGTATTTATTTTGCTCTGATATGAGAGGATTTTACTTATCTTTAAATCAGGGAATTACCTATTTTGCGGACAAATATAAAAGGAAAAAGTATCGCGCGGCAGAAGAAGTTGCTCGTTATTTTCAAAACGAACTTCCTGTTAACTCTTTTTCTTCCTCACCTATTTCTCTTCAGGTAAAAAGAGGAGAATTAGGCTACGGCTATGAGAAGACAAATATCCTTTCTCGTTTTTACCCTTCGCATTCTTTTCAAGAAGAAGAGCTTCTTCATGATTTAAAAGAAATGATGAATCTTTATTCTTATCTACTTTCTCATTTTCCTTCTTTTTCCTATGAAAAGGTTGTAGAAGATGTTTTAAACTTTGTTTCTTTTTATGAAAACGAAGACGAAAGAAAGAAACGCTTCCTCATCAAAGCGGAGGAGGCGGAAAAATCTTTAAAAGACGCTTTAGAAAAGTCTTCCCCTTTTGATGACATCGAGGTCAAATTAGAAGAAGTTGAACCAAAAAGAGAAGTGTCAACGCGTTTAAAGGCTTTTGATGATACACGCACAATTCGTAAGAAAATTGATTATCTTGCTAAGGCCCAAAAAGACGCAGAAGATGGGGCGAAAGGAGAAGAACTCGCGCTAGGTTTTGAAAGAGAACGTCTCGCTTCTATTGGACTAGGTGACTACATTGATAAGATGAAATGGGTTGCTATTGAGTCGGATTCATTTGGCTATGATATTTCTTCTTTTGACATTATTGATGGAAAAATAAAAGAGATTCAAATTGAAGTAAAATCAACTTCTTCTAAAGTGGACCGTGAATTTCCTGTTTCAAAAGGGGAAGTAGAGGCCTCAAAACGCTATAAAGACACCTATTACATTTACCGCATTTATCACCTTCATAGTGTTCATCCTAAAATTTATCGAGTCAGAGGCGCTCTAGAAGATAACTTTGAGTTAGATCCTATTTCTTATCTTGCTTATTACCGCGGGAAGATTAGAGAACCAAATAACTTATAAAATGGAATCTTCTTCTTCTCTTTCTAATGACGAAGGTTTGGCGACAAAATCATAAAAGCCATTTTGAATTCCAAAATAATCAATAAGGAAAAGAATAGAAGTGTTAAGAACAGAAATGGAATGGTCTTTTTGCAAAAGAAAATGCTGCTGCTTTGCGACAATTCGAGAAAGAGAAGTAGAGGAGTAAACTTTGTAGGGAAGGTAGCCAAACTGTCCTTGGGAAAGATAATTCCATTTATATAATGAAGTTCTGACAAGAGAAATAATGTTTTCTTTGTCCCAATCTTTTAGGCGTATTTGATGAAGTTTTCTTTTGGCAACTATCTGTTTATATCTTGGTAAATCTATAAAGTGACACACGTTGTCTTTAGCGTTCTCATCGTAAAAATCATCCGCATCTAGAAGAGATTCAAACATAGGGAAATTGATATATAGTTTGCCAATTCCAGGGTCTGTTTCGTTTGTGAAATACTCCGCCATTTCAGATACCTGCTGGCAATTTTGTTTCACCATTTTTAAGTCAAATACTCCGTTTTTGCAGCAGTTATGACAATCAAAGTCGAAAACTAAATAAATATAAGCAAAAGTTTGGCTAAGTAACTCTCGTTCACTTTCCTTAATGCCTTTATGCAATTTCAACACATCAATAATGTTCGCAGAGAAATCATATTCTTTTAACTTTTTATATAAATCATATATGTTCGTAGAATAGGGCACTATCTCATAGGAGATATGAAACATCTCGCTCATTTTTTGAAAGAAAGTGACTTCCGTTTTTCTGCCTTCTACTATGAGTAATATCTTGCTCTTTTTAATCATTAAAAACTCCATTGATATAAAGTTTTTCTAGATTATGAGCCTCGCGAATCTCTTTATCTGTGCATGCCGGTAAATTCTTAATCTGATTTCCGTTTATGATATAGCAGCAATCGGGTCGCGTTATTTTGTTGTTCATTAAATATGTATTATGAGTTGTTACAACAGATTGTAAATTCTCGTATTGATTGATAATTTTAATGAGATATTCTGCCGATTCATAATGTAAAAACGCATCAAATTCATCAATAAACAAGAAAGATAATTGAGGAAAGAAATATCGCCAGTAGAAAAATAGATATAAACTTGAAGTTCCTGTAGAGCTGATGGATAAAAAGGGTATTTTTCCCTTTGGGAATTTAACCATTAAGGCATGAATATTATTAAAGAGACTGAAGTCTAAATCGAAGTCAACTCCATTTTCTTTAAGAAATTTTTGAAGTTCTTCTTTTTGGTTTGTGGAATAAATTGTTTCATCTAAAGAAGCAACGCCGTTAGTAAAACCGGCGTAATTGTTGCCTTCGGAAAGACTCCGAAACCAAAGCATTCCGTTAACAAAATTCATTAATTTATTGAGAATACTTTCAGAAGATTGTGGTGTATTTCGATAAATATACTTCAAAATAGAAAGCCGATTTCCCGTTAGATGAATTTGCAAATTCCCTGTAAGAGAAGCATCGATTAGCTTTGGAACTGCATTTAGATAATGATAATTAAGAAGAGTCTTCC
Source organism: uncultured Bacilli bacterium (assembly GCA_944376605.1). GTDB lineage: Bacteria > Bacillota_I > Bacilli_A > RFN20 > CAG-826 > UBA4951. The sequence continues at coordinate 86,026 of CALWDE010000002.1, forward strand.
CATTCACTGTTAACTTTTCCGAAACAAGAAAGTCGGGATTGGCCTTATGATATTCATAGACGACTTCATTTTCTTGAAAGCAAAAGGTGTATTTAAAACGCGCGGTGGTCTTTTTTGAATTAAGGCAAAGATAATTTTGCAAATACACATTATCCATTCTTTTTGCATCGCTTAAATGACTCACAATGTCGAATAAAGCAATTCCTAAATTCGATTTTCCGCTGCCATTTTTGCCATAAACGAGCGCTTTGCTGACAATGTCATGATGTATCAAAGATTTATTGAAATCATAACGTGAAGCAGAAAAGTCCATGATAAGTGGTTCAGAAAAACCCTTAAAATTCTCGCATTCAAATTGTTTTAACATATGTATATCCCCCATATCAATTATAGAAAAGGGAAGATCATGAATGCAATACAATCCGTAAAAAAACTACGGCACCGAAAAAAGAATACGGAAAATATTAATCGAAAACTACGTTTAAAAATAAGTTACATCTCTATAAATAGTGTTTAAAAACTTTTTCAATTCCCGCTAAATATAACTTGTTATATTTCTTTTTAATTATCGCTTGTTTTGAAAGAAAAAAGTGTAAAAAATAACATATTTAGCAATTTTTGGCGTTTACTCTTTATTTTCGGTATTTATATAATCAAAAATTAGGGAGGCACTTTTATGATAAAAGGAATTATTTTCGATCTTGATGGAGTACTCGTTTTTACTGACGAATACCATTATTTAGCGTGGCAAAAAGTTTTTGATAAATACAACCTATTTTTTGACCGCAATATGAATCAGAAATTGAGAGGAGTAAGCAGAAAGGAAAGTTTAGAAATCGTCTTAAGAGAAAACAAAATTTCTATGGATGAGACACAAAAAGAGAAACTTCTAAAAGAAAAAAATGATATTTACATTCAATTTTTGGAAGAAAAGTTAACTCCAGAAGTTATTCCTCAGACAACTCGTGAGGTTTTAAGCAGCCTCCGCGAGAAAGGCTTTAAATTAGCAATTGGTAGTTCTTCCAAAAACACGCCACTAATTTTAAAGAGAACCGAACTATTGCCATATTTTGATGCAATTAGTGACGGCAATATGATTCAAAATTCAAAGCCGGATCCAGAAGTATTCTTAAAAGCTGCGAGTCTCTTACATCTTTCTCCGCAAGAATGTGTTGTTGTGGAAGATGGGGAAGCGGGTATTGTTGCGGCAATACGTGGGGGATTTATGCCTTTTGGCATTGGAAAGGAAATTTCGCCCTCTTTGCCTTATCGACCCATTTCTTCTCTTAATGATTTACTTTGCTTTAATTTTTAGTTCAGTAAGAAAAAGTTGCTCAAAGTTGCGCAAGCTTGAGCATCTACTTGCGTAAATGTGTTTGATTTTCAACATTTTTGCCATTTCCCCAAAAGAAAGAAAACCCTTTATAGACTAGAAAACATGGAGGAGATTTCATGAAAAAATCATCTATTGTTTTACCCGTTTTGCTTGGTGCAATGGTGATGCTTCCTGGTGCTGTTTTAGAAGAAAATCATCCGATTTCTTTTTCACCAGATTTAAGCATTCGCGAACTACCAGGTGAAACAATCGAGTATCCTGCAGCTGGCGTGATTGATGATGCTAGTTGTATGCGCTCGATTTGGCAGTCTTCTACATTTGGCTTTAAAAGGCTAGATGATCAAAGAGTGGCAGTTACTGGTGCTTCGGGATGGGGATTCCGCTGTGACTATGGTCCTACAACTTTCTCTCGTGACCGTTTTGAGGTTTCACTAGACTTAACCGATTTTACTAGAGGTGACTGTCTTGGTTTATCCTTTGGCCCACAAGGTATTTACCATGGAGAAGCTGCACAAGGTTTATGCATGGACATTGTGAAGTACTCCTTTGATGAGAGAAACGACTACATGGTGTGCCTTAATCCCGGCTCTGCTAACACTGACCCTAAATATGAACACAATGTGTCCATTGAAGGTTGGCCAAATTCTGAGGAAGTATGGCTCGATTCTTATAAAGGTGCGGTAGTCACGGCGGAAGATAATGTTCTCAATATTGGCTGGACGGTTACAGGCGAAGAAGTTGAAATCTATGTGAATGACTATAGCGCTACCTTCCCTGTTGATATCATTTTCGCCAACTTAGCGGATGAATTCTGTGTCAATTTCTGCACTGGCTATCAAAGCGGTCCTCGTTATTTCATCCTTAATCACTGCATGGACGGGGATGATATGGCTTATTACAACAAGGAAACAGGAACCTACTATGAAGTGAAAAAGCAGGTAGAAGATTTTGTTTCCTCTGTTAGTAATGTCACTCTCGATACCGTTCAAGATTTCATTGATGCTTATGCCTTAAGCGAAGACGTAAATCTTGATGAACTTTATTCTCATGACGAAGTTTATTTAAGAAGAACCTTTGACCCCGCTTTAGAAGGCCTTCAATCTAATGCAGTTGAAAAATTCGGTAATTCCACTTATATCGAACTTCTTCGCTACTATGTCAATCAACTTAACACTTTAGCAGAAGATTTAACGACAGAAGAAAACTTACTCGCTGCTTTATCGAAAGTAGACATGATTAATCTTGTCAACGAAGATATTGCCTCATTATCTCTAACAGAAGAAGAGCAGCAGCAAATTGCAGAAATTCGTTCAACATTTGAGGAAGACTACACTCTTGTACAAACAGAAGCAGGAAATCGTTATGGCGAAATTGTAAATGCAGTTATTTCTCAAATGAATTCTGCTGCCACTTTAGAAGAAGTCCGCGCGGCAGAAATTGCTTATAACTCTATTTCTACTACCTTCCGTGGCTATATGGATGCAGAGGCACTCGCCACACTTGAAGCATCTTTAGAAGCTTCGCGTACTGCCTTTATCGAAAAATTTAGCAAAGTTTCGGAAGAATCCGGATTTATCAGCGGAAATGATCTCCGTGTTGTGGAAGGGGAATCTTCCATTGGTTTAACTGCTTGGGGAAGTACTGCCACATCTGATCAAACTGGAAGCGGACTTCTCTATACAAAAGAAGCCTTAGATATTATTGATTTCAGCGCTGATTACACGATTGATCACTTCGGACAATATGCTATTTCCATTATGGCTGAGCCTACCTTCTTTAGCGCAGCAGATAATGAAACCATTCAAAACTTCAAAGGATTTGTCTTCCTCGTTCGTGAAGTAAATGAAACTCAGGCTAGTGTCCAACCCTATCTTATCGATGGCACTTGCAACCGCTTCTTCGATGGTCAATTATCCCAAACTGATTTAATCATTGATAAAGAAGGTGACATTCATTTCGAACTTGCCGTGCGTCAAGTAAATACAAGTGGAATTATTGAAAATTACTTAGAGTTCTCCTTCAATGGAGTAAAGTATGAAACTCCTCTTATTCGTGAATTTGAAATTCTTGGTGCCTTTAATAACGCAAAAGGATACTTCGGAATTGGTTCGCAAAACGGAAACGCACGTTCTCCTCTTACTCTCACGTTAAATCAAATTAACGGTAACGCTGTTACTTCTTCTTCTCTTGTAAAGAAAGATATTTCTTATGACCCAGTGGCATCTAGCGACAGCTTCATCTTTGAACTTGGTGACACCAATAACCTCACCATTGGCGTAGATCCTCGTCTTGAAACTGGATTACGTTTCTACATGGACGGCACGCTTCTAACAAGTGGAGAAGAGTACACCTATCAAAGAAATACAACTTTAAATTTAAAGGCTGATTATCTCAATACTTTAGCGGCTGGTAACCATACCTTGAAACTTGAAAGCGATAAAGGTTCTAGCGAAATCACCATTGTTGTTCAAGAAAAGGAAGCCCCAGTTGATCCGGGCAGTTCTTCTGATGGAACTAGTTCAAGTGAGGGCGGAAATGAACCAGTTACGCCACCTGCAGAAGGCGGTTTAACTCCTGGCGCGATTGCAGGCATTGTAGTTGGCTCTCTTGCTGGAGTTGCTTTAATTGCAGGTCTACTTATCTACTTCCTTGTGAAAAAGAGCAAGAAGAAATAATTCTTCTCTTCCAAACAAAAAGCCTTGATGAATTCAAGGCTTTTTTATTGGTATCATACGTCAAGATAGATGGACAAATATCTTATTCGTAAACAATTTTGATATCGTTTTGTTCAAAGAAAGAGACGTATTCTTCTTTTGGTTTTTTGTCTGTGATTATGTAATCAATCTTTGAAAGGGGGATGGATTTAAAAAGTTTAATGACATCAAACTTGGAATGATCGGCAAGAAGAATGATTTTGGAGGAGTTTTCCGCCATAGCAATCTTAACTTCAGATTGATCAATTGTGGTCTCACTTAAACCGAAGTTCACATCGAGTCCGCTGCAGGAAATAATCGAATAATCACAGTGAATTCTCTCTAATGTTTTAACAGTTAAATTGCCTAAAATACTATTGGAACGAGAATGAATATAGCCACTAGCTAAGAAAATTTGACAAGAAGTTTGCTCAGAAAGAAGAAGACCGATTCGCAAACCGTTTGTCACGATATTAAGATTCTTATAATTTTTGAGGTAGGGAACTAGGTAAGTACAAGTAGAGGAAGAGTCGATAAAAATAGAAAGGTTGTCTTTTAGTAAACTAGAGGCGAGTTCTGCAATCTTTTTCTTTTCCCGAACATTGCTATTTTCTCGTAAAAGTAAGCTTGTTTCTTCATTAGGAGACTCTTGTAAAACTACTCCGCCATAAGTTCTTTTAACGAGTCCTCTTTTTTCCATTTCCGTTAAATCTCGACGGATGGTGCTTTGAGATACGTATAAGAGCTTGGTTAATTTATCAACGGATATCGATTTCTTTTGTTTTAAGATTTCGTAAATTTCGTTTTGTCTTTCTAAGTCGTACATGTTTCTTTTATAAAACACAACTTTGCTTTTGAAAAGAGATAAAAAATCGAGAAAAAATCACAAATGCTTTACTTTTTTAAAGAAACTTCCAATAAAAGGTCAATTTTCATGACCGAATTTGCACCTTTCTAATCGACTTGTGCGCAAATTACGATTATTTACCAACTTGCGCTCTATTTTTCTATAGAAAAAAGATTTCTGCATAAAATACTCTTGGTTATTACGATTATTGGAGAATTCATATGAAGAAAACGCTTTCCATGTTGCTGCCAATTTCTCTTCTTGTTTTAGCTTCTTGTTCTGGGGGAAACGTTTCTTCCTTACCAAGTTCTTCTTCAGAAGAGTCCTCCTCTGTTAGTGAAGATACTTCTTCTTCTACCTCTTCCTCTACCTCTTCCTCTGAGGAAGTGAAAGAAGTAGAACTTTTTGGAGATCCCGATTTTAAAACTGGTTTTGATTTAAAATCTACTTCCACAAGTGACGCTCATGTTGTAAAGCATTTGGACTATAACGGAGCGGCAGAAGAATGTGATCCTGCTATTTGGAACATGGCTCAGTGGTGGACTCCATTTGATTTTCAATACGCTCCTTATACATACGAGAATGGTTACCATACTTATCAAAATGAATCCCGCACTTTGAAAGTTAACACCGATACTGGTGAGATCGTAATGCAGTTAAATTCTTGGTTAGAGTATCAAGAAAGGTTTGGCGGCTCGAGAACAGATACCAGTCAAACTTGGTCGCATTTCTTAATTGAACAGACTTTTGAACAAAGCATGACGCTTGCCGAATTAAATTCATTAACGCTCCATTTTGATTTCTGCGTGGAAGAGGCAACGTTATTTGATGAAGAACACTACAATCCTGCTTTCCATGCTGCGCAATTTATTATGTATTTCACTATTCGCAATTATGATTTTGATAATTTCTTTTGGTTTGGAGTGCCTTTATATGATAACCGTGGGAACGATTCGAATCCCTCTTACAATATTGACCAAGGTTTTGAAGGTGCGACAAACTCTCTCATCTATAGAATGGGACAAAGAGATTACATTCCTTCTGGTACAAAAATTGGGCAAAAATATACGATTGATATCGATTTAATTCCGTTCTTACAGGAAGCGTTAATTACAGGTTCTACTGTAACTTCGAATCCTCCTTTAGCAGGCTGGGATTGGAATAAGTGTTATATCAACTATATGAATGCTGGTTGGGAGCTTCCTGGTTCCTTTAACATTGTTTCTTCTATGAGCAATTTATCCCTTATTGCGGAGAGAGCCTAATGTCTTACTTTAAAGATTTACTAAAAGATCCTTATTTCAAAACTGGTTTCTTTTTACAGGGTCCAAATCCAGTAAAAGACCAAAGAAAGGTATTTTCTCACCTTGATTATGAAGGGGAAGCAATGAAGGTGAATGATGTCCTTTGGATTATGTCTCAGTGGTGGACACCTTATCCTTTTTCTCATCACACTTTCTTAAAAAAAGAAGCAGGGGACTTTGTGTATGAAAATGCATCAAGAAAGTGTGAGATTAATACAAATCAGGGGAGTTTCCGTTTCTTTCTTGATTCTTGCAAAGAATATCAAGAACTATACAAAGCGAATCGTTTAGATCCTCATTTGCCTTGGTCACATTTCCTTTTAGAACAAGATTTTGTGGAAAGTGTGAAGGTAAAAGATTTAGATGCTTTATATGCAAATCTTCACTTCATTATTCATTCGGTAGAGAATAAAAATGGTGGTGAGTTTGATGCAGAAAAACATACTGCTCAATTTGTTTGGTATATCACTATTCGTGAAGGAAAAGGAAATAGTAAAGAGTCTCTTGGCGGGAACTTTATTTGGTTTGGTTTACCAATTTATGATTTCCGTTATCCTTATAATGCAAAACATATCCAATATGATGGGGAATTTGAAGGTTCTACCAGAACGCTTATTTATAATCTAGATTCTCGGGATTATTTAAAGGATGAGCCTCTAACTTTCGGAAAGGAATACTCCATTTCTATTGATATTCTTCCTTATATTCACCGCGCGATTCGTTATGCTTTGAAAGAAAAGATTTTTACAAGCACAAGAAATTTAGTTGTTAATTACATGAACATTGGCTGGGAATTACCTGGCGCTTTCACTGTTGATAGTGAAATTTCCCAAATTCAGTTAAAAGGAGTGTTCCATGATTAATATCATTAAAGATCCATCCTTTTTGCGGGGATTTTCTATTTTAAAAAGAAGTTTATTAGAGGATAACGACCACAATTTGCTTTCTCTTCCTTATGGCAATTTAGAGTCACCCTCTTACCGCCTAGCAGAGTATTTTACGAATGTTTCTCTTTATGACCATCATGAGGTCATTGTCAAAAACGGAGAATATTGGATTCGAAACGAAAGAAAAGAAATTTATAAAGATAAGCAAAATCGCCTTACTTTAAGCATTTTTGCAGAAAAAGAATATGAACACGCAAGAAAAGAAGGAGAAGCCTGGCCGCATTTATTGATTGAACAACGTTTTCAAAAGGAATCAGTTTTCAAAATGCGTCATCTTCTTGTTGACCTTGATACTGATTTTCTTTCTTTAGAATCCTTTATGAACGAAGAAAGAAATGAGCTACATACCTTGCAAGTTTCTTTGTATTTTGCAGTTGGAGATGAAAATCCCTCTTCACCTGGCTTTAAGGACTTTTACTGGTTTGGTTTGCCTCTGATTGACGCGCCAAGATACCCATTCCCAAAAAGCTATTGCTCGAGAGATATAGGGAAAGAAGACGCTACAAGAAAACTTATTTATAGCATTGACCCACATCTATATATGCAAAAGAGTTTTGGTGTTGGTGATCACCTCTCTTTCACTTATGACTGCGCTTCTTCTATCAAAGAAGGATTTTTCCGCGCGAAAGAGCTCGGTTACTTACCAAACTCTAAGTGGGAGGATATGACTTTATTTAGTTTTAATCTTGGTTTTGAAGTAACTGGTACTTTTAATGGCAAAATTCGCATCAACCATTTCAATATTTGGAAGGAGTCTGAACATGAATAGTACAAAAAGATTTTTCTTATTGCCTCTTCTTGCCTCTTTAAGTTTATGCGCTTGTAATGGGGAGTCTATTTCTTCGATTTCTTCGATATCTTCAAGCACTCAAGAGGAGATTACTTATATGTATGAAGATGAACAAAAGTATCAGAAGTTTTGGGAAGACAAAGTCATTTATAACGAAACGGTCTGTCTAGTGGAAGAAGGGGGAGAAATTTTTGGTACCCTTCTTTATGAACCAGTAAAAATTATTTCTGTAAGGGACTACACGACCGAAAAAGAAATTGATCCCAGTCAGTACAGGGTAGAAGGGAACAAAATCATCCGCACGGAAGAGTCTACTTTGCCTTATTTTACTGAAGAAAATATGCGGGGAGAAAATCTTCCAGAAGGGTACGCGATTGACACTTACCAAGGAAAAGAACATCCCATCATGTTCACGGAAGGTTCTGGAATTGTCATGCATCAAATTAACGTGACTTATACTCACGAAGATACTTGGGAAGCTACTAAGCCTGCTTACTTGGGGGACAATTTACCAAATACGATTGAGAAATTAAAAAACAAAGAACACCTTACGATTGGTTTTTATGGTGACTCTATTATGACAGGATGCAACGCTTCTTCTAAGCTTGTCATTCCTCCTTATCTAGATGACTTTCCTACTGCTACTACCAAAATGCTAAAGAAAATATACGGATATGAAGATATTGAATTCTTCAATCATTCTAAAGGGGGCACTCTTTCCGACTGGGGTAAGACAAACATTGATGTGAACGTTAATGCTTATAATCCTGATTTGGTATTCCTCGGATTTGGAATGAATGATGGAACTTGGCAGATTAAGCCTGAGGATTTTGTCTATAACATCGAGTTTATGATCGCCAGCATTAAGGCGAGAAACCAAAACGCAGAAGTCATTGTTGTTAGCACGATCTTGGCAAATCCAGATAGCACTCAAGATGCCGGACAAAAAGAATATCTCGCTCCTTTAAAAGAGATGATTGCGAATTATGAAGGAGTAGCGCTTCTTGATATGACTTCTTACTCGGAATATTTACTGAGTAAAAAGAGAAGTGTCGATATTTTGGCAAATAACATCAACCATCCAAGCGACTTCTTGGTACGCGGTTATACAAGCTGCATTTTAACTGCCTTATGTGAGGACTACACGTTATGATTCGTTATCTTCAAGACCGCTTTCTCGAAGATGAATACATCATCTCGGATGAAATGAAAAATGCGACTCTTTTTGGTATTGGCAATGGCTATTTTGGCCAAAGAGGTAGCTTTGAAGAATTTGGAGATGTTTTTATTCAGGGCACTTATGTACGTGGAGTGTTCGACTCTATCGTAGAAATCCCTCGAACGATTTCCGATAACTCGTACATGAAAAAATACTATTTTGATGAAGAAAAACTCAAAGAATTCGAGAAAGAAGACAGTTGCATTAATATCGGCGACATTTCTTCTATGCGGATTTATATCGATTCGGTTCCTTTTCGTTTATGGAATTACAAAATCATTTCTTATGAAAGATATCTTGATTTTTCTAACGGGGGACTTGTTAGAAATGTAGTCACGGAAGATGAAAAAGGAAATCAGACGATGTTTTCCTTTTATAAAGTTTGCTCTTTTGCTCATGATCATATCTTTCTTCAAACTTTAAAAATAAAGAAATTGAACCACAATTTACCTATTTCGTTAAGCAGTGGGATTGATCTGCTATGTAAGACTAACGGACAGCATAAGATTAAAAATGTTTCTTTTTCTTCTCTTAAAAATGACGCTTCCATTCATACAATCAAAGCTTCTTATGGCGATAAATATAAAATGAAGGGTTACTACTTCTTTAAAAACGAGACGGAGCACCTGATTCAAGATGATAGAGAAGAGTCCACTTTTGGCCTATTTGATACGTATCAACTATTAGAAAAAGAAGGAGAAATACGGAAGATTGTTTCTTTTTATAGCAATATTGATAAAAGGAATGGAAAAATTCCTTCGCATGTTCATTTAGAAAATACGTATGACTTCTATTGCAAAGAACATTTAAAGAAGTACCAAAAGTGCTTCAAAAAAGTAGATATTTCCATCAAAGGAAATAAAGAACTTGATACCTTAGTGCGTTATGCAAATTACCAAACTCTTATTGGCTTTAACCGCCATGATGCGTTGCATTCATTAAGCGCAAAAAATCTAACCGCAGAAAAATATAACCAGTTTGTGTGGTGGGACTGCGAAATTTATCAAATGCCCTTTTTCCTTCTTACTTTCCCAAAAGAGAGCAAGAACTTACTTCTTTATCGTTATAACCGCTTGGAAGAGGCAATGAAGAATGCCAAAAAAGATGGTTATCGTGGCGCAAAATTTGCTTTTTGCTCTAGCGTAAAAGGGGATGAGCAAGTTTGGATTTACGCGAAACATCCTTTCTTACAAATTCACATTAATAGCGATATCGCTTACGCGATTATTCAGTATTATATTCATACTTTAGATAGGGATTTCTTAAAAGAGTATGGACTTGAGATGATGGAACAAATCATTCTTTATTTCTATTCTCGATCAACTTATCAAGACGGAAAGTATCACTTATGCATGGTGACTGGTACTGATGAACACCATGACTATGTCAATAATGATGCCTATACGAATATCACCTTAAAGTTCGTATTAGATCACTTCCTTACTTACAAAAAGAAATTTGGTTATCAGTTAAAAGAAATGAAGGAAGAAGAGCTAAACGATTTTGCTTCTAATTTATACCTACCTTCTTTTGAAAACGGAATTTTGCCTCAGTTTGATGGCTATTTATCTTTAATGCCAAGTTTACCAGTGGAAGGAAAATCGGACGCGAAAGCATCTTCTTTCCAGATGAAACAAAGCGGGCTATATCATTTATCACAAATTATTAAGCAGCCTGATGTATTACTTCTTTATTCTTATTTGAATCTTTCTTTTAAAGAGAATTACAAACAAAATTATCGTTTCTATCTAGAAAAATGCGAGGCTAGCTCTTCCTTAACTTATGCTGTTCATGCTTTAGCGGCAATCGATAATAACGATGAAAAAACCTTTAAAGAGAACCTTCTCTCTTCTTTAAAAATTGATATTGATGATATTCAAGGCAACGCCAGTGATGGAGTTCATGCAGGTAGCTTAGCTTCGGGCTTTTATCTTTTTGTACGGGGAATTTTAGGAATCGCTCCTCAAGAAGATTGCCTTGAGATTTGCCCAAAGAAGATTTCTTTCTTAAAAGAATTCCGGCTTCATTTCACCTATCAAGATAACGTGATTTATGCCTATTATCGTCCAAATAAGATTTTTCTCTCATCCAAACGTCCTTTTGCTTACCGTTTAAACGGGGGAGAAAAGGAAGAAACGACCAAACTTGTTATTCAATATGATTCATTGAATCATTTATATAAAAAGGAGAAAAAAATATGAAAAAGAATCCCGTTTTTGCAAGTCTTTTAATGACACTTGCCTTAACCGCTTGTGGCGGAGGAGGAACTACAAACACCTCAGGAGGAGGCGGTTCTAGTGATGGAGGAGGATACGATGGAGAAAAAATCGTCATCCGTGTAGATGGTGGAGGGGATGTAGGGAATTTCAACACCACAGCAAGTATGACGGAAAGCCCTCTTAATCCTTATCCTTATAACACGCTAGAAAAATTGATTGAGGAGTGGGAAGCGGCTCACCCTAAATTTGATGTTCAGTTACTTTCTACCTCTAGTAATGGTGACCGTCAGGTTTTAGTGCCACAGCTAGAAAATAAGACTGCTCCGGAGATTACTTATCAAAGTGGAACCGTCATCAATAGTGATTTAGGGAAAAACTACTATGTCAATATGAGCCCATATCTTGAAAAGCCAAACCCTTATGTGGAAGGCAATACGCGCTGGGCGGACATTTATAACGAAGCAGAACTTGCTACTACAACTGCAAGTGATGGAGATATCTACAGCATTTGCCTCGAAAGAATCCCTGTTGGGCTTATGGTGAATAAGACTTTACTTGCCAAATATGGAATCACAAGCATGCCTACAACTTATGCGGATTTTGTCGACAATGTTAAGTCATTAAATAGTCAATTACCCACAACCCAAGAGGCTTACGCTACTACTTATATGTGGTACTTTATCGCCCTTGAAACAAACATGTTCTCGGATTTACTTGCCGAAGGCGACGTTTTAAGAGGAAACGGAAAGATTGATACTGAAGAAATCTCGCGCTTATTTGATAAAGGTTTATGGGATCCTACCAAAAATATCAGCGGCGATAATCCTTCTTTTGAAGGGAACCGTTATTACGAATACATCAAACTTTGTGCCGATATTGGTGTAGAAAAAGCGCCTCAAAGTTTTGATGCCGTGCAAAACTTTATCGGTGGCAATTTAGGTTTCCTGGAAGTTACCGGTTTACAAATTCGGAACATTGTCGCGCAAGACGCCAGAATGCAGTTTGACTGGGAAATCATTCCATTCCCTGATTTAACAACAGAAACTTATAGTGATATTGGTGCACCTAGTGTACGTGGATCGGCTGGTCTTGCTACATCTTGGTTTGTCACCAATAGTGCAGTTGCAAAAGGCCAGGAAACAGTTGATGCTTGCGCAGATTTACTCATGTATCTTACCGCTCCAGAGCAAAATAACCGCATGATTGGTGATTTAAAAGGAGGAATGCCGCTTAATCCAACCGATGATTTTGAACTTGCCGATCACTTAAAACCATTAAATGACATTTACTGGGAAGATATTGCTAAGCTTGAAACGGGAGAAAGAGTGAACTGGGCTTCCTTCTGCTCGAACGAAGTACTTGGTTACAACTTCAATACGACTTTTATCCGCAACATGGAAGATGTGCAGTGGACTGGTAAAACACCAGAAACCGCAACAATTACCCTTGCTAACGCCATCAAAAACACCATTAACACTTACATGTATACGGAAGGCTGGGATACCTCGGCGTGGTAATTTATGCGCAAAGATAAGACGGTTGAACAACATATCAAAGCGCGGAGAAGAAAACGTTATAACTACTGGGCTTTCCTTTGGATATTGCCTGTTGTGGTACTTATGGCAATCTTCTCCGCCTACCCTCTTATCAATTCCTTCATCTTAGCTTTCACAGATTCAAGTGGTTCTGGATATGGGAATTTTGTAGGGTTTGATAACTTTATTGAACTTTTTCAAGATGAAGTATTCTGGATTTGTATTAAGAATGTATTGATTTTCACAGTTGTAGGCATGATATGTGGAAACTTCATGACGATTCTTCTGGCAGAACTTCTCTTCAATGTAAAGTTCAAAAAAACGAGTGCTTTCTTAAGAGTACTCTTCATTCTTCCTGTGCTTGTTCCAAGTGTTGTCGTGCTTCTAGTTTGGGAAAATATCATTTTCTCTAGTAGTGGACTAGTGAATCAAATGTTCCTTGCTATGGGGAAAGAACCCATTGCTTGGTACTACGAAAACCCCTACAACTTCATCGCGATTATCACGACAAATTTCCCCTGGGTTGGCGGAACAAGTTTCTTAATTTATCTTGCTGGTTTACAAAACATTAATAAATCTGTCTTTGAAGCGGCAAGGCTTGACGGGATTAGCGGATTTCGCCGGGTTGTCAAAATTGACCTTCCTCTCATCAAAGGTCAGCTCAAGTACTTCCTCATTATGGGAGTGATTGGGGGACTACAAAACTTTGATTTACAGTTAATTATCACGGGAAGCGGCCCTGGGACAAGCAATGGCGTTAATGTTCCAGGCTACTATATTTTCCAACTTGCTTGGAGTGGTGAGTACGATGTTAGGTACGGCTACGCGAGTGCAATTGGTGTAATCATTTTCTTAATTACCATCGGCTTTTCGATTATGAATTTCCGTAAGAACAGAAAGGAGGTTATGCAGTGAAAAGACAAACTCATTTCTTTCAAAGATATTTACCCCAAATTGTCATTATTCTTTGCATCATCATCCTTCTTGTTATGACTTTATTCCCTTTAGTTCTTCTTGTTTTTAACTCCTTTAAGTTATACACGGATGATCCTTTGCAGTGGCCAAGTGATAGCAATGGCAATATGTTCACTACCGAAGGTTATGCTTTAGTGTGGGATTATATTAAAGGAAACTATGTTAACTCATTGGTGATTACTTTTGCGGTCAGTATTGGGACTACTCTATTTGGTTCAATGGCGGGATATGCTTTTGCAAAATATGATTTTCCCTTCAAAAACGCTATCTTTATTGCGATTCTCGCATTCATGATGGTACCGGGACTGTTAACTTTAATTTCTCGTTATTCTCTCATTGTTAACATAGGGCTGAACGACAACATATGGGGGGTTATCTTGCCTCAAATATCTGCTAGCTTGCCCTTTGCTACATTTTTAACAAGAACTTTCTTTCAAGGTTTACCAAAAGAAATGTTTGAGGCGGCAAGAATGGATGGCATTAGCGAATCAAAGAAGTTTTATTCTTTGGTTTTACCTCTCTCTAAACCCATCATTATTACTCTTTTAGTGCAAACCTTTGTGAGTCAGTGGAATGACTATTTGTGGAGTCGTCTTGTTTTACAGTCGGAAGATTTACAAACCTTGCCAGTCGTTTTGGTCAATTTAACCGATACCTTAGGCCCCATCTCTTACTGCATTCCCTTTGCAGGGTATGTGCTAAGTGCAATCCCTCTTATCATCATCTTTATCTTTGGCAATAAGAAATTTATCGAAGGTATGACGAGTGGTGCCTTCAAAATGTAGAAAGGATTCGTATGAAAGTTCAAAAGATTGTGTTTGCTTCATTATCCATCCTTGCCTTTGCTTCTTGCTCAGGTGGAGGGATTTCATCTACCTCTTCTGTTGTTGATTCGAATCAGTCCTCTTCTGGCCTCGCGGAGCCAATTGAGCTTTTGCCCGATAATCACTTTGAAAATGGCTTTATAGCCTACCCTGCAACTAGAGCACATTTAGATGGTTCTTACCCAGAAAATGATTGGAATTCGAATGTCTATCTCAAATATGATGAGAACACTCCAAATCCTTCCTGGCAAGTTCAACAAATTGGCTGCATTCATGATTTAAACGACGTTTATAACCCCATGACTGGAGCAATGCCAGCCTATGAAGATCCCTACTATAAATTTGAAGGGGAGAGCAATTACGTTTATGTTGATCCAGAGGGCGGAGAAATTATCTTAGGCCTTAATGCTTCAAAAGACTACGACGCTCCACGTCAAAGTGGGGACTGGTCTCATCTTCTTTTACAAAACGTGTTGACGAATAGCGTCAAAGTAAGTGAATTAACAAGTTTACATTTCACCATTGATTTTGAGTTACAAGTGGAAAGAAAGATGACGGATGAGGAATATAATCCTTCCTTACATACTGCTCAGTTTTTAGCCTATTTTATTGTTCAATCAAACGCGACGCTTGATGCTGGGGATTATTTCTGGTTTGGCGTTCCTTTCTATGACTATCGTTATCCCAATATTGATGAAAATGTAATGATTGACGGAAGAAGTCAGATGCCAATCTATCAAATGTCGAATCGAGTGATTGATCCAGATGGCATTAAGCTGAATCATAAGTATTCTCTTGATCTTGATTTAATTGATTTATTTGGTGACGCTTTACTTGCCTGCCAACAAAAAGAAAATCGCTTCCTAAATAGTACGATTGATGATTTTTCTATCACATCGATGAATATTGGTTGGGAAGTGCCTGGAACTTTTGATGTTGCTGCTAAATTTTCGAATTTCTCCCTAAAAGGAATGATGTAAATATGAAATCAATCGTCATTGATATTGGCGCCTCTTCTTATCGAGTAATGCTAGTTTGCTACCAAAATCACCGCTTCTTTTACGAAGAACTTATGCGGGAAAAAACCGAAGCGTTTTATGATGGCATGTATTTGCGGTGGAATCTTACCTCTTTGAAAGATAAGGTTATTGATTGCATCCAAAAAACATTAAAAACTAGCCAAGATGTCCAAAGCATTGGAGTTTGTAGCTTTGGTGTGGACTATATCTATCTTGATAAGGAAGGGAAACTTATTGATGAACCGATTTCTTATCGAGACAAACATAACGAAGATTATGCTGCTTCTGCCTTAAAAGTATTCTCTCAAGAAGATATTTATGAGGAGACTGGCATTCAGTTTTTACCCTTTAATACGGTTTTCCAGTTATACCGGGATCAAAAGATTGGGCGAAAGGGTGAGAGTCTCTTAATGATTAGTGATTATCTTTCTTATTGCTTAAGTGGCGAGAAAACAAATGAGATTACAGGCCTTTCTACCGGCGCATTAATCGCAGCAAAAACAGGAACTCTTTCTTCTTTTATTTGCCAAAAGTTCTCTATTTCTCCCTCTTTATTTCAAAAAGTTATGAAACCTGGCGAACAAATTGGTTATTTAAAAGAGGAATATTTGCCTAAAAAAGGATTAAAAATCCCTGTTATTGCGGTCAATACACATGATACTTCTAGCGCGGTAACTTCTCTTCCTTTAGCAAAAGAAAGGGAAGAAGCTTTCCTCTCTTGTGGTTCTTGGGCTCTTTTAGGAAAAAAGAAAACAGCGTTCACTTTGTCTTCTCTAGCACGAGAAAAGAACTTTACGAATGAATGGATGGATGACGGAATTTGTTTTCTTAAGAACGTGAATGGTCTCTACCTCATTAATGAACTTTATCGCGCCATGAAAAAAGAAGATCCATCTCTCCTTTTTCCATCATCCATGAAGGCTTTTACAAAAGAAGATGAGACTAATTTATTTATAAACGTCAATGATCCGCTTTTATCGAGCCCAGAGAATCTACTCTCTCACTGGCAAGAGTACCTATCTCAAACCAAACAAAATTCTTCTTATTCGTTTTCTCAAATT
Source organism: uncultured Bacilli bacterium (assembly GCA_944376605.1). Taxonomy (GTDB): domain Bacteria; phylum Bacillota_I; class Bacilli_A; order RFN20; family CAG-826; genus UBA4951. Next base: position 102,795 of record CALWDE010000002.1, read on the forward strand.
GTTACCTCTTTCTACAAATGTTTAGCTTTTGCTTTAAAAGAAGAAGTAACACATTTAGAAACGTTAGAAGGAGAAAAGATTAAGAAGTTATATCTAGTCGGGGGAGCTGCCGATATTCCCGCTTTTGTTCAGCAGTTTGCTACTTTGCTTGGGGTTCCTATTTGCTGCGGATTTAAGGAAGCTACTGCTTTAGGCAATGCAATGATTCAAATTTCCTCTTTAGAAAAGATTCCAATGGAAAAATTAAGAGAGGAGCTATATAGGCAAGAAGAATTAAGTGTTTATTACCCAAGAGAAGAAGATAAAGAAAAAGTATTTCAAGAATTTCGAAAATACCAGGAGTTTCAAAAGGAGAACCTATGATAAATATTGAAGAAGAATACCGTATTGCAAAAGAGAGATATCTTAGTTACGGAGTAGACGTAGAGGAGGCTATGGAAAAATTAGCGTCCATCCCTTTGTCTATTCAATGTTGGCAAGGAGATGACGTGGAAGGCTTCCTAGATAAGGGAAGTTTAGGAGATGGTTTGCAGGTTACAGGCAACTATCCCTACAAAGCGAGAAATATCGCGGAACTTCAAGAAGATATCGAAGAAGTGCTAAGCCTTTTACCGGGTACTTTTAAACTGAATCTTCATTCCACTTATTTAGATAGTGAGAAAAGTGTTCGTCTTGATCAGATTGAACCTAAACATTATGAATCATGGGTTAAATTCGCAAAAAAGCATCATCTTGGTTTGGACTTTAATCCCACTTTATTTTCCTCCCCAATGGTAAAGGAAGGTTTTACTTTATCTAGTAAGGAAGAAGGGGTGCGCCGCTTTTGGATTGAACACTGCAAAAGAGCGAGAAAAATAGGGGAATATTTTGGAAAAGAACTTGAGATTCCTTGTGTTACGAATATTTGGATACCCGATGGCTATAAAGACGAACCATATGACCGCTTAGGGCCAAGAGAACGTTTAAAAGATAGTCTAGATGAGATTTTTGCAGAAAAAATCGATAAAAAGTACAACATTGATAGTGTGGAGTCGAAGCTTTTCGGAATTGGTTTAGAAGCTTATACAACAGGAAATCATGAATTTTACCTAGGTTATGCAGTGAAAAACGGTCTTGCATTAACTTTAGACTCTGGTCATTTCCATCCTACTGAATATATTAGTGACAAGATTTCAAGCGTCTTGCTTTTTACGAATGATTTGTTACTTCATGTTTCTCGTCCGATGAGATGGGATTCTGATCACGTGGTCATTTTTGATGATGAATTAAACCGTATTGCAGAGAGTCTCGTGCGAGGTAATCTTTTAGAAAAGACACATATTGGGTTGGACTACTTTGATGGTTCCATTAATCGCATCGCGGCATGGTGCATTGGTCTTAGGGCAACACAAATGGCACTATTAAAGGCTTTACTAGAGCCATCTGCTTTACTTAAGAAGGCAGAAGACTCTTATGACTTTACTACACGTCTATATCTTCACGAGGAGAGTAAGTATTTACCTTATCAAGCCGTGTATCGCTACTTTGCTTATAAAAATAAGAAGAAGATGGGTAAAGAATTCGAAGAAGAACTTCATAACTACGAAACAAATGTATTGAGAAAGAGGGTTTGATTATGAAAAAAATTGAGAAGATGCGTTTTGTCGTGGATGCCATTGATGTCATCGATAAGATGTACATGAATGGATGGGATGAGAGAAATGGAGGTAATTTTTCTTATCTATTAACAGAGGAGGAGGCAAAAGTATTTCAGAAGAAAAAGCCAAGCCGTGTTTTAGAGCTCTCTTTTGATGCAAGCTATTTAAAAAATCGATTTGTTCTTGTTACAGCGACGGGTCAATTTTTCCGCAATGTTAAAAAATATCCGGAAGAAGTGCTAGGAATTGCGAAGATTTTGGAAGATGGTAAGCATATTGGCCTATATTGGGGATTTAAAAATGGTGGTCGTCCTACGAGTGAATTCCCGTCTCACCTTCTTTGCCATATAGCACGTTTAAAAAAGGATTCTTCTCAGCGTGTTGTCATTCATACCCACGCTACATACACGTTAGCACTCACCTTTTTACTTCCAGAAGATGAAAGAATTATTACAAGAACGCTATGGAAAATGTGTACAGAATGTTCCATTGTTTTCCCAGAAGGAATTGGATATTTACCATGGGAGTTATGCGGTACTACAAAAATTGGAGAAGATACCGCGAAGAAAATGGAAACATTTAAGATCGTGCTTTGGTCTATGCACGGAGTGTATTCCGCTGGAAGCAGTATCAATGAAGCGTTTGGATTAATTGAAACGGTCGAAAAGGCTGCGAAAATTTATTGTATTACTATGGGAAACCGTCAAAGAGAAATTGATGATGAAAGTATCAAAGAACTTTGTGATTTCTTCCGTGTTGATGTGAATAAGGCAATGCTATAAAGGAGGCAATATGGACATTACTCTTTTTATAAAAAAGAAATGGGAAGCGAAAAAGCTTGCTAAGATTCAAGAAAGGAATCGTTACCTCAATTACAAAAAAGTATTAGAGGAAGAAAAGGCTCGCAAGCAGATAGAACAAGACAATGTTCCTACCTCTTTTATCTCTCTTCGGCACATCAATAAGATTTATGATAATTTTGTTCAGGCTGTTTACGATTTTAATCTAGAAATCGAGAAAGGTGAATTTGTCGTTTTTGTTGGTCCTTCGGGGTGTGGAAAATCCACAACATTACGTATGATTGCGGGTTTAGAAGACATTACAACAGGCGATTTATACATTGACGGAGTCTATTCTAATCATTTGGAACCAAAAGACCGTGATACAGCGATGGTATTCCAAAATTACGCTTTATACCCTCATCTTACTGTTTATGAAAACATGGCAATGGGTTTAAGGGCCAAGAAATTTTCCTCAGAAGTAGCAAAAGAAAGAGAAGCAGAAGGAAAGAAAGGCAGTCATTTAAGCAAAGAGGAAATTGACGAAAGAATTCAGAACGTTGCTGAAATCTTAGAGTTAAAAGACTACTTAAAAAGAACTCCGCGTCAATTAAGTGGCGGGCAGTGTCAAAGAGTAGCTTTAGGAAGAGCGATTGTAAAAGATTCCAAAGTATTCTTGATGGATGAACCATTAAGTAACTTAGATGCCAAACTTCGTGTTCAAATGCGTTCAGAAATTATTAAGTTACATAAAAGACTTCGCGCAACAACAATCTATGTTACTCACGACCAAGTAGAAGCTATGACGATGGCGGACCGCATTGTTGTTATGAACAAAGGTCATATTCAACAAATTGGGAAACCAGAAGAGATTTATGACCATCCTGTGAATCAGTTTGTCGCGGGCTTTATGGGCAATCCCGCGATGAATTTGCTTGACGCAGTCTATGACAACGGAAAAATTATTCTCGATGAAAATATATCTTTTTCTCTTAGGGAAGAGGAGATTCAAAAGCACGATGAATTCTACGCAAATCTTCTATCTGAGTATGAAAAAGAATTATTAGCAAATGACAAAGAAAATAGTGAAAGATCCGCTCTTCTTGCAAAAATAGAGAAAGAAGAGCAGCGTATGAATCAGGGCGATGAAAAGGAAAAAAAGCTTGCTATAAAGGCCAAAAAGAAGGCGGAATACGAACTCTGTTTGCTTGAAGAAGGGAACACCCGTAAAAAATTCTTAATAGATGCGATTTCTAAAATTCATGCATTGCAAGAAAGTGGTAAACATCCTCTTACCTTTGGCATTCGTCCAGAGCATATTTCGGTGCGTCCTTTAGAAAACGCTTTAAAAACGCAGGTCTATTTAAATGTTGTGGAGCTTTTAGGTAACGAATATTACTTCCACTTTTCTATTAACAAAGCAGAAGTATCTATGAAAACTCCCAAAGAAAAGAGTCAAGTTTCCAATACTTATCTTGATGTTTATTTTGATTTAAACAAGAAACATCTTTTTGATTCCATCAGTGAACGAAGAATCATCTAAAAACTATTTGTTTTACGAAAAATTATTGCTAAGTGGCATGTTTGTTTCGTTTTTAGAATTAAAATTGAAAAGTTAGAGGCTCTTTTAGGGAAGAAAGAAACCTTTTTCTTCTAGAAAAATAAATGTAAATAAAGTTTTTTTGGTAAAAGTTTTTGCGCATCTTTTACTCTTTTTTCTTTCGTGTAGACTATAGGAGATGAAAGAAAAAGCACCTAATATTCTCTTATTATTGACTCCGAAAAACTTTGTTGAATATCTCTATTCTGATTTTACGGTAAGACAAGCTGTAGAGAAGATGAAAGAGAAACGCTATAGCATGATCCCTGTGATTGAACGCGAGACCGGGAAATACTGTTACTCGCTTAGAGAAGGTGATTTTCTTTATTATTTAGCAGAAAATCATTTATCTTTTTCCTCTTTAGAAAAGCATCCTTTATCTTCCATTCCTCCTTCCAGAGAAATTAAGGCGGTTGGAATTTCTGCGGATATTCATGATTTATACGGAACTATTTTGGACCAAAACTTTGCACCTGTTATTGATGATCAAGGTGTTTTTATTGGAATTGTTACTCGGAAAAAAGTCATGAACGCTTTAATGAAAGAAGGGGAAAAGTAGTCTTTCTGTATTTTTAATTAAACTTTTATGGTTTTAGCTCTGCTCCTTGTTATTTATCTTGTTTTTATCTCTCTTGGTCTTCCTGATACTGTACTTGGCAGCTCGTTTCCTGCCATTAGCGGCGCATTAGGTTTAGATAGTGATATTGCTGGCTATATTGGGATGGTCGTTAGTGCTTTTACGATTTTATCCTCGCTTCTTTCGTCTTTCATTTTAAAGAAAGTTAAGACAGGGCCTTATGTTTTTGTCTCTATTTTGCTTACGGCATTAGGGCTTATTTTGTTCTCTTTCGTGCCGCCTGCTTATGCTTCTTGGGCATTTTATCTCATTGCTATTTTGCTCGGTCTTGGTGCAGGGGGTATTGATGCTGCCTTAAATAACTATGTTGCCTTGCACTATAAGGCAGTGCATATGAACTGGCTACACTGCAGCTGGGCAATTGGGGCTTTTACGGGTCCTCTTTTACTTGGGACTTTTATTAATGGCGAAACAAATGAAGGCTGGGACAATGGGGTAAGACTCATTGCGTTTATTCAGCTTGGGATTGCGCTTCTTGTGTTTCTTACCTTGCCATTGTGGAACAAGGCAGCACTAAAGGAACAAGCAAAAAAAGAAGATCAAGTTGAAAAAGAAGTAGTGACTCCTAAAGGGGCACATAAAAAATTGTTAATGATGCCTCTATTTATACTTGGGGCAATCGGTTTTTTCTGTTACTGCGGCTTAGAGACAACAACAGGATTTTGGGCGCCTAGCTTCTTTCACTATGCAAAGGAGTGTGACACTTCCTTATCCGCAACTCTTGGAAGCTGCTTTTATATTGGTATTGCTTTAGGACGTTTTATTTCCGGCGTTCTTTCTTACCGCATTTCACCAAAAAACCTCATTCGGATTGGGGAATCGCTCATTTTGATTGGAGCGATTATGGCTCTAGTTCCTAATGTTTCTTTCTATGTTTCTGCTGCAGGTATTTGCTTAATAGGTCTTGGCTGCGCGCCTATTTATCCTTGCATTATTTTGCTTACACCTTATCGCTATTCGAAAACTCTTTCACAAGTTGCCATGTCGCTACAAATGGCAGTTGCCTATTTAGGTAATTTATTTGTATCACCTTTATTTGGTCTTATTGCTTCTTCTTTTGGTAATGCTTATTTCTTACTTCCCTATATTCCTTTCGCGTTTGTGTTACTCATGAGCCTTGTTCATGAGATAGGAAACTATCTAACTAAGCGCAGAGATTCCTCTTTATCAAAGGAAGAAAAAGAAGAGTATTTTACCGAAGCTGTTCATGAGTAAAGTTAGTAATAACTTTGCAAAAGCTTGACATTTTCATCGTTTTTAAAGATTATTTTCCGCTTTTTGCAAAGAGATAATTTCATCTAGGCCCGTTTTTACTTGATTTAAATCTTTTAAAGCATAGATGATGTATGTTTTTTGATAGGTATGGATTTTTAGTGTTCCTGAATTCCAGTTTCCATGCGTGCGAATTTCAATTAAAGATAGAGAGGAATAAGGCAGTTCTACTCCCTTGCCTTTTCCTTTGATACGAATTCCATAATCATTATATTCAATCACTACTTTGGAAAAGGGGATAAGAGAGTTAACTAAGAGGCAAAAAACACATAAATCAATGAATATAAGAAGTACATTATAAAATACTTGTTCCCATAAGGAGGCAGGAGACTCCTGCAAGGCGAGATTGAAGAAAATAATAACAAGCAAGACACAGATAAAAAGGAAAGCATATAGAAAACTAAAACCAAAGTTTTTATAGCCAATCGGTTTATATTCCTCACTTTTTTCTTTTTGATGGAGATCAAGGAGTTCATTCATACTGATAGAAAACTCTTTCGCAATAAGCCGTAATATATCTAAACTAGGATAACTAAGCCCTCTTTCCCATTTGGAAACAGCTTGTCGAGTAACGCAAAGCCGTTCTGCTAGTTGTTCCTGGGTGAGATGATGCTCCTCACGTAATGACAATATTTTGTTAGCAAAGTCCATAATGCCTCCTTGCAACATCTATTTTAGAAACAAGAGGAAGAGAAAAAAGCGACTAACGGTTTCTATATAAGAAAAAAGGCTACTAGCATCTGCTAATAGCCCATGAATGACTAATCTTTAAGGAAATATTATTGGAGCTGAGGATCAGGAATGTATTCTTCGTCGTCCGAGAATAGAGGTCCCTTCGCGGCAATTTCCTCAAGCTTGAAGCTGTAGAGGGCGCCTTGCTCCGCATAACTGACATCAAAGGAATTCATTACTTTATTGTCCATAAGAGTCTTTGTCCTCCTTTCCTTCTGATGCTTTTCGTGAGGTTCCTTCTCTTGAAAAGCAACACCAATATAAAGCGAAAAAAATAGAATGCAATGCCTCTTTCTATGAAAGCCTTTTCTGTAAGCGTTTCCCATTTTTTAATAATTGATAAAACCTAGATAACATCGAATAAAAACAATTTTTTCATGAATGCGGTTTCATAAAGTATTGCCTAAAAAGCGCTCGTTAAAATTAATTATTTTCATTTATTTTCATAAGAAGATTTCTCGCTTTTTTCTGCCTTTCTTTTTAGAGTAAAAGCATGGATGAGATATGCGCTTGGGCAAGGAAAAGTCCTTTGCTTAGAAAATATCATGATGAGCGTTGGGGACGTTTCATCACGGACGATTATGAATTTTTTTCTCTTCTTATTTTAGAAAGCTTTTCAACAGGTTTATCTTGGGAGCTCATCTTGAAAAAAGAAGAGACAATCTTAAAGGCTACAAGCTCCCTTAATCCTTATACATTAAAAGACTATACAAAAGAGGATGAGGAAATCTTGTTACACACTCCAGGTTTTCTTCCTCATAAAGGAAAGATTGCTTCCTTAAAAGTCAACGCTATCGCCTATCTAACTTTGCTAAAAGAGTTTGGGCACTTTTCCTCTTATTTAAATCATCTTGGTATTGTTCCTGTTGATCACGCTTTAAAAGATGGAGATAACATGCCCAATCAAGACGAGGCCTCCCTTCTTCTTGCTAAAGATATGAAGAAAAGAGGTTTCCGTTATGTAGGACCTGTAATTCTTTATTCTTTTTTGCAGGCGAGTGGCTACCGAAATGACCATTTGTTAAGTTGCTCTTTTCATGGTTGAAGTTTCGTAGAGGGATTTTATATAATAGTCAAGAAATGCCGTATTTAGGAGTTTTTATGAAAAAACATATTCTAGTGCTCATTCCTGCTCTAACTCTCGCGCTGGCTTCTTGTACAGGTGAGGGGTTAAGTAGCAGCCTTTCTGATTCCTCCTCTTCCTCCTCTTCTTCGAGTGGTTCCATTTCTTCCTCTTTGCCAGATTCCCGTCCTTCTTTTAGCACAGTCACAGATTTAATGACTTATGTAGCAGAAGAAGGAGCTGCTTTAGAGGCACAAAGTGCAACCTCTTATCACCGTGATTCTGTGAATTACGCTTTAGAAATGTATGGTGAAACCACAACGACTATCACGCAAGAGGGAAAAGCTTATGCGAATCAGTCCATGGAATCGAGAGGTCATCAAAAAGAAGTTTATATCGATTCCGAATATGAACAGTTTAACAAAACTGAGGAAGTTGATTTTAGTTTTGTTGCCACTGTTTTAGATGAATATTTATACCAAGTAATCGATTATAGCGATGGCCAAGAAAACGATGTAGCCCGGAAAGATGCTGTAGCAGATATTTTACCAGGTGCAATTCCTACCATGACTGGCACCAATACTATGACTTCTTTACTCAGTTTCTATGAAGTATATCTTGCTCCTAGAACGGTGAGCGGATTTGATGATATTTCTCCTGTTCGTAACGACAAGAATGAAGATGAATATTCTCATGCAGTTTCTTGGTTTACAGATGGGTATACCTATAGTGCTGAACTTACTCTTACTCTCGATTCACTAGGCCAAGTAACTTCGTTTGACTGTGTGTATCTATGCACGTATTTAGATAGTACACAGGGTAAGATTACAGTGGAATCTATTAATGAGAATTTCACCTTAACTTATGGTGAGAAAGTAGCGGCAGAATCGCTTGTCTTAAACCCCTTAGATTATTTCTTGACCGATTATGAGATTCAGCTTGTTTGGTATGACGGAGTTGACGCTACTCATCACGAAGTAGAAGCGAATGCTTTCCCTTATCTGCGTTATGTTGGGGTAGTGGTGAAAAACCCAGTTCCTGAAAAAGCGCTTGATACGGATTTAAGAATTACTGCATCTTCTAATCAAGAGGTTATTTCTATTGAAGATTATGGAACTTCTTCTGTGATTCAGGCTGTTGGAGAAGGGGACACTACTTTAACGGTAATCTCCGAAACAGGTATTCAAAAAACAATCGACGTTCATGTCACAGTTCCTGAAGTGGAATCCGTTAGCATTAAGATTCATAGCATCCATAAATATGTGGGTGAAAATGCTTCCGTATATGTTGATGCAGAACCTGATAATGCCATTTTTGAATATACACTCTCTTCTTCTAGCAATGTGCGTTTAGAGTCTTCTTATAATGCGGAAGGAGAACTTGAGTACACAGCCCATTTCTTAGAAGCAGGTGAGGCTTATATTGAAGCGTATCTAAAAGGAAGCGACACTCCAATTTCTCGCTATGAATTTACCATTGAAAATCGTCTTTCCCGTGAAGAAACCATTGAAAACATCTACGGAACTTGGACAGGTGCTTTACCTTCTGAAAATGATAATTCGGTGGTGGTTGAAAACGCTGTGACATTTAACTTCTTACGTGAAGCAGGAAGCACAGATAATTCCTTCAAAGGTAACTTCACGATTAATAGCGAAGATACAGGATTCACTTTTGAAGTAGGAAAAGCTTATGAATTTGAATGGACAATTGATCCTGCTGTTGAAAACTATAGTACAGTAAGCATTACCTTATCCACCATTACCTTCTCTACTGATGTGATGGAATATGTCTACGACCACAATTCTGTAACCTTTGAACCAACAGGCTTAACTGCCAGAGCGGATTTACAGTCTAGTACTTCCTTCCTTTTCTGGCTCCAAGCGGACTTAACAAAAGTAAGCTAAAGAAAATTCAAAATACAATTTGAGCGGTAAGGAAACTTGCCGCTTTTTTGTTGGCAAATGAAAAAGTAACTATAATAACAATATGAGCATGCAGCAAATACCATACGCAAAAGGACTATTCACTGCTTCTCTTGTTCTTTTCTTACTATTTCTTGTTCTTGGAATTGGTATTTGCTTAGGGGGAGGCTTAATTCTTCTTTTTCAAGATAATTGGGCTGGGATATTCATTTCCTCGATAGGTACTCCAATATGCGGAGCGCTTCTCTTGCTTCCTTCGGCAATCACGAGTCACGTCTTTCTTCATCATAATTCTACTCTCAAAGGAGCAAGAGTGGTTTTTGCGGAAGGGTTTGTCTACTTTGGTTATGTGGTTGGGATTGCCTCCCTTATCGTGTCGATTTTTTGGTTATTCGTCTAAGAGTATGAAAGATATTATTGAGCAAATTAAAGAGAGAATGACCTCTTTAGAGATGGATCAAAAAACATTATCCGAAAAGACAAAGATTCCTTTTACCACATTAAATCGTTATTTGTCGCATGGGAGTGAACTTCGCTTATCTGCCTTTTTATCTATAGCGAAAGCGCTAGGAGTAGATCCTTCTACTTTTTTGTGTGAAGAAAAGACGCCGCTTTCTCCTTTCTTAGCTTTAAAAGAAGAAACAGAACGATATTCTCCTGCTTTAAATCCGATAGAAAAGGCGGAAATTGCAGGGATTTTATTTCAAAATAAAAAGAAATAAAAAGGAAGGCTAGATATTTATCTACCTTCCTTTTTGTTTAAAGATCAAGAATTGCTTTTACAGAGTGATCTAAGTAAGTTCCTTGGTAATCCTCGATTTTTCCTTCGTCTACAAGCTTACGAATCTTCTCATCTATTGGAAGTTCATCGAGAAGTTCGATTTGATATTTTTTGGCAACGTCTTTTGATTTACCTTCTCCAAAAGGATAGATTTTTTCTTGGCAGTGAGGACAAAGTAGATAGGACATATTTTCCACAAGACCTAATAAGGGAATATCCATCATTTTTGCCATATTAACTGCTTTTTCTACAATAAGTGAAACAAGATCTTGAGGAGAGGTAACCATGATTACTCCATTGACAGGAATTTGCTGGAATATGGTCAAAGGAACATCGCCGGTGCCGGGTGGCATATCAATGAGCAAAACATCGATATCACCATAGATGACATCCGTAAATAACTGTCCTACAAAGGAAGAAAGCAAAGAGCCTCTCCAGATGATAGGAGTGGCGGGATCATCCACCAAAAGATTTGCTGACATCATCTCAATGCCGCCTTTACTAATAGCAGGGAAAATGCCTTGATCAGACCCTTCTGCAACATAGCTTTTAAAGCCAAAGGCTTGTGGGATCGAGGGCCCAGTCACATCAGCATCTAAAATAGCAACTTTCTTTCCTTTTTGTTTTAAGCTGACGGCAAGTAAACTGGTAACCATAGACTTGCCAACGCCGCCCTTTCCAGAACATACAGCAATAATTTTTCCAATTTTTGATAAGGAATGCGGTTTTAATTTTTCAATGCGGGAAGCACAGTTTTCAACTGAGCAGCCTTCGCAGTGGTGACTACATTCTTCCGCCATAAATTTCTCCTTCTAATTTGTGCCTGCGAATTATAGACCTCTTCTCTTCTTTTTTCCTTATCTCTTGACGAGCCCATTATGATTATAGGGTATGTTAGAAGTATTCTTAGATTCACTGCTTGATGCAAGTAAAGTACTGGGACTTGCCTTTTTAGTGTATTTTTTACTTTCTTTTTTCGAAGGAAAATTAGCGACTTTATTAGAAAAAAAGAAAAAATGGGCACCAGCAATGGGCTCTTTAGCTGGCGCTATTCCGCAGTGCGGGATCCCTGTTGTTGGAAGCGATTTATTTGCAAAAGCGCATCTTACTGCAGGTACTTTGCTTGCTATCTTTATTTCCTGCAGTGATGAGGCATTCCCCATTTTACTTGGAAACTTTTCAGGTGACTGGTGGATGGCTTTTGTTCTTATGGGTATTAAGATTGTTTTTGGCGCAATCTTTGGCTATATCCTTGATTTTCTTTTAAAGAAAAATGATGAAGAGGTAAGTAAACATTTGGAAACTTGCTCCGGAGAAAGGGGACATCACGTAGGTTGCTGCGGACATGAAATTGAAGGAGAAGAACACCATGGCTTTTTACACGAACACCTTATTCATCCTCTTATTCATAGTCTAAAGATTTTTGTATACTGTTTTATCATAACTTTTTTATTTGGCATTTTAGTATTTTATGTAGGGGAAGAGGCTATTGCTTCCTTTTTGGAGGGACAGCGTTACATCACTCCTTTACTCGCGATTCTTATTGGTATGATTCCTAACTGCGCTTCCTCCGTTTTAATTTCTACTTTGTATGTGGGAGGCGCTTTGCCTTTTGGAGCTTTGCTTGCTGGATTAGTAATGAATGCAGGGCTTGGACCAGTTTATTTGCTAAAAGACAAGAAAAACTGGAAAAGAATTGGACTTATTTTTCTTTGTCAACTGCTTGCCGCAATTCTTCTTGGATACGCTTTTATTTGGCTATAAAAAGAAAAAGATTTTCTTAATTATGATAAAATCTTCCTAAAGTTTTTGGTCGAATAAAAGGAGCAAACATGGAGTACGAGCAGGAAACCTTATTTGGTGATGAAACTGTTATCTCTCCTCACTGCTCGTGTTGTGGTTATGATTTATCAAAGGAACTTTCTAGCGGATTAGAAAATGCTATTTGCCCGATATGCGGTAAGAAAAATCAAATCCGCGCGGTTAAACATAACGACTGGGATTCTCGGTTAGAGAACGCCATTAAAAGCAGAAATACTTATGATTTTGCTATTGCAAAACAGGAACTAGATAAAGCTATTACAGACGCTAAGTCAATTTTAGAAACATATGAAAACAGCAAAAATAATGCCTTTTTGCAGATTTATTTAGCAAATTTCTATTTTCAAAGGGCTCTTACTCATTATGGTGTTTCTTTTGTCAAAGCATCCTCTTTACGCAAGAACACTTTTCACCAGTGGGAAGAAAAGTATTTTGAATTTCATAAAATACCTTTTGTGTGTAAGCCTCCTTCTCTCCTCTTTAGTTTGGATGAAGATTATCTTGCTTCTCTTTCTTATTTAAAGGAAGCAAAAGAATGCTCTAGCGAGAATAGAGCTATCACGGAATTAGAAAACTTTATTTTAGAAAAAGGGAGAGAGTTGAACCATCTCTTACTAGAGGAGTCTTTTACTTGTTCTTCTTTATCTACGTATGACATTTATCTTTCTTATTCTGCAGAAGATACCTCCTCTTTAACATTAGCAAAGTTTCTCTATCACTACCTTTCGGAAGTAGAAAAATATCACGTTTATTGGCAAGAATCGCGAAGTAACCCGAGCAGTTATCGTGCTTTAAAAGAGGCAAAAGCACTAATTGTCATCTCTCCTTCTATATCTTTTTATCGCGGAAGAGAATTGGATGTTGAGATTCGGGAATTTTGTAAGAATTCCTCCTCTACTCTCTTTCTTATTGGGGAAGAAGAGGATCCTCTTCATCCCATCAAGAACTGCACCTATCTTTCTTCGCGAAATCTTCTCGATATTCTTCCTGTTCTTTCTCACTCTTTACGTTCCCTATTTGGATTTGATCAATCTCTTTCCTTCTCTTCATCGCCTTTATATCAGATGTCCTTAACTCCTTTGTCTTTCTCTATAAAAGAAGAAACGCCTCTTGCTAATCGTAAGAAAGTCATCTCCGATTTAAGTCTTCTAAAAACGACATTTGGCCTATATGAGAAAGAGACGGAAAAAAAGAAAAAGAAACGTTATCTTTCCTCGATTCGTCATACTCTTCGAGGGCTTAGAAAAGATAATGAGGAAGAAGTGTTATATTACTCTTTCTCTTATCTCGCTCTTACCTCTCCTATCCTAGAAGGAGGGAAATGCTTAACGCTTTTACTTCGCGCTTTGGAAAAAGCTTTTGAATCACCTGAACTTTACGAGAAAAGATTGCGGTTTTTATCTTGCCTTTTAAAAGAAGAGATACTTTGCATTGATAAGGATTTATCGCTAAAAAGAGCACTAAACTTTTCTGAAAAAATAACGTTATATCGTTTTATTTTTAAGCTTCCTAATATCAATTCTGTTCCGTCTTCTTCTCAGAATTACTCTTCCATAGGAGATGAAATATCTGCTTATTTATTTCAGGAAGTTTTTTATGGCATTTTCTTACCAGAGAAATTACCAAGTTCATTACTCATTCAAAATAGTTTAAAAGCTCTCTATCCCTACTTCTCTACCCATTATTCCAAAAAAGAATTTGTATCTCTTTTACTTTCTTTTACCGATAGACTTCTCTCTATTCTTCCCTCTATTTCAAGAGGAAAGCAAAAAGAATATAAGGCTTTGATTGAACAGCTTTTTTCTTTCCTTGAGGAAGGGAAGTGTGACCTATTTCCAATCCAGGATTCCTTATTATTCACGAAAGAATATTTGATTTTTGAAAAAGCACTACTTAAAAACGGAAAACTGGTTCCTTTCTCTTTTAAAAAGAAAGATGAAGTTTTATCTCTTTTAAAAAAGATGTTTCAAAATGGCTATCTGTTAAAAGAAGATAAAAACTACATAATTTCTTCTTTACGTTCCTATTGCAACTCTTTGCTTATTCGGAAGAAAAAGACTGCAAAAGCGCTATCTTTTTATCAAAATTTACTTGAATCTTTCTCTCTAGCTGAGGATTGGCAGTCTTTTGGGAAGAGTTTTCAAAATGAACTGCTAATCCAACTTGTATCCACACTTATCGCTCTAGAAGAATGGGAATATGCAGGCTCTTTTATTTCTGTATTAGAAAATCGTTATTTTGCTTTGACTAGCGAAGAAAAAACCAAGTTTTCCTATTGTTCTTATTTATTCAAAATGAGAAAGAACAACTATTTTGCATGTCTCATGGAATTAAGAAAAGACCGTGAGGAAAAACGTCCTTTTGCGGACAACGTTGTAATTTCATACCACTTGAGTTTATTAGAAAAATATGGCGCTTCCTATAAAGAAAAAGACTGGAAAACTTTTACTAAAATTATTCAAAAGTATTCAAAAAAGTTCGGTAGTATCGTTGATATTAACACTGGTCTGCAAATACTTAAAAGTGGAAAAGAAACTACTTATGACTGGATTGACATATTAAAGAAGAGATTGAAGAAATAAGAGAAAGAGTAAAAATTTGTCCTTGCTCGGACAGGAATTAGATATAATCCGCGCATGGATTTTAAAAGTTGGAAAAATAATGCGAACCGCCGGGTTCTAGTATATATTCGCTCTTTTTTCTTAGTGTGGACGGCAATTGGTCTACTTATGGGCTGCTTGCTTTTTACACAAAACTATTTTGCTCATCTTGATTTAGGGTTAGCTTTGACTTGTTTTCTCTTTTTTGCAATTGCCTTCTTTGTTTCTTTTTATCTTTTAGCGGTTCCGTTTTTCGCTGATGACGAAAAGCATTATCTTTTGCACCGTTCCACAATTTATCTCATGATTGGAGCGGTACTTCTTTTACTTATTGGATCGATTTTAGGAATTGTAAGTTATTTTGAACTCTCTGTTCAGTTAGAAAATGACTATATTTGGACCTCTTACTTAGGGTATGTATATTTTATTTGTACAATTATTTATTCAGCAGGTTATTTAATAACGAGATTTATTCGCCTTTATTTGGAACACGAACAAAGAAAGCGCGTTGAAGAATGGAAAAATGAATTTCAAGAGGCCTTCGGAGAAGATCCTTATTCTGTTCATGAAAGTTCCACTCCAGCAAAAAGAGAACCTTTTGCTGATGTACCCGATAACCCTCAAGAGGGTGAAGATTTATCAGACCGCTTAGAGGCGCCTGGGGTAGAGGTTATCGATGTTTCCTCAACTCCAGTAGAGGAAGATGATAAAAAGTAAGGGGAGTAAACTTTATTTCATGTGAATATGGAAAACGCGTTTTGCATTTTTCCACATGATATTTTCATAGTCTTCTTCTGGAAGCGCTAAAGCGTTGGTGAAGTATTCTTCATAAATTTCTTCGTCAAGAGTAGTTTCCCCATCGATAGGGGAATCAGTTCCAAAGAAAATACGGTCGCTACCTACTGCAGCAATTACCTTTTCTACTGTAGACATTTTGACCCAAGCAGTATCGGCATAAACATTAGGATAGTTACGCATGAGACGAATGCAGTCTTCCACTTTGCCGTTTAACTGCATGTGCGCGGCAATAAACTTAATATCAGGATAGTCTTTTGCCATATATCCTAGATAACGAATATCACTGTACTTATCCTTTGCCGTATGCACATAAACGGGAAGACGGAACTCTTTGGCTAGTTCCATATAAGGAATAAGTTTATCGTGCGTTAATTTAATGCGTGACTCCCAAGGATGAATTTTTAAACCATAAATTAGATCACGATTATTTGTAATTAAATCAATTAACTCTTTACTAATAGTTTCCTTATTTGGATTTACCCAAACCAAAACACCAATCTTTCCTTCGTTCCTTCTAGCGAAACGAATGCATTCTTCCAGTCCTTCTTCTTGGGTAGCTTTATATAGTTCCCATCCTTCGCGTTCCACAGAAGGGAATTCAGAACAATCCGCATTACTAACAAAAGCAAAATCAATTTGATGGCTTTCCATCATTCTCAAAATCATATTTTCGCATTTTCGGAGAGTAGGCCAATGACCAATGTGCATGTGAGTATCAATTCTTTTCATCTTGAAGCCTCCTTATAATCGTGACTAATTCATCTACTTCTGCTTCTTCTAAACCGTCCATCGCATCGTTATAAAAGATATAGTTAGCATCTTTTTCTTCGGGAGAAATCCACCTTTTATGCATCGGGCGAACACTTGCTAGATATTGATCAAGGACGGAAGATGCGGAACGTCCCCTTTCTGCTACATCACGTCGTATTCGTCTTAATAAGCGAATATCTCCTGATGCTTTTACATAAATTTTATAGTCGAAATAATTGCAATGAGGACCAGGAATAAAAGTCATGGTTCCTTCGGTAATAATGAGGGGAGAAGATTCAATTACACGCGGTTTTAAACGAACATGTTCTACAAAATCGTAGACAGGAACAAGAATATGCTTTTCTCCCTCTTTTAACTGCTTTAATACGTTGCAATACTCTTCAAAGTCAATTGTCGCAGGGTCATCATAGTTGACCTTTGTACGTTCTTCATGCGTTAAAGCACTTTGGTCGCGATAAAAAGCATCAAGGCCAAGGAGGGTAACTTCTTTTAGCTTTTCTGCCAAAGTTTCCGCAAGAAGTGTCTTACCTGAGCCTGAACCGCCAGCAATCGCAATCACAAGCCTTTTCATCTTATACAAAGTATAGCAAAGGAATTTACTTTTTTAGTGTTTTTTCCAAAATTCCACAAATTATTTATGAATTAAGTCTTTTTCTTACTTTCCTTTCCTTGAAGCAATAAAAAAGGCAGGTATAATCGCAACGCGATTGGGGTGTAGCCAAGCGGTAAGGCATTGGACTCTGAATCCAAGATGCGCTGGTTCGAGCCCAGCCACCCCAGCCACAATGTATCTAGTGCCGATAAAGTCGGCATTTTTTGTTATTTGTCAGACTTTATGGAAGCTATTATAAAAAATGACCTCACTTCAGTGAGGCCATAAGAAGTCTTATCTGAGAAGAAATTTGACTCTTAGTTTTAGATTTAAAAGAGAAAATATCGATTCGATTAATAGTTAATCTACTTTGATAATTGCTTCGAGCAATTGACGCATCAAATCGAAGTCGCGGACGGATAAAAATTCATAGCAGCCATGATGGTTGTATGTGCCTGTTCCTAAATTAGGGCAAGGGACTCCAAGGAAGGAGAAGGTAGCGCCATCCGTGCCCCCACGAATTGGGTTTTCTTTTGGCACTAAATGAAGAGAAGCAAAAGCTTTTTTGGCATGATCTATGGCGCGATTATCTTTTGCAAAGACTTCTTTCATATTGCGATATTGATCGTGGATAGAAAGAGAAACTTTGACGCCAGGATGAGCCTTTTCTACTTTTTCGCAGGCCTTTTGCAAGGTTATTTTAAGATTTTGGAACTTATCTTTATCGTGTTCACGAAGAATATAGCGCACAGTAGCTTCCGCTGAAGAGCCACTGATTTCTAAAAGATGGAAAAATCCTTCTCTTCCTTCTGTATTTTCAGGGCGCGATGCAGCAGGCAGTTCTAAATCAATTTCGTAAGCGAGACGTAAAGCGTTTACTAATTTGTCTTTTGCCTCTCCTGGGTGAATTGCAATGCCTTGAATTTGAATTTCTGCACTAGCCGCATTGAAGTTTTCTGAGTCGATCGATAAAGGATAATCTCCATCAACTGTGTAGGCCCATTCTGCTTGAAATTTCTCTTTGTTAAAGTGTTCTGCTCCACGCCCGATTTCTTCATCTGGAGTGAATAAAATGGCAAGTGGATGGTGCTTTATTTCTTTATGGGTAACAAGATATTCCGCTAAATTCATAATTAAAGCGACACCCGCCTTATCGTCCCCACCAAGAAGAGTTGTGCCGTCGGTTGTGATTAGCGTATCACCCTCGTGCCCTCTTAAAGCAGGGAAGTCCTCTGGTGACATTTTTGCTCCGTTCTTTAAATGGATTGTTTTGCCATCATATCCTTCAATAAATTGCGGATTTACATTAGCTCCGCTTGCCTCACTTGCAGTGTCTACATGACTATTAAGTCCAATTACAGGATAATCTTTCTCCCCTTCTAAAAAGGCATAAAGACGACCATATTCGTCAATTTCTGCTGCAATTCCGAGCTCTTTTAACTGTTTTTCTAGAAGACGAAGCAAGTCGTATTCTTTTTCTGCTGATGGAGAAGAACTGCTTTCTTCATTACTTTGCGTATCAATTTTCACATAAGTTATAAAACGATCTAACGCTTTCTTAGTCCATACATCCATTGGATAACTCCTTTTCTTTATCTTGCACTTTTTTACTATATTATTTTGAAGCTGGCTAAGAAAAGTCTACAATGCTTATTGCAAAAAGTTAGGAGAATTTATGTCGACAAATAAGTTTACTGCTCTTGATGCAAAGGTGTATGAGAGAGTGGAAAAAGATTATCAAGCAGATCCGAAGAATACGATTCTTCGTCATGCATTATCTCGTCAGAGTGCTACTGATGTTATTTATGAGGGTCAGTCATTGACTTCTCTTCAACCGCATTATTCTATCCACATTAAAACAATGCCTGCTTGTAACCAAAAGGCGAGTGGTAGATGTTGGATTTTTGCTGCTCTTAATTTGTTAAGAGAACATATTGCAAATCAGTTACATCTTGAACGCTTTGAATTATCACAAAGTTATCTTTCTTTATATGACAAAATAGAAAAGAGTAACTTTGCTTTAGAAACGCTTCTTTCTTTGGCTTTAGAAAAGAGAAATCCCATGGAAGACCGCTTATACCGTTTCCTTCTCGCTATGCCTGTTGGAGACGGGGGACAATGGGATATGTTTGTAAACCTTGTTTTAAAATACGGTTTAATGCCGCAAGAGAATTATCGTGAGACCTATCAGTCTAGTAACACAAGGGATTTAGATTTTGCTGTGAATAGTGCGATTCGCCGTTTTGCTTATCTTGCCCAAAAAGAGATTGAAGCAGGAAGAATAGAAGAAGCAAGAAAACTAAAAGAAGATACCATGGAGAAGATTATGGTAATGTTCTTTAACGCTTCTGGTATTCCACCTAAAACTTTCGATTTCCAGTATGAAAATAAAGATCACGAAGTTGTCACGGAGCGTAATCTCACCCCACTTTCTTTCTTTGAAAAATATGTGGGGAAAGACTTCTTGCTTTCCTTCCAGTCTTTGATTAACTCTCCTACTGCTGATAAACCTTATGATGACACTTACACCATTGCTGCCTTAGGCAATGTCATAGAAGGTAAAAAAATCTGCCACCTAAATCTTCCCATGGAGAGAATGGAAGAGCTTATTATTGCGCAGCTGAAAAACGGCATGCCTGTATGGTTTGGCTCTGATGTTTCTTTCTACCGCGATAGAGCAAGTTATGCTTGGGATGATAAAGGATTTGATTATGAATCTGCATTTGGCTTCCCCATCGATTTTGATAAGGGAGCAATGCTTGATTACGCGCATAGTGCGATGAATCACGCAATGCTTATTGTCGGTGTGGACCTCGATGAAAATGGTCGTCCTATCAAGTGGAAGATTGAAAACTCTTGGGGAAAAGATAATGGGCTTGATGGCTACTACACTATGAGCGAGTCGTGGTTTAGCAAATTTGTTTATCAAGCAGTTATTGACCGTTCTCTTTTAAGCGATAAAGAATTAGCTGCTTTAAAGAAAGAGCCGCATATCTTACCTCCTTGGGACCCTATGGGGACTTTGGCTTAATTACTCTCTTTTGCGAAGAAGGTGGGGAAAACCTCACCTTTTTTGTTTTTAAGAGAGTGAGAGAGTAAAATATTTTTATGAACATCCTCGAAGCAAAAGAATTAAGCAAGATTTATCATCAAGGAGAAGAAAATGAAACAAGAGCCTTAGATAAGGTTTCTTTCTGTTTAACTCCTGGTACTTTTACAGTTGTTCTTGGTGCTTCTGGCGCGGGAAAATCAACCTTATTAAATTTACTTGGGGGAATGGATGTTGCCACATCGGGACATTTATTTTGCGAGGGAAAAGACATCACTGCCTATAAAGAAAAAGAACTTTCTTTTTACCGGAGGGAAGAGGTGGGCTTTGTTTTTCAGTTTTATAATCTCATGGAAAAATTAACTGCCTATGAAAATGTCGCTTTAGCAGCTTCTATTGCGAAAAATCCTTTGGATCCCAAAGAAGTATTAGAAAAGGTTGGCTTAGCAGAAAGACAAGATCATTTTCCTAGTGCTTTGTCGGGCGGAGAGCAGCAAAGAGTAGCAATTGCGCGGGCCATCGTGAAAAACCCTACCTTCCTTTTGTGCGATGAACCCACTGGTGCTTTAGACTCTAAAACAGGTGGTCAAATCATTTCTCTTTTAACTTCTATTGCTCATGAAGAAAACAAAACGGTTGTTGTTGTAACACATAACTCCTTAATTGCCGAATGCGCGGAACATTTATTGCGGTTAAGAGATGGAAAATTAGAAGAAGATATTCTTATCTCTTCTCCAAAATCCCCTGAGGAGATTAACTGGTGAAAAAGAATTCTACTTTTGCACTTTTTAGTAAGATGATTTATCGGGAAGTAAAATCATCTTGGCTTCAGTTTCTCGCTTTGTTTTTAATTGGCGCGGTCGCTGTTACTCTTTTTGTAGGTTTATTAAGTAACGCTTCTACTTTTGAGTACCAAGTTTCAAGAGCGTATGAGTATGGCAACTGTGCGGATTTATTTCTTACAACTTATCGTTATCAAGAAGAGGAAGAAAACGAGATTATCTCTATGCTTAACGAAAAAGGGGAGATGGATACTCGTTTTGAAATTTTAGGCACTGCGTCTGGCAAAAATTCTTATTTAGCGGTGCACCATGGCTTACCTCAAATTAGTGCGCCTTACCAAGTAGAATACGCGGAAGGTTATCAAGAGGAAGAAGAAAAATACTGCCTTGTGGATTATTCCCTTTTAGAAGGTAGAAATGAGCTTGGGACTTTAAAGTTAGGAGGAGAACTAGAATTTGAGCTTCCTCTTGCTACCTATTTGGAAGCATTTTCGAATTTGGATCTTTCTGCCATTCAAAATACGCTTCAAAGTTATCTAGAGGAATATCCTTTTCTTGAACTGCTATTAACTGGGATGGGAGTTGATCTTGATGATATTTTTTCGCAGTTAGCAGAGGAGGGAACGGAAATTGATTTTTCTGCTCTTCTCTCTCTTTTTGACCGCGAAGATTTTTTAGCAAGTGGAGGAAAAAATATCTTCCGTGAAAACTCTTTGGTGCTTCCTTTTACCATTACTGGTGCAATGAAGCATCCAGAGAATGTTCAGCTAAGCGCTTATCAAATGACGACCATTTTGGTAGGAGATGCTGCTATGAAAGAATCTCTTCCTTCCTTATTAGAAGAGAATTTTACAGGGGCAGGACTTCTTCTCAGTAAAGTTTTAGTACCGATTTTCTTTAACTGGGATATTTCTGCTCTCTTTCTTTCCTCGAATGCCTATTTGACCACACCCAATCAATACCTATTTACGTTTGATAATTCGCAAAATTTAGACACTTTTAGAGGGGATTTGCAGAGTTATTTTGATAAGAATCCCGATAATTTTTATTCTCTTTCTTTACGAGAAGAAATGCCTTTTGCCATTACGATGGAAAATGATATGCAGCAGGCAAGGCAGTTTACTTTTGTCTTTCCCTTTGTCTTTTTTGCAGTTGCTCTACTGATTGTTCTAACAACTACTGGACAGCTTGTTATTAAAAGCAGAATCGCTATTGGCACAATGAAAGCAATAGGTATTCCTAAACGGGCAATCTATGGTTACTTTTTATCTATTGTTTTAGGAATTATTTTTCTTGCTATTTTACTTGGAGAAATTTTGGGGCCCCTCATTGTTCCTTCTATTTTGGGCCTGAAATATGATCTTCTCTACAGTTTACCCGCACGCGTTATTATTTTTCCTACCTTAGAAGCGCTTCTTGCGGCCTTTCTCTTCTTACTGATTGCTGGCGTAGCAACCTATCTTATGATTCGAAGAGACGTTCTTTTATCTCCTGCCGAATCCATGCGTCCTCGCGTACCAAAAATCAAAGCAAAAAAGACACTTTTATCAAAGAAGAAAAAGACGGGAACTTACCTTCTTTCCTTCAAGATGGCGTTTCGTAATATGAGAATGGAATGGGTTCGCTCCTTAATGACGCTTGTAGGAACTGCTGGATGCACGATGCTTCTTGTCACGGGCTTTGGCATCGAAGACACCATTCATTATGGAGTGAATCATGATATGACGAACTTTTACGATGCGGATTTCTCACTTACTTTGGCAAGCGGTGCTTCTTTTAATACGCTTACTGCATTCTTAGAAGAGATTCCCGCTGTAGAAGAGGTGGAACCTTATCTTTCGCTTAGTTTACCTGTGGAGAATGTTGAAAGTTCTTACACGCAAGAGATGGAAGTAAGAGTGCCAAGCAAAAGAGAAGACTCTACCATCTTATTGCCTCTAGAAGAGGATTCTTGTTTTATCTCGCAAAAATCGGCGCGTGAATTAGGAGTAAATGTAGGGGATATGATTTCCTTTTCTTTAGAGGGAAAAGAAATCTCTTTGCCTCTTACTGGCATTTATCAATCTTTTGTTTTTCATGGAATTATCCTTCCTCTTTCGCATCCTGCATTACAAGGCTCTTCTTATTCCTTTTCGAATGTATGGGTAAACATCTCTTCTTCTTATTCCGAAGAGGAGGGGGAAGAGATGATAGAAGAAGCTTTTGCCTCTTCAGAAACGCTACCAAGTTTAATTGTTTGTAATTCAAGAGCAACTTATGCTCAAACGATAAATGACATTATGTCTTCGGTATATGTCATGACTAACGCAGTGAAAGTATTTGCGGCAATTTTGGCGATTGTTAGCCTTTATAATCTCGCTTTATTGTCTTTTAAAGAAAGAACGCGTGATATTGCCACTTTACGGGTTTTGGGCTTTTCTAGACGGGAGATTTCCTCTTCTCTTTTATGGGAGTCTTTATCATTAACCTTTGTTGGTGTTTTAGTTGGCATGGGGCTTGGTTACCCCTTCCTTATTGCGGTTTTGTCGGCGAATCAAGTTGCTTTAGTGGAATATCTTTACATGATCTATCCTTGGACATTCCTCATTGCTTTTGGTATCACTTTCTTGTTGTCTTTCGTAGTGAATCTCATCTTATCTTTCCGTATACCGAAAGTCCCCATGATGGAATCTTTAAAATCAGTGGAATGAGCATTCTTCTTGTTAGTTTGAAAAAGTAGGGCAAAATAGAATTAACAAAGGAGAACTAGAAGTATGCAGAAGTATCGTTGCCTTGTTTGCGGACAAATTGTTGTCCCAACAGAAGATGGAGTTTGCCCTATTTGTGGCGCACCCATGGAAATGCTTGTTCCTGTTGATGAAGACGGGAATGATCTTCCTACCGAAGAATAATCAAAATCTTCCAACCTCCTACGGGAGGTTTTCTTTTAAGCATTAAGTTTGCAATAACTAACTATCTCCTCCAAACTAGAAGAGAAGGGAGGAAAAGATATGAAACATCGTAAGGTTGTAATTGTAGGGGACGGGGCTGTTGGAAGCACGATTGCCTTTACTTTAGCTCTCAATAAGATTGTCAAAGAAATAGCTATTGTGGATTTAAATAAGAGAAAAGCAGAGGGCGATGCAGATGATATTGCGGATGGAGGCGCTTTTTTGCCCAATCCTAAGAAGATTTATGCCTCTAGCTATGAAGATGTAAAAGATGCTTCTTTGGTGATTATTACTGCTGGTGCTGCGCAAAAAGTAGGGGAAACAAGATTAGATCTATTTCATAAAAATGCCCAAATTGTTTCGAGCATTATGGATTCTATCTCGCCCTTTCTTTCTCCAAAGGCGATGGTACTTATGGTCACAAATCCAGTGGACTTATTAACAAGAGTTGCTGCAGATAAGTTAAATGGCAAGGCAGTTACTGTTATTGGCTCTGGTACCGTTTTAGATACATCACGCTTAAAAAATGCCTTATCAAGGCTTACAGGAATGGATCCTAGAAACATTCATGCTTCCATTGTTGGCGAACATGGCGATAGTGAAATTGCTCTATTTTCTAATGCTTCTGTTGGAGGGGTTCCGCTTCAAGTGTATTTTGAAGATAAAAAAATCTCTTTGCGAAAATTAGAAGAAGAAGTGCGTCAGGCGGCTTACTCCATTATTGAACGAAAAGGGGCAACAAATTATGCAGTAGCGATGGCAGTAAACCGGATTGTGAACGCAATTCTTTTAGATGAAAAGTCAGTCCTTACCATCTCCACTCCTTTAGAGACGGAGCTAGGAGAAGAGTATAAAGGAGTTTATTTATCTCTTCCTGTCATTGTTGGTAAAAAGGGAGCGGAAGCGCGCTTACCTCTTCATCTAAACGAGAAAGAAAAAGCAGATTTGACGGAGTCAGCTAAACAGTTAAAAGAAAAATATGAAGAATTTACAAAAATGAGCAAATAAATGCCGTTTTTGTAAAGTTATTCACCAATAAGAGGAACATAGAAGTCTAAGAATTTTTGGGCGTATACATCGTGATAGACGGAAGCAGAATCTCTTTGCCAAAGAAGTGAATCACCAATATTCTGGACTTCTTTTTCTTCTAGTCTTTTCCCCTCTAAAGGTTCCTTTTCATCGCTTAACCATTCGTTTGATAAAAATCGAGATTCACTATAGAAAGAATGCGCAATGTAGTAGCCAGCTTCATCTTCTGCTACCTCATCGTTAAGATAAGTCATTCCGGCAATTACCGCGCTTCTTTTATCGCTCCCTAAATTTGGATCAACATAAATTAGAGAAGGAACGTATCCTTCGTTGTAAGCACTAGGAGTGTCATCGCCATTTTCACTAAGCCCATATTCTTCTTTAAAAGCGAGCCAAAGCGTTTCATCGTAATTTCCGTTTTGGTCAAAGCGGATTCCTTCTTGATCGGTATCGATTAAATAGAGCAAATTTCTATCTTTTTCTAAAGCAGGAATTAATAAATGATCTTCAAAATAAGTGCAATCAGGGCATGAAGAACGTAAAAAAGCTACGGTGAACGGATTTGTTCCTTCATAAAGGGCGTTTAACTCTTCAAGAGAAATGTAGCGTCCATGACCCCAACTCACATACTGCTCAAACCAAGATTCCACCGCTTCAGGATTAGAGGTGAAAGGATCACTAGTTGTAGAGGTTAAGCGCTGGGTAAATAGCTCTCCTTCTTTAAAGATTGCGACAGTTTCTACTCCGCTTAAGATATCAAGTCCAAGACGCTCTGCTCCGCCATTAAATTCATCGGGATGAATCGAATAAATAAGAGCGTTATTCTTTTTCAAATAGGGCTCAATCGCTTCTTGGAAAGAAAAATAACAGGTGCAAGTGGATTCATGATCGACTACGAGCAAAACAAAATTCATTTTTCGGGAAACTAGAGACATCAACTCGTTATGATTTATCGCTTCATAGCGGAGAGAATAATCTTCTGTATCTACAAAAGTTTTTTGATAAGGCATCGTGATGATCTCTTGCGTATCTCCTGAACAAGAAAATAGAGATAATATCGGCAAGAAAGCGAAAATTAAGGCAGAGATTTTTTTCATGAAAACTATTATAGCGCGCCGCCTAGAAAGAACGAAATTTCAAACTTTTAAAAAATAGTGTTGCATCTTGAAATTTTACCCCTATCATTGCCCCGTCAAAGACCGGCTCGTAATGAGCGGCGATTGGCGAAATCTGTCACCCTAATTTCTGGGACACTGGAGGTCATGGTTATGGACGCTGATACCCTCATCATCTCTTTAGAGCATGTGCATAAGGAATTCGAAGATGGCTTTGTAGCTGTCGATGATTTTCACCTAGGCATTAAGCGCGGAGAATTCGTCACCCTTCTTGGTCCATCTGGATGCGGAAAGACAACCACATTACGGATGATCGCAGGATTTTCTCTTCCTAGTTCAGGAAAGATTCTTCTCAATGGCGAAGATATTACAAACCTTCCGCCTTATAAAAGACCCGTCAATACGGTTTTTCAACACTACGCATTATTCCCCAACTTGGACGTTTATGAAAACGTTGCTTTTGGTTTGAAGAATAAGCGTATTCCTTATGAAGGGAAAGACTGGAGAGGACGTCCCAAAACAAAATATAAACGTCTTAGTCCAGAAGTGATTGATGAAAAAGTCGCAAAAGCTTTAAAGATTGTGGACTTAGAAGATATGGAAGACCGTGACGTTGCCTCTTTATCGGGCGGGCAGCAGCAAAGAGTCGCTATTGCGCGCGCTATTGTCAATGAGCCGCAAGTCCTTCTTCTTGATGAACCTTTAAGTGCTTTGGACCGTAAAATGCGGAAAGATATGCAGCTTGAACTGAAAGAGATGCACCGCAAACTTGGGATTACTTTTATCTATGTAACGCACGATCAAGAAGAAGCTTTGTCGATGTCTGATACGATTGTCGTTATGAAAGATGGTGCCATTATGCAGGTTGGCTCGCCAGAGAAAATTTATAACGAGCCCGTCAATGCTTATGTTGCCGACTTTATTGGAGAAAGCAACATTTATAACGCAACCATGGTGGGAGATAAAAAAGTTCGCTTCCTTGGTGGAGTTTTCCCTTGCGTTGATGATTTCCCTCTCAATGAAAAGGTTGACGTTGTTGTGCGTCCTGAAGACGTGCTGATTTTCGAACCTGGAAAAGGAATTATTGACGCCAAAGTTTCCTCGAAAGTATTCAAAGGGGAAATGTACCAATATGTGTTACTAGTAGGGAAGGCGGAAGTACTTTGCCGCTCGACAGAGTCTTATGAAATTGGCGAAAAAGTTTCTATTTCTGTCTTAGCAAAAAACATTCAAGTTATGCACAAAGAGTTAACAGAAAATGAATACATGAACGCATGGCTTGATGGAAAAGGAAATGTCATCATCGGGGAAGAGGAAGAGATTAGCTTCCCTGCCGATTACACCGCTTTACTAAAAGGCTCTCATATCGATGAAGATGGCTATTTAGTAGATGCCAAAACAAATAAAAAGTACGATTTAAAAGACGCGGATATTCGTTTAACAATCCCTCTTGATAAAGTGGAATTAGAAGACGATTTAAGTAAGGGAGAATGTCGAGGAGTCATTATTTCTTCTGTGTGGGTTGGTGATCACTACCAATACATGGTGAGAACAGAAGGAGAAGAAGATTTTGTCGCGGATACTCCATATGCTTGGAACATAGGAGACGAAGTGGCGATTCATGTGGCGAAGGAAAATCTTCACCTTAGCCTAAGAAAGGAACTCTCGACTTATGCAGTGGAAGAATAGCAAAGCTTCGCGCTTTTTCTCCTTAAAAAGAAAATATCTCGCCTTTCCTTATATTCTCTTCTTAGTTCTTTTTATCCTTATTCCAACGTTGCTTATTATTTTCTACGCTTTTAGTGATGAAAACGGGAATCCTAGCGCGGAAGCAATGATTGAATTTTTCTCGACCCCATCTAAGATAAGCGTCCTTGTTGTTTCTCTTTTTATGGGATTACAAACCACATTAATTTGCCTTCTTTTAGGTTATCCTGCCGCTTATTTTTTGGCGGATAAAAAGATTAATAAAAACGCGGTTCTTGTTGTTCTATTTATCATGCCTATGTGGATTAACTTTGTTATCCGTACTGGCGCGACAAGAGATTTATTATCCGCGATTGGACTTGATGGAGGGACGCACCCTTGGGAAGCTACTTTAATCGGCATGGTGCAAAACTATTTGCCCTTCACGATCCTCCCTCTTTATACAACCATGCTCAAATTAGATCGTGCCCAAATGGAAGCGGCCGCAGATCTTGGTTGTTCTCCATTTAAAGTTTTTATCAAAAACGTTTTACCTCAGTCTTTACCTGGCATTATTTCCGCAAGTGAAATGGTGTTTATGCCAGTAATGAGCAGCTATGTTATCTCCGATACTTTATCGGAAGGTAAAATTACTCTATTTGGCAATAGTATTTACTTAAACTTCTCAAATTCTCAGTGGAATGCAGGAAGTTTTATGGCCTTAATCTTCTTAGTTCTTATCGGACTATCCATGTTAGTGACGCGACGCTTTGAAAAAGATCCTGTCGCTTCTAGAGGAGGGGGAATATGGTAAGAAGAGTACGCACTTTAGAAGAAAAGAAAACTCTCGCTGTTCGAGTGGGCGCAAACTTTTACATCTATCTACTTCTCTTTTTGATGTATGTTCCTGTTTTAGCGCTTGTTATCTTCTCTTTTACGGGCTCTGTTAATTTTGGAACTTGGTCTGGTTTTTCTTTTGAACTTTATGCCACTTTGTTCCAAGACGAAGAAATCATGAGAGCGTTAGGAAATACGGTTATTTTGGCTCTACTATCTTCTTTTTGCTCGGTAGTGCTTGGCACATTAGGTGCGGTTGGTGTTCATGAATGGAAAAGAAGAAGTAAAGCGGTCGCGGAAAGCTTGACACAAATTCCAGTTGTAACGCCAGAAATTGTTTTAGCCTTATCGCTTGTTATCATGTTTGTATTCCTTGGTAACTATGTCTATGCAGGCTTTGGACTTTCTTTTTGGACGTTACTTATTGGCCATATTTGTCTTTCGCTTCCTTTTGTTTATTTATCGGTCAAACCAAAACTTCTTCAAATGGACCCAGCTTTATATGAAGCTGCTTTGGATTTAGGAAGCACGCCGCGTAAAGCCCTTTATCAAGTCACTTTACCTGCCATTTTGCCAGGGATTTTATCGGGATTTTTACTCGCTTTGACTCTTTCTTTAGATGATTTTATCGTCACCTCTTTCACAAGAGGATCTGGTCTTTTATCTGGCGCGCAGATGATTGAAACTATCTCCACTTTAGTACAAGCAAGAATTAAAAAAGGTCCTTTACCTCCCCAAATGCGCGCATTAACCACTTTAATCTTCTTATTTGTTCTTCTTGTGGTCATTGTTGTCACCATTTTAATGACCAAAAAGAGAAAGAAATCTCATCATCATATCGACAGGAGGAATGCTTAATGAAATTCACTTTTGTGTTTCCTCTCATTTTATCGCTTCTTGTTCCTTTTTCTTCTTTCTCAGAAAGCAAAGGAAATCAAGAGGCAGGAAATGAAGTTACCTTTTATAGCGTCTTCACTCCTAATATCGAGATTAAAAAAGCTCCAAGGGAGCACTTAACGTTACGTGTTTATAACTCGGCAGACTATATTTCGGAAGATCCTGACATTATTGAGATGTTTGAGGAATATGTTTTAGAACATGATAACGTTGATTTAGAAGTTATTTACGAGACTTTTGACACCAATGAAACGATGCTCTCGCGTGTAGAGACAGGTAGTGCGCAATACGATTTACTCTGTCCCAGCGATTACATGATTCAGAGAATGATGCGAAACGGGATGCTACACCCTTATGCTTTTGGAGAAGAGAAAACTGCTTTATATTCTCATAATTCTTCTCTAGAAGATTGGCCAAACTCTTATGAAGATTATGCTTCGCCATATTTAGATGATTGGTTTGGAAAAATTGAAGGCATCTTACCAGATGGTAGCAGTGCACCTTTAAGCGAGTATGCGAAAGGTTATATGTGGGGAACTTTAGGTTTTACTTATAACCCCTATTATGATGCTTTCGAGGAAAGAGGACTTACTCCTGATGAAGTCAAAGTGCAAATCAATGACTGGAATGTTTTACTTGATGATACTTATCAGGGAACCTTTCAAATCAAAGATTCGATGCGTGATACCTATTCTGTCGCTTTAATGCAGTCATATGACGCGGAATTACAAGTGTTACGTAATGCTTATTTAAAGGGAGAGTGGATTGACGGCTCTTCTTACTCAGAAGAGCAATATTCTGCCGATGTAAACACTATCTTTAATAACGTTACTAGGGTAGAGGAGTTTAATTCTTTATTACAAAGAATATATGGAGAAGAAGCAGAAACAGAAACGGTTGATACTATCTTAGAAAAAGCAGAAAGTTCTTTGCGGATTCTCTTTGATAATTCGTACGGATTAGAAGTAGATAGTGGTAAGCAAGATATCACGGTTGGCAGAAGTGGAATCGGAATTGCTTGGAGCGGAGACGCGGTATATTCCATTGAACTTGGTGAGATTGAAGAAGATGTTTCTTTATATTACGCAGTCCCGCAAACAGGCGGCAACATTTGGTTTGATGGTTGGGTGATGCAAGATTACCCCGGCTTAAATCAAGAATACGCCCAAAAATTTGTCGACTTTATTTCGCGTCCTGATATTGCTTCTCTTAATATGGACTATATTGGCTACACTCCCTTTATCGCAGGAGAAGACATTATGAGTCTTGTCCGTGACTGGTATGATGCTAGAAGTTACGCGATGTACGTTTATATCGATGAAGGCGATTACGATAATGGCTATCATGATTTCCTTTACGATGAAAATGGAGACAAAGTGTTCCAAAATGGCAGCGGCGTGAAGGAAGTAGACATTGATGGAGAAATATACGAAGCTGATTTTGGGAGCATTGATATGACTGGCTCCAGTTTAGAGGCTCCTAAGGTAGAGGGTAATCTCACAACATGGGAAGCTTACTTTGAAGAGCAAGAATGGGATGTCACGCTTGTGGATTTATCTTACTTCTTTGAAGGAACGCTTACTGGTGATGCACTTGTCTATAGCGATGAGTTAGAAGAAGTTACTGCTGAGAATCTTCTTGGCGAGATGGAAACGGTAATCGTAGGGAGAGGATTTTATGCCCAATATCCTCTTATGGAGATGCTTCCTTCCTTAGCTGTAATGGAAGATTATGGCGAGAATAACGCTTCTGTTTTACGAATTTGGGAAGCAGTAAAAAGCGATTCCTTAGAGCCATGGATTATTGCAGTTCTTGTTACGGAAATTGTCCTCATTGCCGGAGGAGTACTTGCTTTCTACTTCATCAAAAGACGTTCTCGTCATTTACGGAAAACGCGGAAAAAGGAAAGAGAAAGCGAAGCACTTTCTAGCAAAGCTTAATGATTTAGGCAGAGAAGGAAACTTCTCTGTCTTTTTTAAAAAGTTAAGTTTTACCCTTTTATGTAACCGCTTTCTTGCTAATATAAAGGGCAGATTAGGAGGAGAGAACATGCGTTCACTCGTTTATTTTCAAAGCGGAGGACCTACCGCTGTCATTAACTGTTCTTTGTATGGATTCATTGCAGAAGCTTTTAAAAGCGATGCAATTGATGGGGTATATGGGGCAATTCACGGCGTGGAAGGCCTCATTAATGACAATTTAGCCGATTTAAGAAAAGAAGATTTAGAACAAATTGAGTTACTCAAACAAACACCTGGTGCAGCTTTACTCTCTTCTCGAAAAAAGTTACCAGGGGAAGAAGATCCTTTATTTTTCAAAATCATTGAAACCATGAAGAAACATAACGTTGGTTATGTTCTTGTAAATGGCGGAAATGATTCCATGGATACCTGTCTTCGTCTTCATGAATTTTTCCAAAAGAATCATATGGATATCAAAGTTTTAGGAATTCCTAAAACAATTGATAACGATTTAGTTGTAACCGATCACTGCCTTGGTTATCCAAGCGCAGCGCGTCACGTAATGAACCTAGTAAAAATGGCGGTATTAGACGCAAAAGCCTATTCTTCTGGGAAAGTAATTTTAATTGAAATCATGGGCAGAAATGCTGGTTGGCTTACAGCTTCTGTAGATTTACTTCCAGAAGATGAAAGACCTGATTTAATCTATTTACCAGAGATGCGTTTTGATGAAGAAGAATTCTTATACCAAGTCCGCGAAATATATCGCAAGAAAGGACACTGCGTGGTATGCACCTCAGAGGGGCTTGATTTACCAAGAAGAAATACAGGGGGAGTAGATTCTTTTGGCCATGTTGCTTTAGAAGGCGTTACCTTTTATTTAAGTGAACTCATCCATGAACGTTTAAAACTTGGTACAAGAGTAATGGATTTATCTTTAGCACAAAGAGCTGACCCATATTTAGTTTCTCGTAGCGACCGCGAAGAAGCAATTGCAGCAGGTAAGTACGCTGTCAAAATGGCTTTAGAAGGTCATTCAGGACAAATGGTTGCAATGCGCCGCGTGCCAAGTGATAAATATGAAATTGAATGGTTCCTTGCTCCTGTAAGTGATATTGCTAACCGTGAGAAAAAATTTCCCAAATCCTGGATATTATCAGAAAGAGAACTATCGGAATCTTTCCGTGAATATCTCGCCCCACTTGTTTCACGCAGCGTTCAGGTGATTAATGAAAACGGAATTTTTGCAAGTGCAAAGCTGCGATTAGTTAAAGCAAAGTAAAAATATAAAAATATAACCGGGTTTTACCCGGTTTTTTTATGATATTTGCTTTAATATCTTCGCAGGAACTCCTCCCACAATTACGTTTGGCGGCACGTTATCTTTCACAAGAGCGCCCGCCGCAACAATGGAGTTTTCCCCAATTTCTACTCCTGGCAATATTGTCGCGTGAGAGCCAATCCAAACGCGATTACCAATTTTGATACCTTTCCCAATACAGGTAGAACGTTCCTCACTTTTTAGAGCATGATTTAATGTTGCAAAAACAACTTGATGTCCGATAAGAACATCATCACCAATATCAATTCCTGCTTGATCTTGGAAGCAGCATCCTGCATTAATAAATACATTGTCGCCAACTACGATATTCCTGCCAAAATCACTATAGATAGGTGCAAAAAGACGAAAATCTTTTCCTACGTGATTTCCTGTTAACTTTCTCATATAGCGAGTAACTCTTTTTGAAGAGAAAGAGTGGGCGTTAATTTTTGCGCAAATCTTACGGGCTTTTTCGCTTTGCTCTCGCATTAAAATAGCGTCTTCTCCCATATAAGGAAGGGGCAAGCCGTTTCGCATCTTCTCACAGAGGAGTGATAGCTTTTCTTCTCTTTTCTTGTTCATAACTCATTTCTCCTTTTTAATTTTATTTATTCCAAAGCGAAAGGCACTAGGGATAGCAAGCACATTTAAGATTTCTTCTTTAGAATATAGGGAATAAGAAGGTAATTCTTTTAACGTCTCTCCAGCGTACCAATCCATTTCCCAGTAAAGGTGCGTAAAAGTGTGATGACTTTTCCCTAAATAGGTTACATTACTTAAGGTAAGAGGAGAGGTAAAGTTTGGAAACTCATAAAGAGAAGATAAAAGACCTTTTTTATCTCTTTTTCGTAAATAATATTTCCCGTCTTTTTGTAACAAATAAACGTAAAGATGTTCTGTACGTTTTTCTTTTCCTTCTTCTTTTTGAGGATAGGAAGTCTCTTCTCCTTTTTGATGCGCGAAACAAAAAGAAGAAAGAGGGCAATTTTCACATAAAGGTTTGCCGTTAGGTAAACAAACAAGTTCACCAAGATCCATACACGCTTGATTAAAGGTAGAAGGATCTACATCACCTAACTTTTCCATGAAGTAGTCTTTCATCACCTTTTTTGCTTTCAAAAAGGGGAGAGAGGAAGCGTTAAGACGCGAATAGATACGATAAAAGTTACCATCTATTGCAATATCCTTTTCATGAAAGGCTATAGCGCGAATAGCAGAAGAGGTGTACTCTCCAATCCCGGGTAATTTGAGCAATTCTTCCTTGCTAACTGGAAAATCCTTGCAGTTTTGAAGGATTTTTGCCGTTTTTAATAGATTTTCCGCTCGGCGATAATAGCCAAGGCCTTGCCATAAATGAAAAAGATCATCTTCCTTTGCCTTACTTAAAGCTTCTAGAGTAGGGTAGGCAAGAAGAAATTTATGGTAGTATTCCTTCACTGCTTCTACTCTAGTTTGCTGAAGCATGGTCTCACTAAGAAGAACTTCATAAGGCGAAGGATTCTCTTTTCTCCAGGGAAGTTCTCGCGCGTTCTTTTTATACCAGCTTAGTAAAAGATTACAAAAAGTTGACTGCATCTTTCGCATTATAGTGAATTTAGAGAGGGAAACCCATCTTTTCCCTTTTTTCTACATCCTTATTGGGGTATACTTCTGTCCGCTGCTTCCGTAGCCAAGTGGTAAGGCAAGTGACTGCAACTCACTCACCAGCGGTTCAAATCCGCTCGGAAGCTCCAAAATGCTTAAAATGCCGTTTCTTCGGCATTTTTTCTTTTCCAAATAAGTCACTTACATTTCTCTACTAGATTTTTGATAGATTTCTATAATATGGAGGCTTGCGCCAATAGCTCAGATGGATAGAGCATCAGGCTTCGAACCTGAGGGTCGCGGGTTCGAGTCCTGCTTGGCGTGCCATTATCGTAGATTATGCCTGATACCTTTATAAACTGAACCCCATTTAGTTCACCTGAAAATAACTGTT
This sequence comes from uncultured Bacilli bacterium, assembly GCA_944376605.1. Lineage (GTDB taxonomy): Bacteria > Bacillota_I > Bacilli_A > RFN20 > CAG-826 > UBA4951. The sequence continues at coordinate 137,385 of CALWDE010000002.1, forward strand.
TCGTTCTTAGAAAAGCTAAGAGGAACAGATTTTTTCTTTTTTAGGCTAAATTATCATTGTTAAGTACCATTTCGAAATCCTGGAACAGAAAAGTGTTAATTGTTACAAAAATCTTTCCTATAGAGAGGACAATATGTTGAAACTATCTTCCTATATGCTAAACTCAGAACAGAAAAGTGTATATAGTTGCAAAAATCTGTTTCAAGGAGGCTATATATGGAGATTATTAGAGATTTTTATCTCGATAAGTTGATAAAAAGAAAAAATAACGGTCTGATTAAAGTCATTACTGGTATTAGACGGTGTGGAAAATCCTATCTCCTTAATAATCTTTTCTTTCACTATTTATTAGACAACAATGTTCCTGCTGATCATATTATCCGTTTTGCTTTTGATTCGGCTGAAGACCTCCAAAAGATTGGCGATAGTCCGCTTAAAATGGAAAAAGAAAAACGAGGAGCGAATCCTGAGAAATTCATGATGTATATCCAAAGCCAAATTAAGGACGATAGGATGTATTATCTTCTCCTTGATGAAATCCAGATGCTGGACTCTTTTGTAGCGGTTCTAAATAGTTATTTAAGAAAAGACAATATCGATGTTTATGTAACGGGGAGTAACGCTAAACTTCTATCGAAAGATATCGCGACCGAATTCGCCGGACGCGGGGATGAAGTCTATATGTATCCCTTAAGCTTCCGTGAATTTATGTCCGTTTACCAAGGAGACAAATATATGGGGCTCACGGACTATATGCTTTACGGCGGTATCCCCTCCGTTGTTCTTAAAAAAGATAATATCGATAAAGAGCAGACTTTAAAGAACTTGGTCACCGAAATCTATATTCAAGATATCGTAAGAAGGAATAGGGTTAAAAACATCGGGGAATTAGAAGACCTTTTAAATATCCTTTCATCTTCCGTTGGTTCTTTAACTAATCCCGAAAAACTTAAAAATACCTTTAAGTCGGTGAAGAATTCCAAGATAACCGGGAATACGATCAAGAAGTACTTAGATTATTTTGAAGATTCCTTCCTAATTGAAGCAGCTGAAAGATACGATATTAAAGGCAAAGCCTACATTGAGACCCCTAAGAAATATTATTTTTCCGATTTAGGTTTAAGGAACGCTCGGATTAACTTTCGACAGTTTGAAATGAACCACGCAATGGAGAATGTTATCTATAACGAACTTAAGAGGCGGGGTTTCCAAGTCGATATCGGAGTGGTTCCCATCGCAAAAAAAGATAAGGACGGTAAAACGTGCCGTAAACAGTTAGAAGTCGATTTTGTCTGTAATCTAGGTTCTTCTAGGTACTATATTCAATCAGCGTATAGTATCCCTGATGAAGATAAACGAAATCAGGAAGTAAGACCTTTTAGAAAAATTGATGATTCTTTTAAAAAAGTCATCATCATCCGAGATTTAGTTCCGACTCAATACGATGAATATGGGATTTTAACGATCAATATCTATGACTTCCTTCTCGATCCCCATTCGTTAGAACGATAGAGAAAATATTTCATTTTATGAAGCGAAAACAATGCGATACCTTCATCCAATATTGTAAAATATGACTATGCACATGGATGAAGAACTTAAAAGATTAGGGTTTGTCGATCCGACGATTGAAAAGCGACTATTTTCAATTAGACATTGGAGCAAAAACAATATAGCGAATGACTATATTTATTCGATCGATAATTCGATTGATAACATTGAAGCCGCACCTGGCACGACGATTTATGTCACGGCGAGATACGCAGGAAGTTTTATTTTAGAAGAAGGGGGACAACTGATCGCCCCAAACTTAATTAAATGCAATTCCATCATTCTCTCCCACGGCGCGAAAGCGTACTGCCCGTCCTTACAAAGAACGGAGAATGGTTGGTTCGGGGAAAACGATTATAAACGCGATGGAACGATTTTTGTCGATAAAGGTAGCTTGATATACGCTCCATATTGCCAACCGAAATATCAAACCGGGGAGGGGCAATTCTTAAGAAAACTTCCGGATTCTGAGCTCGATCTTAATCATTAATATTTCAAGACTTTTAAAGAACAACGCCATGAGAATTATTCTTCTTGTGGCTTTTTGTTATCTTTTGATATTTCTTCATTAGAACCTAAAGTGTCAATTAAGGCGAAATATAGAAATGATTTCGCCTCTTCTTTATTGAATTTAAAATTCATCCATAAATGTCAATCCCTTGATTGCTTTTAATCGAAAATTGTATCAATCTTGTTGCAAAAACAATAAACGTAACAATTTACTAACAAAAAACGATGACAGTTGCCCTATATAAGATGTGTGTAAATCTTGATAATTATAATATTTAGGTGTTAAATCTCGCGCGTGAGCGCCATAAAATGATTGAAAAGATTGTCCATTACGTTTGGCTTGGTGAAAAGCCTATGCCTGAAAGTTATGTGTCTTATTTTGCTGGATGGAAGAAACTTTTACCGGATTATAAATTTATAAAATGGGATGAAAAAACTTTCGATATTAATAGTAATGAATGGGTAAAAAAGGCAATTGAAGCGAAAAATTATTCTTTGGCTGCGGATGTGATAAGAGCTTGGGCACTGCTCAATTATGGCGGTATTTATCTCGATACAGATGTCGAACTTTTAAAAAATTTTGATGAACTCGTGAACCAGTATGATTTCTTTATTGGATACGAAACTAGTTGTTGGCTAGGATGCGCCATTCTAGGATCAAGAAAAGGACATCCAGCCATGGCGGAAGTTTATAGCAGGTACCTGCAACCTTGTCCCAAAATTAACAAAAAGAGTAATATGCGTTGTGTTCTTAATTTTACTGCTTCGCTTGTTCGCTTATATCAGTTAAAGCTTGACGGAAAACGGTGTGAACTTCCAGACAAAACAGTAGTCCTTCCGCGAGACTATTTCTTTCCTAAGCATTACATCACGAAAGAAATTAAGTTGACGGATAAGAGTGTGTGTATCCATCATTATGGTGCGACGTGGCATTCTCTTGGTAAAGTAATTGGGGTAAGAATCGCTTCGTTTATGGTAGATGTTCTTGGCGAAAAATTATTTGGGAAGTGCTTCGAAAGCATTGCTCGAGCAAATATGCTTGGACAACTAAAAAGAGAGTATAAAAGGCGAATTCCTCTTGAGGTAAATCATGACAATAAAACAGGTGAATTATATTGATGGTAGCTATCTCTACCATATGCTTCGAGTTGCTTTTACTAGTCTTTCTTTTAACGAAAGTTATTTAAACGATATCAACACTTTTCCTGTGAGTGATAAAGATACTGGCTCAAACATGAAAAGGACTTTTCAACGAGGACTACTTTCGACAAGTGAGACACTAAAGGCGGGCAGCACTCTCTCTAGTTTTGCAGAAAGCATGTCGATGAATAGCTACGGGAATAGTGGCTTTATTCTTTCGCAATATTTTTTAGGTCTTAGCGAATACCTTAGAGAAAAGGAAATTATAACAATAGAAGATTTTTTGAAGGCAATTGTTCATGCTTATCAGGTAGCGTACGCTGCTGTAGTAAACCCAATGGAAGGAACAATGCTTACGGTTATGCGTGAAGGGGCAAAAAAGGCGATTGAGGAGTTTTCTAATAGCGAAGAAAAAACATTCGAAAACTTCTTCCGGCTTTTTAGCCACAACATTTTTTTGAGTGTGCTAGAAACTCATTCCCAAATGAAACTTTTAGAAAGCAATAATGTTGTCGATAGTGGTGCGCTAGGGTTTTATCTAGTTATTGATGGCATGAAAAAATCGTTTTACGAGGAAGAGCCCTATTTTAATTGTCACGAAAGTCCTCTTTTACCAAAACGATATAGAGATGCAGATAATCCTCTTACTTTTTTCCGTTATTGCACGGAGTTTAGTATCTATCTAAACGAACAGAAGGATAAGGATTATTACTCTAACCTTTTAAAAGGGCGAGGTGATTCTGCCGCAATTGCTATTATCGAAAATGTTCTTAAAGTTCATATTCATACAAACACTCCCGATAGTGTCATCCATGAGTTCCAAAAATTAGGAAAATTAGTTTTTACGAAAGTAGATGATTTATTTGAAACACCTGAGTTTAGCCGCTTAAAGAGAAAGAAACATTTTGATTATGCAGTAATTTGTTTTACTCATGGCGATCAATCTTCGCTTTTACTTGAACGTCTTGGAGCAGACGCAGCCTTTCCACTCCCAAAAGATTACACTGTGAAGGAAGAAGAGTTAAAAAAATTACTTGAACCATACGAGAATAAAAATGTTGTCTTTTATTGTGCGGATAAGCGCGTTCAAGAAATGCTAAAAAACATGATTTGGTGGGGTGGGAGTTTATATAAAAACTTTTTCATTGTTGAATGCAATGGATTTGTAAATACTTTCTTTAAATTAGCTTCTTCCATGTTTGAGGAGACTTTTGCTGCTTTTAAAAAGCGGTGTAAAGTTTTAGATAAAATTAAAAATACAGAACTTACCATCAGAGCAAGAGATCATCTCCTTGAACAGTTACAGGTATCTTTATCACCTCGCCGCCTTGCCAGTTACTCGACTTTGGTTGCTTTTGGCGGGAAAAACATCAAGCAGGATGACATTGATACCATTACAGAATTTTTCTCTTCTAATCAACAGATTGAGTTTAGTTATTTTCCTGGAGGCCAAGAGGACTCTCTTTTTGTTATTGGAGCAATGTGACGAATATGAAACGGTACTGGGCGATTGTAAAAAAAGATTTGGCACAGCTTAGGGAATCAAAAAGAGAATTAAAAGATATTTATAAAATTGCTTTTTCTCATAAAAAAATGATTGCTTATGAGCAGTTAGTGAATCAGCAAATGGAATCCATGAGTTATGAGGAGCTTGCACGGCGTATTGAGCACTTTGCAAGTTACCTTCATAACACATATCCTTCCTCTTCTGGAGAATATATCGCGATTGACTTACCAAACTCTCCTTCCTTCCTTATCGCCTTTTGGGGAAGTTTAATGGCCGGGTATTCGCCATATTTGGTGAATTCTTATTATCCTTTTTCTCTTCGAAACTCGCTTCTTAAAAGACTATCTATATCAAAAATTATTACTTTATCGGAACAATACAATGCTTACTTTCAATGTATCTCTATTCCTACGTTCTTAGAAACTGAGCATGAAACACCAAAAGAGGAATGGTGGTCAAATAGATTTGCTCTTTCTTCCTCTTACACTGGTATGGAGGCAAAGATTGTTGTATATGATGGTGCTTCTGTTGCGGCAGAAATTGAAAACAGTGATGCAATTCTCGAAAAAAATAGCTGGTTTATGCAGGATTTTCATGGCGAGATAAAAATTGCCGCTATTCTTCCTTTTTTCCATATATTTGGAATTATGGTCTCCTATTTGTGGTTCGCATTTTATGGAAGAACAATCGTCTTCTTTCATGATTTATCGCCATTAACGATTCGTTCTACCATTATAAGACACGGAATCACACATATTTTTGCGCCTCCTATCTTATTTGGGCGACTATTTGATGAGATAGAGAAAGGTGTAACCAAATTAGGTTCAAAAAAGAAAAAACAATTTCATCACGCAATTGATTTCATTGCTAAAGTGGGTGATTTTTCTCCAAGATTATCGCTATTTCTCTCAAGAATACTTCTGAAAGAAGTTCGTTTACAAGCCTTTGGAGAATCTCCTCGTTTTATGATTTCTGGCGGTGCTAGTATTAAAAAAAGAAGTATTAAAGACGATTAACGCAATTGGTTATCCTCTTTTTAATGGATACGGAACAACAGAAACTTCTATCACTGGAGCTAATTTATTTCTTCGCTTTTCAAAAAGAATTGATGGTTCGATTGGTCCCTGTTTTCCTAGCGTTTCCTATTCTTTGGAAAAAGATGGTACGCTTTTGATTGCTGGAAGTAGTTTGGCAAAAGAAATTCTTTATTTAGATGGTAGAAGGGAACTTATCGATACTTTTCATACGAATGACCTTGTAACGAAAAAGGGCCAAACTTATTTTATTGAGGGCCGTTTAAGCGATTTGTTTATTTCTGAAAATGGTGAAAATATTTCTCCTGATTTTATCGAAGCAGAACTCTGCTTACCTTTAGCAAGTTCTTTTTGCGCTTTAGAACTGGAAGGAAGATTAACGCTTGTGATCGAGTATAGGAAAAATATTCCTTCTTTTCTCATAGAAAAAGAAGTTAACTCCTTAAAAGAACAACTCGCACATATTTGTTATGGGAAAAATGTAACTAGGCTTTATATCACGAATGACAGTCTAGCAAACTCCAATGCGATTAAGGTATCTCGCGTTCAGCTAAAAAAGGCTATCTTAGAAGAAAAAGTTCATCTTTTTCCCATAACAGCATTAAAAAGCGAACAAGCAGAAGAACCATCCCTTATTTCTCTTATTGAACAGCTTTTCAAAAATAGTTTGAATAAGGATGTTACTGTTTCACCAAATAGTGATTATTTTTTAGATTTAGGTGGAGATTCTTTAGGTTACTTTTCTCTCGTTATGAGTATTGAAGAAACCTTTGGTGTTCGCTTTGATTTAGAAAAGGAAAGCAATTTGCGCTCGCCTAACGCTTTTTATCAAAGAATTAAGGAGAATTTATGAAGACCTTTCTTTATTATTTGGCTTTAGTTCTTGGCGCGCCACTTGCACTTATTTTTCTTCACATTAAGGTGAGCTATGAAGGAGGAGAAAAGTTTTCGCTTCCTAAAGGTGCTATTTTTATTTCGGGGCATAAGAGTTTTTTGGACGCGATTGCTATTGCATATTTGCTTTTTTATCAACGTCTCTATTTTATTGCTGCGGATTGGTATCATGGTTTTCTTATTGTTTTTAAACCATTTATGTCTTTGCTAGGTGCTGTATTTGTAAGCCCAACCGGAGAAGGACTCAATTTTTTAGCAAAATGTAAAATTCTTCTGGCCAAACGAAAAAGTCTTTTGATTTTTCCAGAAGGTGATTACGCGCAAAATAAACATTTATTTGAACTGGGAGAGTTTAAAACTGGATATTTATGGGTAGCCTCTGAAAGTGGAGCACCAATTGTGCCGATAATTTCGGATTTTTCCTATAAACCATTTTCTTCTCTTCATTTTATAATTGGTAAATCGATTTATCTTGATTTATCTAGGCGGGAAGATAGCATCGCCAATCATCTTCAACAAGTAAATAAGAAGATTCGTCAAAAGTGTCTTTCTTTGTTTTACCTTTTGAAACGAGAGAATTCGAAGCGTATTAAAATGCATTACACCTATAAAAAAATAGAAAAAGGCGATGTTATTCGCGTTTGGGCTGGTATCTACCATCATTATGGCATCTATTTTGATGATAATCATGTGTTAGAGTTTGGACACGCTGGACAAGATAAAAACGAAATAAAAGATGTTCACTTCACTTCATTAACTTCTTTTGCGGGAAATCAAATCCCTGAAGTTAGAATCGTTTCGAAACGAAAACAGCGTTCTATTTCTGATTTAACATCATATGCAGAAGAGGTATTAGGGCAAAAAGGGTATTCTCTCAAAGAGAATAATTGTCTTGATTTTGCCAACCGCTTAACTTTGGTTATTTAAAAGGAGAAAAATATATGAAAACAAACTATGCCGTACTTACTGATTCTACCAGCGATTTATCGCCTGAGCTTCGTGAGCGTTTTGGAATTGACGATTATTTGAGAGGTGTTATTAGTACACCAGAACAAGAAAATGTGGAATGCGATTTAGAAGCAAGAGATGATGCTTATTTTGATAATTTCTACAAAAAATTAAAAGCAAACCCAAAGGGCTACAAAACTGCGGCTTTAGGTCTTGGGCCCACAAAAATGAGGCTCAGAAGTTGGCTAGAAAAAGGCCTTGACGTTCTTGTAGTTGTCATTTCAAGTGCCTTGAGTGGAGTTTACAAAATTGTCATGGAAGCTAGCAAAGAACTTTTGAAAGATTTTCCTGAAAGAAAAATATTAGTTCTTGATTCACGTCGTTATTCGTTAGGAGTAGGTATTCTTGCTATCAAAGCAGCGGAACATCGTAAGGAAGGTCTCAGCATTGAAGAAAATTACCGCCTTTTAGAAGAGGAAAGAGATTGTCTCCATCAAATGGGGCCCATTGATGATCTTTATTATGTTGCTAGTAAAGGAAGAATTAGCAATGCAAAAGCATTCTTTGGAACAATCTTTGGCATTAAACCTATGGGAGATTTTAGTTCCGAAGGGATGGTTCAACCTTTAGGAAAAGTGAACGGCATTGAAAAAACCTACAAAGTCATCATTGAATATATGAAAAAGACAATTAAGAATCCTGAAAACCAAATTATCTTAATGTCCCAAACTTTACGCAGAAAGGAAGCGGAAAAAGCGGCGGAGTTAATTCGAAAAGAAATAAGGCCGCGTGAGGTCATTGTGTCTAATATTTATCCAAATACAGGCATCAATTGTGGTCCAGGTTTATATGTTGCCTTCTATTACGGAACAAAAATTGTGGATTTGGAATACGAAAAGAAAGTGTTTGAAGATATTGTTAAAAAATTATGACTTGGTGGGAAATAACTTTAATTGTCGTTGCAGTATTTCTGATTGCAAACATATTGATTATGCTTATCGTTGCTCCACATGTGATTTTTTATCACACTGTGTATCGTAATCCTAAAAAGAAACGGACTAGAGAGTGCACGAATTTAAAGGACGATGACCAAGTCAAGATGTTTGAGGAAGGGATTGCTTGGGCAGAAAAATATCGAGATAAAATAACTAGTCTCGAAATTATCAATGATGGCTTATCTTTAAAGGGAGAATACATTGATTTTGGTTCAGAAAAGTGCGCTATCATCCTACAAGGCAGAACCGAATCTCTTCTTTATAGTTATTATTTTGCGGAGCCTTACGCAGAAAAAGGATATAACATTTTAGTTGTTGATTTGCGCGCGCATGGTCTAAGTGATGGTAAGTATCAAACGGGCGGAATTAAGGAAAGCGAAGACATTGTCGCCTGGGTAAACTACATTGAAAAACATTTTCATATTAAGCAGTTTCTTTTCCACGGTATTTGTATTGGTGCGGCTACTGCTATTTACGCTACCTTATCTTTACAGGGGGATAGCAAAATTGTGGTCGAAAGGATTATTACGGACGGTTTATATGCCACTTATTTTGAAATTTTTAAGCAAAATTTTGCTTCCTATAAGAAAAAACCTTTCCCTATGCTATATTTAACTTTTTTCTTAGCTCGTTTATATACAGGTGTGAATTTCTTTAAAAATAAACCCATAGAGGTAGTAAGCAAAATCAAATGTCCAATTCTCCTCATCTATAGTGAAGAAGATTCCTTTTGCCCGCGCGAAAGTTCTGAAAAAATCTTTGCTAGATGTACCAATCAAGCGAGCGAGCTCGTTTTCTTTCCCTATGGCCGCCATTCTCACGTACGTTCCAATAACAAGGAGACGTATGATGCGAAAATAAAAGAATTTATCTCTCGATGAATAAAAAGGAGAAAATATGGAAGAATTTGAAAGTTATGATGGTCAATTTCGTGACGGAGATCGCATTTATGTAGACGCACCACTTAAAGACATTATAGAGGCCGAGAATTATGCCATTACATCAATTGTTCTTGGATCACTATCTATCGTTTTTTCTTTCTTTGTATTTGGGTTTATTCTTGGCATTTTTGCTATCACAAACGGGCTACATGCCAAACAAGTTCTAAATAGCAGGCACCATAAATATCATGTAGCAACTGCGGGCATTATTTGTGGTTATGTATCTTTTGGCCTTTCCGCGCTTTGGCTTGTTTATTATGTTGTGATTATTGTTGCTACCCTTTTAATGGTTTAATTACTTTACGATCAAAAACTAAATGAAAAAAATCCTTATACTTACTGCTGGCAAAACTGGCGGTCATCGCAGTGCTTCAAACGCTCTTAAAACTGCTCTACTTTCTCTCGATCCTTCTTTAGACATTATTGATTATGACTCAAATTGTCTTTTTCTTGGATATAAAGGAGAAGGCGGGGAGCAAGGTTACGTTACGATAACAACACGTTTTCGTGTCCTTTGGAAATTATTCTTTGAATTTACTTCCTTTTTTCACACTCTCTCTAATTTCTTCCTTTATCAAGCAATTCATCATCGCTTTTCTCTTCTTTTAAAAGAAAGTAAACCTGATATTGTTATTTCTCTTCATCCGTGTTTTGTGGCTTCTGCACGTAAAGTGCTAAGCAAATTTGGAAACATTCCCTTTTATGTTGTTGTTCTTGATCCCATGAAACATTCCCATTTATGGAGAGATAAGAAAGCGGATCTTACCTTTTTACCAACTTCAGAAACAAAAGATGCATTTCTTCGTGCGGGTTTTTGTAAGGACAAACTTATGCAATCTGGTTTTCCTTTAAGCCCCCTGCTTTCTTTTACCTCAGAAGAGAAAAAACAAAGAAAACGCCTTCTTTTTGTGAACCCAAGTCAACGCGGACTTCGCGCGACAAGAAAGCTGATAGAAGCTGCACTACTTTTTGACGTCGATATTGATGTGGTAACAGGGAGCGATGGTCATTTGAAAGAGTATTTAGAGAAACATCTTCCCAAAAGAGAAGGATTACATATTTTTGGTTATGTTCATGACATGAATGCCCGTTTGCAACAGGCAGATATTTTGCTAACCAAGGCAGGGCCAAATATCATGTTTGAGGCCATTGCTGCTGGAACTCCAATTATTTTTACAGGTCATCTTCTTGGGCAGGAAGAGAAAAATTCTCTTTATGCAGTAAAAAGAGGTTATGGAGTGGTTGCAGAAACTCCCAAAACCCTTACTTTTTATTTAAAGAAGTTTCTTCTAGAAGAGGAACGCGCTTTAAGTGAGATGCGAGAAAAAGAAAAACAGTGTCCTGATATTTATGGGGCAATAAAGATTGCTGAAGTAGTGATTCAAAAATTAAAAGAGGAAAGGGATTAATATGGAAGAGATATGTTCTATCGTCCTTTATCTTTATTTTGGATTACTTGCGCTATTTCTCCTTTTATACTTTCCACGCATTTTGTTTTATTTTGCTGCTTTTTTGCCTATAAAGAGAGTTACTAACGCCAAGAAAAACCATCTTGCAGTAGTTGTGGCCGCAAAAAGAGAAGGAAAAATTGTAGAAGGCGTGCTTTCTTCCTTAAGGAACCAAGATTACGATCCTGCATACTTCGATATTTATGTGATTGTTGACGGAAAGGATGATCCGACCGCTGTTTTTGCTTCTTCTTATCAAAATATAGAGGTGATTAATGTTCCGAATCAAAAGAATAAGGGAGAAGCGTTAGACGGAGGTTTAAAAGCAATTTTGCATAAGAAAGCAAATTACTATGACGCTTATGTTTTTATTGACGCGGACAATATTGCTTCTAGAGATTTTTTGACAGAAATGAATAATGCTCTTGCGCTTGATAAGCAGATTGTGATTGGAAAAAAGCTAATTAAGAATTTCTTTTCTAATTTATCTTCTTCCCGCTCATATAGTTCTGATTCTACATCTCTTACCTATACCCAAATTGATGATTTAGGGAATAGGGCAAGAGATTTGTTAGACGCGCCTATTACTCTAGTAGGAACTGGTATGATGGTTCGAAAGGATGTGATTGAACTTAACAATGGATGGCCATATCGAAGTCTTACGGAAGATTATGAACTAGGCGCGGATGCTATCGTAAAAGGATGGACATCTTATTACTATCCTTACGCTAAAGTGTATACGGAAGAGGCAACTAGTGCCAAAGGGGCATATCGACGTAGAATTCGGTGGATAAAAGGATATAGCCAAGTCCATTCTCGATATAGAAAAAAGATATGGAAGAAGAAATTTCCACGAGGGAAAAATTGGATTAAGTTTGGTTATGTATTTGGACGCCTTCCTGTTTATGGTATCTTTGGCACTTCATTTTTAACTTCTTTTGTTGGTCTCATTCTTCTTATTACAGCAGGTTTTCTCGGAGCGAATTATCAAATTGCGCTTTTGCTTTTTCTTTTACCTCTTGCAATTAGTTACATTTTACTTACTCTTTTTAATCTCATAGCAGTCCTTGCCGATCGAGATAATTTACCTATAGGCATTTTAGGAAAGATTTCCCTTATCACACTATCACCATTTTATAATTTGACTTATCTACCGATATACTTAACGTGTTTATTTACTCCTTATGATTATTTTACTTGGGAAAAAACTCCAAGAATTCCGTTTGAGGAAAGAAAAAATAAGAAAGAAGAAAAGAAATAAATGTTTTCTAACCTTCCTTATCGAAATCGGAAAAATGACACCATTTCTTGTTACTTTCTTATTGAAGGAAGAGGAAGAAAGGGGTAATATCCCGCTTGCCGATTTGATAGAGGCAATAGATGCGCTAGTAGCTCAGCTGGATAGAGTATCAGACTACGAATCTGAGGGTCGCGGGTTCGAATCCTGCCTAGCGCGCCATGATGTAAAAATTGCCGAGATTATCGGCATTTTTTGTTATTTGTAAGACTTTTCGGTAAGCGTAAATGATTTGTTCTACTTTTGGAAAGTATTAAAACTCTTTCTTTTCCTTCGAATAGGCGGGGATAAGTTACTTTATCGTTCGGTTTGTTTAGAATTATGCTGCAAAAAGAGGCGATTCGAAAATCTAATTTGGATGTAGATAGTCCTTTTCAGAATATAGTTTGTTTTAAAATTTTATAAAAGAAACGTTCAGCGCAGATATTTTAAAAAGACATTCCGATGGGCGCCTACAATCTATGCTAATTTATTTAATGTTTCTTGTAGCAATTATTCGTTTATTAAAAGACCAGATCTTGTCTATAAATAGAAGGAGATTTAACTAAGCCAAAAAGCATGGGCTTTTTCAAAATTTCGATTGCAGGGAAGAGAGAAGGTCTATATACTTTTGCATCGCCGGGATGTAGCGCAGCTTGGTTAACGCGTCTGCTTTGGGAGCAGAAGATCGCGGGTTCGAATCCCACCATCCCGACCACAATTTGTACGACATGTCTGATACAAACTTAGAACTTCTAAGGGTGTGCAGACTTTTTTCTTTTATCTCTCCAAGATCTTAATGTATAGCGATTAATTCCTAATGCTCTTGCAGTCTTAGATAATTGTCCACCATAGGTATCTAATAAAGTTAATGCTTTTTCAATTTCTTCTATTCTGTGCATACTTGTCCTTTCTATTTAGTCCAAGTTTTTGTCTGCACTCCCATTTGGCAGTTTTTATAATGCCACTAACATGCGAGAATAGTTTAATCTTTGCGAGAATAGAATTTGCTTAAA
>CALWDE010000003.1 GCA_944376605.1 uncultured Bacilli bacterium
GAATTGTTAACAAATTCCATATGAGTCCAGTTATGTACAAAAATAAATTATTGGAAAATCAAATGTTGTAGTATTAAATAAAGTAAGAGTTAAAAACCCACGGTCAAAAGAAATGGGGAAAGTTCACTTGAAGCATACCTATAGTGCCTTGGCAGTATAGGTCTTTTTTTGTTTATCTTCTGATGTGTTTTAAGTGTCGTTAATTTTAGTTATGCCCATCATAGGGGCGAACTACAAGAGAATTTTATATTATTGGAGTTACTCTTGATCATATTTTCTAAAGATGTTCATTTGTCATATAAAGCATGTTCACGGAAGAAGAGAACATCTTGGGAACATCCTCTATAAACGGAAGTGAACGCCTTATGCTGTGAGAAGATTCTTGCAGCATAAAGGAGAACGCATCCTCTTTTATCTTTTACTACTGAAAAACAATTACGATTCACCTATATTTTTAAGTAGTCACATTAGACAATAGATGTTATGGAGGGGACTACTCTATTTTTTGAGAAGTAGTTAGTAATTCATATAGGAAAAGATCTTGTTTTTAAAAGAAAAAGAAATTCACAGAATCTTATTAAGAATAACTTTAATAACGAGATAAAAGAGAATTAAAGCAGATTAAAATCAATAAAATCAGCCATATAGTATGGCAGATTTAAAATTTTCGTATCTTTGTTAAATGACAAGTTTTTCTCGTAGAACTTTAGACATCTTAGATTGGCATTACCATAAGATTCAGGATATTTTGCTAATGTGGATAAAGATTTGGACTTAGCGTTTGTTGCTTTAACCTCAATTGCAATAGGTCCCTGATTCGTTTCCGTAATAAAGTCCACTTCTAGTCGATTTGGTTTTTGATAGTAGCAGAGGTTGATTTCTTTGCTTTTCAATAAAGAACAAACTACATTTTCATAAATCGCGCCTTTATAAACTCCACTATTTCCTGATAGCAATATTTCTTGTGCGATTTTTCCGTAAGAGGGTAAAACAAGCGCAACATCCGCAAAATACAATTTGAATTGGTCTTCGATTCGATAAAAATTAAGGGGAATTTCAATAGATTTTATATTATTAATTTTGTAAGCTAACCCAGCTCCAACTAGCCATTCAATTGCATCATAAAAAGTGCTTGCTCGCGCATTTTTCGCGATGCAAGAGTATTGAAATTTATTATTTTCTTTTGCTAGTTGGTGTGGCACGGATTGATAAACAAGTAGTATTCTTTCAAATAATTTATTATCTCTAGTGACAATGTTTTGCGAATTAATATTTCGACCAAAGTCGTTGATATAGGTATTTATTAAGTCTTCTTGGGTATGAAAAACTATATCAAAATTTTGGCTTTCGATAAACTTAGAAACAATTTCCGGCATACCGCCTACAATCAAATATTGTTGAAATAGTTCTAAAACTTGTTGATGAATAAAAGGATCCATTGCCTCTTTTTTAGCAATCGAATTTTCAATATAAGGAATTAACATCTCTCTATTTAAGGCAAGTAGGAACTCCTTAAAGTTCATAGGATACATCGTTAAATATGTCTCAAATCCTACAGGAACAGATCTGGAAAAATCTTGATTGTAGTTTTGTATTCCAAGTAGAGACCCGCTACAAATAACGTCGTATCTTTTGTCTAGATAAAAATATTTTAAAGAAGCTCTAGCCTTTGCACATTCTTGAATTTCATCGAAGAAAATAATTGTTTTTCCAGGCACAAAATGGACACCAGAAATTTTTGTAGAAATTAAGGAGGTAATGCGGTCAATATTAAAATCGCCTTCAAAAATTTGTGAGAAAGTTATGTCGCTTCTAAAATCAATATAAATTACATTTTCATAGTTCTTCTTACAAAATTCTAAAATAGTCGTAGTTTTACCTACTTGTCTTAATCCCTTAACGATCAAGGGTTTTCTGGAGCCACTTTTCCAGTTCTCTAGTTTTTCTTCAATTAAGCGTTTAAACATACAAAGATTTTATTGATGAAGTTGACTACATTCAACCATCTTATCAATTGATATGCCGTATTTTTTGTCAATTTAGCACTTTTTACGGCGTATAAAGTGTAAAAATGACACTTTTTACGGCGAATCATCGTAAGAGATATTTTTCACGATGAGATTTGCGGAAAGAATTAACCTATCGAATTAAGCCGCTTTGAGAATGCTTTTTATTCCCAAAAGAAGTAAAAATTAGTGTGCTAGGTTAAGCCACTTGGGAAGAGATGACACCAAGGAAATAAAACAATAAAATTGTATAAAAAGTTGAACTGCACCCCAAATCCTGGACTAACCAGGAGGAGGGGTACGGTTCATAAATAATGATCTTTTTTTGCATTTGTGAAAGACAGTTATTTACTCACAAACCATAAATAGATACCTCTTACGGAATTGCCATTTCTTCGATTAATTACTCGCCATTTCTTCGACTAATTGCTCGCCATTTCTTCGATTTTTGTTGTTACCATAATTTTTAAATATAAAATAGAGGCATGAAAAAAGGTTATTTACCACGTTTATTTGATGAAACATTAGAGTTTTCTTTAAGGAGCAAAGGCGCAGTTCTTGTTGTTGGCCCAAAGTGGTGCGGAAAGACGAGAACGTGTTCTCGTCATGCTAGAACCATCATTGAGATGTTGCCAGCAGACACAAGAAAACAAAATGTGTTGTTTGCTAAAAACGCTCCCTCCTTATTCTTGTCTCAAGGTCCAAAACCAATCCTAATTGATGAATGGCAAATCATTTCATTCATTTGGGATTCCATTAAGACGGAAGTGGATAAAAACGATGAGTTTGGTCAATTTATTTTAACGGGAAGCGTAACAGATCGAATTGCTTATGATAGTGAGGAAAAAGAAGAACAAGAAAGACACACTGGAAACGGAAGAATCACGATTAAAAAATTAAGAACAATGTCTCTTTTTGAAAGCGGCGATAGTAATGGTGCCGTTTCTCTTTCAAAGTTAGGGGATGGCGTCTTTGAACAAGCGATATCAAATGCTAGTATTGAAGACTATGCTTTTTGGATTTGCCGTGGTGGTTGGCCGCTTGCAATCGGTGAAAAGGAAGATGTTGCTTTGCAGCAAGCGGTTGATTATTACGATGTGCTTTGCAAGGAAGATATGTTTTCCTTAAGAGATATCAAATTTCAAAAAAATACTGATGTTGCTGAAAAAGTAATTCGATCCTACGCTAGAAATATAGGTACTTCATGCGCAAGTTCACTCATCGCTAATGATGTTGGAATTGATAAAGAAACGTTGAACAAGTTCGAAGAAGCGCTACAAAGACTTTACATTTTAGATAATGTTAGAGCGTGGAGCACGAATTTAAGAAGTAGAACTGCTATAAGAACGAAAGATGTTCGTTATTTTGTTGATCCATCCATCGCTACTGCCGCTTTGGGACTAACACCTTCGTCTCTTTTTAAAGATATGAACTATTTTGGTTTTTTATTTGAATCATTAGCGATTAGAGATTTAAAAATATATAGCGAATCCATAAACGCGAAACTTTATCACTATCGAGACAAAAGAGGACTTGAGGCTGATGCAGTCCTTGTTTATAAAAATGGCGCCTTTGCTCTTATTGAAATAAAACTAGGCGATGATGAAGCAATTGATGAGGCAGCAAAAAATCTTCTTAAACTTCAAGAAGACTTAATCCAAAAACCACTTTATCTTATGGTGATAACAAAATCACGCTACGCCTATAAAAGAGACGATGGTGTATATGTTGTCCCACTAGCAACCCTTCGTAATTAGTATTTGCTAGAAGCATGAAATAATGGAATGTTCTAACTCTTGAAATCGGAAAGGTTTCTTAAAACCTTCTTTTCGTAAAAAAGAGAAATCTTCTGTTTTACGTGTACTTCTCTTTTTAAGTTTGGGATTTCATAGGATGTAACCATTAGTTTTGTTTTTCTAAAACGAGATAGGTAGTTCTAGTTTTTGCGCGTTTCATCAAAAGGAGAGAAGAAAGAGATATTGGTGTCTTTCCTCTTTTTATTTCGTCTCTATATCAGGAGTCTAGTGAAGACTATCTTTTCTAAAATCTATATCCATCAAGCTTTAAAGAAAAAGGTTAGATTATTGTTTATACCTAACCTTTACTCTTTAAATAGGGAACACAATCTAACTAAGAAATTTGGCTTATTACAACGAGGTCATATTTAACAAATGAAAGCAATAAATTAAGAATTATTAATATACTTTGTAGCACTCTATTACTTATCTCTTTTTGTCATTGAACTGCTTTTTATCTTTCAAATTTCTTGCTTCCGATTGTCTTATGAAAATTCATGATGAGTCTTTCCACATCAGGATCAATCATGAAATATAAAAACTTATCTTCAAATTCTGATATCTGTTCTTTTTGATAGAAAGCTTCCGCGATTGCTCCCGCCATCGCACTCGTGGTGTCACAGTCTCCGCCAATCGATACACAGTTTCTAATCGTGTCTTCTAACCCATTAGAAATTAAAAAACAGAAGATTGCTTGAGGAACTGATTTTTGGCAAATTTCTGAAAAACGATAAGTATGGATAAGTTCCTCATAGTTTAACTGCGCGATCTCTGGATAATAATCGCGAATCATTCTGTCTTTGATTTCTTCTTTTGAAGCACCATGCAAGGCTAAATAAATCGCCATTGCTACTGCTTCAGCTCCTTTTATTCCTTCCGTATGGTTATGTGTAATTTCTGTAACTGTTTTCGTAAGGATTTTTAGTTCGCCTTCAGTGTTAGCAATCCAGCTAACGGGAGAAATTCTCATTGCAGAACCATTTCCATAAGAATTGTAAGGTTTAGCTATATGACCGCTTTTTTGGCACGCTAAGCACCATTCATAAAACATCGCGCCAAAACCTGCTCCTTTATGGCTTGACCATATTGTTACAAACTCTTTCGCTAAATCTTCTTTTAAATCATTTAACGATTTTTGGTCGTATTTAATCGGATAATGCTTCATCAATGCTTTCGCAACAGCAATTGTTAGATAAGAATCATCCGTCATTCTCATTTTGTTATTTAAAATATCAAAAGTCTTAGTCTTACATGGCTCAAATTCATAAATAGAACCAACCATATCTCCAATAATTGCTCCTAGCATCTTATAGGCACCCCTTTCTCTTTAACTTCTTAAAATCACGAAAGATTTTGTTGTAATAAGTTTACCATCTAACAATAGGAAATGATTTTGCCTGTATCGGCAAAATTGCCATAAATTACAGATAGATGAATTTGCATTTTTGCCGATAATGTAGATTACTACTTTTTAAGGAGTGCCTAAAATACAATATTGTGCCATTTATTATCGATGAAGAACTGAAGTTATCTTATTATCGTGGTTTAAAAGAATGGAAAAGGGAACGTGGTTATTTACGGGACACTTGCCTTTCTGCACAAGACAAATTTAAACGATACCTTGATTATTTTAAGGTGCCATATTAAGTTGTTTGTCTATTGGCAGGCTGAAAGGATGAAATAATATGTTGCTTTCTATGAAAAGACTTAACCTAACGTTAGGGGTGCTATTTTTTAGTGTATCTTTGGCTTCGTGTACTTCATCTTTTAAACCTATTTCACCTGGGGAGTATTTTCCTGTTAATGTTCTTAAAGATGAAGAAGAGAAAACTTTTGACGAATTTACTATAGAACTTGAAGAAATTAGTAGAGAAGAGTTTGAAAGTCAAAAATATAACGCTTTTGAAGATCCGTGGTCATTAAGAGACTATAACCGCGAAGATATTTATTTATCCTTTGATTTAAGAGTTGTAGATGAAAGGACTCAGCAATCAATTCCGATTAAATGTTATGATTTCTTTGTAGAAGAGACGTATTGGAAAGAATTTCAAATTAAAGCTGAAAGTAACATATTTAATTTAACTTTTATTCATTACACACCACTAGATAACATTATTAGTTTTACTATTCAGTTAAATGAAAAAACGATAATCACTGAATATCAATTAGAAAGAAGGTAGATTATTAAGAAATTGCTTTGGCTTTAACTGCAAGCATCTGATTGCTTTGATTTAACAGAATTGGAAACATTTCACCAAATGCTTGAAGGACATAACAGGTTGTGACTATTGATAAAACAGAGTATTTCTCTTTTAATTTTTTAGAAAGAATATAGAAATTAATATGAATAAAGCAAAATAAGCACTGTATTCGTGATAATTTGTTTTAGCGGGAATTCTTACAGCGAGCAAATTACGATTTATAAAACTCATATTGAGGAAATTGGAATACAAAATACTTTATCGTCTAGTTTATAAATCGTCTCGGTATTACAAATTAGATAAGAATAACCAAGTTGATAATTGGAATCTTTTAATTTAGAAAAGCTTTTAATATCGTTTTTATTAAAGCTAACTCCCGATTTGCATTCAATGCAGTGCAAGATTCCGTCTTCTAAGATAATTAAATCAATTTCATTTTGATTTTTATCTCGATAGTAATAAAAATTATCTTTAATTCCGTTATTCAAAAATGATTTTCTAATCTCATTAATAATATATGTTTCAATAAATCTCCCGTTAAATATGGAATTTCTTAAGACATTTTCATTATTTAATCTAGCTAAATAGCAAGCCAATCCAGTATCGGAAAAATAAAGTTTTGGTCTTTTAACAATTCTTTTTGCAATCGATAATTCATGATACGGCTCAAGAAGATAAATGATATCCCCAGCTAGTAACACGCTAATCCATGATTTAATTGTATCAACTTTAACTCCAAGAGCTTTCGCTATGGTGTCATAGACTAGTTCTTGGCCAGTTAAAGAAGCTAAAATTTCTAAAAACTTTTGAAATCTCAGTTTATCTTTAAGATTAATTAACTGAGATACATCTCTTTCTATATAGGTACTAACATAGTTTGAATAAAACATGTTTAAATCTAAATTTGGATTATCGTAAAGTTCTGGATACATTCCTTTCACAATTAACTTATATAATTCATCTACATTTAATTTAAAATCGTTGCTTTTTTTCGCTAATTCGAAAGGATCAAAACTCATTTTAGATTCATTCACATTATAAATTTCTCTCGTACTTAAAGGAGACATTTTCACAATAGCAACTCTTCCAGCAAGAGATTGCGTAACTCCTTCCATTAGTTCATAAGTTTGAGAGCCAGTTAAAATAAACATTCCATAATTATTGCCTTTTTCTAGTTTTTCTTTATTGACGATAGCCTCAATAACTTCAAATAACTTAGGAGCATATTGCACTTCATCAATAATAAGAGGCCAATGATGCAACTTTAAAAACATCTCCGGGTCATCTATCGCTAAATTTCTTTCTCTAAGATCATCTAAAGAGACATAGTTAAAACCTATTTCTTGCTTCAGAGAATAACATAAAGTTGATTTGCCAACTTGCCTAGACCCAGTAATTAAAGTAACTGGTTTATTTTGAATACATGTAAGTATCGTTGCCTTTATTGTTCGATTAATCATAAAAATAATTCCTAGTTCAATTATGCATTGGTATTTTTTCTAGTACAACTGGAAATTTTACTAAATCCTCATAAGTACATTATTAAACCCTCTGGAAAGATAATGTCTTAAAGAACTTTGTTACTTTCCAAACTCAACGCAAGAAATGCTCTTTTTTATCTTTTGTGCAATAAGCTTGTTACTTAGAAGCTGGATTTTTCAACGTCTTTGCATGAAAAATTGACTATAAATAAGCGAACAAAGAAAGAGAAAACTCTCATACAGGCATCTCTTCTTAAATATCTATCTATGGTGAGTTAAAATCATAAGGAAGAAAAGAGATTTCTCTTCTTCCATTATTTGCATCTAGTTTCTTTGAGGTCAGCATGAATCAAGAAAAGAAAAGTAAACTTCCTATCTTTAATTTATTTGAATGGATTATTGCTCTTCTTAGTCTTATTACTTTTATTACTTTAGGAATTATTTATCACTCCTCTCCTTTTGAAATTATTTCTGTCATTCTTGGTCTATTTGCGGCAATGCTGAACATGAAGAGAAAGAAATATGCCTTTATCGTGTATTCTCTTTATGTTCTTATCTATGGCATCATGTCTCTTCTTCAAAAACAATATGGAGAAGGTATCTTAAATCTTGCCTTTAATTTACCTGTTTATTTATATACCGTTTACCGTTTTTATCTTTCCAAAAAGAAAACAAAAGAAGAAAGCTTCTCCATTAGTAATCTTTCTTATAAAGGTTACATAATCGTTCTTCTTTTTGTTCCTGTTGTGACGACAGGATACGGCTTTCTTCTCTCGTATCTAGATTCTAAATTACCCTTCTTAAATGCCTTAGCGACCTCTTTTGCCCTGCTCTCTTGCTACTTAGCAAGCAAAGGTAATCTCTCCCAGTGGATTTTCTGGATTTGTTATTCTTCTTCTCTTGTTGCGATATGGACAATCAATTATTTAGAAGCAGGGGAAACAGGCTTGCTTTATTTAGTCCTCAATGGTGTTTATATCTTCCTAAATACTTATAGCTTTATTTTATGGATCAAAGACTATAAGAAGCAGAAGGAGGAGATCAATAAAGCGAAAGAGATTTCTATTGAAGAATAAAGCTTCTATTGATTTAAGTTTTCTAATCTATAAAGAATTCTTTACCTATTGAGAACTCTTTTAAGATAACGTGTTATGGTTATTAGATAGGTTCCTCTTGACTCCTGTCTAAGAAATCTTTTTCTACATTGTGTGCTTAAAACATTTTAAAATATTTTTACAAAAAAGTATTATGGAATTTTATATTAGTGACAAAGCACCAATCGACCCGGATGAAATACGAAATAAGTTTATTGAGTATTTTGAAAATATAAATCAGGGTGATTTTGCTAGATACGAAACTGGCTATGACAAAGACATTAGTAGTACAAAAACGTTTTATTATGGCATGTATTTAGCGAGGGGAAAAACGCCGATATTGTCCAACGATTTTT
The DNA here is from genome assembly GCA_944376605.1 of uncultured Bacilli bacterium. GTDB lineage: Bacteria > Bacillota_I > Bacilli_A > RFN20 > CAG-826 > UBA4951. The sequence goes on from CALWDE010000003.1 coordinate 8,935, forward strand.
TGTCTTTTTTGCGGAACAAAAGAAATCTTTATGTTTTAACAACTTCTCATTCGGATTTTTATGTTACTTTTGGTTACCATTATAAAATTAATTACACTGTTTCTTATCAAACAACAGAAAGTGAAATAAGTGGTTTTAAAGTCAGCGACGCTCCTTTTTATTCATTCCATAAATATGATGTAGATCCAGTTTATTCATCATCAAATGTTTTAAAATCTTTTAATGAAACCAGAAGCCACAGCGCAGTTGGCATTGTCAAAATAGATTATTCAGGTAATTTTTGTGGATTAAGCAAAACTGACGAGTGTGATTCTTTATCTTATTGGCCGGTAAATCCTAATCGACAAGCCTATTTTAAAGGCTCTTATAAAAAGACAAGTGTAGAAGAAATAAAAAAGCTTACCTATCTTAAGCAATTTTCTGTCCCTTCAAATAGCAATATATCCGATTATATCAAAGGTTATTGTGGTTATTTAAGTGATCACTATAGCGTTATACGCGAAGACAAAGCAAAGATAAAAGATGAATATTATAGCTATAATATTTACGAAATTTCGGATGACAGTATATCGATTTCAAATAGCAATTTAATTTCTACCTTTTATCTTGTTTGCGTTAACTCTTATACCTATAAAATCAAATTTACTTATAAGCAAAAAACATATGAGTATGATTTTGATACTTTGCCTCCTCCTGATAAAATTTTCTTGGAATATAGTCCAGAATTTTCTAAGTATCATAAGGAAGCTTTTTCTATACTCTGGGACCAAAAATTTAAAACAGAAAACAATGAAGAAGAAAACCTGCAAAAGACAAATAGTTTGCAAAAGTTATTTCATCGGCGTAAGACCGGACATCTTGTCACAATGCTTCTAATAACGGCATTTTTCCTTACCTTTTTTACCTTATCGATGGTTTATCAGGATTATTTAATAAATTACGCGGGATTAATGCCTTGGCTTCGTTCTATGCTTACTTGGCCAATATGTCTTTATCAAATCGTTCCGCTTTTATTATTCGGTATTTCCTGTTTTTTATATTCTCATAGTCAAACCGTTTTCAAAGATTATCGTTTTTCGCGGAACAAAAACTATTTGGGCCAAGTTGAAGTCATTGAAGAAGCACAAATAAAAAAGTTAAAAAGAAAAGATTCTATTTATTCAGCAATCCTTATTGTTCTTGAGGTGTTTCTTGCTATTGGCATGATTTTTCATCTTTTATTGTGGATTATCATATTCATGAGTTTTTAAGAAAATACTGCATAAAAATGAATCGAAAAATAAAGAACTTCTGTTTCTTTTTATCTCTGCTTTTTCTTTTTACACATTTGTGCATTTTTATTTAACACTTTCGTGGTAATTTACTTTACACATTTGTGCTAATTTTGCTAAAAAACGAACTTTTTTGGTAAATATGACAAAAAACAAGATTTAGGTATATATGCAAAAAGGTGCAATTAATTGCCTAAATAAAGTTTTAAAAGGCGCAACTTACTATTCTAAAAAGACAAAAAAGTGTGTTTTATCTTGCCTTATTGTTAAACTGGATGTAGTAATTCCGTTCTTCATTTTTTATATTTATGGCGAGGAGAACAAATGAAAAAGAAGTGGTACTTCTCTCTTATTTTACTGACTAGTCTTCTTTCTTTTTCTTCTTGCCATAACGCGGATACTTACTACGATTATTCTCTTTATTATTCCTATCAAAATGCTGGGAAAGGAATTGAAGTATATTGCTGGCAAGATAAGGAGAGTTGGCAAAGCGGTATTTTGCCTGGCACAAACCGTTTAAAAAGCGTTGAAGAAGTAGAGTGGCTTCAAGTTAATCTTCCTTGCCCTTTAGCAAAGATGCGAGAAATATTAGATACTTACGAGGAAGAGATGATTACCGTGATACTTGTAAGTAACCCTCCTCTTCCTAGTGAACTTACTCACGAGATTAGGGAAGATGATCATACTTATTCTTTCCTTATGGTGGCTTTAGGTTTAGGGCAAGAGTGAGTTTATTCTTTATTCAGTAAGTTTTTCTTAAGAAAGATTTCTGCAGCTTGATCAAAGGGAGTGTTTTCTAGAAAAAGCGCTCCACAGTCGATATATCCTAGTCTTCGATATAAAAACTGAGCTTTTTCATCCGCCTGGGTAGATAAAAGAACAAGAGGATAGCCTTCCTCTTTTAAATTCTCTTCATAAAGAAGAAGACTTTTCGTGCCAAATCCTTTTTCTCTTTCCTCTTCTTTTATAATGAAATGTTCGATGAAAGGTAACTTTTCCCATAAAAAAGAAGCAAGAATCATTCCTAGTGCTTCTCCTTCTTTCAAAATAAGATAAGACAAGGTAGAGGAGAGATAACTTGCAAAGTGATGCTTTTTCAGACGCGGTAACAATTCCTTGCAAAAAGCAAAATCATTTTCTTCTAATTTCCTTAGAGAGATCTTCTCACTTCTCTGATTCATATCTTTCTCCTTTTTGCTTTCTAAAGATATCCAAAGAAAAGTGAATATACTACCTTCTAAAAGAAAAAGGAGAGTTTATATGGCCTCTTATGAAGTAAAATTATTAGAGAAAGAGAAGTGGAAAGGCACTTATTTGCCAATCTCTTACTCGGTAAAAGAACTCTATGAAGTGCATTATGAGGAAGACACTCTCCATAATGTCACTTTAAAACTTGTTCGTACTGCTCTAGAGGAGCCCTTTGTTCATACAAATGTCGAAGATGATATGCCCGATAAGCTTTATCAAAACTATTTTCCAAATGCAGAGGCATACGGCATTTTAGAAGGAGATACGTTAATCGCGGTGATTGAATGCTATGAAGAAGACTGGTCAAACCGCATGAGAGTGACCGAGTTATGGACAGAAGAAAGTCACCGCAGAAAAGGACTTGCTACCCTTTTAATGAACTATGTCAAACTTCTAGCCTCAAAAAGAAAAAATAGAGCGATTATTTTAGAAACACAAACCTCAAATCTTCCTGCCTTAGACTTCTATTTTTCCCAGGGTTTTGTCTTTGACGGCATCGAAAGAACCTGTTATCACAACGATGATATTAAGCGAAAAGAAGTGCGTCTTGAACTAGTGTTCTTTTTTTAAAAGTGAATTGAATTTTTTCGTATTTATTGAGCTTTTTTCGAAATATTTTCCATGAAGGTGGAGCCTTGTATATCGCCTCTTAGGGATAAGTGAATATGGTAAAATTAGTCATAAGAAATCAAGGGGATATACACAATGAATCAGAAGGAAATTACCGTATTAGAACAGACAATACACATCAATAAAGACGACTATTTTTCTTTGACAGATATAGCACGATATAAAAATCCAGAGGCCCCTGCCGATGTGGTCAAAAATTGGCTCAGGCGTAAAGACACGATAGAGTTTATTGGATTGTGGGAACAACTCAATAATCCGAATTTTAACGTGGTCGAATTCGACCAGATTAAAAATGAGGCTGGGCACAATTATTTCACGCTTTCGCCGAAGAAGTGGATAGAGAGCGTTAATGCCATCGGATTGGTTTCCAAAGCAGGGAAATATCATGGTGGAACTTACGCCCACAAGGATATCGCATTACAGTTTGCCTCGTGGATTTCGCCGGAGATTCATCTTTATATTATTAAGGAGTTCCAACGTCTAAAAGTAGAGGAAAAGAAGCAGCTTGATTGGTCTATAAAACGTGAGTTTGCCAAAATCAATTACCGAATTCATACGGATGCAATAAAAGATAACATTATCATCCCTCTTAAAATATCAAAGGAGCAGGCTGCCTATGTTTATGCAAGTGAGGCAGATGTGCTTAATGTAGCTTTATTTGGAATGACGGCCAAACAGTGGCAAGATCAAAACCCCGATAAAAAAGGCAACATCCGTGACTACGCTAAGGTGCCGCAACTCATATGTCTATCTAATCTTGAAAATCTAAACGCTTATTTGATGGAGCGCGGAATAAGTCAATCCGAAAGACTTTTGGAGTTAAATAAAGCAGCCATTAGACAAATGAAAATCTTAGTAGAGGAGAGGGCAAAATTACTTGATGAAAGTCTAGATGAGTAGAGGTAAAAGTGTGACATCATACTTGCTCGAATTTGTTTGAAGAATATTGTCATTATGGCAGCAAGATTAAGATGTTTTTATTCTGAAACATAGGTCTTCAGAATTTTTATATCGTATCTTTTCTATAAAGTGACTATTTATATCTTCTATACTAGATTAAGAAAGATATATAACGGTTTTTACCTGTAAATATCTAAACTAAAAGCAGGAGGAGCCATTTATGGAAAACATCAAACTATATAACGGAGTGGAAATCCCAGTGAATGGGTTTGGGGTTTACCAAGTTTCAAAAGAAGACTGTAAGGGGAGTGTTCTTGCTGCTTTAAGAGCGGGTTACCGCCATATTGATACTGCTCAGTCTTACTTTAATGAAAGCGAAGTGGGGGACGCTTTAAAAGAAAGCGAAGTAGAACGGAAAGACATTTTCTTAACCACTAAAGTATGGATTGATCACTATGGAGAAGGAAAAACTTACACTTCTGTTATTGAATCCTTACGAAAATTAAAAACGGACTATCTTGATTTAATCTTACTTCATCAGCCAGTAGGAGATTATTACAGTGCTTATCGCGATTTAGAAAAGCTTTATGAAGAAGGCAAGGTTCGCGCGATTGGTGTTTCCAATTTTTACCCAGACCGCTTAGTGGATATTTGCCGTTTTGTGAAGATTCCTCCTATGGTCAATCAAATCGAAGTCAATGTGTTTCATCAGCAGATTGAAGCGAAGAAGTGGGCGGATAAATATCATGTTGTTTTAGAAGCCTGGGCACCTTTTGCAGAAGGTAGAAATAACATGTTCCATAATGAAGTGTTAACGCGTATTGGACAAAAATATCATAAGAGTGTTGCCCAGGTGATTCTCCGCTGGTTATATCAAAGAGGGATTATCTCTCTTGCAAAATCTGTTCATGAAGAAAGAATCAAAGAGAATTTTGACATTTATTCTTTCGCATTAAGTGAAGAAGATATGGCAGAAATTGCTAAGTTAGACACCAAAACATCTTCTTTCTTCTCTCACCAAGATCCTGCGATTATGGAATGGTTTGGAGAGTTAATTGCTGAAAGAAGAAGCAAAGAGTAATCATGGGAAAAAGTTTATGTTCTTACTGCTATATTTTTTAGCAAGTGGCTCTAGAGGAAATTGAAATTTATTTTTGAATTCTTAGTGTTTCTTTCTCTGCGATTTAAAAAATGCTGCAAACTTGCTTTTTATAGAAAAGGAGAGTTGCATTTTTTAATAAAAGAAAAGAAAAAGTAAATCTCTTATATAGGAAAGCGAAGCGCGTTTCGCTAACATAATGGTTAGAAAAAAATAAGGAGACTTATTTATGGCGAAACGTGCGAAAGCTGTAAAGATGGAAGGAAATAAAAAAGAAGGTGCTCGTTACCTTGTCGAGTATTTGAAAGGCGGCATTATTCATATTGAAGAAATTGGTAAAAAAGGAAGTTTAACAGACGATACCTTTTTTGTTCCAAATAAAAGCAAATTAGAAAGAGAAGCGCGTGTAGAAGTTATCGGAAAAAGAAAGTTCCTTCTTCCATTAGAAGATGGGAAGTATCTCTTAACAATTGATGATGGAAAAGAAAAAATGATTACGTTAGAAGGGCCTCGTTCTTTCTTCTTCCAAATGCCGATACTCTTAAAAAATACAGGACATTTGCCAGAACCTGCTTTAACGCCAAGCGTGTATATGCTTACCGACTACCCCCGCGTTATTATGCCAAAGGAAGCGTATGGCACAGTGCCTACAAGAAAAGGGGGCTGGAAGGTTAGAAGAGATGGCTTTGAGCTTTATCTACTTCTTTGTAAGAGAGATCCTTACTTATTAAGAAAGCAATACGCTTCTTTAACTGGCACTGCGCCTTTAGTACCTTTAAGTGCACTTGGCGCTTGGGATTCTCGTTATTTTGAATATACCGATGCTTCGGTTAAAGAAGAGGTAGAAAATTACGAAAAGTATGATTTACCTTTAGATTATTTTGTCATTGATACCGATTGGCGGAAGTCTGGAGCAAAACCTGGAGCAGGATATACTTTAAACGAAGAAGATTTTCCAGATTTATCTTCCACTTTTGCTTATTTGCATGAAAAGGGAATTTCCTCGATGTTTAATGATCATCCAGAACCCTTAAAAGAAGCAAAATCGTTATGGGACTATGTAGAGTCTTCTTATCGAAAAGAGAATTTAACCCATTACTTAGAACTTGGACTTGATGCTTGGTGGTATGACCGGAACTGGTGGACAAGATTAAAAACCCCAGTGAAAGAAATTCACCCAGAAACTTTTGGCTTATATCTTTATCAAAATGTAGAAGAAGATTTCCATCAAAAAACTAAAAAAGAAGATTACCCCTTAAGAAGTCTTGTTATGGGCAATGTCGATAACGTCTTAAACGGGGAATGGATTGGGATTGATAATTCTGCTTCTCACCGCTATGGCATTCAGTGGACGGGAGATAACTGGATGACGAATTTTGATTTAAAGCAAGAATTTGCGAATATGTTAAGAGGTGGGAACGACTTAATTACTTATATTAACAGCGATCTTACTGGTCATATTGGAGATGGCTCTGAGAGACTTTACGCAAGATGGTTGGAGTTTGGTGCTTTTTCTCCGATTTATCGCTTCCATAGCACAAAAGGGAATAAGCGTTACCGTCAAGCGTGGAATTATGGGGAAGTTGGCTTAAAGGTTGCGAGAGAATATGGACATTTACGTTACCGCTTATTACCCCTTTATTATTCTTTAGCGCATGAAGCTTATGAAACAGGTGTTCCGATGATTCGTTCTCTTACTTATCTTGATAAGAGTAAAAAAGCGCGAAGAGAAGATGTTGCTCTTTTAGGTGATCATCTTCTTTTTGGCTTAGTGCCACACGAAGATATCTCTTATGCACCAGAAGAAGATGCCTATATCGACGGAGTTAAGTTTACTTACTTTGAGGGAAAGGAATGTAAAGGAGAACCTATCTATGAAGAGAAGAAAAAAGTGCTTCATGAAGATTGGTCTTATCACTCTCCTATCCCTAATCACAGCCTTTATCACTATAGCGCGATTATCGAATTCACTTTCGTTTCAACCTTAAAAGGTAAAAACGCGCTTCTTATCGGATCAGATGACGGCATTCGTGTATATGTTGATGGCGAGCTGAAAGATGATTCTTGGGGCAATCGCGGCTTTGCCTATGATGAAATCATGACCTTAGAAGAAGGGGAGAAGCATCAAATTAAAATTGAATATTTCCAAGATGAAGGAGGCGCAGGAATCTCTCTTTTAATGCGTCCTTTAGAAGAAAAAGACGATATTGCTTCCACTTATTTACCAAAAGGAAAGATGTACCGCGATTTATTCACAGGTGAGTTAAGGAAAGGGGGAAGGGAGTTTAAGAAAGCTTATTCCTTCTTACAAATTCCTCTTTATACAGAAAGTTGGAACATCATTCCTCTTTTACCAGACCATAGTAACGCGAAAAAGAAAGCCTGGGATACGCTTATCCTTGATTTATATGCTTCCGATGAAGCGGGATCTGCAAGTGTAGATCTCTATGAAGACGATCAAGAAACGCTTGCTTATCAAGACGGGCAATTCCGCCTTACGCGTTACACCTTCTCTTATCGCAATGAAAAAGAATATGAACTTACCTTTGGCGTACCACAAGGCAGCTTTACAGGAGAGAAGTGGTGCGAAAAGCGGCATATGGTTTTCCGTCTCCATTTAAATGATGGTAAGAAACTTGTCCACTGCTACGACCCGGGAGACGGACAGGTATTACCCATCACTTTCTTTAAGAGAGATCCTTCTGCTTTCCCTTTAAAGAGTAACGGGGCTTCACCAGACGCTGATGTCTATCAAATGGAAGCGGATGTTCCTTTAAAAGATGTAGGAGAAATGCATCTGCGTTTTATCTTAGAATAAAATAATTTCTTCTCTTAAGCCTCTCTCCTTGAGGGGCTTTTTAAAAAAGAGGGAACGCTTCCCTCTTCCATAGATTTTTAAATGCTTTTTACTTTTCTTTCCCAAGCGCGATTGCCACAAGAGGTAATAGATTACTAGCAAGATTCTCTTCGTCTCTAATTTTTTCTAAATCTTCTAAAAAAGGCGTATTTTCATGGACGCCGAGCCAACAAGAAGCAAGCGATAAAGAAGTAGCCATTAAAAGGATATTTTCCGCCATAGCACCCGCTTCTTCCTGCAAAAAGCCCATATTTGGCTGGATATTGCTATCGCCATAAATAACAAACAAAGCGCTGCAATCTCCTATCGATTTTTGCCCTTTCCTTTCTAAAATCTCTGCAATTCTTGCTTTATTTTCATAAAGAAGACCTTTTAACGGGTAGCGGTGCATCGCGCTAGGAAGAAAAGAAGACGCTTCTTTTATTTTTTCTTTTTCTTCCTCGCTTAAGGCATATTCGTTTAGAAACTGTCTTGTTGAATGACGTTTTTTCAGCAAATCGAGTAATTCCACAGTTTGTTACCTCCATAGTAGAGAAAGGTTTTCTTGCAAGAATTCCCTTCTTCCACATGATATCGTATAAGAAGGGGCCAAAAGAGGAAGGAAAATATGGAAAAAATTGTCTTAAGTATTGAAGCAAGCTGTGACATGCCCAAGGATTTAGCGGAGAAATATCACTTTTCTATCTTGCCCGCTACCGTCATCTTAGGAGATGAAATTGTGCACGATGGAGAAGTAAGTGGAGAAGACTTATTCGCATACTTTAATAAAACAAAAAAGTTACCTCGCACTTCTTGCTTTAATGTCAATGAGTTTGATGCTTATTTTGAAAAGCTTATCAAAGAGACGGATGCTGATACGGTAATCCATTTCTCGTTATCAAGTGGAATCTCTGCTACATGTCAAAATGCCATCACTTCTGCTGCTCATATGAGTGAAAAGCTTGGGAAGAAGATTATTGTTGTGGATACTTTATCTCTTTCTACTGGTATGACCTTACAGGCTTTATATGCAGCAAGATTAAAAGAAACAGGGAATTACACTTCTGATGAAATTGTTGCCAAAGTGTTAGAGAGAAGAGCTTATGCGCAAACAAGCTTTGCCACAGAATCTGTTAACTATCTAGCAGCAGGAGGAAGATGCCCCTCTGTAGTAGCTATCGCTGCTAACGTCTTAAAACTTCGTCCACAAATTGTGATGCATGATGGGAAGCTTGCTTCAGCGAAAAAGTATCGTGGAGTGATGAAGAAATGGGTGCCAGAACTAATCAAAGATACTTTAGAAGAAAATCCCAACGCCGATAAAGAGATTGTCTTTATCACTTATAGTTCCGCTCCAGAAGAAGTTTTAGAAGCAGCAGAAAAGCAGTTAAAGGATTTTGGCTTCCGCCATGTAAGAAGAGCCACTGCTGGTGCCACCATTTGCACGCACTGCGGTCCTAATACTCTTGGTGTGCTTTATTACTGCGACGGCGAACATCCTGTTTTATAAATTGCACATACTCTTGGAAAAGACCGCCCATAGTGGCAGTTTTTTCTTTTGATAGCAAGAAAACGCTTATTTAGACAAAGTAAAGAAAATGTAATCGTTTTCATTGACGAAAATGCCTTTTCTATTATATTTACACCATAAGGTGACAAAATGAAGAAAATAGCGAAGTTATGGATGTGGTTATTAGCGCTAGTAGGATTAACAGGTGGAGCGCTACTTGCTGGCGAAACTGCCACTCCTTTTGTTGCGGAAGCCGCACCTGTTGAAGCTACCAGCGTTATAGAAGAGATAGATGCTAGCGATAAGGCTTTTTTGATTTTAAAAGACAATAGATGGGGCGTTGATAGTAAAGATTACACCATTCATTATTGGGGTGGAAATACTTCGACAAATTGGCCTGGAAAAACATTTGAATGGTCTGATGAACTAAATTGTTATTACGTTGATGACTATGATAATACTTCGACACACGTCATTATTGTGCGTTGGCATTCTGGACAAATTGGTGCCGAAGGCGGTGAGGCGAATCGCTGGGCTCACTTTGATTCTAACGAAATGACCTCGCCCTATAACTTATTTGTGAATACCGACTGGGGTTCTTGTTCCTCTCATGTAGTTACTTCTATTGATACTTATTCGGTTCTTGCGGAAATCCCTAATTCATGGGCGACTCCACATCTTCATAAATGGCAAGTGTTTGATAATGCGCCTACAGATGAAACTACTCCTGATACGAATTGGCCAGGCGTTGCTTTAAATGATGTAGATACTTCTCTTACGTATTCTCTAAGTGATGGGTATCGCTTATGTGAGGCTACCTTCTCTTTATTTGGTTCTACTGTAGAAGGCATTACCAATAACTTAATTCTAAATAATGGTCAGGGAAATGTTGAAACTCCTGGTATTTCTAGTTGGTCAGATGATCCTTATCAAGTTTTCCGTGTAAATGATTTTGGAACTTCAGCAACTGCTGAGCTTCTTACGGACGCAAAAGCGCGTAGAGAAGCTTATAACTTCTTAACTTATTTCCGCTCTTTAAGGAAAGAAGATGGAGAAACATCTGATTCGATTTGCTGGGTGCTCGAAGATACAGAAGCCTATACAACTTTAATGGATACTTGGAACTCCTTAACAGATGAGAGTTTAGTAAGCTCTCTTATGGACGGAGATGTGACAATTAAGAACACGATTGACATGTTACAAAATCGTTATACTGCGCCTGCTTCTTCCTTCTTTGCTTTCCAAGGGGAAGAAGAAAATGGTATGTATCTCTTCCTTGCTATTGGAGGAGGGGTGCTTTTACTTCTTGGAGGGGGATATTTCTTCTTCCGTCATATGCGGAAACAAAAATCCTCCTTGTAAAGGAGGCTTCTATCTTCTATGATGCGTGATGGTGAGATTTCTTAAAGAAGTTTCACGGACGCTCAACAACGTTTTGATGAGCGGCCCTTAGGGGTCGCTCTTTCTCGTTAAGGAGGATTATGATCGAGGAAAAAGTCATTCAGGAATGGATTTCCCCTCTCTTGGAGGAGATGAATTATACCCTCATCTCTATCAAGAAAAGTGTGACAAAAAATGAAGTCACATTGCAAATTGTTGTGGATAAAGAAGAACCGATTTCCATCGATGATATCGTCGAAGTATCAGAAAAAATAGGGGAATTGCTCGACGAAAAAGATGTCGGAGATACTTCTTACATTCTCGATGTATCTTCCTTAGGGATTGAAAAACCAATCGCACTTTCTTCTCTGAAAAAGAAGGTTGGTGCCTACGTCCACCTTACTCTGAAAGAACCTTATAAAGGATATCAAGAGTTAGAAGGAAGTTTAGAAGAGGCTGCTCAAGAAGATGTTATTGCCATCAAAGTGAACTTCAAAGGACAAATCAAAATCGTCAGTATTCCTCTTTCTCATATTGAAGGGGCAAGGTACGCTGTGAAATTTTAAAAAGAAAGAAAATAGATAGGAGTAATCACCATGAATCTAAAATTATTTGGAGAATCCTTAAAAGAAATTGCCGCGAATCATAACTTAACGGAAAAGGCAATTATTGGCGCTTTAGAAACCGCGATTCAAAAGGCATATCAAAAAGAAATCAAAATCCCTGATGCCGAAGTCAAAGTGGATTTAGATATGGACACTGGCTTTGTCACAGTTGCCCAGTTAAAAGAGGTGCGTCCTGATGAAGAAATCACCGATGACGCTTTACAAATTGACTACGATGCAGCCAAAGAAGACGCGGATGCTTTTTTAGAGAATTTAGAAGACGAAAAAGAAGAGGCAGAAGAAGCTCTATCTCGTGCCCAAGCAGGGAAAAAGTCTCCGAAGAAAGCCAAAGAAGTAGAGGATGCGGAGTGGAGAGTTTTAGAAATTGAGAATTTAGCCAAAAAGGTAAAAGACGCCAAAGAGAATATCCGTTTTGGTGGAAAATATCCTTTATACTGCGATATTGACTCTTTATCGAAAATGCTTGTGAAACAAGTCTATTCCTTACTCCGTTCACAAATTTCCGAAGCAGAAAGAGAAGCTTTATATGATGTTTATAAAGATCATATTGGCGAGATGGAAACAGGAACAGTGGAAAAGGCCGATGACCGCAGTGTTATTGTGCGCTTAAGACATGGTGTTACCGAACTTACAAGAAAAGAACTCATTGGGGATGAAACCTTTAAGCCAGGGGACCAAATCAAAGTTTATATTGAAGAGGTAAAGTCTTCTTCCGACCCTTCTAAACCTAGCAAGGGTCCACAAGTCCAAGCGACACGTTCTTCGGAAGGCTTCTTAAAGCGTCTTTTTGAAGAAGAAATCCGTGAGATTTATGACGGAACCATCTTCATCATGGGTATTGCAAGAGACGCTGGAGTGCGTAGCAAGGTCGCTGTCATGTCGAAAGCAGAAGATATTGATCCAACAGGAGCCTGTATTGGGCCACAAGGTTCTCGTATTCAAAAGATTATGGATCAGCTTGGCCACAACACTTCTGAGAAAGAAAAAATCGATATCATTGCCTATAGTCCTTATTTGCCCTTATATGTCGCAGATGCCTTACGTCCTGCCGAAGTATTAGGGGTGTATTTATCGGAAGAAGAACCAGAAGAAGGAAAAAGAAGAGTAGCCTATCTTGTGGTAGAAGAAGATCAAATCCGTAAAGCCTGGGGCAAAAAGAGAGCAAACATTCGTTTAGCAGGACGCTTAACTGGGTTACACGTCGAAGTGTTAACAAGAAAAGAAGCAGAAGAAAAAGAAATTCCTTATGTCCGTATGGACGAGCTAAAGCGCTTAGCTTCGGAAGAAAAACTCCGCCGCGAGATGGCAGAATACGCCGAAAAGAATCGTCAAGAGACAGAAAAGAAGGCGAAACTGTTAGAAGAAGCTCGCTTAAAAGGTGAAGAAAAGAGTGAAAAGAAAGAGGTTATCTTGCCTCCTCTTGAAGATACTTATGACTTAGACGAGGCAGAAGAAGAGGCGGATGAAGACACTTTAGAAGAAGAAACTCCTCTCTCTTCTGAGGAAGAAAAGAAGGAAGAAGAGACTCTTCCTGCTTCCGAGGAGAAGGAGGAAGCTCCTGCTAAGCAAGAAGAAACTTTGCACGTTACCACCACCACAACCTTACAGGCTTTAGAAGAAGAACTCGGCCATACTGGTAAGAAGGAGTCTTCTTCCAAAAAGAAAGGAAGCAAGAAACGTCCTCATCATATTTCTGAAGAAGAAATTGCCCACGTGAAGCCTTCTGAAGGCATCACTGCTGCTATGCCAATCTATTCGAAAGAAGAACTGGAAGAGATTGAAAAAGAAGAAGCAGAGATGGAAGAAGAGGGCGATTCTTACGACGATTACGATTTCGACGATTACGACGAATATTACGACGAGCATTAAAAATGAAAAAAGAAAACCCAAGAATGTGTATTCTTTCGCGAAAGCGTTTCCCTAAAGAAGAGCTCATCCGTTTTGAAAAGAAAGACGCGAAATATCTTTATCCTTCTAGTAGCGGGAGAGGCGTCTATGTTTCGAAAAAAGTTCTTCTCTCAATAAACGGGAAAGCACTTCTAGAAAAAAGATTCCATTTCTCTTGGGACGAGGAAGACTGGGAAAGGATAAAAAGGGATGCTCAAAAATAAAAAATTATCCTTTCTAGGCTTACTCCATAAGGGAGGTAATCTCCTTTATGGACCAGAGTTAAAATCTTCCTACCAAAAAGCTTCTCTTATTTTAGAAAGCAAAGGGGAAGAAAGCGGAGAACGTCTCCGCTTCCGCAAAAAGATAAAAGAAGCAAACATTGCTTATCTTGCGGAAGAGTTTAGCGAGGAAGAACTTGGAGATGCCTTAGGGAAATCTCCCATAAGTTTCGTTGGTATTCTTGGTAAGAAAGCAAAAGATGCGTATTTAAGAAAGGAGGAAGAGTCATGAAAAAAGGAGAGAATTTTGACAAAAAGCAGCAGCATTATGGGCACAAGAAAAATGAAAGTCCGAAAATGCGACAAAGTAACTTTGAGCAGCGTCCTAATAAAAAACAAGAACTTGCCAAAGTGAATGGAGGTGTCTTTGTCTATTCAAAGCCCTTATCTGTTTCTGAACTTTCTGAAGCGATTAACACCCCCATTAATGCCATTATTAAGTACTTATTCTCGCAAGGGAAAATGATTACGATCAATCAAATTCTTGATGATGACACGATTGGTGAACTTTGCTTAGAGTTTGGTTATGACTTTAAGAAAGAAAAAGTTGTAGATGCGACGCATTTTGAAGAACTCGAAATTGATGATGATCCCTCTTTACTCGAAGAGCGTCCTCCTGTTGTTACCGTTATGGGCCATGTCGACCACGGCAAAACTTCCATCATTGACGCGATTCGTCATACTAATGTCGCCGGGAAAGAGGCCGGCGGTATTTCACAGGCCATTGGTGCCTATCAAAAGGAATGGAACGGTAAAAAAGTTACCATTATTGACACTCCGGGACACGCCGCTTTTACCGCAATGAGAGCAAGAGGTGCTTCCGTAACCGATATTGTTGTGCTCGTAGTTGCTGCCGATGATGGCGTCATGCCGCAAACAATCGAAGCAATCGATCACGCCAAAGCTGCAGGAAGCGAAATCATCGTTGCCATCAACAAGATGGATTTACCTGGTGCTAACCCCGTTCGTGTTAAAAATGAACTGATGGCGCAAGAAGTGGTCGCGGAAGATTTTGGTGGCGATGTTTTGACAGTAGAAGTATCTGCAAAAACAGGAAAAGGACTTGATGACTTACTTGACGCAATCCTTTTAAAAGCAGAAATGATGGAACTCAAAGCCAATCCAAACCGTTATGCAATTGGCACGGTTCTAGAAGCAAACTTAGATAAAGGAGAAGGACCTAAAGCTACCTTACTCATCCAAAATGGTACCTTATCGCAAGGGGACTATGTGGTTGTAGGAACAATCTATGGAAAAATCCGCAGAATGGTCAATGAAAATGGAGTCTCATTAAAGGTTGCTGGGCCTTCTACTCCTGTTTCAGTCATTGGCTTATCAGAGGTTCCGCAAGCAGGGGACCGCTTTATGGCATTCCCAAGTGAAAAGCAGGCCAAAGAAGTCGCAGAAGCGCGGGCCTTAAAGAAGAAAGAAGAGGAAAGAGGTGGCAGTGCTGCCTTAACTCTTTCTGATTTGAATAACATCGTGAATACGGGAAAAATCCAAGACATGAATATTATTGTCAAAGCGGATACCCAGGGCTCTGCAGAATCTTTAAAAGCCAACTTGGAAAAACTTTCGAATGATCAAGTCCGGATTAAAGTGCTTGAGGCTAGGGCGGGTGCAATTTCCGATAGTGATGTTCTTCTTGCTAGTGCCTCGAAAGCTATTATCTACGGCTTTAATCTTCGCCCTGATGCAAGAGTAAAAGAAAAAGCCAAAGAAGAACATGTAGAAATCCGTACTTACCGCATCATCTATGAAATCTTAGAAGAGGTGGAAGCGGTTGTAAAAGGTATGTATAAGGCTGAACTTACGGAAAAAGTCACCGGTTCTGCTGAAATTCGTCACCGTTATAAAATCACAGATGTTGGTGTTGTCGCTGGTAGTTATGTCTTAGATGGCACCATTAAAGTGGGAGAAAAATGCCGCCTCATCCGTGACCAAGTTGTTATTTATGAAGGCAAGATTAACTCTCTTGCTAGATTTAAAGACCGCGTGAAAGAAGTCAGCAAAGGCTATGAATGCGGTATTACACTTCATAATTATCAAGACATTAAAGAAGGCGATATCATCGAATGTTTTGAAATGGTAGAAAAGGAAGAGAAAAATGCCTAATAGACGCGATAAATTACAAGCAATCATTCAGCGTGACTTAGCGGATATCTTAGCTTTTGAAATCAAAAACAAAACAGTAGGATTTCCTTGCTTAAACGAAGTGCATTTAACCGCGGATTATTCTTTAGCAAAGTGCTACGTCTCTTTCTTGGGCAGCAAGCATCCAAAAGAGAACTTTGAAGAACTTTGTAAGTTAAAAGGAGTCATTCGTTCCCTTCTCGCCAAAAAACTTGATATCTATAAAGTTCCTGATCTTCAGTTTATTTATGATGATTCTTTTGATAAGGCAGAACGTATTGAAAAAATCATCGAAGAAGAAGGAAGAGAAATTGCTTCCTTTCATCAAGAAGAAAAAGAAGACTAATCTTGCCTTACTCATTTGCCTCTCTTATCTCAGAGAGGCTTTTTATTTGCTAGATTATCCTTGCAGAACTGCCTCTGATTTGAAAAACCTATTTCGCATTTATCTCTGCAAAAAGAGTATATTTTCTTTGATTTTTAAATGCAAAACTTCGTAACAAAGCAGTTAGGAGAAGCTTCTGTAATAATTAAAAAATGTAGAAAACGAGAAGAGAATCTATGCTTTTAAGCAACCAATGGGGACTATTTTTACTCCATCATTTCTAGTATATGCGATTTTTCCGCCTGTAATAATCATGAGCAAATCAGGTTCTTTTATATTTTTATTCTCATTTTTTGCCTTTAACAGTAGTTCTTTCAACTTTAAAAGATTCTTTGCGCCTTCCTCGATTTGTCTTCCACCTAGTTTAAATTCAATCAAGGCATAACGTCCATCATCTAAATGGAGAACGCAATCTGCTTCTAATCCATATTTATCGTGGTAATAAGATATGGATCCACCAAAATCTGCAGAATATACTCTTAGATCGCGAATGCAGAGCGTTTCAAAAATAAAACCAAAAGTGTTAAGGTCATGTAGTAACAACTCTGGAGATAAATTTAAGGAAGCTACAGCGATAGAAGGATCAATAAATTCCCTCTTGTTAGAACTTCTTATTGTAGTGGCAGATCTTATGTTAGGGCACCAAGCAGGAACCTCTTCGATAACATAGAGTTTTTCTAGAGCGGTTAGATAAGAATTTAACGTCCTTCCGTCCATGCTTATATCGTTTGCACTAATGTCATCAAGTAATGTTTTGTCGCTTGCTAAAGTGGAAACATTTCGTGCGTATGATTTTAATATCATTCTCATTCGACGCGGGTCTCTTTTGATTCCATCAACAGTTATGCAATCTTCTTCACAAATATTGTCCAGATATACTTTTTTTGTCATAAGAGAGGACTTAGGTTCTTTATTTAAAGCACTAGGCCACCCGCCCCTGCAAGCAGTCATTATCAAATCTTCAATTGATAAATTTGATTGAATTCCATCAATATTAATCTTGTCATTATCAAAAAGTTCTTGGAGTGAAATTGTTCCATTGGAGTCTTTTGATTCGTAAAGACTCATTGGATACATTACAAGCCTAGCAATCCTTCCTGTTCCAGAATGCATGATTTTACTTCGATCGACAGAAGTAGAACCAGTCAAGATAAATAAGCCGTTTTTACCAATTTCGTCAACTTTCGCTCTTACTGCATCCCATAGAATAGGGGCGACTTGCCATTCATCGATTAATCTTGGTGCCTCTCCTTCTAGCAAGAGGGAGGGTTTGATATCTATGGTTGCAAGATACTGTTGAATCATATCGGGGTCTTGCATTTTTAGTATACTTTTTGCGTGTCTTTCAGCAGTTGTTGTTTTCCCAACCCATTTTGGACCCACAATTAAGACAGCTCCAACACTCTGGAGCATTTCATCCAACGCTTTATCTAAATATCTAGGAAAATATTGTTTCATTCTTGCAATCACCCTAATTTATTGATAACAAATTATGTATAAAAAATCAACCTTAATGTATATTTTTTCTGCACTTCAATGTAGTTTTTTTCTGTACTCTAATGTATATTTTTTCTATATTTCAATGTAGTTATTTTCTGTATTTCAATGCAAGTTTTTTCTCTATTTTTGGGAAAAGTGAATCTAGTTTCCGTATAAAAAGCTATTAAAAGGTCTCTATCATTACGAAAAGTTCATAAATAGTCGCTCAGTAATCTTGGTGATTATTGTCTTTTGCAAGCATAAATACCCAGAATTTTGTTCGATTTATAAAATAATTGCCCCTTTCTATAAAACGCCTGTTGTCTTATATTTAAAATAGTTAAGGAGTTTTATCATGAAATGTAAATCATGTGGAACGGAAAACGTTGAGGAAGCTATCTTTTGCCAAGAATGTGGGGCAAGGATAGATGGCAAACTTTTCTGTTATCGGTGCGGGAAATTATCTCCTGAGAATAGCCGCTTCTGCATTCATTGCGGAAGTAATCTTCAAGCAGGATATTTACCTCGCACGCAAAAATTAGATGAGAGAAAAACTGCTATTTCTTCTCAGGAAGGGGCAGTTGCTACTCTTCATGAAGAAGGCGAAACACAAAGCGGGCCCGCTCCAGCTACCTCGATGTCTTATCCTGTTGAGACAGCTACTTCTAAACCAAGAAAAGTAGGAAAGAAAGTATCTTCTGTTTTAGGGCTTATCTCTTTTATTTCAAGTAGCTTAGTTCTTTTAATGAGCTTTATCTTCTCCTTCTTAATTGGAATGGTTCCTTATCTATCTAGTGGCGGTCAGTCCATTTCTTCTGGAGGAGGATTCACTCTTTATACTTATTTCTCCGATGTCTATAACGTGATTACTCCTGGGGATTCGGCAGCTTATGGTTATGCTGTTCCTGTCTTCTGCACGCTCATTGTTGTTTGCATCTTAGCTGCCGCAATTGGTGTATTTGTCTTGGGCTTATTAGCTTTCATCCGTTATTTAAGACATAAGGAAGGAAGTATTACACGTTACGCGGTTTATTCCTATTTTGTTTATCTTGGTTCTGTCATTATTTTCTCTTTGTTAAGTACTTCTAGCACATCTTCACTTAATGTGACGCTTTCTTTTATTCTTGATCCGGCGACAA
The DNA here is from genome assembly GCA_944376605.1 of uncultured Bacilli bacterium. Taxonomy (GTDB): domain Bacteria; phylum Bacillota_I; class Bacilli_A; order RFN20; family CAG-826; genus UBA4951. Next base: position 27,739 of record CALWDE010000003.1, read on the forward strand.
TATGCGGAGTTACCATTGGCGCTATCTTCCTTGTTGCTTCTATTGTTCTTGATGCGGTTGCAAAAGGCGTAGAAGGACCAGTGAAAAGTTACATTGCAAAGTCCTGCTTTACAGGAGGCTACTTCGTACTCGGCCTTGTTTGCCTTATTTTGCTTGGCACAGGATTATTCTCTGCGTCCATGTCTTCAGCAAAATCTTCTGCAGGCATTTATGTTTATGGACAAGTCTTAGCACAAAATGCCGCAGCCTATTATCCTTTGCCCGATGAACAGTGGTATTCCTTTGTTGGGAATTATATTGGCTCTATCATCTTTATTGTTCTCTTCCTTGCTCTTGCTGTTGCTGCAGTTGTCTTATTTAGCAAACTTATGAGAGATGGATTTAATCAGTTTGGTTATGCTTCCTTAAAGAAGATGTCTATCACTGGAATTGTCCTTTCTTCTGGATTTATTCTTTTTGGACTCTTACAAATCATTCACGATTACACGACCGCTACCTTCATGATTTCTAGCGGCTATATTTTCGATTTAACTACACCCATTTTGCTTATGGTATTTGGGGCACTTCTTCTTGCTCTTAGCATTACCACTTTCTGCATCCGTGGCCTTTTTGAGAAGGATGAAAAAGCAGAAGAGAATCTTGCATAATTTATCTTTTTATACAAAAAAAGCAGGCATTTTGCCTGCTTTTTTAATGCGCTGAGTTTCCTCATACCTCTCTTTTGTTCTAGGTTTGTTCGGTCATATGGCAATCAAAGCCCGAGGGCGCGGTGGCGACCCGCGACCGGCAGAGATTATGTTGAGCACCCAATGGGCCATAAGACGGGTGGTACCGTCCAACTTTCAGGGAGCGCCGGGATCACAAATTCCTTTTTGCCCTCACGAGACACCCCTACTTATACTAGGTCAACGCATTATAGATGAGTTACCCCATCATCAGCTCGGAAGGCTTATTTTGAGAATACCAAGCTTCTACCCGCAGTTTCTCACACTGTTGGAACCTGGCGGCCATTTCTAGCACTTGCGCCTCTGCATCAACCTATACCTTAACCATCAACAGGAAAGGCAACATATCCTAGAAGGCGATTTTACTCACCTCCCTTAGTTTTACTCTAAGGCCATTCGCTATAGAAGAAGGTATCCCTCCTTGAACGCTCATCTAGGTTACGTCCCAGCGGTCAGCAAGACCAACTTCACTGGGTTGCGCAGTTTTATATTAAGGGGAATTCAAGATAGAGATAAGGTGCAAAATAATTTTTTACTATGACCCTATATTTTATAGAAAATCATAGATTAAAACGATATTTATAGATAAGATATAGTTCCTAAAAAGGGAACTTTTATGAAAAATTATGAGAAAATTAAAATTAATTTATCGTACCGAACCTATTCTCTTTTACTAAGTGATATGGAACGCTTTCTTTTTTACCGCGGGGAAGAGGTAAATAAGAATAAGTTTTTAAATACTCTCATTTCTCATTACTATCCCTTTCTTCAAAAAGAGGCGAAATCCAATCAAGAAAAGGTCATTTCTACATTAGAAGAAAATAACATAAAGCACACGAAAGCCTTCCTTTTAAGTGAGCAGCTTCTTCCTTATATGTCCTTAAAGGCTGCTTCTTTTCTTGAGAAAAAGAAAAACTTTTCTTTGTCCTTCCGTCCTACAAAACTAACAAGCCAATATTTAGATTATATGGAAGAACACGATTTAAAAAATCGTTCATTATCCGATTACTTAAGGCATTTATGTGATTGTTATGCTTCCTTATTACCAAGTGAACGAGAATATCTTATTTTTTATGACCGGGTTAAAACAATTGAAGACGCTATAAAGGAGGGGTACTGTATCAAGATTCTTCTGGATAAGAAAAAGGTTTTATTTCGCCCTTACTTTTTAACTTCTACCAAAGAACAACTTTATATGTATCTCATCGGGGAAAAAGATAAGGTAATCTATTCCTTGCATCTATATAAATTGGGGGACTGCTATCTTTCTTCTTGTCCTTCTAAGTTTTTAAAAGAAGAAAAAGAAGAGATGGATAAAGTGATAGAAAAGGGTGTGGATTATTTTTTAAGTGAAAAAATGAGTATCAAAGTAAAGTTCACTCCAAAAGGAAAAAAGATGCTCCGCACCTATTGGCATAATCGTCCTGAACTGCTTCTAGAGCAAGATGGTATCTATGTTTTTGAAGGCCCTAAGTTACAAATGTTTAATTATTTTGTGCAGTTTGGGAAAGAGGTAAATATTCTCTATCCTTCTTCTTTTAAGAAAAAACTCTATCGTTTTTATCATGAATCATGTGTCTCTTTTTCTTAATCTTGATAAGATAAACATATGAATTTAATCCATATTGTTCCAAAAGAGTATCAAAAGAAGGATGATTTCTACGCTGCAATCGAGATAAGTGCAGGTAGCTCTTCTAAATATGAAATCGACCACGAAACAGGGGCACTTATTCTTGACCGCTTTTTACGTACCTCCACCCATTATCCCCATAACTATGGTTTTATTCCTAAAACTTGGGCAGACGATGATGATCCACTCGATGTTTTAGTGATTTCAAGTGGACCTATTCTCCCCATGGCTTTAGTAGCCTGTCATCCCATTGGCATGCTTGAGATGAAAGATGGGGGAAAAATTGACGAGAAAATTATTGCAGTTCCTCACAATGATCCTCTTTATGGAGAATTCCATTCTATCGATGAACTTCCTTCTCATGTAGAAGAGGAAATGAAACACTTTTTTGAAGTCTATAAACAGTTAGAGCACGGTAAAAGGACTATTGTAGAGGGGTATTTAGGAAGAGAAGCGGCAGAAAACGCTATTGAAAGAGCCTTTCTTCTTTATCAGAAAAAATTCCCTTCTAATGATTAAGGCCGTGCGATAACACTTTTCTGTAAGTATATTTTTGTCTTTTACTATCAAAAATCTTTGTAAAACCTGCCTTTTCGGCAAGATTTTTCTTTGCGCGTAAATCTAGCGTTAAAGGATTTTCTGCGCGGGCAAGCTTATTTGCTAAAAAGTCAATCGCGTATTGAAGTGCCTCTTCTTCTCCTTCTAAGTGCAGCAATTCATAATGCCTTTTTCCTAGAGGAATGACAGCAATCTCACCAACCTTTTTGCCCTTTTTCAAAATAAGATAATCCTTTTCTCCTTCTTTTTTCTTTTTCTTAAGGAAAGAAGAGTTTCTTAAATCTTCTTCTTTACGAATGACTTTTAAAGAATAAAAAGACGCTCTCCAGGAATTCTCCTCATCTAGGAAAGGTAAATAGAACGAATCCGCATTGAGGAGCATCGATAAAAAGTTTTCTTTTGCGTCTTTGTTTTCCTCATAAAAATTTTCTAAAAACTCTTTGATTTTTTCTCTATCCGTATAGCCATCCGCGGGACATTTGCTTGCTAAAACAGGGATTGCTTCTTCTTTCGCCATGAGAGATATATCGCTTTCTCTTGCAAAATATAGAGGACGAATAAAGCGAATATTACTTCGTTTTAATTCCATTTTAGGAGAAAAGGTTGCTACTCTGCTCCCATGTATCATATTTAAAAATAAGGTTTCAATGGCATCGTCGGCGTGATGGGCAAAAGCGACCGTGTGCGCTCCTAATTTTTTAGCTGCACTTACAATGGCAGCCTTTTTCATCCTAGAACATATGGAACAGGGAAGATGGGCTAAATTCCCTTGATGCTCCTTTAAAACTCCATAAACAAAACGCGAATCATCAATCGTTAAAGAAAAACCTAATTTCTCTGCATATTCTGCAATAGGAGAGGGGTCTGCTCCAAAGCCTAAATCAATAAAGACAGGAAGAATTTCAAAATCTTTTTGGGAATAATAACGATATTCTTTGAGCGCCTTTAAAAGCACCATGGAATCTTTTCCTCCTGATACCCCAATAACGATTTTTTCTTTTGGGCGAATCAGAGTGAAATGTTCATCGGCAGCGCGGATAGAACGTAAAATGCGACGGATTGTTTTCATAGAAAGGAAAGAATCTCCGAAAAGTATTATACTTATCCTAATGAAAGACGGCATTCTTCTTATTGATAAAAGCGCTGGAGTAACCTCGCGCAAAGTGGATAATCTTGTGCAGCATCTCTTTCATACAAAAAGAGTAGGGCATCTTGGTACACTTGATCCTTTTGCGACTGGCTTACTTCTTGTTGCGGTAAACTCTGCAACCAAATTTTTACCTTTTCTTCCTGATGAGGAAAAAGAATATGAAGGCGAACTTATTTTGAACAGAAAAACAAATACCGGCGATGTAGACGGCGAAGTTATCGCGGAAGAAAATAAGCCTTTTCCTTCTAAGGAAGAGACTCTTCTGGCTGCCCAAAAAATGTTAGGAGAGAGCGAGCAGCTTCCTCCTATGGCAAGCGCGATTAAAATAAACGGAGTTCCTTTATATCAAAGTTTTCGTGAAGGAAAAGAAATTGAAAGAAAAGCGCGCAAAATAAAGGTATTTTCGTTTGATATTTTGGCGACTTTTCCTGAAGATCAAGCCATTATTTTTCGTACGAAAGTTTCAAAAGGCACCTATATTCGTACGTTAGGAGAAACTTTTGCCTCCTATATGGGAAGAACAGGTTACTTAAATCAGTTAAGAAGAACAAAAATCGGGAATATTTCTTTAAAATCCGCGCAAAAGTTAGAGGAAATTACGGAAAATTCTCTTCTAAATCCTCTCGATTTCCTTCCATATCCGAGAGTAGAAGTAAACGATTCTCTTCTTGATGCTGTTCGTAATGGAAGAAAAGTTACTCTTTTTTCTAAAGAAAAACGAATTGTTTTTACAAAAGACAATACTGTTTTAGCGATTTATGAAAAAGAAGAAAATTGTTCTTCCTATTCCTGCCTTAGAGGTTTCTAGTTATGCTAAAGAAAATCGTTCTTAACTATGGAGAAAAAATTCCTTCTGTTCCTGTTGGAGGGTTATTGCTCGGTACTTTTGATGGAGTTCACCGTGGTCATCAACAGCTTATTTTAGAGGGAAGGCTAAACGGAAATGGACCTGCCTCTGTCCTTTTATTTGATGACTCTCCTGCTCGAAGTCTTAATCTGACAAAAAGAAAAGAAGTTCTTACTTCTCTAGAAGATAAACTTCTTCTTTTTTATCAATACGGGGTAGAACAAGTATTTCTTCTTTCTCCTGCTAAAGATTATTACAAGATGGAGGCTTCTTCCTTTATCGAGAATGTATTAAAGCCGTTAGGGAGTGAACGTCTTATTTGCGGCGAAGATTACCGTTTTGGAAAAGGAGCAGTGGGCACTCCTTCCTTATTAAAGAAATACTTTAAAGTAGATATTGTTCCACTTCTTTCAATTAACGGAAAGAAAGCTTCTACCCAAACAATTGGTGATTATTTAAAAGAAGGGGAAGTTGAAAAAGCTAGCCAAATGCTAGGACGTTACTATAGCGTGAAAGGCAAGGTAATATCGGGATTTCATAACGGTAGAATCATTGGTTTCCCTACGATGAATTTATCCTTATCTTCTCCCTATTTATTACCCAAAATTGGTGTTTATTTTTCGCTTACTTGGGTAAACGGAAAGCCATATCGTTCCATTACTAATGTTGGGAATAATCCTACCGTTGGCTTATTAAACGAGGTGAAAATAGAGACGCATCTACTCGATTTTAAAGAAGATGCTTATGGAAAAGAAATTGAGGTACAATTTTTATCTTTCTTAAGAGAAGAGATTACCTTTTCCTCTTTAGAAGATTTGGCTCTTCAGCTAAAAGAAGATCAAGAGAAGGCACGGAAATTGCCCTTCCCATCATTACTATAAAAGGAGAGATTATGGATATCTTATTTCGCAACGTTCTCATTCTTGCTGACCCTAGCACTGGCAAAGTTCAAAAAGGCGAACTTGCCGTGCATGAAGGAACCATTTCTTATGTCGGAGAGAAGGCTCCTGCTACTACTTATGACCGCGTGATTGAAGGAGAAAATAACCTTATTCTTCCTGGCTTTAAAAACGCTCATTCCCATAGTGCGATGGTATTTGCAAGAAGCTCTTCTGACGATTTGCCCTTATCGCGCTGGTTAAATGAGAGAATTTTTCCCTTAGAGGAACATTTAAGAGAAGGCGATGTTTACGCATTAAGTAAAGTCGCTATTTTGGAATATTTATCTTCTGGAATTACTGCTAGCGCCGATATGTACTATTTTCCAGAAGAGATTGCAAAAGCAGGTGATGATCTTGGTTTTCGCTTCTTAATTGTCGGCACACCTAAGGAGGATGGAGAGGGATTAGATGAGTTTATTGCCTTATGCAGGAACTATAATCAAAATCCATCTTCTTTATGTCATTTTGTTCCAGGTTTTCATGCCGAATATACGGCAAATGAAAAGATGCTTCTTGCTTTAAGTAAGGCTTCTCATGAGTTAAACGCTCCCGTTTGGGCGCATAACTCAGAAACTTTCGATGAGGTAGAAGCTTGTAAAAAGAGACATCACGGCCTTACTCCTACCGAATATATGGAATCGCTTGGTTTATTCGATTATGGAGGAGGGGGTTATCACTGTGTATATTTCTCTCCTCATGATTTTGAAATATTTCAGAAGCATCACTGTCACTTTGTCTCTTGCCCAGGTTCTAATTCCAAACTAGCTTCCGGTATTGCCTCTCTTACTAGGGTCAATGAACTTGGCATTAATCTTGCCTTAGGCACTGATGGTCCTGGTTCTAATAATGCTTTAGATATGTTTTATGAGATGCGTTTTGCCTCTGTTTTACAAAAAATAAAAGAGAAAAAAGCAGATGCTTTTGATGGCTTATTAGCCCTAAAAGCTGCCACGATTGGTGGCGCTTTAGCCCTTGGAATGGAAGATGCTACTACCTTAAAAGAGGGGAATAAGGCAGACATTGTTATGCTTGATTTAAAGCGTCCTTCCATGCAGCCACTTAACGATATTGCGCGAAACATTGTTTATTCTGGTTCCAAAGACTGTGTCCTTCTTACGATGGTTAATGGCAAAGTTCTTTACGAGAAGGGTAACTTCTATGTAGGAGAAGATATGTCTTCTATTTATCAAAAGGCGCAAGAAATTACGAATCGCCTTCTTAAGGAAAGCGAAGCATCTTGAAAGCGCTTTAATCTGTCATAAAATAAAGAAGAAGGAGAAAAATTTTCTATGAAGAAGAAATTTTCTACACTCTTACTATCGCTTCTTCTTGGTGCTTTTTTAGTGGCACCAATCACTCCGCTAACCGTTAATGCTGCGGAAGATACAGGTCTTGGGGGAGATACTACTGATCCTATTGAGTATGGCTTAGTAGGAGACTTTATTGATCCTACAACAGGAAACACCCAGAACTGGCAAACTTCTACTCCTTTTGCCTATCAGGCAACGGTGGAACAAGACGGAGTAACTTGGTACAGTTTTACTTTACGTTTTGAAGAGGGAGATGAGTTTAAAGGATATAAACCTGCATCAGGTTCTTGGATTAGTCCTAAAACTTCTTTAGGTTTAGATCCTGCCTACTTCGAACCTGCTAATCCTTCTAATCCTAATGATAGTAACTGGAAAGTGTTAGAAGCAGGCGTTTATGAAATCTTACTTCGCGATGGCGCCGAAGCGATTGATGACGCGCCTATTTGGGATAGAGGCGATCCTGTCCAGACAGAAACTGCAACAATTACTTATTACCATGGGGGTGAAGTAATTGACACAGATGTTGCAGACATCGGTGCTCACTATAATCCGCACTGGGTCTATCAAGAAGGATATGTTTTAGCAGGCTGGTATTTAGACGCTTCTCTTGATCCTTCTTATTATGTTCCTAACGGCTTTACCGTAGAAGGAGATACTTCTGTCTATGGTCTTTATAACGAAGCAGGCCCTGATTTAACCATTTATCATGATGGTAACTACACATATGCGCATTACTGGAACGATGTTTCTGGAGCAGGAACAGAGTGGCCAGGTGTCGAGATGAGCAGTGTAGAAAACTCTTGGTCTACCGTCCATAAAATTGTCATTCCTGCCGAATATGAATCTACTAGAATCATTTTCCATTCGAATGATGGGGAACAGACAAGTGATTTAGTGATCGACCGTTCTATGATTTTAGCAGATGGCACTTATCCCTATTGGGGCTCAGATAGCGGTTGGTACAGTGTTGATTCTTCTAACGCAAGAACTAGTGCTTTGTCCTTTATTGATCACTGGGTAAAAGAAGTACGTGTAGAAGGTGATGTTTGCTATTTAGAAGAGGATGCTGCTGCTTGGGCAGAATTAAAAGCATCTTACGAAGACTTAAATAGCGAAGCACGCGCAATTGTAGATAGCGCTGCAGATGGAGATAGCACCATCGGAGAAACAATGGCCTATTTATCACTGCTTATTGACGGAACAGGTACGCCAAGCGGAACTAGTCCCTATGTATATGGCACCTATGTTGCAATTGGTGTTTCCAGCGCAATCGTTCTTTTACTTCTTATTTCTCTCGCTTTCATCTTTGTGCAGAAGAAAAAGAAAGCAGAATAACTTATTTTTCCTTCCTAAAGGGGCCAATCGCCCCCTTTTTTCATGAAAATTTCTGTAAGCGCTTGCGCAATTTGTAAGCGTTTTCTAAAATAGCGAGGTATTAAAAGGAGATTTCATTCATGAAGAAGAAATATTTCCTCGCACTTGCAGCCTCTTTGTTGCTAGGGATTTCTAGCGCGGCTTTTACTGGTATTACACCTCTTACCGCGGATGCTGCAGAAAGCGAACCTACTACTACTTCCTCCTCTTCTCCTGCAGAAGAAGATTGGACATGGCATAAATATGGGCTTATTGGCACCTTTACCGATCCAAGAGATGGCCAAGAACAGGGATGGGACACTAATACAACTCTTCCTTTTGGACCTGGATATGAATACGAGGGCGCAACTTGGTACGACATCACTGTCTATTTAGAAGAAGGTGATTTATTCAAAGCCTATTATCCTGAAACAGATACTTATATGGGTGCTAATGGTTGCAGTGATGAAATTGGGCTTAACTCAGCTTACTTTGGATGGTCAGATAGTGGTAACTGGATTGTGAAAGAATCTGGTATGTATTCTCTTTCCATCATTGACGGCCTTGAAACATACGGAGATCATGCTTATGGCTGGAGAGGCGGAGAAAAGGTTGAGACTGCCACTGGCACAATTAATTACTACCATGGTAACGAGATTATTTTTACCGCAGAAGCGCCAATTGGAACTTACTATACCCCAACTTGGCAATACCAAGATGGCTATGTTCTAAATGGTTGGTACAGTGATCCTGAATTAATGACACCAATTACTACTGTTGTAGTGGAGGAGACTACTAACATTTATGGTGATTATTCTCCAGCAGGAGAGGATTTAATTGTCTATTTCGAAGGCACATATACCCACGCTTATGCTTGGAATAACACTTCTGGTGCGATGCCTGTTGCTTGGCCAGGTGCGGAAATGACACCAATGGAGTATGCCTATAACGAATATGTGAAGATGGTAGTTATTCCTGCTGAATATCAAGCAGACCGCATTATTTTCAATAATGGAGTAGGCGGCGAAGTAGGCCAAGGCCAAACTGACAATTTAACTCTTGATCCAGCGTTAGTGGAAGCTGCCACATATACCATTTGGGGTAATGATGGTGGTTGGTGGACTGCAGAAGAATCTGCAGATCGCAGCACCGCTATGGAAATGATGAATCTATGGGCAACTGAAGTACGTCTTGATGGCGATATTTGCTGGATGGTAGATAACGCGGAAGCTTGGGGACGCCTTAAGAGCGCAGTCGCTTCTTTAAGTGAAGGTGCCTACGATTTACTTTATAACGCTCCAGACACTGTTGAGGGCGTGACCATTGGTCAATCCTATGAATATCTCTCGAATCTTATCGAGGGAACAGGCAGCGCCGCTGGCTATGCGCCATTCAGCGGAGATATGACAAGTGAAGATCTTGCCCTTATTGTTGGCATCAGTTTACTTGCAGTTAGTGCTCTCGGGGCAGCTGTCTATTTCATCTATCGGAAAAAGAAAGCAAATCGCGCATAATTAAAGTTAAGAGGCCTTCGGGCCTCTTTTTTGTAGGAATTTTTGATTTTCTCTGCAAAAGTCCTTTCTTTTCGATAATATATAAATGCATTTGGAGGTTCTTATGTCAAAAAAGAAAAAGAGTTTTTCGCTTCTTGCCATGCTTCTTCTTATCATCGGTATTGCTGCTTCCATTTTAGCAATTGCTGCGCCTGCCGCTGATGCCATCATGTTAAATTACTCCGTACTAAATCCGCTTAACGGGGAGGTGATTTCTACAGATAGCTCCGCTTTAGTGACTGGGTTTGGTTTCATCTTTGGTGAAACAATGAGTAATGAACACATCACTGTGAACGTCAGCGAGCCTAATACTGCAGCGATGGTTTTCTATATCCTCTTCTTAGTAGGCGCTTTGGCACTTATTCTGTCTCTTCTGATTCGTTTTACGAAAGCGAAGGGCGTTTCGCGTGTATTAGCACTTGTTGCAGGGCTTGCCTTACTAGTAGGGGGAATTGGCTTCTTCTGCCTTCCAGAATTTTTAAGTCAAGACATCAAAGATATGGTGGAACTCCTCAATACTCCTGTCAGTTCCGTGTCTCTTGGCTTAGGGACTGGCGCAATCTTACCTGCTATTGGTGGATTAGTGGGCGCCCTTACTTCCTTCGGGGCAGCGATTTTGAAAAAATAGTATCTTTTCAAAATTGAAAGCGCTTTTATAATAGGACTACTAAGAAGGACAATTCGGCTACGCCTTTGCCTTCTAGTGTGCCGAACGGAGAATCGATCTCCGTCGACTGAATGAAGGGGACAGGGTAAATTACCCTGTCTCTTTTTTTATAAAAGAAAAGGAGGAATATATCCTCCTTTAATTATTTTTTTCAGCCTTTTTATGGGCGTCGTATTTTTTTCTTTCTGAAGTGTCTAAGATTCTCTTCCGCATACGAATCGCATTTGGTGTAATTTCAACGAGTTCATCAAGATTAATATAGTCTAGACATGCTTCTAGAGTCATTTTACGAGGAGTCTTTAAGACAACCGTTGTATCTTTTGTAGAGCTACGGACATTCGTCATTGGTTTCGACATGGTACAGTTGACTGCTAAATCATTTGGATAACGATGTTCTCCTACAATCATTCCTTCGTAGCAAGTTTCACCAGGCGTAATGAACATGGTTCCGTGTTCTTCTACCTTTTCTAAGGCATAGGCTGTTGCCATGCCTTTATCGGTAGATACTAAGACGCCGATTTGTCTTTCTCCTACCTCTTTGCTGTATAAAGGACGGTATTCCTTAAAGGTATGATTAATAATACCGTACCCCTTGGTCATGGTGAGGAAGTTTGACACAAAGCCAAGTAAGCCGCGGGAAGGAATAATATAGGTTAAAGTAGAATTATTTCCATCATCTTGTAAATCAAGAAGTTCCGCGCCTCGATCACCAAGAGTGGTCATAATGTCACCAACAAATTCATTGGGAACATCAATTCTTAAATCTTCATAAGGTTCACACTTCACTCCGTCAATTACGCGTAAAATTACTTGCGGCTTACTCACTTCAAGTTCATAGCCTTCTCGACGCATATTTTCAATCAAGACGCCTAAGTGAAGTTCTCCTCTTCCTGAGACGAGCCACGCTTCACGATTTGCAAGTCTTTGATAACGAAGAGAAACGTCTTTTTGTGTTTCTTTAAAAAGACGTTCTTCGATGAGTCTTGCTGTAACAAATTTGCCATCTTGCCCTCTTAAAGGAGAAGAGTTTGTACCAAATTCCATTTGCAAAGTTGGCTCATCCACGCGTAAAGGGGGAAGAGGAGAGATGTAACCATCTCCGCATACAGTGTCGCTCACCCCGATATCTGGTAAGCCTGCAATGCCAATAATATCGCCTGGTTCTGCCTCATTTACTTCTTCACGTTTCATCCCGTAGAAAGTATAGATTTTCATTGCTTTGAAGTTTTTGGTGCTTCCATCAGGGCGAACATCCGTCAAAGTGTCACCTAGCTTAACGCGTCCGCGGCGGATTGTTCCAATACCGATTCTTCCAACAAAATCGTTATAGTCTAAAAGAGCGGCCTGCCACTGGAAAGGTCCTTCGCTACATTCAGGATCAGGAATTTCATTTAAAATTAAATCTAATAAAGGAGTCATTCCTGGCTTTTGGTCTTCGATTTTTGGCGATAAAGAAGATGTATTATTCAAAGCAGAAACGTAGCATACTGGGAAATCAAGTTGGGCATCATCGGCACCTAGTTCAATAAATAAATCGAGCACTTCATCTACTGCCTTTTTTACGTCAGCATGAGGACGATCTACTTTATTAATGACAACAATCGGCTTAATTCTATTTTCTAAAGCTTGTTTTAAGACAAAACGCGTTTGGGGCATAGTGCCTTCATAGGCATCTACCAAAAGAAGACAGCCATCTACCATCCGCATAATTCTTTCTACTTCTCCACCAAAATCTGCGTGTCCCGGAGTGTCGACAATGTTAATCTTAGCCCCTTTATAATGGATGGAAGTCGTCTTTGCTAAAATGGTAATGCCTCTTTCGCGCTCAATCGCATTACTATCAAGCATTCTGTCTTGAACCGCTTCATTTTCCCGGAAGGTACCAGAAGAGGCTAAAAGAGAGTTCACCAAGGTCGTTTTTCCATGGTCAACGTGAGCAATGATGGCGATATTTTTAATCTTCATGGAAAAACCTCCTACATGTAGCGCGCGAATTATAGAGGTTTTTCGCACGAAAAGAATTTGTAAGCGCTACAAAGACGATTGCTAGAAGCGCTTTCTCGTGGTTTAATCCTTTCGCCTTAAGAAAGGGTTTTATGTCTGCATCACAAATTGTTTGGTATATCTTTGAAATCATCAACTATATCGCTATTGTCCTTACTTCTGTAACTTTTCTCTTCCAAATCGTCATGATTCTCTTCTTCTTTTTGAAGGAGAAACATTTTAAAAAGTCAGATAAACTCGCAAAGATTGCGATTTGTATTCCAGGACATAATGAGGCAGATGTCATCACTTCCACCATTGAAAAGATGTTTTCTACTCTAGATTACCCACGTGATCGATATGACATTTTTGTGTGTGCACATAACTGCACCGACAAAACTGCTGAGCTTGCTGAAAAAGCAGGAGCGAAAGTTCTTATTTTGAATAACCCCGAACAAAAAACAGCAGGTTATCCTACCGATTTTTTGTTCCGTCACGTGATGAAGGAAGAGCTTGGCTATGACTTTGCGATTAAATTTGATGCTGACAATATTCCTGATAAAAATTATTTACACGCGATGAATGACGCCTTCCAGAGCGGAGTAGAGATTGCACGTCCTTTTGAAGCCTCTACCAACGCTACACAAAACACCTGGACAGCAGTTTCTGCTGCCTACTATATTCGTGATGGCAGAATTGCTTGTAACTTCCGGGAACGCTTTCATCTCGACTCAATTCTCACTGGCGCAGGGATGATGATTTCTACGAAAGTTTTACGCGAAGTTGGGGGGTATGACGCTTATTCTCGCAGTGATGATACTGAGTTTTCTATTAAGCGTTTGGTAGAAAACCGCCGCATTCACTATGTCGCGGATGCTATCGTCTATGAAGACCAACCAAGTAGTGCAAAAGATACTTACGCTAGATTATCGAGAATGGGAAATGGTATTAACCGCGTTTTCTGGCGTCATGGTTATAAGCTTTTTGGACACTTCTTTGTCTCAGGAAAGTGGAGCAATATCGACTTATTTGTGCAGTTATTCTTTGTCCCGCTTGATGTAATCTGTTTCCTTTGGTATCCGCTTTACTATATTGCTTATGCAATTTGTCATATGATGAACGGATTTGGTGAGTTTGCAGGACAAGTATTGCCTTGGCTTGGCAGTGATGCGGCAAGCGCAGCTCTAGCAAGTCAAGAAGCGCTACTTTCTTTAGCGCTGATGGCAGGAGTTGTTGTTGCCTCCTTCTTGATTTTATACACTTTACAAACTTTCTTAGCGATTTTCTTAGTGAAAAAGAAACTTGGTATCAAGCATATTAAAGGACTAAAAAGAGGTGCGTTCCTCTCTTCCTTATTTATGGTGTTCTATGGCTTCTGCGTTATTGCTGGTATTTTCACAAATGCAGGCTGGGCAAAAGTACAAAGAAATGTATCGCCTTCTCCCTCTAATCAGATAGAAGAAAAAGAAAATCCAAAAATAGAATAAGAAGGGGCTGCCCTTCTTTTTCTTTCTATTTTCTTTATAAAAGTTTAAAATGCGCTGCTGTTAATGAAAGGAATCTTATGAAAAAAATTCCAAGTTTACTTGTTTTAAGCGGGGCAATGCTTGTCCTTGCTAGTTGTGGAGGAAATGGAATTAGTAGTGAATCGATTTCTTCCTCACCTTCCTCTTCCGATACTTCTTCTAGTGCAAATTCTTCTATTTCTACTGAAGTAATGCGGACTTATGAGCTCACTCTTCCTAGTGTAGAACATGCCACAATTGAGGTTGTTACAGAGCCTATTGGTGATGGCTACGTATATGAAGGCGGGACAGAGGTAAGTTTCAAAGTAACCCCTGAATCGAGCCGCTACGCCATCCGCACCGTAAAAATTGATGATAAAGAGTTAACAGGAAATAATGGTGTTTACTCTTTTACCATGCCCAATCATAACGTGGAACTCCAAGTAGAAGTTGCCACTCTTGGCGAAGAAGGACTTGATGCTCCTAAAGAGGTAACGCAGGATTTAATTCCTGGTGATCCTACTGCTGTAAGAGAACTTCTTCTCAAGCAAAGAACTCTAGGCGAAACTTACTTCAAAGAAGGAGAAATCCATTTAGATTCTTCTTCCTCAAGCGATGAGCGTTATGACTATCATATCCGTGCTTATCAAGATGAAGTTTTGACCGTTTCTGGCACTACTTCTGGTTATGGCGGCAGTCAAACTGCTCTTCCTTTTTATCAAGAAATTGGGAAAAATGAAGCGGAAGATAAGCTTTACACTTATGAAAAAACGGGTAGTAGTCTTTCTGCTACAAGTGGCGCTTTAAATGAATCTTTATCTTTTAAGGTTATTACAGAGGATGCAGATGGCATCTTAACAACAGAAATTAGCCCTGAAGATGCTGATTTAGCTGTGAGCACCTATGATTTATTTGACGAAATTATCTCTGCTGCTTTTGATCCTGAGTCTTATTCGGGTAGCTTTATTGAGAACCCAAATGCCTTCTCGTCTTGGGATAATATTCAAACAAGAAGCACTTTAAGCGAAGACCGTAATAGTTGGACCACAACCATTACTGCTTCGGAAGTGGATTCTTATACCGGTGATACGACCTATTATGAATTCATAGGAGAGTTCGACGGCTTATCCTTCTGTACAAGCGCTTCTTTCACGGCAAAAACTTATTTAGCAAGTGATTTTGTGGAAGGCGGAGAGTTAAATCCTAATGCGACACCAGATTCTTTCTCTTCTATTGAGGTTAGCGCTGAGAGAGGATACCGCCCTTATTCTACAAGCCGTATCTCTCTTAGTGATTATGCGATGCATGATTACGATGTACGTGTTTTTGGCGCCCAAGAAGGTAGCATATCTGCTGTCGAAGCTGTTAATAACGAAGTTGAAATTGGTAGCACCTTATCCTTCCAGTTCAAGAGCCACGATGAGAATTCCTTCTTAATGCTTCCTCAACTAATCGGCGCGAAAGAAGAAGGTTTCTTTGCCGTCAATGAAGCAGGCGAAACAACCTTACAGCTTATCAAAGAAGGCGATGTAACCTTACAGTTTGATAATGGAGCAGGCGATATCAAAGAAGTTGTTCTTCATGTAGTTCCTGCTAAGCCCACTTCTATTAACCTTTCTCTTTCTAGTTCGAATGTGTTTCTTGGGGAAGAGGTGACTTTAACTGCTAGTGTCACCCCGTCTTTCGCAAATCAAGAAGTAGAAATTAGTGTTGCAGAAGAAAGCACTGGAAGCGCCTCGATTACCTATGATGCGGAAGCAAAAATGTACCGCGTTAAAGGTGAAGCGTTAGGAGAAGTAACTTTAAACGCTAAATCGAAGGTAGATGAAAATATCACTGCTTCGATTACCTTAAGTGTCTTAGAGAAGCCAAATTATGAGGACGTCTATAATATGATTACCACAAAGACGATGTTCTTTGATGATAGTTATAACAATGCTATTGCTATGAACTTTAATGCGGACGGAACTGGTTCTTACCGCTTTGGGGAATATGATTATTGGTCTTCTTCTTTAGAGTATGAAGATGAGGCAACCTTCTCTTATAGCTTCGATGAGACAACGCTTGCTTTCACAATTTCTGATCTTCAAGTAAATGAGTATTATGGAGCAGAACTTAAATCTATCACTGTCGTGAACTCTTCCACATTAGAAGTAACATTTGATTACGATTCTTATACTTTAACACCTGTTGATCGTATTGATTTATCTACTTTACCAGGAAGTTCTTATTAAAGAGCGTGTTTCCTAAAAGACCCGGGAAAACCCAGGTCTTTTTTATTTGGAGGGACTTTTGCAGAGATTTTAAAATGCAAAGAAAGAAGGCCTTATTGCAAGTTTATTTCTTTTTTGCTGCAGGATTAAGAGTATTGAAGGAAGCGATATCACTTGAAAGACGAAGGTCGCCGCGTGGAGAGATTGCTACCGAACCTATTTTCACACCATCAGGGAGACAGCTTCTTTTGAACTGGTTTTGAAAGAAACGTGTAAAGAAGAGATCAAGCGTGTTTCTTATCTCTTCTTCCTTTTTGTCTGGAAAAGCGATTTTTGCTAAGGCAAAGATCTTTTCTTTGGAGAAACCATTTCGTAAAAAGTGATAGAGAAAGAAATCATGTAATTCGTAACTTCCTAAAATTTCTTCCGTTTTTTGCGAAACTTCATCTTTTTTGCCTGGAATAAGTTCAGGAGAGATCGGGGTAGCAGTAATCTCTTTCAGCACTTCTTTTAAATCATCACGCGTTTTGGCGATGTCCTTGATGATGGTTCTCACTAAAGTCTTAGGAACAGAAATATTCACCCCATAATTTGACATATGATCGCCGTTATAAGTAGAAAAACCTAAAACCGCTTCGCTTAAATCTGATGTTCCTATCATTAAAGCGTGTTTGCTATTGGCTTCATCAAGCAAAATCATTGTTCTAATTCTGGCCTGGGCATTTTCATAGGTGACATCATAGACATCGAAAGGATGATGAATATCTTTTAAGTGTTCCTCCAATTGTTTTTTGATGGAAATCTCTATAAAACTCGTAGAAAGAAGAGAACAAAGTTTTTTACTGGAAGAGAAGGTTCTCTTACTTGTTGCAAAAGAAGGCAAAGAATAGGCAAAAATGTTTTCTTTTGGCAGAGATAAGCGCTGAAAAGCTTCCGAAAGAACTAGAAGCGCTAAAGTGCTGTCCAATCCTCCTGAGACTCCAATGACTGCGTTTTGAAATCCTGTATTTTGGAAACGAGTTTTTAAAGCCCGTACTTGATAATCAAAAATTTCTAAAGAACGTTTTTCTCTTTCTTCTTCCTTTTTGAGATAGAAAGGGTGAGCATCTACTTGCTCTGGCAATAGATCGAGCACCTTACTTGATGCTAAAGAAATGATTCGAGGTGACTTTTTGCTCGCTAAAGAGAAAATACTTTTTGCTTTTATGCGGTCATTTTCAATCCGTTCGGCGTCAAATACACCGATATGAAGCCCTGTTTCTTCTAAATCAAATATAGGAGTTCCTTCTACATAAAAAAGCTGATGAGAAGAGAAAAGTAAATCTTGCGAAGATTCTCCTTCTCCACTAGAAGAGTAAAGATATGCACAATAATTTTTGGCAGATTGCATCTTTACGAGTTCGCGTCGATACTCTTTTTTCCCGATTAAATCGTTAGAAGCGGATAAATTTACAATGCAGTTTGCCCCAAGCAAGCAGTAATCATTACTGGGAGGATTAATTGCCCATAAATCTTCGCATATTTCGCAAGCTACTTTGCATTCCCCGAAAGAGAAGATTAAATCCGTGCCAAAAGGAATCACTTCTTCCTCTATTAGAACTTCTTTTTCTTCGCTTTCTAACGAGGAAGAAAAATATCTTCTCTCATAAAACTCACCAGAATTTGGCAAGTAAGTTTTGGGAACAATGCCTACGATTTTGCCATTATTTAAAGCTGCTGCGACATTATAAACCCTGCTATTTAGGCGAAGCGGCAACCCAATAAAAACGAGCATCGAATCAGGAACATAAGAGGCAATCTCTTTTGCTGCTTTGAAAGACTCTTCTGCTAAAGAGGAAGAAAGAAGCAAATCTTGCGCGGTATATCCAGTAAGAGAAAGTTCAGGAAAAAGAAGGATTTGTACCTCTTCTTTTACCGCTTTTTGAATAAGAGAAATAGTTTCTTCTTTATTCTTTTCAATATCCGCAATATGGGTATAGAAGCATCCTGTTGCGGCTTTATAGAATCCGTATTTCGATTTCATAAAGTTATTTTAATCACTTTTCTTTTAGTGCTATCTCTATTTCTTTTATAATTCTTTTGTTAGGAGTTAGTTTATGAAGGGAAAATTATTGCCGCTTGTTGTTTGCTGTTTTGTATTAGTAGGCTGCGGAGGGGATGGTATTTCTTCTATTTCTTCCTCTTCTGTCGCTTCTTCCTCTTCCTCCTCTTCTATTACGCATTCGCGCTTTTCTATCGAAGAAGCTTTAGAGCGTCTTACCGCGAAAGAAGGCTTTGCATTTCTTGGAAGCTATGAAGAAGAAACTTATATGGACGGAGTTTCTCTTGGAAAGACTACTTCTACTCCTAGAGGCTATATTTCTCCTTCTACTTATTATGTTTATGATGGTGGAAAAGACATTATTCGGGCGGAAAAAGACGAAAACGGTGATGCTTTAGCGCCTTACCTTTCTTACGAAAATGTTTTGGTGAGAAACGAATATTACGTAGATGAGAATAATCAAATTCTTCCTTTTGACACCTTATTTGCGAATCCTTTTGCTTCTTTATCCGCTTCTGATTTTGAGGAAAGAGAAGATGGTTATCAAGTTTACTTTTCGGAAGCAGATAATTCCTATCCATCCTATTTTATGCTGGATGATCAAAAATTCATTCAAGGCATTTGCTTTATTGGGGAAGAGGAGTTAGAAAGAGTGGAATTTATTCCTCTAGAGGAGAGCACTTCATATCGCTGGTCTTTTTCTATGTCACTTGTCAGTGAGCAAGAGGCTTCTTATCACGAATTAACTGCTTATGAAGAAAAAGAGGAACATACCGCTTTAAAAGAGATCATTTCTGCTCTTCAAGAGGGGAATTACGCTTTTGAAGTGCTCACAGACCGCGAGAGTTATTATGGTGAAATCACTGCAAATTCCCTTTATTTAGAAGGAAAAATGAAAGGGGAAGTGACAAGAATTGAAGGTTTAGTAAAAGTAGATGAGGAGCATTTAAGACCTTTTGAAGTAATTGATGATAAAGTGCAAGTAAATGAAAGCGACTTTCTTGGCACGATTGCTTCTTACTCTTCTCCCTTTGACTTAAATCCTGCCTTATTTCAGCCTCTTTCATCGACCTCTTTTACTCTTGTAGAAGAAGCCACTTCTTATTTAGCAGAACATTTTTCTACCCCCGCTTCTACTAGCGAAGGCCCTCTTCTCCAAGTAAAACCGAATACTTTGACCTTAACTATTGATTCTCCTTCTGCTATCTCGCTTACTTTTACTCCTGATGTGCTTTATGAAGGAGAGGTCACCATTCGCTTTACGAATATAGGACAAATCACCCCTCGTTACCATTTAGAGGATGTCCCTGCCTATGATCTTCCTTCTTCTTGGGAAGAGTATGATGAGGCTCTCTTTAGCGATTTAAATGACTACTTCCGCGGGAATTTAGACTATCTTCCTTATCCCTATTCGCTTCTTTCTTATATGAACGAGATTTCGGGAAGTTATTCTTCTAGTGATGATACTTTCTTCCTTTCTTTTGACTTAAGAAGAAGGGAAGATACTGACACGGTATTTTCTTCCTATTTATCGCTTTTAGAAGAAAGGGGGTATCTAGTAGAGAACACAGAAGATCCTACGCACGCAGATGCGAGTATCTCTACGAGTATTGGCACGATTCAAATCGACTGTGATTCTTATGTCATTGGTTATATTGAGCTTGTGATTTCTTTTTCTCCAGTAAGTAACCTTGCCCAAGAATATTTCTCGGAGCATTTTATGGAGGAGACAAACGTTACCTTTACCGGTTCTTTCACGCGGGAAGTTTATGAAAATAACCTTCTTTCCAGTGAAGAGGTAACAACATATTCTTCTTACTGGGAAAGCGTCTCTAAAGCCTATACGGAAAGCGTTCAAAATGAGGTAACTTCTATTCATTATATGGAAGAAACTTCTTCTCTTTCCTACCGTTTCTATGATAAGAAAGGAGAAGAAGATCCTGTTATTACTACTTCTTATTTTGGGGATTATTCTCTTACCGATGCGATGTATGTGGACGCTTTTGCCTTAGTAAAGGAAGGAGAAAATGGGGAATATCACTTCACAGAAGAAGCGGCAAATGCTTTTGCTTTATTCTTTGTAAGAAGTTTACCAAGTGGCAATCTTCAAGAAACTTCTCTCTTTTTAACAGAAGATGGAGTAGAGGTATCTTTCTCTTATGAAAGAGAGATTTCTTCAACCTCTTATGAGAAAACAACCTACTCTTTCTCCATAACTGATGCCGGTAAGACAATGATTCCTGCGGAAAAGATTCCTGTTTTTTAATTTCTTCTTTCTTTTTGTATCCTCTTTCCTTATACTTTTTCCCGCGACTTCTCCTTGTTATTGCCACTCTCCTTGACATAACAAGAGGGAAAGCCGAAAAAATAGAGAAAGGAGAAAAAGAGTATGGCGTTAAAGAAAGACGAAAAGAGCGCGATCATTAAGAAATATGGCACAAGCGCAACCGATACAGGTAGTGCTTCTGTCCAAGTTGCTCTTCTTACCAAAAGAATTGAAGAGTTAACCGCGCACTTAAAAGCCAATAAGCAAGATGCTTGTGCCCGTCGTTCCTTACTAATTCTTGTAGGAAAAAGACGTAGCCTTCTTAGCTACCTTATGAAGACGGACCGCGATGCTTATGAAGCGCTTATTGCTTCCTTAGGTTTACGTAAGTAATAAGAAAGGGAACTCACTGCCTCGAAAGGGGCAGTTTTTTGTTTCCTTTCTTTCCCTAATGAAATAGAGAGTGGTAAAATCCTTCCGTTAAAGATAAAGGAAATAGAAAAAGAAATGAAGAAAGTTTACACATTCGATTTCGCAGGAAGAAAGTTACAAGTAGAACTTGGCGAAATCGCAAAACAAGCGGATGGTGCAGCCTTTGTCCGTTTCGGGGACACGGTTGTACTTTCGACAGTTTGCTGCTCCGACCAACCAAAAGATGGTGATTTCTTCCCCTTAACGGTGGAATTTGTAGAAAAAGAATATGCGGTAGGCAGAATTCCTCAAAGCTTTTTAAGAAGAGAAGGAAGACCTACAGAGCACGCAACCTTATCCGCGCGTTTAATTGACCGTCCGATTCGTCCTTTGTTCCCAGAAGGCTTCCGTAATGAAGTGCAAATTGTGAACACTGTCATGTCAGTCGACTACGATAACACTCCTGAAATGACGGGCATGTTTGGTAGCTCTTTAGCGCTTGGTATCTCCGACATTCCCTTTGATGGACCAGTCGCAGGAGTCTATGTTGGAAGAGTAGATGGGAAACTCATCATCGATCCTAGTGATGAGGAGAGAAAAAGAAGTGATATTGATTTAGCAGTTGCGGGCACCAAAGACGCTATCATGATGGTAGAAGCGGGAGCAAGAGAAGTTCCAGAAGAAGAAATGTTAGATGCCATTATGTTCGGCTTTGAAGCGATTAAAGAACTTTGCAGCTTCCAAGAGCAGATTATCGCGGAAGTAGGAAAGAAGAAGAGAGAAGTGACTCTTTACGCCCCTGACAAGGCGATTGAAGAGGACATTAACTCCCGTATCAAAGAGAGAATGGTCAAGGCAATTTCAATCTTTGATAAACTTGAAAGACAAGACGCTATCGATGCTTTAAAGAAAGAAATCATCGATGATTACGATACGAGAAGTTATCCATCGGAAAAAGATCATATTAAGTGCATGCGCATGGTAAATGACATCTTAGAGAAGATGGTTGCGGATGAAGTACGCCGTCTTATTACCGAAGAAAAAATCCGTCCTGATGGCAGAAAAGTGGATGAAATCCGTCCTTTAGATGCTCAGATTGATTTACTTCCTCGCGCGCACGGCTCAGCCATGTTTACAAGAGGACAAACGCAGGTAATTTCCACCACCACGCTTGGGCCTTTATCCGATGTGCAAATTATCGATAACATCACAACAGAAACAGAACGTCACTTCTTCCATCACTATAATTTCCCTCCTTATTCAGTCGGGGAAGTTGGCAGAATGGGTTCTGTAGGAAGAAGAGAGGTCGGGCACGGCAAGCTTGGTGAGAGAGCTCTTTCTTACGTCCTTCCTTCCTTAGAAGAGTTCCCGTACACCATTCGCTGCGTGTCTGATGTTGTAGAAAGTAACGGTTCTTCTTCTCAAGCTTCTATCTGCGCTTCTTGCTTATCGTTAATGGCGGCAGGCGTTCCTATTAAGGGGATTGTATCCGGCATTGCTATGGGCTTAATTTCTAGCGGCCCTCTTGATGAGGAACATCCTTACACCATTCTTACCGATATTCAGGGTTTAGAAGACCACTTTGGTGATATGGACTTTAAGTGCGCTGGAACTGAGAAGGGTATCACTGCCTTGCAGATGGATATCAAGATTCATGGCGTCACAAGAGAAGTCTTATCCAAAGCCTTAGCCCAGGCAAATAAGGCTAGAGCTGAAATTCGTGAAGTCATGAAAGGAGCGATTGCTGAACCTAGAAAAGAGGTATCTGTCTATGCTCCTAAGATGGTTACCTTCTCGATTGATCCTGATAAGATTCGCGATGTCATTGGAACGGGTGGCAAGGTAATTAACGACATTATTGCTAAGTGCGGTCAGGTAAAAATTGATGTCGAAGACGACGGCAAAATTACCATCTATCACACCGATAAAGCCATGATTGAGAAAGCAAAAGGCATGATTGATGATATTGTGCGTGAAGCAAAGGTTGGGGAAATCTTTGAAGGCACGATTAACCGCGTGGAAGAGTATGGCGCCTTCGTGAACTTATTCGGAGACACAGACGGGCTATGCCACGTTTCGCGTCTTGCTTGGGAATATATCGATGATGCAACAAAATACTGCCACGTTGGCGATAAGATGAAAGTTGTCGTCATTGGTCTAGACGAGAAAGGAAAGATTAAACTTTCTCACCGCGAATTCTTAGAAAAGCCAGAAGGATACACAGAAAAGACTGAGCGTCCTTCTAGTGAGAGAAACCGCGATCGGAGTTCTAAAAAAGAGAATTATCATTCACGAAATCCTCGTAACGGAAATCGTCATTAAGGGAAAGGAGGGCAACCTCCTTTTTTCTTGCTATACTAGGGCATGGCTAGATATTTAAGACCTTCTAAACTTGAGGTGTTTCATCTTTTTGGACTTGATGAAGCGACTTTTGATTTTGGAGAAAGAAAAAGAGCAAAAAAGCATACTTTTGATGCGTCAATTCCATCCTTTTTTGGAATATATGGATATAACGGATCGGGGAAATCTGCTCTGCTTACTTCCCTTCGCATTTTGCATTCCTTCTTTTGCGATAAAGCAAATTTCTCTTCCTATCGTAACTACATCTTTGAAGGGGAGAAGGAAGCGAAAATATGTTTAGACACTTTGTTATTAGAAGAGGAAGTTCCTCTTGGTTTTTTACGTTATGAACTGACGATTTTTAAAGAAAAAAAGAAAAATATCGCAGGTTATGAACGCCTTTCCTATTCCTCTTATGATGGAAATAAGAAAGAATTACTTTGTCCGAAAAGCCCTATTTATGAAGGAAAAAGAAGTAAACTTACCAAGATAGACGAGGAAAAAGCCACCTTATTCGTGGATGTTTTGACAAATCATATTTCTTTTTATCCCGATGATAATTCCTCTTTTGCCTCTTTATTAGAAAAAGGAGAGAAGGTTAAAAAAGAAGAACTACTTTCTTATTTACCAAGATTAACTGCCGCTTTGGAGGCAATGTCTTCGCTTCTTGCTGTTCCATATCAAGTGATTTCTGAGATAAAAGATGATTCTCTTTTGTTGCTCCTTCATAAAGGAGAAGAAAATCTACCTTATGAGCAGGAATCGAAGGGAATACGGAAACTTCTTTCTTTGTTTATGAGTGTCTCTTCTTATTTATCTTCTCCTTTAGAATGGGTCATTTTAGATGAGGTGGATTCCGGGATTTTTGAGTACTTATATGGTGAGATGATGCGCGCTTTATATGAAAGAGGGAAAGGCAGTTTGCTTTTTACTTCACACAATTTAAGAACGTTAGAGACCTTACCGCATCATCACGCGCGTTTTGCTTCTTTACTTGTGAAAGGGCGTTTCTTTGAAATTTCTTTAAAGGAAGAAGAAAATTTACGTGATGTATATCTTCGTTCTCTCGCTTTACGAAAGAAATATCCAGGAGAAGATATTCCTTCTTTTATGCGCAAGATTAAAAAAGCAGGGAGAGAGAATTCGTAATATGGGTGCGATTTTGTTTTTGGTGGAAGGCGTGACAGATAAGACCACTTTAGAGGCCCCTATCTGCCATTATTTTTCTTCTCTTTCTGATGAGAGAAGAATCTTTTTTCACGCCGCAAATGGTGATTTAACCGCAAAAGGTTCTGCGAAAAGTGTCTCGACGAGAGACGCGATAAAAAAAGAAGTCTCCTCCTTCTTGTCGATGATGAAGTTAAAGGCAAAAGATCTTGATGCTATCTTAGAGTTGACCGATTTAGATGCCTGCTTTGCAAAAGAGGAAAGTTACGTGCAAAGCGAAGAAGTGTCGCGGCAAACCTACTTGCCAGAAAAGAAGATGGTATATGTAGAAGAGGCAGCAGGCTTATATCAATCAAGAAAACGGAAAGCGGATAATCTTTTGTTTCTTGTAGAGGGCAGAACTTTATGGCTTGAAAGAGTAAAAATTCCTCATTACTTATGTTATTTCTCTATTAATTTAGAGCATGCCTTATATGATGCGCCAAACTGCAAGATGCATGAAAAGAAAAGTTTAGCTTTTGCTTTTGAAGAAAAATATGCGGAAAATGTAGAAGATTTTCTCTCTTTGCTAGAAAAATTACAAAAAGGAAGGGGGAATTACTTAGATTCTTGGAATTTAAAGTTATTAAAGGAAACTCCTTATCAAAGAGCGAGCAATCTTTTATCAGGAATCCATTGCCTTTTAGGAGAAGAAAAGATTCCTCTTTTCTAAATCTCTGCAAATCTTCTTTCTTCTCTTTCTTTTTAAAAAAGAATTTTCCTTTCATTGAGAAGAAGCAATCTTTCTTTTATGATGTAAATAATGTTTGATGTAGTGATTATTGGAGCTGGCGCTGTCGGCTCATTTCTCGCCCGTGCTTTAAGCCGTTACGAGGGCAAATTTCTTCTTTTAGAGAAGAATTTAGACGTAGGAGATGTGACTTCTATGGCAAACTCTGCCATATGCCATTCTGGCTACGATCCTCTTCCTGGTACTAAGAAGGCTTTATTTAACGTAATTGGGAATCAAATGATTCAGAAGATTGCTTCGGATTTAGATATTCCTTATAAACAAATTGGTACTTTAACAATTGGTTATTCAGAAGATGATTATCAAAAACTTCTAGGGTTAAAAAATCGCGCTAGGTTGAACGGAGTGCCTGCTAAACTTTTAGATAAAGAGGAACTTTTTTCTTTAGAACCGCGCATATCAAAAGAGGCATGCTGCGCTTTACTTTGCCCAACAGGAGGCATCATTAATCCTTTTTTGATGGTAGTTCATGCTGCAGAAAACGCTGTCGATAACGGGGTAGAACTGCACTTAGATGAAGCCGTGATTGCTTTATCTTATGAAAGAGATATTTATAAGGTCAAAACAAGCAAAGGGGAGTATGAGGCTAAGTGCGTGGTGAACGCCGCAGGGCTACGTGCGGATGATATTGCTGCTCTTTTAACTCCTCCTTCTTGGTCGATTCGCCCGCGGAAAGGGGTCTATTACGTTTTAGATCATTTTGATGATCATTTTGTGAATCACGTTTTATTCCCTCTTCCTTCTAGCAAAGGAAAAGGAACGGTAGTGACTCCCACAACATCTGGGAACTATTTGGTAGGCCCTACTTCTGATTTTATCGATGATAAGGAAGATTTTACAACTGATGCGGAATCCTTACGGAAAGCAAAAATGGACGCGATGCGTCTTATTCCGTCTCTTCCTTTTGCCGAAGCTATCCGCACTTATGCTGGTTTAAGAGCGGTGCCTTCTACAGGCGACTTTATTGTGGAAGAAGAAAAAAATTATCCCGGAATGATTCATCTTGCTGGGATAGAATCCCCAGGACTTATCTCTTCTCCCGCGATTGCCGAATACGCGATTCGTCATTTCCTAAATAAGCGTCTTTCTTTAAAAGAAAAAGAGAACTGGAATCCGAAAATTCGTCCCTAC
Organism: uncultured Bacilli bacterium; assembly: GCA_944376605.1. Taxonomy (GTDB): domain Bacteria; phylum Bacillota_I; class Bacilli_A; order RFN20; family CAG-826; genus UBA4951. The sequence continues at coordinate 54,320 of CALWDE010000003.1, forward strand.
GTCCATCCTTTAAAAATGGAGAAAGATGCCCGCGATACTTTTTTGTCTTTGCATCCAGAATATGGCGAGATGGTTTGCGCTTGTGAAAAGGTAAGTAAGGGAGAAATTCTTGATGTTCTCTCTCGTTCTATTCCTTGTCAAACAGTAAAAGCGGTAAAGAAGAGAACAAGAGCAGGCTTTGGCAAGTGCCAAGGAGGCTTTTGCCAAGTTAAGGTTGTTCAGCTTTTAGCAGAACATCTTCATATCTCACCAAGCGAGGTGCTTTATAGCGGAATTGGTTCCTATATTGCACCATATCAAGTGGCAAAGGGGACTCATCATGAAGGTTGATGTGTTGATTGTTGGTGCAGGCGCGGCTGGACTAGCAAGTGCTTATTCTGCCAAAAAAGAAGGAGCAAAATCTGTTCTTGTTTTGGAAAAAGGGGATAGTTTAGGAGGAATCCTAAACCAGTGTATTCATAGCGGTTTTGGTTTATCTTTTTATAAAGAAGAATTAACGGGACCAGAATTTGCAGAACGCCTAGCAAAAGAAGCATTAGAAGAAGGATTTGATCTCCGTTTTGGGGCGAGCATTCTTTCTTTAACAAAAGATAAAACTGCCACTTTTATTGATAAAGAAGGTTTTCATGAAGTGCAGTTTAAATCGGTTATTTTAGCGGCAGGATCTTATGAAAGAAGCGCGGGTGCGATCGCTTTGCCAGGCGCTAGAATTGCTGGGGTGTTAACAGCAGGTCAAGCCCAGCAGTATCTTAATTATTACGGTTTATTACCAGGAAAAAGGTGCTTTATTTTGGGGTCAGGCGATATTGGTTTAATTATGGCAAGACGCTTAACCTTAGAAGGCGCAAAAGTGCTTGGTGTTGCGGAAATTTGCCCATATTCGAATGGCTTAAGAAGAAATATTGTGCAGTGTTTAGACGATTTCTCCATTCCCTTATATTTATCTACCACTGTGAGTAAGGTTTTTGGAACGAATCGTTTAGAAGGTATCGAGTTATCCAAGGTAAATGAGAAGAAAGAGATTATTCCTAACACAGAAAAAGTGGTGGAATGCGACGCTTTAATCTTATCGGTAGGTCTTATTCCTAATAACCAGCTTTATGATCTTCTTCAAATTAGAAGAAACGGGGCAAGAGGTAGCGCCGTGGATGAACATAATATGACGGAATTAGAAGGCTTTTTTGCCGCTGGAAACGCTCTTCATGTTCATGATTTAGTGGATCATGTAGCGGAAGAGGGCATTTCCGCAGGGAAATGGGCAGCAAGATACGCCAATAACGAATATTTGCCTTCTAAAAAGAAGATTGAAGTACGAGCAGGAGAAGGCATTAGCTATCTTCTTCCATCTTATTTAAGACTTGATCAAGAAGAAGAATCTCTTTCCTTTCTTTTCCGCGTAAAAAATGTCGAAGGAGCAGGAACAGTCCTCTACCGCTTAAATGGTGAAATCATTCATAAAGTAAATCGTCCCTTTTTATTACCAAGTGAAATGGAAAAAGAAAAAGTTCCTTTCTCTTTGCTAAAAGGAAAAGAGGGCGTATTAGAAGTTTCTTATCAAAGGAGAGAAGGATGAAAGAGTTTGTTTGTATCTCTTGTCCTAGAGGGTGTCTGCTTCATGTAGAAGGAGATAAAGTAACAGGGAATTTTTGTAAAAGAGGAGAGATTTACGGCAAAGCTGAGGCCACTCATCCAGAAAGAGCGTTATCTTCTACTGTGCGAATTATCGGTGCAAAACTGCCTTATTTGCCCGTAAAAAGTGCTAAACCAATTCCAAAAGATAAAATGTTTGAGGCGATGAAGCAGATTAATGAAATTGTTGTTAAAGCGCCTGTTAGAAAAGGAGATGTTCTTTTAGAAAATCTTGCTTCTACCGCGATTCCCTTAATCGCCACACGAAGTTTCTCTTTATATAATAAAGAAAGTGAGGAAGTTTTTATGGATTTAAAAGGAAAAGTACTCTTTGCTAGCGATTTACATGGTCGAAGAGAACGTTTGAAAAGTTTCTTAAAGAGAATTGAGGAAGAAAAACCAGACTGGATTTTAATGGGAGGAGATCTTGTCTATTATGGGCCAAGAAACGGAATCCCAGAGGACCGCGATGAAGATTTTGTCCGTCAAGAGTTAAAAGCGCTTTATGAGAAAGGAAATTTCTTCTCGGTAAGAGGGAACTGCGACCGTAACGAAGATCAAATTCCTTTTGATTTACCAATTTTAAGAGAATTAACTTACGAAAAGAAAAAGATTGCTTTATTCCATGGCCATGAAGAATCTCTTTTTGCCTTATCTTCCAAAAAATATGATGCCTATTTGTTTGGTCATACTCATCTTTACTGCATCGATGAAACAAAGGAAGGACTCTTTTTAAATCCAGGCTCTCTTGGCTTTCCAAAAGAAAATCACGTTCCCACTTACATGGTACTAGAAGAGGGATGGAAGATCCGTTTACAGAGGTTAGAAGATGGAAAAACCTTGATGCGTTATCATGCTTTTAAGGAGGAAAAAGAATGGAAGATGTGATCCATATTTTTGCTCTAGGAGGACTAGATGAATCAGGGAAAGACTGCTATGTAGTCGATATTAATGGTGATTTGTTTGTGGTTGGATGCGGGATGCGCTACCCCGACAAAACAATGCCAGGAGTTGATTTTGTTATCCCTGATTTAACTTATTTAAAAGAACATAAAGACCGTATTAAGGGCTATTTTTTGCTGCATGGGCATGATGATGAGCTTGGCGCGCTTGTTTATATTTATGAAAGTGCACCTGCACCAATTTATGGCTCGGATGTTACCTTAGCGATGCTCCATCTTTTTGCGCGCTCGGTAAAGAAAGACCATCTTGTTTTTGAGGAGCATCCGGTTGCTCCTACTAGTAACTTTGTTGTCGCCGGAAGAATGATTCATTTCTTCCAAACCGCGCATTCAATTGCAAGAAGTAGTGGAATGGCAATTGAAACAAGTTTAGGACACGTTGTTTTTACAGGTGATTTTGTTGTGGAAAACTCCGCAGATCCTAATTACTTGCATGACATCAACGCGATTGCGCGTTTAGCCGAAAAGAAAACACTCGTTTTACTTTCCGAATCTAGTTACGCCGAAAAGCCTGGTTACACTGCTCCAAAACATCGCTTAGCGCCTCATATTGATGTCGCGGTAAAAGATGCTCCGGGGAGAACTTTTTGTGCTCTTTTCTCCTCAAATTTCTTCAATATTGATGAGGTAATCCGTATTGCCAAAGATACCAAGAAAAAGATTATTCCTTATGATGAAGAAACCTCTTCTATCTTAAAGGCGGCGCAAAGTGTGAATCAGTTAATGATTCCAAAAGAAAACTATGCTCCATACGAAGATTTAAACCGTTTAAGAGAACAAGATATTATTGTTCTTATTTTAGGTGCAGGAAGAGAGCTTTATGGAAAAATCGCGCTTCTTGCCGCAGGCACAAATGAAACACATAAATGCTATTTAAAGGAAAGCGATACTTTCATCATGGCTTGCCCGGGAAATGATAATACCGAGATTGAAGCTACCGATGCTCTTGATGAGCTTTATCGAAGCGGGGTAAAGGTTATTTCTTTATCCAAAAAAGAGCTTCTTAAAATGCACGCAAGCGAAGAAGATTTGAAGATGATGGCTGCCTTACTTCGTCCTGAGTATTTCTTACCTGTAAAAGGCTTTTATAAAGACCTTTTAGCAAATGCCCGCATCGTTTCTTCCATGGGTATTGGTCTTACGCATCGTAACATTTGCATTTTAGATGATGGAATCACAGCAATTTTTGACCGCACTGGTTTAAGAACTATGGACGAAGGGATTCCGCACGGAAACTTACTCATTGACGGAACAGGTGTAGGTGATGTGGGGAAAGAGGTGATTCAGGACCGTGAAAAACTAGCAGGAGGAGTCATTTTGATTGGTCTTACTCTTTCGAAAAAGAGAAAACTCCTTCTTGCTGGACCAGAAATTGAGATCAAAGGCCTTGCATATTTAAAAGAAACTCAGCCTTTACGAAGAGAAGTTGCCAAATTAACTTCGGCAATTGTAGACGATTATTTCCATAAAAGAGAACTCGATTTAAATGCGATGAAGGCCGAGATTTATGAAAAGGCTGTCCGTTATTTAAGAGGGCGTCTACAAATGGAGCCTTTAATCTTGCCGCTTCTTGTCGAAGTCCCTTAAGGACAAGAAAGAATTTTTATAATATCACTGCGAAAGCCGCCTATCTTATGCGAAATCCTTTATAATAAAGGGCATGGAAAAGCGTTTGTATTCAAAAGAAAAAGTGAAGACTGCTCTTGGGGCGCTTTTAACTCTCTTCTCTTTATTTTTGTTTCTTGCTCCTGGAACTAGTTTTGCCGTTTTAATTTTCCCTATCTTTTATTTGTTTGGTTTAGCGGGCACTTGGATTTTTCTTCCTGCCTTATTTGCAACAGGGTTAGTTTTATTTTTCTGTGGGCATTTTCCCAAGAAGTATTATCGTTATAACGCTCTTTTTGGTTATTTGTTTTTGCTTCTTGGCGTTAGCATTCTTTTTGGCAGCACTTTATGTTACAGAGAACCTGTCTCCTATTGGAAATATAGTGATTTTCTCCTCTCTTTCTTAGGGGAAGGGGTTGGCCCAATGATGTATGTTGATTTAGGAGCAGGAGGCGGCATTCTTGGCTACGCTTTTGTTTCGTTACTTTCCGGGGGTGGGACGGCGTTAACCCTTTTTATAGGCGCTTTGCTTTCTTTCCTTGGGATTGCCTTCTTTACTCTTCCTTATTTTCTTCTTTTACACGAGAAATATTCTTCTCGTCTTCGCTTTCAAAACGTACATCCTGTCCATAAAGAAGAAGAAGTCAAAGAAGATTACGAAAAAGATACTCCTAAACTTGTTTTAAAAAGCGAAGAAGAACTCTCTCCTTCTCTTTCTCGTAGTGAACTCTATATGGATTTGCCTAAAGTAGATGCTCCAGAAGAGGTGAGAGGAAGTTTACCTACTCCTCGCTCTATGGATGAGGGGCTACGTCCTGTTTATTTTGAAAGTAAAAAGGAAGAAACGACTGCTTCCTCTTTCGTCAAAGAGGAAACTATCCCTCCTTTAAGCAAAGAAGAAAAAACCGTTCAAAAGAAAATAGAGGAAGTTCCTCCTTTGCAGTTTGCGCCAGAAAAAGAGGAGAAAAAAGAGGAGATTATCGTAGAAGAAAAGCCTACTTTGGAAGAAGTTCCTCCTCTTCCTGCTTTTGCAAAAGCAGAGACGATTATCGAGAAAAAAGAAGAAGATATATCTCCTTCTATTATTTCTACAAAAGAAGAAACTTCTTTATCCTTACCTCCTCTTCCTAGCCTAGAAGAGAAAGCAAAAGAGGCGACGTTTATGGAAGAGAAGAAGGAAGAGGCGTCTCCTAAACAGGTAGAAGTGGATTTAGGTCCTGCTTTATCACAGGAAGAAATTGCGCTTTTTAAACTTGGTCAGCCCAGAAGAAAAGAGCGGGAGCCTTATGAGTTTCCTTCTCTTGATTTATTAAAAGATTATGGTGAGAGAGAAAATGACGAAGAAATTCGTGCGGAGTGTGAAGAGAGAAAAGCCGCTATTAATCAAGCTTTTATTGATCTTGGCGTGGGGGCTTCTATTGCCAGTTATACCATTGGTCCTTCTGTTACGCGCTACGACATTCAAACCGATAAAAATGTTTCTGTATCTTCTATTGCCCGTTACGTAAAAGATTTATCGGTGCGTCTTGGCGGAGTTCAAACCCGTTACGAGGAAGTGGTTCTTGGCTCTCCTTATAGCGCTTTGGAAATCGCAAACACCGAAACAACAACAGTGGGCCTTAAAGAAATGCTTACCCATATGAAAAGCGTTGAAAAGATGCCTCTTGCTGTACCTTTTGGAAAATCGATTGCTGGTGACTATTACAACGGGGATTTAGGGGACTTCCCACATATGCTAGTCTCTGGCACTTCTGGCTCAGGAAAATCCGTGTTTATGCACGGACTTATCATGTCGCTTATTATGCGAAACCGCCCAGAAGATTTAAAACTTGTCATCATTGACCCCAAGAAGGTAGAACTTAGTAAGTATCGTGAATTACCCCATTTACTCTGCCCTATTATTTCCGAACCTAAAATCGCCAAAGCTTGCCTTGATAAGCTGGTTGATGAGATGGAAAGACGTTATGACCTTATGGCACTTGCGGATGCGAGTAACATTAAAGAATTTAATCGTGATTATGCGCCAGAACATGGGGTTGAACCAATTCCTGCTATCGTCTGTTTTATCGATGAATATGCTGACCTTGCTGATAGTGTTAAAACAATTGGTGAACCTCTTTTAAGGATTGCCCAAAAAGCAAGAGCGGCAGGGATTCATCTTGTTGTTGCTACTCAGCGCCCTTCCGTCAACGTGATTACAGGCACTATCAAAGCAAACTTGCTTGTCCGTGTCGCTTTGGCAGTATCTTCCGCAACCGATAGTATGACTATCTTAGACCAGGGTGGAGCAGAAAATTTAGTAGGAAACGGCGATATGCTGGTGAGCTGCACGCAGCTTTCTCGTACAGGTTTAGTAAGAGCACAAGGTGCTTTTGTTTCAGGGCGAGAAATTAAAGAGGTCTGCGATGCCATTCGCGCTCAGAGAGGGCCAGATTATGATCCTAAGTTCTTACATTTAGAGGAAGAAGAGGAAAGCGTAATCGCTCCTTCTCCCTCTCCTGCTATTAAAGTTGACCACAATGCTTTAAAAGCGGCTAACGACAATGAGTTTTATGAAGAAGTAAAGCAAGCTGTTATGATTCTTGACTACTGCTCGGTAAGCTGGCTTAGAAGAACATACGGCATTGGTTTTCCGAAAGCGGGCGGCATTTTTGACCGTTTAAAGAAAGAAGGCATTGTTGCTTCTGGCCCTTCTAGCACTTCAGCAAAAGGAAGCAAAGTTTTGATTCATTCTAATGAAGAGTTAGAAGAGAAAAAGCTTTTAGAGGAAGGTAATGTCAATGAAGGTGGGGATTGATTTAGCTGAAATTAAGCGTTTTCTCTCTCCGAGTGAACATTTTCTTGAAGTGGTGCTTTCCAGTTCGGAGCGAATCTTATATGATGCTGCCTGCGAGAAAGCCTCTTTTCTTGCCGGTTTATGGGCTGCCAAAGAAGCTTATTTAAAAGCCAAAGGAACTGGATTATCTGGACTTCCTCTCAAAGAAATTGTTTTAGAGCACGATGAGCTTGGTTGCCCACATTTATTTGCCGAAAAGGAAGAATTTCCTGTTTCAATTAGCCATGATGGAGGATACGCGGTAGCGGTAGTAATTATCCCATGAAAGACACTTTTCTCTCAGCACGACTTGTAGAACCTGATTTGATTCGCCTAGTTTTATTTAGCTCTTTATCTTATGAACCTTTTGATGCCCTTCTTCTTGTGGACAAGAAAGATTATGTCCCTTTGAAGGCCAGCCGTATTAATAGTACTTCCAATGTTCTTATTGCAGAGTATCACTTGTCTAAACCTTTAGAGCTTGGGCATTCTTATGCTTTATCGATTTATAATTATCCTTTGATTCCTCTTGATGTCTCTGAGGCTACTTCTTTTCCTGATTTTGAACAAAAGTATCGCTATATGGGAAATGATTTAGGCGCAACTTATCAAGAAGAATACACAGACTGGGCTGTCTGGGCACCTCTTGCAAGTTCCGTCGTTTTAAAAGTAAGAAGAGAAGATAATCTGACAGGCAGATGGCATTTCCGTGAGATGGAACGTTCAGAAAACGGGGTTTGGCGTCTCCGCTTAAAAGGGAATTACTCCTTAGCGCGTTATTTATATGTTGTTACCAATAGCGAAGTTACTGCGGAGGCTATTGACCCTTACGCAAAAGCTTCCGGGCCAAACGGGGAATATTCGGTTGTTTTAGATGTTAATCGCTGCGAAAAGATTGATGTTACTTTAAAAGCATCGGATGCTTTTAAAGAAAGCACAAAAGCGATTGTTTATGAAACTTCGCTGCGTGATTTAACTGTGAATAAAGATTCTGACATTTTCCATAAAGCCCAGTATTTAGGGATGTGTGAAGAAGGCAGAAAAAGCAAGGGAGGGAATCCTGCTGGCTTAGATTATTTAGCAAGCTTAGGGATTAGCCATGTGCAAATTTTGCCTTTTTATGATTTCAGCACAATTGATGAACGTCACCCCTTAGCAAGTTATAACTGGGGATATGATCCAAAGCAGTATTTTGTGCCAGAAGGCTCTTATTGCTCTGATGTAGAAAATCCACTTTCACGTATTAATGAATGCCGAAAAATGATTGCCGCATTGCATCAAAAAGGGATGCGCGTGGTGATGGATGTTGTTTATAACCACGTTTATGAGTATCAACGTTCTTCCTTTGAAAAGATTGTTCCTAACTACTATTTCCGCAGAAAAAGAGACGGAAGAATGGCGAATACGTCTTATTGTGGGGATGATGTGGCTTCTGAACGAGTCATGGTAAGAAAACTCATTGTGGATTCTTGCAAGCACTGGATTGATTTTTACGGGGTTAATGGTTTCCGTTTTGATTTAATGGGAATTTTAGATGTAGATACTTTGAAAGCCATTGAACGTTACGCAAAAAGCAAAGATCCTTCCTTCCTTTTATACGGAGAAGGATGGAATATGGGGGGAGAAGTTTCTGTTCCTCTTTCTCATATGGGGAATGCTTCTCTTTTGCCCGGCTACGGCTTCTTCAATGATTATTTCCGCGAAACAGTGAAGAAATTTTTGGCATGCGACATGTCGATTAAAGATGCGCTTAAGTTTGTCTATATGGGATCTTGCCATCCTTATAGCTATATTGGCCCTAAATTTTTAAGCGCGAGTCAAAGTGTCAATTATATTGAATGTCATGACGATAAAACCTTCTTTGACTGGCTAAGCGATGCAAGAGGCGATTTGAGCAGTGAAGAAAAATTCGATTTAGCAAAGCTTGGTGTCGCTTTTGTTTTACTTTCTTATGGTATGCCCTTTTTACATATGGGGCAGGAGTTAGGCTTAACCAAGTTTGGCAGAGGCAATACTTACAATTCTCCTGATGTTTATAATCAAATGCCATATCGCATCCTCGACGAGAGAAAAAGCATGTACGATTATTGTCGTTCCCTCATCGCTTTCCGCAAAAGCATTCCTGCTTTCGCAGAAGAGAATCCAAACCAAATTGGACCAAAAGTGGAATTTGAAGATATTGGCGCAGCACTTCATGTTCACTTATCAGGAGATGGGCTTGGGAAATGGGAGGAACTCGATTTCTTCTTTAATCCCGCAAGAGAATCTCTTTCTTACGAATTTAAGGAAGACAAGATTATGGTTCTTGGGAAAAACGGCGATGTATCCGCCCCAGAATTTAAAATTAGACGTTTACTTGTTGCAGGAGAGAGCTTAGCTGCGACAGGAAGAAAGAAGAAATCGAAGGAATAGGAGGAGTAAATCTCCTCCAGAAAGGGGGAGATATGCTCTCTAGTATTTTTCTTACTGGCCGCTTAGGCGATGCGCTCGATGAACGGATCCGTTATGTTGAGGTAGACCGTATTATTCCGGGTCCTACTGGTACTTTTGCGACTGACCGCTTTCCTTGTCGCGGACTTTATGGTCCAAATGGGCGTTTTATGACCGCGCCAAAAGGGTCCTCTATTGTCATCAAAGGAAGACTAGAAATGGACGAGAAATATGGTCTTATCATTGTTGCAGAATTAGATGAAATGATGCGAAAAGTTTCCAGTAAGGTATAATGCCGCCCATGTGGAAATATATTCGTGTTGTTTTTCTCCTCTTACCCCATATTCTCTGGAATTGGCCCTTCTTTCTTGCTTATAAACGCCACCCAGAAAAGTATCCTTATCAGGAACGTTATGCGCGTGTAAGAAGGCTGGTTTTACGTTTAATTCGGGCTTTTCATGTTGATTTTCATATTGAAAATAAAGAACTTTTTCTTTCCATGCAAAAGGAAAAGAACTCGTATCTTCTTGTCTCAGACCATATGTCTTTATTAGACCCGGTATTTTTCATTTATCTTTCCGAGCGACCTATTAGCTTTGTCGCTAAAAAAGAAGTGAAAAAGTATCCTCTTATTGGAACTATTTTGCAGGCGATAGACGGCTTATATTTAGATAGGGAAGATTTAAGAGGCTCTGTCGCGGTGATTCGTTCTTTAGAGAACAATCTAAAAAAAGACCAATGGGATTATGGTATTTTCCCAGAGGGAACAAGAAGAAAAGAACCTCTTACTCCTTCTGTCTCTTTTCATCCAGGTTCCTTTAAAGCTGCTCTTCTTGCCGAGCGTCCCGTTCTTATGGTTGCTATGTACGGCACTTTCCGCGTTTTAAAGAAAGAAAGTTGGAACCGCTACCCAGTAGAAATTCGTTTCATTGAAAGGATTTCTACGAAAAAAGAAGATTTAGGTGAGAAAGGCACAGTAGAGATTGCTGCTTATTCAGAAGCGAAAATTCAAGAAAATCTCATTCGTTTCCAAAAAATGGATCAAGAGTACGAAGAAAAGAAACTATATCGTTTAAGCTGGAAAGGCGGAAGTAAAGTCCGTTAGGATCAATTGGTATAATAAAAAAGGCTAGATAATCTCTAGCTTTTTCTTTTATGAGCGGAAGCGGTAAGCGATATCGAGTTCAGGCTTCCAGTTTGGGCGGCGTAATCCTTTGGGATAATGATTTTTGGCAATTCCTTTTGCTACTTTCACAAAACCAAGATTTAACCCCATGTAAGAGATAATCATGAAGTTATCCATACGGTTCATAGGGAAGGTTAATCCTTGAATGTAGGCGGCTGCTTCCTCATCACTTACAGGAATAGAATATTCACTCCCTAAATAAGCGGCGAGATGATGATCTGGAATATAAATATTGCTGCTTCTCATTTCGAGAAGTTTGACGCCATAACGAAGGATATTCATATGGGAGACATCAAAGTTTCTCTCTAACGAATAAAATTTATCTCGGTGGAACTCATTGCTTCTTCCTTCTAGGCCATAGTCTGTTATGAATTGACGATATTTGGAATAGGGAGGAAGAGGAATGACTTTTCTTTCACTAGCAAGTAGTTCTCCAGGCTTATGAATGAGAGCCACAAACTGTCCTTCACCAGGGAAGCGGTGTGGGAAAAGATATACAGCCTCTTTGACATCACTTGGATGATAGAACATGTCATTTTCTGGTAAGGGTACAAATTCGGCATCGCGGTGAGTCCTTTTAAACTCCAATAAAGTTCCTTCATTTTCTTCGTAAGAAAAGGAACAAGTGCTATAAACAATAGTTCCACCTGGCTTAAGCATTTCATAAGCGTAATGAAGAAGTTGAACTTGTTTGGCGTGATTTGCTAAAACTTTTCTTTCTGTCCAATCATCTAAAACGGCAGGATTTTTACGGAACATGGCCGAGCCTGAGCAAGGAGCATCTACTAAAATCTTATCGAAAACATTGGGATAAGATTCATGCGTGAAGGAAACATCGTTACTTGTTACCACCATATTTCCTCTGCCCATCCGTTCGACATTTTGTGATAAGTCGTGAGCGCGAGGGAAGGAGACGTCATTGGCAATTAAACTGCCCTCATCATTCATGAAAATAGAGCAAGCAAGAGACTTTCCGCCAGGTGCAGCACACATATCGTAGATGGTTTCGCCTGCTTTTGGGTTTAAGAAATAAACAGGCATCATTGCTGCAGCATCTTCAATGGAATAACAGCCACAATCATAAAGAATGCTTTTCCCAAAACCGTATTCTTCTTTTTTATAAGAATAAGCACCAGGAACAAAAGGATGGGGGGTTACATTTGGAAAATGAGATACAAATTCATTTTCACTTAATTTCTTAGGATTAAGAATTAAGCAATGAGTAACTTCACCCTCTTCTACTTCCTTTCGAAGAGCGCTCACCTCCGCTTCCGGGAGATGGTTTAGAAGTGATGTCCATAAATCCATACTTTGAATTATACTTGAAATATTCTTAAATTGTGTAACACAAGAGGGGAGAAAACATATGAGAATGGTTGATCTAATTGAGAAAAAAAGAGATGGAGGCGTTTTAAGTGAAGAAGAAATCGCCTTTTTTGTGCAAGGCGTCACGGATAATTCCATCCCTGATTATCAAATAAGTGCTTTCTTAATGGCGATTTTATTCCGCGGGATGAACACAGAAGAAACTGCGATTTTAACGGATAAAATGGAGCATAGTGGACAAACAATCGACCTTTCTTCTATTCATGGGGCAACCGTTGATAAACATTCTACAGGCGGAGTAGGAGATAAAACTTCTCTTGCGCTTGGTCCTCTTGTTGCTGCATGTGGGGCAAAACTAGCAAAAATGTCCGGGAAAGGACTTGGGCACACAGGAGGCACACTTGATAAATTAGAATCAATCCCCGGTTATCAAATTCAAAGAAGCATTGAGCAGTTTATTCACCAAGTAAATGATATTGGTTTATCGATTATCGGACAGACGGCAGAAGTAGATCCTGCGGATAAGAAACTTTATGCTTTGCGTGATGTGACTGGCACAGTGGAATCCATTCCTTTAATCGCCTCTTCTATTATGAGCAAAAAACTTGCCGCTGGTGCTCAGACCATTTTGCTTGATGTGAAATACGGGGCTGGCGCTTTTATGAAAGATCTTTCTTCCGCCCGTGAGCTTGCTAAAGTTATGGTTAATATTGGGAAACATCTCCATAAAGACACCAGAGCAATCTTAACAGGTATGGAGGAGCCTTTAGGCTTTGCTGTTGGGAACGCTTTAGAAGTAAAAGAAGCGATTGATGAATTAAAAGGGCACGGGCCCAAAGACTTCCATGAATTAATCATTCGTGCAGGAGGTATTATGCTTTTACAGGCTAAGATTGTTTCTAGTGAAGAAGAGGGGGAAAGAAAGATTCAAGAAGCCATTGATAATGGAAGCGGATTAAGAAAGTTAATCGAGATGGTGGAAGCACAAGGAGGAGACGCTTCTTATATTGAAAATCCCTGCAAATTCCCTATATCGAAACGGATTATTGAGGTACACGCAGAGGAAAGCGGCTATGTGCATCATATTGATAGTTTAGCAATTGGCCTTACTGCTATGCGTCTTGGGGCAGGAAGAGCAACAATGAATGATGTCATTGATCACTCTGCAGGAATCCTTTTAGCAAAGAAGGTAGGAGACAAGGTAGAGAAAGGCGAACTTCTTTTCACAATGTATACAAACAAAGACGAGATAGGCTCTGCGGTGGAAGATGCTTTAAAAGCCTATCAAATTCATGAGGAGAAGATAGTTGCTCCTTCTATTATTGCGGATTATCTTTTCTAGTATGCGTATTGTTTTGTGCAGGGTAAAAGAAGCTTCGGTAAAAATCGAAGGAGAAATCGTTGGTGCGATAAAAGAAGGTTATTTACTTCTTACTGGTTTTTCTATGTCTGATACGCCTTACTTATGTGAAAAAATGGCGGAAAAAATCCATAAACTCCGCATTTTTGAAGATGACAAAGGAAAAACAAATCTTAGCATTGATGCCTACAAGGGTAATGTATTATCCATTAGTCAATTTACACTTTACGGGAGTGTAAAAGAAGGGAATCGCCCTAGTTTTATTGCAGCAAGAGAAGCTAAAAGCGCAAATGAACTTTATGAATATTTTAATGCTTGCCTAAGAAAGTATTTCCCTCATTTGCAAGTTGGCTCTTTTGGTGCCAATATGCAGGTTTCTTCTATCAATGATGGACCATTTACCCTCATTTTAGATTCTGATGAGTTATTTAAGGAGGCAAAATGAAAGTTCTACTTGGGTTCTCTGGTGGTGTAGATTCTTCTATTGCCGCCTATTTATTAAAAAAGCAAGGACACGAAGTTGTTGGTGCTTTTATGCGTAATTGGGACGCTATGCTCAATAATGATTATCTAGGTAACCCTACCATAAGTGATTCCCAGTGTCCGCAAGAGAAGGATTATCAAGACGCCGTAGCCTTAGCAAAACGGCTAGACATCCCTTTGAAGCGAATCGATTTTGTAAAAGAGTATTGGGATGATGTCTTTCAAAACTTTTTAGAGGAATATAAAAGGGGAAGAACTCCTAATCCTGATGTTTTATGCAATAGCGAGATTAAGTTTGGTCCATTTTTGGCATATGCAAAAAAGAACGGTTTTGATGCAATCGCGATGGGGCATTATGCAAAAAAAGTTTTTTATGAAGGGCATTATCATCTCGCGAAGCCAAAAGATTCTAATAAAGACCAAACGTATTTTCTTTGTAATTTAAAAGAAGAACAAATCGCTGCATGCTTCTTTCCTATGGAAGATATTACAAAAGTTGAAGCAAGAGAACTTGCTCATGAATTAGGCTTAAAAGAATGTGAAAGCAAACATGGATCAACGGGTATTTGTTTTATTGGAGAAAGAAATTTCCGCCCCTTTTTAGAAAACTATTTGCCAGCTCAAAAAGGGAATATCATCGAAGGAGAAACAGGAAAGGTAATTGGAGAGCACGAGGGCGTGATGTTTTATACGCTTGGTCAAAGAAAAGGACTTGGGATTGGCGGTATTTCTGGCCATAGCGATGGAAGATGGTATGTCTATCGCAAGGACGTGCTCAAAAATGAACTTCATGTTGCACAAGGAGAAGATGAATATCTTTTGCTTTCCGATGAGTCTCATTTAGAACAAGTGAACTGGGTAGGAGATAGAAAAAAGGAAGAGATTCCTTGCCAGGTGCGTTTCCGCTACCGCATGAAAGATGTTCCTTGTTCTATTCTTTTAGAAGAAGACGGCAAGGCTACACTCCACCATCAAAAGATGGCAAAGGCGGTTACTCCAGGTCAGTGGGCAGCTATTTATTCTTTAGATGGCGTCTTACTTGGAGGAGGAATTGTTGCTTCTTGTTACAGAAAGGGAGAATGCATCTCGTAATATCTCTACAAAAAGCCATTCTTTTTTGTGATATTCTATAGTTATGAGTAAAAAGAAAAAATCGATAAGTAAGAAGGGGAAACGCCTTCTTACCTCTATAATTGCCTTCTTAATTGTCGCTGTTTTGGTAATTGCTGCTTATGCAATATACACTTTTGCGATTGAGCCAATGCTTCAAAGAGGAACTTCCTCCTCTTCTACGAGCGGCTCTTCCAGCAGTTCAAGCAGTCTAAACTCTTCTACAAGTTCGAGTAGCAGTAGTTCATCTAGCAATTTACCTGATACTTCTTCCTCTTCTAGTTCTAGCAATATAGAAGAGACCTATTCGCCTATTTCATTTCATTTTCTTGATTTAAATATTCAGTACACAGGCGACTGTACTTATATCAAAGCAGGAGATAATGACATTTTAATTGATGCAGGGGCGCGAAAAGCATCTGGTGAAGTCATTTGTAATTACCTAGATCAATATGTGGAAGATGGCAAATTGGAATATGTAATAGCCACACATGCCCATCAAGATCATATTGCTGGATTTGTTGGAAGTTCTGATTCTTCTAAACCAAAAGGAAGAACTGGTGTTTTCTATAATTATGAAGTAGAAACGTTAATTGATTTTCCTTTAAGCGATGCGACAACAGCGATTTATAGTGATTATCTAGAGGCTGTGAGCATGCTTGTTGGGGAAGGCACAACTCATTACACTGCTTTAGATTGCGTCAAAGAACAAAATGGTGCGCAGAGGATTTATTCCTTAGGAGAGGGAGTCAGCATGGAGGTTCTTTATAACTTCTTTTATGACCATACCCGTAATGATTTCCGCGCCGAATATCCTGGAGTGAGCGGCAGTTTTAGTGAAGAAAACGATTATTCTGTATCACTTCTTTTCCGCCAAGGCGAGAAAGCAATGCTTTTTACAGGAGATAGTGAAGCATGGAGTGAACATTCTCTTGTTACAGAAAATGATTTACCAGAAAACGTTGTTCTTTATAAGGGTGGTCATCATGGCTCCTATACCGCAACCGGGGAAGAACTTCTTGCAGCGACAAGCCCGGATGCTATTGTCTTTGAATGTACGGCTGGAAATAGTGAGTTTGCAAGTGATCCTAATCACAGTTTTCCTGCGCAAGAAACAATTGACCGAATTGCCCCTTATACTGACCGCGTTTATGTGACACAAGTCGGCTCTTGGGAAGATAGAACTTATCACGCACCACTTAATGGCACTGTCATTGCCTCTTATGATTCAATGGGAAATGAAAATTTTGCATTCTCGAATAGTTCTGAAAAACTGAAGGATACATCTTGGTTTCAAGAGAATCGTACCACCCCTGAGGCGTGGCTTAGTTAGTTGGTAATTGTTGCACGCTACCACAAGTGCCATAATGGCTTTATGCAAAAAGGAAAAAAGATAGCTTTTGTTACCGCTCTTGCGGTCAGCGCCCTTACTCTTGGCGTGGTAGGGTTAACATTTACTCTCGATTCTTTAAGAAGTACTTATTACGGACGCGCTGCTGAACCTGCAGTTTATTGTGCTGACTTAACTTTTGGCACAAAACAATATACTGGTAGTACTGCCCCTTCGCTTGATTCGGTGGATTCCACAAATCTCACGCTTACTTCTCTAGATGTCGATCACTGTTATCATGAAAGTGGCGGAAACGCTTTGCGTATTGGAAGTAGTGGCAATGGTGGTTCTATTACGTTCCGCTTTTCTGAACCTCTTATTGTTACAAAAATCAAAGTACTTGGTTATACCTATAACACAGAATCTTCTACGATTTCAGTAAGTAATGGTGTGAGCTCTGGAACTTTTTCTGTCTCTAGCGCCACCATTCCTGATATCAGTGATTCTTCTACTGATTCCGGTTATGTTGTCGAAGATTTAGACGGAGGGAACTTGACTCCTTCTAATTATTTAACTTTGTCGAATAACGGATCAAAACACCGTTTTAATCTTTGCAAAATTGTCTTCACGATTGGAGGCTATACGGGCGGAGATACAAGTAGTTCTTCGAGTTCCTCCTCTTCTTCCTCTTCTTCCTCATCTCATACGGGTGGAGGAGATATCTCACTTCCTGACTGGGACAAAGAGGTAGAAATTTATTATGAAGATGTGGATTGGTCTTTAACAGGAGTTGCTTTGCAGCGTTCTTTAAGCGAAACCATTAAGCAGCATACGCGCCTTACCTATTCCGAGCTTTGGAGTGCTTTCTGGGAAACTGATGTAAGAGATGATGGTACTTTATGGGACATGTATAGCAACGTTGAGTGGAGAAATTCTGGCGGGCAATGTGGGAATTACAAAGCAGAAGGGGACTGTTATAACCGCGAGCATAGCGTTCCGAAAAGCTGGTTTAATGACGCTTATCCTATGTACACAGATCTTCACCATTTAGTGCCTACTGATGGGTATGTAAATAATCGAAGAGGAAATTATCCTTTCGGTGAGGTTGGGTCTGCTACCTATACCTCTCAAAACGGCTCTAAATTAGGCTCTTCTATAACTCCGGGTTATAGTGGAACCGTATTTGAACCCATTGATGAATATAAGGGTGACTTTGCCCGAATCTACTTCTATTTTGTGACGTGTTATTCTTCCCATACAAGCTGGGCAAGCGGTTCTGCGCAAAACATTACTCCTAATGCTCAATTAGGCTTAAATGAGTGGAGCAGAGCAATGTTCCTCAGATGGGCGGAAGATGATCCTATTTCGCAGAAAGAAATTGATCGAAACAACGCTGTTTATGAAATTCAAGGAAACCGCAATCCTTTTGTGGACAATCCTGCCGCAGCGGAGGCGGTATTTAACGCATAATGAATAAAAAATTCTTTTTTGGATTAGTTTTTGTCGCCCTCATTTCTTTATCTTCTTGCGATATTTTTGCGCGAGATTCTTCCTTAAATTCTTCTGGTGATTCTTTTTCTACAAGTCAAACAGATTCTTCTCATCCTAATACATCAAGTGGTAATCCTTCCACTTCTACGTCTTTTCCTGTGGATGAATATCATGATCCTTACCGTATTTTGCCTCAACTTTCTAGTGATGGAGAAAGCGCTGATATTTATACGGTGAGCTGGAATGGAAGTAGTTATGTAGGGGAATATTTTGATACCTACTACATTGATGAAGTTTACGTAGATTATGAAGACGTCGCGCTTTATTACCTTGCTTTTGAGACTTTTCCTGTAAATTATTTCCCAAATAATAACTATGGGAAAGAAGAAGCTATGAAGCAATATGGGGATGATGGAAGATTATGGAGTCAGTATCGAAAAGGTGATTACACTGGACCAAATTCTTATACGGAATCTCTTGGTATCTTTAATAATTCTCGCGGCACATATTACGAATTAGACATTGACGCGGATGGTTATTACAGTGTTTATGATAGGCGGAGAGCACGTCTTGTAATTGTGGAAGAAGGCATTACAGATTACGGCTTTATGCCTGTTGTTTATTACACAGACGATCATTACAGTACTTTTATTGAGTTCTATAATTATCCTGGTGGTTGGAGCGATACCTTTGGAGGAACTTCCCATTATGAACCAGAAAGAAGCCCTGCTTACACCGTCTCTTGGGGAATCTAATTTATATCGTCCTATTTGGCATTTATCTCCTTCCAAAGGCTGGATGAATGATCCAAACGGTTTTCATTACGCGAATGGGGAATTTGTTCTTTATTACCAGCATCATGACGCTTTAGAGGGAGATACTTTAATCGACTGGGCAAGAACAACTTCAAAAGATTTAATTACTTTTCATGACGAAGGAGCAAGTTTGCTTCCTAGCACGAGAGAAGAAGGAGTTGGTATCTCTCCTTTATGGGGAGGGTGTTGGAGTGGTTCCTCTTTTTATGAAAAAGGGGAAGAAGTGCTTTGTTATACAGCGACAAGTAAAGAAGGAGAAGTTTTAGCCTTTGCTAGGCGCAAAGATGGGCATTTCTTTTTGGACCGAAATATTCCTTTTGTTTACCCTCCTGTTCCTATTCCAAAAGAGTATTTTCGTGATCCTTATTGCTTCTCTTACCAAGAGAAAAATTATTGTCTTGTAGGCGCTTCTAAAAATGGAGATGGTGTCATTTTGCTTTATGAAAGAGAAGGCACTACTCTTTGTTATATCGGTGAATTTTTTCGTTATTCGTCCGCAATAATGCTAGAGTGTCCAAGTGTTTTCTTTCTCGATAATCATGCTTATCTAGTCTTTTCTCCTATCTTTAAAAAAGAAGAAAAAGAATGGGGACCACATCCCAGTTTTGGAATAAAAGGGAAAATAGAAGATGGACATTTTATTCCCTTAGGAGAAGTTTTCTCTTGGGACAAAGGGTATGACTTTTACGCTGCCTTGCCTTGTCAAAAGGGGAAAGAAGTGTATCTGATGGGTTGGGCGTCTTTGTGGGACAAGGATTTAGATAAAATTCCAAGCAAAAAAGAAGGTTTTATTGGGGTAATGGGGTTACCGCGCTATTTAAAAGAGAAAGAAGGCACTCTCTATCAAGAAATAAACCCTTCCTTTTATCAATATCTTAAAAAAGAAGGGGTTTTTAGAGGGGATTTTCTGAAGTTTTCTCATCAAAAAGCCTGCGTTTTTACTCTTTCTTTAACGGACACTTTTACGGGAAAACTTTTTGCTTCTGAGGGGGAATATTTTTCTCTTTCTTATGAGAAAGATAAGGGTTTATTTAAAATCGACGCGCATGAAAATCATTTTGAAAAAAATGGAGTTAATTTAACTTATTCTGGTTCTCGTCAAACTAGGGTAAAAGAAGGAGAAAAAATTACCATCGTTATCGACCATTCTCTTGTGGAGATTATTTTTGGTGAAGGAAGAGAATGGATGACTTCTCTTTTCTACCCTTCTTGTGACAATTATCTTCATTTATTCGAAGGAAAAAATTTGTCTATAGAGGTTCATTCTTCTAAGAAAGAATAAAAGCCACATTTTTGTATCGTCTTCCTTTTTGAAGCGTTATACTTTCCGCGCCAAGAAGAAGCTAGTCATAGCGGGCCACCTTGGTGTATGCGGGTAATGCCGCCGTTGCTGGCGTTAACAGGTAAAATAAGAGCACCAATCTGGTGAAGAAGGATGGTACCGCGCATATTGCGTTCCTTCAGTGTGAAGTTTTCATGTATGAAGGAGGAAATATGGAGAAATTAACGGGGAGAGAAATTCGTCGTCGCTGGATTGCTTTTTTTGAAAGTAAAGGACATCGTTATTTGCCTGGTGTTAGTCTGATTCCTCAAGGTGATAAATCTTTACTTTGGGTTAACGCTGGCGTTACTGGTCTTAAGAAATATTTTGATGGAAGTGAGATTCCTCCTTGCCGCAGAATTGTCAACGTTCAAAAATCCATTCGTACGAACGATATTGAAAACGTTGGGCATACGGCGCGTCACCACACTTTTTTTGAAATGCTAGGTAACTTCTCTATCGGAGATTATTTCCGTAAAGAAGTAATTGAGTGGGCTTATCAAATTTTAACTGACCCTGTGGAAGGATTCGGAATGGATCCCAATAAGCTTTACGTTACCTACAATCCTGCGGATGAAGAAGCTTATCTTTGCTGGCAAAAACAAGGAATTGCTAAGGATCATTTAATCGCGTTAGAGGGTAATTTTTGGCAGATTGGGGAAGGCCCTTGCGGTCCAAATACCGAAGTATTTTATGATCGTGGGGAAAAATACGACAAAGAGCATAAAGGTGTCACTCTTTTAGAAAACGAAGAAGAAAACGATAGATATATAGAGATATGGGGCATCGTATTCAGCCAGTTTAATGCAGTAAATGGCGTAGAAAGAAAAGACTATAAAGAGCTTCCTAGTAAAAACATTGATACAGGTGCAGGATTAGAAAGAATTGCCTGTATATTGCAAGAAACTGAGACGAATTTTGAAACAGATTTATTCATGCCAATTATTCACGAGGTAGAAAAGGTGTCTGGCAAGAAATATGCGCCTGATACGTATTTACCATTCCGTGTGATTGCTGATCATTCTCGTTGTCTTACTTTTGCTTTATCTGATGGTGCTACCTTTTCTAATGAAGGACGAGGCTATGTTTTGCGTAGATTAATTCGTAGAGCAATGCGTTATGGACGTAAACTCGGCTTAAATAGACCCTTTATGTATCAGTTGCTCGAAGTTACAGCAAAAGAATATGGTGATTTTTATCCAAATCTTTTGCAGGAGCTTCCACGCATTAAAGAAGAAACGAAACTGGAAGAAGAACGTTTTTTAAGAACGCTCGAAGCAGGGGAAGAAATGCTCGCCTCTTTACTAGAAAAACGGCAATCTTTATCAGGGGAAACTATTTTTAAACTTTATGATACTTATGGTTTCCCTGCTTCTTTAACGGAAGAGATTGCTAAAGAAAAAGATATTCCTGTCGATATGACTGGCTTTTTGTCTTTGATGGAAAAGCAAAAAGAAAAAGCGAGAAAAGCACGTAGCGAGGTTGAAAGTTTTCATCGTCAAAGCGCTGATTTGCTTGCTTTTTCTACTCCATCTGAATTTTGTTATGACTGCTTGGAATTAGAATCTACTGTTACTGGAATTTTTAAAGATGGTGTACGAGTCTCCTCCTTAAATGAAGGAGAAGAAGGCGATGTAGCTTTCGCAAAAACTCCTTTTTATACAGAAATGGGCGGTCAAGTTTCTGATACAGGCACTATTCATAATGCGAATAGTAAAGGAAATGTTTTAACGATGAATTCCGCTCCGAGAGGACAAGGGCTTCACCATGTAAAAATGGTGGAAGGGAGTCTGCAGGAAGGAAACAAATATCTTTTAAGTGTCGATGCTATTCGCAGAAAGAGTATCGAACGTCATCATTCCGCTACACATATTCTTCATGCAGCTTTATCCGAAGTTCTCGGCGTCCATGTGGATCAAAAAGGCAGTTATGTTGGTCCAGATTATCTTCGTTTTGACTTTTCTTCCCCAAAAGCTCTTTCTTTAAAACAACTTCATGAAATTGAACTTCGCGTCAATGAAATTGCCAATGGTAATCTTCCACAGAAAACGGAGATTATGACATTAGATGAGGCAAGAAATAGTGGCGCTGAGATGGAATTTGAAGGCAAATATGGCGATAAAGTTAGAGTTGTTTCTTTTGGAGAATATAGCAAAGAGCTATGCGGTGGTACGCATGTTGCTTCTACCTCTGAACTGCTTCCTTTTGAAATTATTTCAGAAGAGGCGATTGGTTCTGGGGTGAGAAGAATTACTGCTATCTGCGGATTTAAAGCGTATTTATCCTTTGCTGCTTCGCGTTCTATTTTACTTGCTGCTGAAAGAAAAATTGGTGTTGCTGAAGAAGCGTTCACCGCTTATTTTGAAGGTTTGCTTCAAATGGTTCAGGAGCAAAAAAAGCAAATCAAGATGTTAGAAGAAAGGGAGCGTAGTAAGAAAGTAGAGTCGCTTAAAAATAAGGTAAGTGAGAAGAATGGCATTTCTTATCTATTTCTTTATGAAAAGGATTTATCACGCGAAGAGTTACTTGCTTTAGGTGACTCTTTAAAGAGCAATAAAACGGATTATCTTTTCTTTTTAGTGGGAGGAGAGACTGCTAACTATCCTGCTGTTGCTCTTGCCAAAGGAAAAGGAATTTTAATTGCCAAAGCGGGCGAACTCATGAAAGACGCTATTCAGAAATTTGGCGGAAAAGGTGGAGGAAAAGACGAAACTGCAGCAGGCGCAATTAGCTCAGTTGAGAACTTTAAGGAATTTAGCAAGAAGTGGGAGGATAAAATCCATTGAAACGCTATATCGGTTTAGATCTAGGGACTAGAACTCTTGGCGTTGCCGTTAGTGATGTCATTGGTATTGTGCATCCTCGTCCCGAATTTCGTTTTGAAAAAAACTGCTATCGTCTTGCCATGCAACACGTTTTTTCTCTTCTTGATCAAGAACAAATTGAAGATATAGTGCTAGGAAATCCTCTCAATATGGATGGAAGCATTAGCGAAGGAAGTTTACGCAGCGAACGCTTCAAAAACGCTTTACTTATAGAAAGACCAAATTTACATATTTTCTTACAAGATGAGAGGTTAACGACTGTTGCTGCAGAAACAGAAATGATTCAATTTGGCTATTCTAGAAAACGGCGAAAATCCGTGATAGATAGTAGCGCAGCATGTATTATTTTAGAGGATTTTCTATCCTCTTTATCACGAAAGGAGAATTCATGATTGAAGCAAAAGGGAATGACATGGTGATTACTAAAGAGGATGGGGAAGAAGAGGTTTGGAAGATTTACTTCTACTATGTAGAGGAAGAAACAGGTAAAACCTTTTATTTCCTTTATAAGGAAGAAGATCCTGATTCTTTAATTGTCATGGGATCAGAAGATGGGGTTAGCTTAGCAAGCGTAAGCGAAGAAGAAATGGCTCGCGCAGAAGAAGTTTTAGCCGCTTATGAAGAAGATCCACAAATTCAAGACGCGAAGTAATCACCAAACGTTTTAGAAACCGATATAATCGAAAAGGAATTTTTAGGAGAACATATGGCAGATAAAATGATTATTACCGAAGAAGGTAGAGAAAAGTTAAATCAAGAATACCGTTATTTAATTGATGTCGAGCGTCCAAGAGTGGTTGAGGCTTTAGCTGCCGCTCGTGCGCAAGGTGACTTAAGTGAAAATGCTGACTATGATGCAGCAAGAGCTCGTCAAGCGGAAGTGGAAGCAAGAATTGCTGAGATTGAACACACTCTTTCTATTGCTGAATCCGCAAAAATTGGGACAAAGATTTCCATTGGATATAGTGTAACTTACCAAGAAGAAGCTACTGGTGAAAAATGCACGGTCGATATTGTTGGCACTGTTGAAGCTGATCCTATGGCAGAGCCTTCTCCCAAAATTAGTAATGAATGCCCTCTTGGAGCAAGCCTTGTTGGGCATGTAGCAGGTGATAAGGTTCTTGTGGAAAGCGATGAACCTTACTGGATTACGATTTTAGAAGCTTCCGTTCGTCGATAATTCATTATTGAAATAAGATGACCACAATAAAGTGGTCATTTTTTATTTTTAGGGCCTACTTGCTTTTTCACCCCTATATCTAAGTGAGGAGGTGAAATATGCTAAAAATCATCATTGGAGTGGTTATTGTTACCATTATCGGACTTGTTGTTTTAGGTGCAGTAGAATCGAGCACAAATAACAACGCTCTTATGGGAAGTGGAAACCTTGTTGTAAATGATGGAGAAACTGTGCAAGTGTCCATTACGGGCGAGGTAAACCGTGAAGGTACTTATTTGATTGATTCTACTTCAACACTTGGTGATTTAATTCTTGCGGCTGGTTCTGCTACTGGGAATGCGGATATGAATGCCTACGATGTGAACTATGAGATTGGCACACGTTCTAGCTTTTATATCGCTCCTTTATATGATCATAGCGATGTTTGTGCGACAGAGCCGATAGAAAAAGTTTGTATTAATACGGCGAGTAAAGAAGAGTTACGAGAAACCGTAAGTGCTTTTACAGAAACTGTAGCAGAGGCTATTGTGAATTATCGCCAGGAAAACGGCCTATTTGGTTGCATAGAAGAGCTTGATGATGTCAAAGGAATTGGACCTGCTACTTTTGAAAAGTGCAAAGACTTCGTAACTCTCCGTTAGGAAGAGAGAAGGGGAAGATGTCTTTTCTTCTCCAAGCCATTATCCCCTTCTTTCTCGCCTTCTTTTTTACTCTATTATCTGCTTCTTTATTTCCTTCATTCTCCTTTCTTTTCCCTTTGTTACTTCTGATAGGGGGTCTCTTTCTTTCTTGGAGAAAAGGAAAGAGAATCTTCCTCTATTTTCTTGCAGGAAGTCTATTAGGCATTATTCTCTTTCTTATTCCTCATCCTTCCTTATATGGAGAAAGGGAAGTAGTAGGTGTTGTTATTCGCGCGAAAGACAACTATTTTCTTCTCCAAAGCGGTTTATCTCGCATTTATGTATACGAAAAAGGTTCAACGCGAGAAGTTGGAGATATATTGTCCTTAAAGGGAACTTTTTCCTCTTTATCTTTTACGGAATATGAATCACGATTTTCTTTTCAAACTTATTTAGAAAATAAAAGAGTAGGAAGTGAATTTTCTGGAACGATTTCCTCGATATTTTCTCTCCCATTTCGCTTTCGAGAGTGGGAAAAGATGGCACTAGATGGTGTCGGAGGAGATGCATCCTCTTTGCTTGATTCTTTGCTTTTTGATCGAAAAGATTACAAGGCAATTGGGATTATTACTTTTGAGGAAGCTGGGCTTTTATATTTACTAAGCGCATCTGGATTGCTCTACGGCACTTATTTAAAGTTTTTTGAGTGGTTACTTGGTCATTACTTATCCAAAAAAACTCTCATAATAACTCTTCTTATTCTTTCTTTTTTACCCCTTCCTCTTTTGCTTCATAAAGTAGGGATTTGGCGGATTTTTCTTACTAGAGGCATACAGAGTATTCTCTTGCTTAAAGGAAAAGAAAAGATTTCTTCACTGCCTTTAACTTCCTTTCTTGGAACCATATTTCTTCTTTTTGATCACACCCTCGTTTTAGACCAAGGATTTTCATTAAGCTTCCTTCTTTCACTTTTTATGAGTCTATCTTCCTCTTTATTTTTACGTATTGCCCCCTTAAAAAGGAAAATAGCATCTTTCTGCCTCTTAATCTTTCTTGTATTTCCCACTTTTCCTCAAAATGGTAGCCTTTCTCTGCTTGCTCCTATTCGAACAACGCTATTTCTGCCTCTTATATTCCCATTTCTTATACTTGGAATAATAGGAATGTTTACGCCGCTATCCGGGATTTTGAACTCTTATGCTTCTTTCTTAATGAATGCTGCAGCCTTTTGGAAGGAGATAGATGTTTCAATTCCGTTTATATATCCGGAAGAGGCGTTATTCGCTCATTTCTTTTTCTTAGCTATTTTGCTCCTGCTTCTTTCTATTGGATGGAAAGGTTGGAGCAAAGTGATATCCTGCTTCCTGATAACGCCTCTTCTTTTATTAAATCTTGTTCCTTCTTTTTCTTTCCTCACTGCCGAGGTTAGTTTTATTAATGTTGGCCAAGGGGATTCAATCTTGATTCGCGATGGAGAAATTTCCGTATTAATTGATACGGGTGGCGTTTCATCTTTTGACATTGCAGAAGAGTGTTTAATTCCGTTTTTTCAAAAAAGAGGGATTCATGACTTAGATTATGTTGTTATCACGCACGGAGATAGTGATCATGATGGCGCTCTTCCTTCTCTTTATGATCATTTTGCTATAGGAAAAATACTTCGTGAGAAAGAGGATTTCCCTTTAAGTGTTGGTTCAATTCGCTTAGAAAATCTCAATACTTATTTATGGGAAGAGGAAAATGATAATTCTTTAGTCTTAAAATTAGATAATTTCCTTGGGAAAGATTTCCTTTTTATGGGCGATGCTACAACAAAAGTTGAAAGGAAATTACTTGATGAACAAGCAGATATAAGAAGAGATATTATAAAAGTTGGTCATCATGGGTCTCGTACTTCTTCAAGTGATGAATTTCTCAAGGAAGTAGCGGCGGATACAGCAATCATTTCGTGCGGAAGAGGTAATGATTATGGTCATCCAGATGAAGAAGTGATGGAACGTCTTAAAAATCTAGAGATAAATATTCGCCGGACTGATGACGAGGGGACAATCTCTTATTTCGGTTTTGCTTCGTAAAGAGGTTATAATAACGGAGATGATAACAATTCTTTTTTCACCTCAATCTAAAATGGTAAAAAGCGCCCTATCTTCGCTTTTAAAGAAACTTCCGATTGAGAGGAATGCTTTTAATGAAGTGCACTTAGACATGGGCACAGAAACATTAATTAGTTTGGAATCGGAATGCTCTTACTTGCCTTTTGGAGAAGAAAGAAAAATCGTAGTCGCAGAGAATTTCCACTATTTATCAAGTGAAGAAAAAAGAAAAAAATATCTTAAAGGGGATGATGCTTCTCCTTTGCTAAACTATTTCAAACATCCAGATGAAGATATTGAATTATATCTATTGGTATATTCTTCAAATTTGGATGAGAAATGTGATTTTTATCGAGCGTTAAAGGAAGGGAATGCCGTTTTTAAGAAAGTAAGTGAGTTTACTGACCAAGAATGGGATGGGTATATGTTGCGATATTTTGAAAAAAGAGGAGTGCATATTACTCATGAGGCAAGAAGCGAATTGCTAAGACGAATTAAAGGGGACTATTCTTCCTTTTTAAACGAGGCGGCAAAGCTAATTCTCTATAGTGATGGGAATACCTTGCAAAAGGAGGATATTGAATTAATGGTAACTTCGCCATTAGAAGATTCCTCTTTCGCTTTAACAGAGGCTCTATTTTCTGGAAAAATCGGAGAAAGTATCCAAATTTATCGCGACCTTCGCTTTCAAGGAAACGAGACTATCGTACTAATTCATGCCCTCGCAACGCAGATGAGGGAACAATCTCTGGTAAATCACATTTATCAAAAAGGGATGAGTATTGATGATTGCGCGTCAATTTTAAAAGTAAGTTATTGGCGGGCAAAAAGGCTGATGAATCGTGCAGAAAATTTGAATGAAGATCGTTTTGGAAAAGAAATTGTTCGCCTTTATGAATGTGAAAAGTCTATTATGACTGGCCTTCGAGATGCTGATAGCGCTTTTGAAACTTTCTTGTTGGGTTTTGCATGTTAAAGATTGTTGTTATATCGGATACACATTCCTATTTTGACCCCTTAAATGAGGTTTTAATGAAAGAGCCTTATGCGGATTATTATTTTCATTTAGGCGATATAGGTGGTAGCCAAAATAACATTGGGCCTTTCGCTGCAGTGAAAGGAAACTGTGATGCTTTTACTAGAGGCATACCTCTGTTCCGCGAAATAGAAACTCCTTTAGGAAAGATAAGACTGGAACATAAACCGCTAACGAGGCGGGAATATGAAAAATTGTCCAATGAAGGATATATTGCCTTTTTACATGGTCATACCCATAAGAAAGAAAACACTTCATACGGGAATTTACATGTTTTATGTCCTGGAAGTTGTTCCTTTCCAAGAGATGGAAGCGCCTCTTATCTTGTTATTAGAATAGATGAAAGATCAGAAACTCCCTTTCAAGCGGATTTTCATATTCTAACAATATAAAAAAGTAGGGAAGCACTCCCTACTTTAGAAAGAATCAGGATAATGAAGTGGAAATTACTTCATTTCGGCGACTAGTTTTTCTAGCCGTGCTTTTTGATGGTTCATCTTCTCTTTGCTATAAATTCCGCTTTGTGCAGCTTTATCACAAAGAGCAACAGCGGCGCGAAGCGCTTTAACAGCGTCTTCTTTCACTCCACCTGCAACCACAGTTTCAACATGCTTAATTGCAGTGCGAACTTCACGGCGAGCAGCACTATTGATTTCACCTTGACGGGTGTTTAGGGCAGCACGCTTAATTTGTTTCTTAATGTTAGGCATAATTTTTATACTTCCTTATCACTTTTTTGCGGGATAAATGATACTCTTTCTAACTTTATTCGGCAATATAAGTTACTTTTATTACCTTTGATCTAGAAGACGCAGGATAAGAAGAGCAAATCCGTTCACAGTCCCTACTTTTCCATATTCTTCTTGAGGAATCTCAATATGGAATTCCTCATCTAAATCCGCAACCATGGAAACATAGGACATTGAGTCACCACCTAAATCTGTATTCCATATTGCATCATCCTTAATTTGCGAGAGAGGAAGCGATAAATTTGAGGCAAACGCTTTACGGACTAAGTTAAGTACTTGTTCCACTTTGCTCTTGTCATAACCTTCAAAAGATACGTCTACAGCAGTCTGTGCGCGATGCTTTTTATCAAAATATAAGAAAGAATCAGGAGAATTGATGTATTCCTCTTTAACTTGGCCTCGCTTTACCTTCATAGAATTCGCTAAAGGCAATGCTTTTGGATAAATAGCAAACTCGCTTACTTTTCGTGAACCTACGAGCTTGTTATTCACATTTTGAAGTTCTTCACCTAGTTTTTTGAGTGCATCTCCTTCTAGTTGCTCAGCAAGTTCTACAACAAGAACAATATTTTCCTTATGGCCATTACTGACACCAAAAGCTACAGAGTTGCGAATATAAGTTACATCTTTGAAGTAATTCTCAATTTCATCAGGGTAAACGTTTTCTCCGTCGTTATCGATAATAACGTCTTTTAATCTACCACGGATATAGTATCTACTATCAATTTCTTCAGCGACATCACCTGTTGCAAAGAAGGAGTCGCGGTCGAAGTCTTCTCTCACTCCTCCAATAATAGAGCCAATATGCATGGAAGCACATTTCACATAGAGTTCACCGTTTTTTAACTGATAGGTGACTCCGTGAAATGGTTTTCCAATCGACCCAAGCAAGCGGTCTTCTACGCGGGGAGAAAGTTCAACAGAAGTGACACCGATTTCAGTCATTCCGTACCCGTTATAAAGCGGATATCCAAGCCCATTAATCAGATGCAGTGTGTCACGTGAGATATATCCTCCTCCTGTAATGCAGTAGATTGGGGAAGTTCCTAATATCTTGTTTTTTACAATATTTTGGAAGATTTTATTGGCAGCAATTCCAGCCTCCTTCTTTGAGATTTCGTGGCAATTGTATGCCACCATTTTCTCAAGTAACTTCTGCATTTTTTCATTTTTCATTGCAAAAGTTCTATTAACGGTCTGGGCAACTCCATCCCATAAAAGCGGCACACTATAAACGTGGTCACATTTGCCCTTTTTAATAGCGTATAAAAGGTCCTTTGTGGCATTGCTGGAAGGATAAACTAAAGTCTTTCCTAGTGTGGTATACCATAAGAAAACTGCGACAAAGCCGAAGATATGATGGAAAGGAATCATTGCAAAATTGCGAAGTTCTCCGTCATAAATAATGTCCACAGTTGAATGAGGAATATCATAGGCAGAGTTCACTTGGCCAACGATAGCTTTTCCATCATATACCATGACTTTTGCCGCGCCTGTTGTGCCAGAAGAGCAGAACATCACGTGGTTACCCCAAACTTTAGGTTCTACTTTTTCGCTTTTTTTAAGGTCAAGCAAACGGTAAGAAGGAATGGAGTAGGGCTCTGCTTCATTGCTTATAATTGCTCCAGCTTTTGTTTGCTGTAAAAGATTTTCTGTATTCTCTTTAGGAAGTCTTGCATCTAGAAGCAAAACATCATGCCCGCTCATCAAAATGGCATAAAAAAGGGCTGGCCATTCCGGAGAATTTCGATATTTTAGAGCAATAGGGGAAGAGGAAGAGATGGAACCAAATAGGTTACACATGCGGGATCCTAATTCTTCTGCTTGTATGAAAAAATCTTTATAACGTTGAGATTTTAATTTCCCGTCTTCATCAAAATAAATAGCACATTTTTGACGTGAATAGTGTTTTTTCAAAAATTGATAGAGTGCTTGAAATGTACAAGAAGAGGATGAGAGTTCATCAAGCAACTCTTGAACGTATTTGAGAGTGCGTTTTTGTAGCTTTGTATTCATGGATACTCCTTGTAAACCGGAGGGATTATACCTTTCTCTTGTGCTTAAAGAGAAACAAGGACTTGTATAATGTTGATAGAGAAAAAGGAGAATGGCAAATGGACGCAAAAAAATATCGGATGCTTTATATGGGAACTCCTTCGATGTCTGCTGGACTTTTGAAATATTTATTAGAATCGAACTGGAATGTAATTGGTGTGGTAACTAATCCAGATAAACCCCAGGGAAGAAAGCAAATTTTAACTCCTTCTCCTGTGAAAGAGGTTGCTTTAGAACACAATATTCCTGTTTATCAGCCAATAAAAATTCGTAAGGATTATGAATGGGCAAAAGATTTAAATATCGATGTAATCTTGACGTTTGCGTATGGGCAAATTGTTCCAGAAGCATTTCTCCAATACGCTCGTCTTGGAGCATATAACGTTCATGGATCTCTTCTTCCTGCTTACCGCGGTGCAGCCCCTGTTCAAAGAGCCATTATGAACGGCGATAGCGAACTCGGAGTAACCTTAATGAAAATGGTGAAGGAGATGGATGCTGGTGAGATGTATGGAAAAGAAAGTTTTTCTCTCCCTTCAACTGCAAATTGCGGAGATGCTTTTGAATTATTAAAGGAAGCTGGTATTCGTTTGGTAGAGAAATATTTACCTCCTGTTCTTTTAGCAAAAGAAGAAGGGGTAGAAATAGGGGTTCCACAAGATACCTCTCTAGTCACAATTGCCTCAAAAATATCTCCAGAAGAAGAACACCTTCCTTTGCATTTATCTGTAAAAGATACTTTAAACTACATTCGGGCGCTTGCTCCAGAACCAGGTGCATATCTTTTTTTCCGTAGTAATAAATTGAAAATCTATGAAGCAAAAGAAGTAAAAGAAGCTTTCTCTCTCCCTGCAGGGAGCCTTATTTCCTATCAAAAAAATCTTGTACTCGTGTTAGAAAAAGGTGCAATTTCTCTTACCAAAGTGCAACTAGCAGGTAAAAAAGAAATGGATGGAAAGAGCTTTTTAAATGGCGCTAGGTTGCAAGAAGGGGAAATGGCAGATTAACCATGCAAAAACTCACTCTTTCCGTTCATGATCTCGTTGATTTCTTATTGCGAGAGGGCGATATCGACTCACGAGTCTATAACTTAGAAACGATGCAGAAAGGCAGTGAATTTCATCGTCTTTTTCAAAGTTCTAAAGGCAAAGAGTATTTATCTGAATATCCTTTGGAAAGTCAGTTTGTTGTTGATGATGTTGAAGTTACTTTAGAGGGTAGAGCGGATGGAATTTGTCCTAAAGAAGAGTGTCCGGTAATAGAAGAGATTAAAACAACTGTCATGGATTTATATGAATTCCATGAGTCGCAAAAGGAATGGCATTTAGGACAAGCGCGCTGCTACGCGCTTATGTACTTAAGGCAAGAAGGCAAAAAGAAAGCAGAAATTCGCCTTCGTTATATTGACCAAAAAGATTTTAAACATACTTGGTGCTACAGCATTGAAGAAACGATTGAAGAGTTAGAAAAAGAAATAACAAATCTTATTCATCGATATTTAGATTTCATGAAGAGTTATTTTCTGCATATCAAAGAGCGGAATGCTTCTCTCAAATCTCTTCCTTTTCCTTATTCACATTTCCGAAAAGGTCAGCATGAAATGGCTAAGTATGTTTATAAGGTAAGCCAAAAAGGAGGTCTTTTCTTTGTGGAAGCTCCTACAGGGATTGGGAAGACTATTTCCGCTCTTTATCCTGCTTTAAAAGGTTTTTCCAAGAAAGAGGAAGGAAAAATCTTTTATCTCACAGCAAAAACTTCTGGAGGTGATGCCGCAGAGGACGCTTTGGCTTTACTAAGAGAAAAAGGGGCAATCTTGCGCTCTTCTCGCTTATTGGCCAAAGAAAAAATGTGCGCAAAATTAGGCGCAGCATGTAATCCTGTTGAATGTCCTTTTGCGAAAGGATATTACGGAAAAATGCGACGTATTCTTCAAGAAAGTATGAAAGAAAACGTTCATTTTTCGGAAGAGAAAGTAAAAGAATTAGCAAATCATTACGAAACTTGTCCATTTGAGCTTAGTTTAGATTTATCTCTTTTATCGGATGTTATTGTTTGTGATTACAACTATGTTTTTGATCCTTTTGCCCACTTGCAAAGGTATTTTGAAGAAGATAAAGAAGCCAAAAAACATTTTTTACTTATTGATGAGGCGCATAACTTAATTGAACGTGGAAGAGAATCTTACAGTGCTATTTTGGATAAGCGGCAATGTTCTGAAGCTTTATCGCGAGCAAAAGGTGAAGAACATTTAACTGCATATTCTCGCGCTATTCGTGCTTTATCGCGGGCAATAAATGAAATACATAAGGAACTTGATGAGCCGCATTTGCTTGAAGAAGAACCAAGAAAAATTCTTCGCGCAGTCGAAAGAATTGACCAAGAAAATCAAGCTTACCAAAAGCAAGAAGATGTCCCTCCTTTACCTAAAGAAATCAAAGAATTGAGCCGAGAAACGCATAGATTTAAGCGCCTTTACGAAGATTATTCTCAATACCAAGTCCTTTATTACGATGAGCAAGAAAAACGTTCATTTTTAAAACTATATTGCCCTGATCCTTCTTATATGCTGCGAAAAGACTTAAAAAGAGTTTTTGGTGCAGTGCTTTTCTCAGGAACCTTATCTCCTATCTCTTATTACATGGATTCATTAGCAGGGGAAGAAGAACCACATTTGCTTCTTCCTTCTCCTTTTCCTTCTCAAAACTGTCAAATCATTTTGGCTCCAAAACTTTCTCTTCGCTATAAAGATAGAGAAAAAACAAAAAGTGAAGTTGCTTTGTATTTAAAATATTTTGTTGCGGCAAAGCCTGGGAATTATCTTTTGTTTATGCCTTCTTTTGCCTATCTAGATTCCATTAAAGAACAATTAGATTTTTGTGATGCGGAAGTTGTTATTCAGTCGCGCGGCATGAAAGAGAAAGAAAAGGAAGAATTTCTTGCTTTATTTCAAAAGACAGAAGAGGGAACAAGAGTGGGGCTTGCTGTTCTTGGTGGTTCTTTATCAGAAGGAATTGATTTATTAGGAGATCGATTAATTGGAGTTGCAATCGTCGGAATTGGCTTACCAATGGTTACTTTTGAAAGGGAACTACTACGTTCCCACTTTGAAGAAACAATTCATGAAGGTTTTAACTATGCTTATCGTTTTCCTGGTATGAATAAAGTGATGCAGGCGCTAGGACGATTGATTCGTAGCGAAAAGGATAGTGGTGCAGTTCTTCTTATAGATGACCGATATATGAGTGAAGATTATCGTTCTTTGCTCTCTAGAACCCATCCTGACTATTCTATTGCAACGAAACCGAGCGATATTTCCTCTATCCTCGAAGTCTTTTACGCGAAACTTGCTAAGGGATAGCGTATAATCCGCGCGATGGCTTTTGATAGAAAACACATACGTAACTTCTCGGTTATTGCTCATATTGATCACGGAAAGAGCACATTATGCGACCGAATCTTAGAAAAAACCGGCGCTGTCGATAAAAGACAACTTCGAGCGCAAATGCTTGATGAAATGGATTTAGAAAGAGAAAGAGGCATTACCATTAAACTCAATGCTGTCTCTGTATCTTATAAAAATCACGACGGCGAAGAGTTTTTAATTAATTTGATTGATACCCCAGGGCACGTCGACTTCTCTTATGAGGTATCTCGCTCTTTAGCAGCTTGCGAAGGCGCGCTTCTTGTTGTGGATGCTACTCAGGGAGTAGAAGCACAAACTTTAGCAAATGTTTATTTAGCGATTGATAACGACTTAATGGTCATTCCTGTGATTAACAAAATTGACTTACCATCCGCTGATATTAATCGTGCTAAAAAAGAAATAGTGGAGCGGATTGGTTTAACAGTAGAAGATTGTTGCTTAGTTTCTGCTAAAACTGGCCAAGGAATCGAGGAAATGTTAGAAAAAGCAGTAGAATTAATTCCTCCTCCTGAAGGTAATCCAGAAGCTCCACTACAAGCGCTCATTTTTGATAGTCATTATGATTCTTATCGCGGGGTAGTAGTTTTAATTCGCGTAAAAAACGGGCGCGTTCGTATCGGCGATGAAATCTATTTGATGGCAGCAGGAAAAAAGTATGTGGTGAATGAATTAGGAATTCGCACACCGAAAGAAATTCCTACTGAGTCTTTAGAAGCCGGAGAAGTTGGCTATTTAGCTGCGACCATTAAAGATATAAAGGATGTTACTCCTGGGGATACCATTACTTTAGCTAGTCATCCCGCATCAACGCCTTTACCAGGATATCGAAAGATTAATCCGATGGTCTATTGCGGCTTATATCCAGTAGATTCTAGAAAATATCCTGATCTAAAAGATGCTTTAGAAAAACTTTCTTTAAATGATTCTTCTCTTCTTTTTGAACCAGAGAGTTCTGAGGCTCTAGGGTTTGGATTCCGAGCAGGATTTTTAGGGCTTTTGCACATGGATGTTGTGCAAGAACGCCTTGAGAGAGAATACGGGCTCGACTTAATTTTAACTGCTCCAAGTGTTCGTTATCAGTGTGATTTAACAGATGGCACCACAGTATATTTTGATAATCCTTGTGCTATGCCAGCTTCAACAAAAGTAAAGCGGGTATTAGAACCTTACGTGAAGGCTTCAATTATGACGCCTGGAGAATATGTCGGCGCTGTTATGGAACTTTGTCAAAATAGACGAGGAATTTATCAAGATTTAATCTACTTTGACGATACAAGGCAGGTAGTTAAATATCTATTGCCTTTAAGTGAGATTATCTATAACTTTTTCGATCGTCTAAAATCATTAAGCAAAGGATACGCTTCTTTAGATTATGAGGTGGATGGTTACCGTGAGAGTGATTTGGTAAAAATGGATATTTTGCTTAATGGCAAGCCTATCGATGCATTAAGTTCTATCGTCTATCGACCAGATGCCTTTTATAAAGGAAATTTAATTGTCCGAAAGCTAAAAGATATCATCCCGCGTCAACTTTTCGAAGTTCCCGTTCAAGCCGCTATTGGTGGAAAGGTGATTGCTCGAGCAGATATTAAAAGTGTTCGTAAAGATGTTTTAGCCAAGTGCTATGGAGGAGATATCTCTCGTAAAAAGAAACTTCTTGAAAAACAAAAAGAAGGAAAGAAGCGAATGAAAGAAATTGGTTCTGTTGAGGTTCCACAAGAGGCATTTATGGCCGTTTTGTCTCTCGAAGATGGCCAAGAATGAGAAAAAAGTTTTGTAAGCGGTTGCAAGAAATTGATTACGCGCGATAATACAATCCAGAAAAGCGAGGTAGTTTAACATGGAAAAACCGACCGTGACAGCAAGGAAACCCATGGACGGAGAGGAATTATCCAATTTTAAGAGGGGAGAAAGAATCACTCTTATTTTTTGGATTATCTTTGGCGTTTTGTCTTTAGTCTTTGTTTGTCTTTATTTTGCCTTTATTACAGATAAAGGGTTTTTGAGCGTTGTCATTCCTGAATGGAATTTAGGTTCATCATCTGTTTTCACCCAAGCGGATGGTTTTGACTGGAATTCTACGATGGCAGGAACTTACAGCTTCTCTCTTCTTGATTTAGTTTTTGGAAGCGCAGCATTTTCTCCTGTAGGAAAATATGTTCAACAATACGCAAACGGCACCAGCGATACTCTTTCTATTACCTACTCTATTAGTAACACTCAGATGGTTTCTGCCAGTTTCTATCTCCAAATTGCCAGTGTTGCACTTCTTGTTTTAGCACTAATTGGCGGTGTTATTGCATACTTCAGTAAGAAGAAATTATCGGTTATTCCAGTTGGCTTTGGACTTGCCTCTATTGGCATTGGAATGATGAGCTTTGGCTATTTACTTGTTGGTGCTACTTCGATTGTTGCTGGACCAACCTCACCAATTCAGCCCGATGTGAATTATGGTTCTGTCTATGCCTATCAAATGATCTTTATGATTGTCTTCTTTATTTTTGCTGCTATCTTCTGCGCAATTGCTCCTTATGTCATTGATCACAGAGCTTCCGCTCTCTATGACATGAATAACCAGAAATAAATTCCGCTTCTTCTCTTTTAAAATCAAGCACTTAGTGGCCGCTAAGTGCTTTTCTTTTATGAAAAAAGAAGATAACGCCGAATTTTCCCCATCTGCAGGGGACTTTTTAAAATTTTTAAAAAATAATTTAGTAGATTTTTAGTGCTTTTTTATCGCTTATTCATATAATGAAAAGTATGGAAAAGCATGAAGCAATTGTATATCGAGTAACCGATGATACTTATTTAACAGAAACGCTTTTTAATCGCGAATATCGGATGCTTGGTTCTGCTGCTATTTGGCAAAGCGTTCTTTCTTATCGAAAAGAATATCAAGTTGCTTTTAAGCCTTTGCAAACCCTAAATAAATTTGATTTTTTCTACACAGGAACGGACGCAATATTAAAAAAGATTAATATATTTGAAAATTTTTTACGTCACTATATCGAATGCTTTGATTACCAAGGCGGGAAGAAATTAGAAAAAGTGATTCATGCTGGTTTGTTACCATGTTTAGCAGGCATTAATGAACTAGAAAGCTGTGAAATGAGTACACTTACCTTGAAGGCAGTGCTCAATCATACTTATCGCAATAATGAAACATTTCATGAGCCAGTTCTTCACTATCATTCTTTCTTATTAGAGCAGTATCATCGCGATGATTCTTCTTTACCAAACGATGATTTTCTTGGTGAAGCATTGAGTGCTTTAGAAGGAACGGAAGAGTTAACCTCTTTTTACCGCTTAAAAGACTTTAGTCCAAATTTGTCTAAAGTGTGGAAAGTACAGACAAATCCTGATTATGCCTATTGTCCATATGAACGGATTGAAAGTTCTGTTAATTCCTTGTGGGATGCATTAACAACAAACCTAAACATCCCAATTACAATCCGTACTCTTGCTACTCTCTTCTATTTGGACTGGATTCAACCATTTGATGAATATAACTCTTCTATTGCTGTTCTTGCTGCAAAAAGAGTATTAGCAGGGGAACTTGGGCCTGGTGCATATCTCATACCATTAGAAGCTTTCCTTGTAGAACTTCATAAGCCAGAATTTGACTTCCTTTTAAAAGAGGTTCGCCGCTCAGGGGATTTGACTTATCTTCTTGATGCTTTTATGGTCAAGATGCGTTCTTGCTTTGCTGATTTTGAAAATATCGAGAAAACCATTGAAAAAGAAATCAGAGAAGACGAACGTGCTGAACTTTATCACCAAGATGAGGTTAAAGTTGAGGATGAACCTGTTGAAGAGATATCCGAAGAAATTCCTGAAGTTCAGGAGGAAGTATCTCTTTCGGAAAAAAGCGAGGTAGAAGAAGCTCCTACTATTTCCGTTAAAGTTGAGGCGAAGAAAGAACCTTCTAAAACAACCATTTTGTCTTCTCCTCAGCTAGCACAAGAAAATGAAAATTCTGTCTTATCTTCTTTTGCTCCCTCAAAAATGAGCGAAAAGGAGGCAAAAGAATACGCGCAGTATTTGTTAGAAACTGATCCAAATTTATCGCGTAAGCAGGCGAATTTCTTAGCAACGCATCTTATACCGGGCCGTTTCTATACGATTCAGCAATTTAAACGTTTTGCACGCTGCTCGTATGAGACAGCGAGGACGTCCATGGATAAATTAGCGGCATCTGGTTACTATACAAAAAGCCAAATTAAAAATAAATTTATCTATACCCCTGTGGTGAAAGGAAAGTAAATTATGATTTCTCCCTTATTATTAGACGATTTCTGGAGTAATCCTGGAATTATTTTACTTCTTATTCTCGTGTGCTTTGGCCTTGTTGCTTTGCTTGTGTTCCTTTTAAGAAAATATGTTCCTTTTTTCAAAAGTGATGAAAAAGTGAAAACTCCAGAAGAAATTGCGAAAGAAGAAGTTGATCGCTTGGTTGAAGAAATTGATGAAGAAGGTCAAAAAGCGATTGAAGAGGCGGAAGAAAGAAGAAAAGAAGAACAACTTGGTATTTCTCGCGAGGATGATTCTTTAGAGCGCGCCTTAAGCGATGTAGATGATGAAGAAACCTCAAAAGCTATGGCAGCTTACCGGGAAGAGCATCCTGAAGAAGAAGCAGAAGCGCAAAAGAAAACCGAGGAAAAAGACCAAAACGAATGAAGATTCCCTCTTTATACGTTCACATTCCTTTTTGTTCTTCTATTTGTTATTACTGTGATTTTCCTAAAGTTATTTATCAAAAGAAGTGGGTTTCTTCCTATTTTGACGCGTTAAAGAAAGAACTCGCTTCTTTTTCCTTAGAGAGCCCTTTATTTGAAACTATTTATGTTGGGGGAGGAACTCCCTCTTCTTTATCGTTAGATGAATTAGAAGAACTTCTTTCTTTCCTAAAACCTTTTTTATTAAAAGGCGGGGAGTGGAGCATAGAATGTAACCCTGAATCTTTTGATAAAAAGAAAGCGGGCCTTATGTTCTCTTATGGGGTAAATCGACTTTCTTTTGGAGTTCAGTCTGCTAATGATTCAGTTTTAAAGAAGCTAGGAAGAAGGCACTGCTATCTTGATGCTGTTAATGCAGTAAAAAGCGCAAAAGAGGCAGGTTTTACTAATATTTCTCTCGATCTTATATATGGTTTACCCCTAGAAAGTGAGAAGGAGGTGGAAAACGATTTACTTGCTCTTTTGCAATTAAATCCGGCACAAATTTCCGCTTATTCTTTAATTATTGAAGAGGGTACTCGTTTTGCTTATCAAAAAATGAAAGAGGCGGATCAAGACCTTTTAGCGAAGCAGTATGAAAGGATTTGTGTTCTTTGCGAGCAAAATGGTTACAACCGTTATGAAATAAGCTCTTTTGCCAGAAAAGGATATGAATGCCGTCATAATCTTACTTATTGGCATGATGAATCTTATTTAGGCATTGGTCTTGGCGCGGCAGGTAATTTAGAAGAAAGACGTTATGTGAATTCGCGTTCTCTCAGCGAATATCTTCGTCAAGAAGGACGAAAATGGGAAACTATGCCAACTTTAAAAGACAAATTAGAATGCTACTTCTTAACGAATTTACGTTTATCCGATGGTTTTTCTCTAGAGGATTTCCTAAGAAGATTCTCTTTTTCTTTCCTCGACTATTTTAAGGAAGAAACAGATAAATTAAGGCAAAACGGCCTCCTAATGGTAGAAAAAGGAAGAGTACATGCCTCTTCTAAAGGACTATATCTACTAGATACCATTTTAATGACACTATTTTGTGCGAAGGTGATGGAAGAGTAGAAGAGGACGGTTCCTTCTCCTTTTTTATGAAACTTTGGCAGTTAGTTGTTGACTCTGCTAAATACCTCTCTATAATCACCCTTGGCAGTCGAGATATTGGATTGCCAAAGGAGTAGACATGACTCGTCGAGACGAAATATTAAAACTAATCGTTGAACATTTCATTAAGACAGCAAAACCTGTCTCTAGTAAAACGCTTCAAGAGGAATATAACCTCGATGTTTCTACTGCGACCATTCGTAATGAAATGAACGCATTAGAAAAGGACGGTCTTTTAGAAAAAGATTTTGCCTCGTCTGGACGCGCTCCCAGTTCTGCCGGATATCGCTATTACATTGATAATTTGCGCAATGGCGAAGTGGATGGTGGCGCCAAGCATGCCTTACAAGTACTCCTTTCAAACAAGACGAAATCCGTAGAAGAAGTCTTACGTGAATCCTGCCAAATTCTTTCCAGCATGACTTCTCTTGCCTCTGTTGTTTTAGGCAAGAAAGTTACAGAGGAAACTTTAGCTTCCATGAGCATTGTTCCTTTAAACGGACATAGCGCATCTGCTATTTTTGTAACCTCACAGGGCTATGTGGAAAACAAAACCTTCTTAATTGATGAGTCACTGAAAGTGGAAGATGTTGTTCGCGGAGTGAAATTGCTTAATGAACGCTTAGCAGGAACTCCTATTTCTCAAATTTGTGAGAAGATGGAGTCATTACGCCCCATTCTCCATGAATATATGGTGGGACAAGAAATCATATATGACGCAATTCTTGGTGCATTCGCCCGCTTTGCAACCGAACGTATGGCATCGTATGGGAAAGAAGAACTCTTAAGTCAACCTGAATTCCAAAATGATGCGCAAAAAGTTCGGGAAATCCTTGCTCTTCTCGATGATCCAGAGCGTCTGAAAAAGGCTCTTGCAAGTGGAGAAAGCTCCGATGGAGTTAGCGTGCGAATCTCTCGAAAAGAAGACGGAAATCCAGATGTTGCCATTATCTCTGCGGAAGTGAATCTTCCTGGAGATGCGGATGCAGCCCTAACACTAGTTGGGCCTACAAGAATGGACTATGGAAAGGCCGTTAGCACCTTAAAGTATTTCGCCGATGCCCTCGACCGCTATTTCAAAGGCGGCGAGAAAGGAAAGGAGGAGGACGATGAAACTCGGAAAAAAGGACAATAAAGAACTTCCTGAAGAAAAAGAGGAAACTGCGGAAGAAAAAGCAGAACCCTCATGTGAAGAAAAACTAAAGGAAGCAAATGCCGAAATTGAAAAGTGGAAAAATCTCTACTACATGAGCTATGCCGATACACAAAACTTACGAAAATCTCTTGAAGAAGATCACCGTGAGGCTGTTAGGTATCGAGCGAGCGGATTCCTTGAGAAGTTAATTCCGCCTCTTGATTGTCTCTACATTGCTTTGCAAGGAGAGACGCAAAGTGAAGAAGCAAAGAATTACCGTCAAGGATTCCAGTTTATCTACAATCAACTGGAAGAAGCACTTCTCTCAGAAGGAGTAAGTTATGTGGAGCCAAAAGCAGGCGACACCTTCGACCCTCACACCATGGAAGCAATTGAAACGGTGGAAAGTGAGGATACAGAAGGAAAAGTGGTAGAGTGCAAAAGCAAA
Organism: uncultured Bacilli bacterium; assembly: GCA_944376605.1. GTDB lineage: Bacteria > Bacillota_I > Bacilli_A > RFN20 > CAG-826 > UBA4951. Next base: position 95,576 of record CALWDE010000003.1, read on the forward strand.
GGTTACCTTCTTCACGACCGTTTAATTCGTGCGGCAAGAGTAACTGTTAGCGTAAAAAAAGAAAAAAAGGAAGAAGAAAAGTTAGATGCGTAAAAGCGCATGAAAGGAGAATATAGTTATGGCAAAGGAAATTATTGTTGGTATTGATCTTGGAACGACGAACTCCGTCATTTCTTATATGCAAAGCGATGGAAAGGTGAAAGTAATTCCTAACCCAGAAGGAACTATGACCACACCTTCTATTGTTGCTTTTAAGGCGACAGGAGAAGAAATCGTCGGTAATTCCGCAAAAAGACAAATGATTACAAATCCTGATACGGTGCGTAGTGCAAAAAGAAAAATTGGAACCTCGGAAAAGTTCCATATTGCTTGTTTAAATAAGGACTTCACTCCGCAAGAGATTTCCGCAAAGGTTCTCTCTTATATGAAGTCTTATGCAGAAAAATCGATTGGACAACCTGTTAAAAAAGCTGTTGTTACTGTTCCTGCTTATTTTAACGATGCGCAGCGTCAAGCGACAAAAGATGCCGGTACCATTGCTGGCTTAGAAGTTGTGCGTATTATTAACGAACCTACTGCTTCTTGTTTAGCATATGGATTAGATAGTAATAAGAGTGAAAAGGTTCTTGTCTTTGACCTTGGTGGTGGAACCTTAGATGTTTCAATTCTTGATATTGGTGATGGCACTTTCCAAGTACTTTCCACTTCTGGTGATACTCATCTTGGTGGCGATGACTGGGATCTTGTGGTTGCTAACTGGATTCGCAGCGAAATTCATACGCAGTTTGGTGTTGATTTAACCGATAAAATGGCGGAACAACGTTTCATTGATGCGGCAGAAAAGGCAAAAATTGAGCTCTCTAGCAACTTAACCACAACCATTAGTTTGCCTTTCATTGGTATGAGCAAAAATGGTCCTATCAACTATGAAGGAACTTTAACCAGAGCAAAATTCCAAGATTTAACAAGAAATTTATTGGAACGCTGCAAAGCTCCTATGGAAAAGGCGATGCAAGATGCTGGTCTTACTTATGCAGATCTTGGTGATGTGTTAATGATTGGTGGCTCTATCCGTATGCCTGCTGTCCAGGAAATGGTAAAAAGCATAACAGGGCATAACCTTAATATGTCAGTTAACCCAGATGAAGCGGTTTCTATGGGTGCTGCTATTCAAGGCGCTATTATTGCAGGCGATGTGAAAGATGTTGTCTTACTTGATGTAACTCCTCTTTCTCTTGGTATTGAAACTCTTGGAAAGGTGATGACCGTTTTAATTCCAAGAAATACAACGATTCCTACCACAAAGAGCCAAATTTTCTCGACTGCACAAGACAATCAACCTGCGGTTGACATTATGGTTTATCAAGGAGAACGTCCTATTGCCAGTGATAACAAACTCTTAGGCAACTTCTCTTTAAGCGGAATTCGTCCTGCTAGAAGAGGAACCCCAAGAATTGAAGTTACCTTCTCTATTGACGTTAACGGCATTGTCAAAGTCTCAGCAAAAGATCTCGATACACAAAAGTCGCAAGATATTACTATTTCTGGATCGAATGGCTTATCGCAATCGGATATTGACCGTATGATCAAAGAGGCAGAAGAAAACCGCGCTGCAGACGAGAAGAGAAAGAGCGACATTGAAATCAAGAATAAAGCACAAACTTATATCGACGATATCAATCAAGCTCTTGTCGAACATGGTGATAGTTTAACGGAAGAGCAAAAGACACAATTAACTTCTCTTCGTGATGAAGCACAAGGTGCTCTTCAAAGTGAAAACATCGATAAATTAAGAGAAATTGTGGGTCGTTTAGAAGAGGCGGCAAGCATGGCTGCCCAGGCGCAAAATAACACCTCTAGCGCTAGTGGCAGCGATACTTCTAACACTTCTAATGGCAATAGTTCTGATGGTCCTATTGATGCGGACTTTACAGACGGTTCCAACAACTAATTCATCTTTTGAGAGGGGCTCTATTTGGGCCCCTACTCTTTTTTGAAAGGAGGGACGAATATGGCAGAAAAGCGCGATTACTACGAAGTATTAGGGATTTCTAAAAATGCCACAAAGGACGAAATTCGTAGTGCTTATCGTAAATTAGCAAAACAATATCATCCTGATATTAATAAGTCTCCTGACGCCCCAAAGAAATTTGAAGAAGTCCAAGAGGCGTACGATGTTCTCAGCGATGAAAACAAAAGAGCACAGTATGACCGCTTTGGCATGGCAGCTTTTAGCCAAGGCACTTCAACGGGTGGAGCAGGAAATCCTTTCCAAAATGGTGGATTTGGTGGTTTTAGCACAGAAGGTTTTGGGGGAATGGATTTTGGCGATCTTTTTAGCCAAATGTTTGGTGGAGGATCTCGCCGCTCACAAAGCACTGCTCCGCGAAAAGGAAATGACCGCTTAGTCCGTGTCCAAATTAGTTTTATGGACGCGATTCGCGGTAGAAAAATTGAGTTAAATAATGTGGATGTAGAACGGGCATGTTCGCATTGTCATGGAACGGGAGCTGAGTCTCCTAATGCTTATCAAACTTGCCCGGATTGCCATGGCTCAGGACGCGTCTTACGCCAGCAGCAAACTCTTTTTGGGGTGATGCAGACAGAAAGCGTCTGTCCACGCTGTAAAGGAAAAGGAAAAATTGTTACAGAAGCTTGCCACACTTGTGGAGGTGCTGGTTATCAAAAAGAGCGTACTACGCTTACTGTGACAATACCTGCTGGTATTAGCAGTGGTCGTCAGTTAAAGATTTCTGGCTATGGAGAAAGAGGCGTTCATGGTGGTCCAAATGGTGATTTATATGTTGAAGTCATTGTAAAAAGCGATCCCAATTTTGAAAGAGAAGGCAACGACATTCATATCAAAGCCACAGTTGGAATGGCCGAATGTGCTCTTGGCACAGAAATTGTGGTCAAGACTGTTTATGGCGAAGAATCTGTAACTATTCCTGCTGGTACTCAGCCGGGAGCGATCTTAAAGCTCAAAGGCAAAGGAGTGAAAGATTCTGCAGGAAGAGCAGGGGATGAGTATGTTCATTTATCGATAGAAATCCCCAAGAAACTAAACGAAAGACAAAAAGAACTTCTTCAGGAGTTTATAGCAGAAGGAAAATCTTCGCGTTGGAGTTCTTTCTTAAATCGCAAAAAATAGGAGGCTTGCCTCCTTTTTTCTCTTCTTTTTTGTTGGTGTGGTAAAGTATATTTAGAGGCAAAAATATGATGAAAAAAGAATTTATGGCTGCTGCCATTGAAGAAGCAAGAAAAGGAATCCATAACGGCCATGGCGGTCCTTTTGGAGCGGTGATTGTCAAAGAAAATCAAATTGTAGGTAGAGGACATAACGAGGTGATTCATAACCAAGACCCTACTTGCCACGGAGAGATGATGGCTATTCATGATGCCTGTAAAAATCTTGGCACTTTTGATTTAAATGGCTGTGAGCTTTATACGACAGGTTATCCCTGCCCCATGTGTTTTGGTGCGATTTTATGGGCAAATATTGCGCATGTTTACTATGGTTGTAATGTCATAGATACCGAAGAAAAGATTGGTTTCCGTGATAATGCTTTCTATGAGATGCTTGATGACGACAAGAAAATGAAGGCTTTTTGCGAAGAATTATCACGAGAAGAATGTTTAGCTCTTTATGAGGAGTACGCCAAAATTGGCGGGGAGAAATATTAAGATGCCTCGTTGTAGAGAGTGTGGTAGAGAAATCACACGTTTTGACCGTGATATTTGTCCATATTGTGGGACTCCATCTCCAATTGAAGAAAATTATCAAACAGAAGATATGACTTCCTTCTTTTCCAAAGTAGATGGGAATGTGGAAGATTTAAAAAAGGCCAAAAGAAAAAGAATTTACGTCTTATTTCTCTTTCTTCTTGGCTTTGCGGGCGCCGATTATTTTTATTTAGGATTTTGGAAAAAAGGCACGATATGCGCGGTCATTTCTTTTCTTTTATTTGCTCTATTTTCTGTCTGCTTTTATTTTATTCCTGGCGTCGAGTTTCTTTCTATTTTGATCGGCTTTTTGCTCATATTGCTCCTTTCTTTTATTCGCGGCTTTTTGGCATTAAGAAAGGAAACATTTGACGTAACAGGAGAGACGTTAATTGAATGAAATCTTCTTATCCTATCTATCAAGAGGGAAACTCTCTTTATTTATCTAGAGAAGATACCCATCATCTTTTTCATGTTTTAAGGGCAGAAGATGGGGAAGCTATGATGGCGTATTTTGAAAATAAAAAATACGCTGTAATTACGAAGTCTCGTCCTTCTCCACATTTAGAAATTGTGCAGGATCTTGGGGAAATTTCTTTGCCTTTTCCTAATCTAACGCTTCATTTTGCCCTTTTAAAATCAGGAAATGATGAACTGGTGATTGAAAAAGGAACTGAGCTTGGTGCTTATCAATTTGCTCCCTTTATTTCTGAAAGAACAGTAATTCGCATTAGGGAGACAAAAGATAAGGAAAAGAAAGTGAATAAATTCTTTTTAAGAGCAAAAGAGGCCGCTATGCAGTGCGGCTCAAATTATTTGCCGTCCATCTTACCTATTTCAAGCTTTGAAGATAGTCTTTCTTCCGCCAAAGGAACCATTTTATTTTTTGATGAAAAAGAAGCTTCATCCCCTTCTTGTTATCATGAATTATTTCAAAAAATCCATGGCAATTTAGATTTATTTATTGGTCCAGAAGGAGGATATTCCGAAAAAGAGAGGGATTTTGCCAAGAAAAATAATGCTATCTTCTTACCTTTATCTAGGAGAATATTACGAGCAGAAACTGCTTCTATTAGCGCAATTGCCATATTAAACTTTCTTAAAGAGGAGGGGATATGGCACTAAATATTTATGATTTTTTAGAAGAGAGAAAAAGACAAAACAGTTTCTCGAGAGGGAGCGAAGCTACTTTTTTTAGTGAAAACTCTTATTTACTTAGTGCCCATGAACCCTTTCGCCTCTATTTACATCCCCTTACTCCTTTTGATATTTGCCGCAGCAATATCCTTATACGGGCCCTAGTCAACAAAAGAGTGATTGAACGTCTTTATTTATCAAGAGCTAGAGTAGCGGAAAAAGAAGGCGCTTTATCGGTAGAAGAGTTTATGGAAGAGGCGATGGGAGATTTGCCTTATTTTTCCTATGACAAAGAGAAAATTTTTGTCCCGTTCTTTTCAAGAGCGCTCAACCGCATTTACGCCACCGACTTTTTTAAGATGGAAGTGGCGCCTTATCGCCGTCTTTTGCGCGATTTTGACTCGGTTATTATGGACCCATTTGATTATTGGGGAGCAGCCTTATTTGATAGTTACTTTACGCGCCTAGTCAAAGTAAAAGAGCATGAAGGTAGCCTTGCAATGTATGATTATGACGCGGAACGGCTTTACTTTATAACTCCGCAAGGACGCTTAGAAAATTCTCTTGCCTTTTTTGATAAAGATTTAAGAAATCCTGGCAAAACTCACCTCATGGTTCGTATTGAGAAAGTTGCAAATGCCTATTTTATGAATGATCAAGACGCTTTTTACGCTTCTTTGCTTTCTGAAAGACTTGTTTCGCGAGAGAGTTTAATGCGTTATCGAAAAAAGAGATTAAAACTTGATTTACCTGCTCCAAGTTTAATTGAGGAAAAAGAGCGATGAAAATATATGTTCATTCTTTAGGATGTAAGACAAATGAATACGAAACTTCTGCTTTGCTATCGGCAGCAAAAAAACAGGGGATTGCGGAAACAAAAGCGATAGAAGAAGCAGACTATATTATTTTAAACACCTGCGCGGTAACTTCTCTTTCTGAGAAAAAGTCGCGGCAAGCTTATCACCGCTTTCGCCGCTTATCTCCGCGTGCAAAAATTTTGGTTATGGGATGCGCGGCGGAAAAATGCCCTGAAGCTTTTTTGGATGCTGATGTTTTACTTGGCACTACTTGCCGCGATAAAGCTCTTTCTAAGTTACTTTCTTTAAAAGAAGGGGAACATTACGCTTATCCAAAAGCCCCTTTTGCGCCACGCTGCTATGAAGAGCTTGGAGAAGCTCGCTTATTAGAAGGAGCAAGAGCAACGCTTAAAATACAAGATGGTTGCTCGAATTTTTGCTCCTATTGTCTCATCCCTTTTTTAAGGGGAACCCCGCGCTCACGTAATCTAGAAAGCGTAATAGAGGAAGCTAAAAGTCTTACTAATCACGGGGTAAAAGAGCTTGTTTTAACTGGCACACATATTGGTTTTTATGGCCATGACCTAGAAGAAGGGACAGATTTAGCCTATCTCTGCAAAAAGATTTTAGAGGCTTGCCCTTCTTTATTGCGCTTACGTCTTGGCTCTTTAGAGGAAAGCGAATTAAGTGACGACTTACTTGCTTTATTTGGAAAAGAGAAGCGCTTAGCACATCATCTTCATATCCCTCTTCAAAGCGGCTCTGCTTCTACGTTAAAAAGAATGCGCCGAAAATATACTCCAGAAGAGTTTTTCTATCACGTTTCTCGCTTAAAAGAAGTTTTACCTTCTATTGCTTTAACAACGGATGTGATTGTTGGTTTTCCAGATGAAAGCGAAGAAGAATTTGCAGAAACTCTATCTTTTGTTCAGAAAGTTGGCTTTGCAAGAATTCATGTTTTTCCTTATAGCAAAAGAGAAGAAACACTTGCTTCTTCTTTCGTAGATCTTCCTTCTGAAGTTAAAAAGGAGCGCGTAAAGCGTCTTATGAAGTTATCTTCGCAGTTAGAGGATGCCTATATAGCAAAGAGAATTGGACAAAAAGAATTTTTGCTTGTAGAAGAGGTGAAAGACGGCATTGCCAAAGGACACACTTCCTCCTACTTAAAAATTGCCCTTCCTACCTTGCAGTTAAAAAGCGGCGATATAGTGGAAATTACCATAGAAAAATCAATTGTCGAAAAGTACGATTCATAAAAGATAGCACCGAAGGAATTTTGCTCATATTTTTACATTGTCTAAACTAGTCTTGCATCTTTATTTTCTCTTTTTATAATTGCCGAGCACAAAAAGGAGAAATACGTATGGCAGTACCTCAAAGGAGAACCAGTAAGACCGCAAAAAGATTACGCCGCGGCCATTACAAATTAGAATCAGTTGCTTTAGTTGCTTGCCCACATTGTGGAGCGTTAGTTCGCCCTCACCATGTCTGCAAAGAATGTGGTTATTACAAGGGCAAAGATATCCTTCACTTAAAGAAAGAAGAAGAATAAGCAAGAAGAACGCGCTTCGGCGCGTTTTTTCTTTCCTCTTTCTTTCCTAAATCCGTGTATGATTAGTTATACAATTAGGAGCCATATTATGAGATTTAGCAAATACTTCGATCATACTAATTTAAAAGCAGATGCCGAATTAAAAGATATTACCAAACTTTGTTATGAAGCGATGCGTTATCAATTCATGAGTGTTTGTGTAAATCCTTTCTATGTGCCAGTTGCTAGACGATTACTTCAAAAAAGTGATGTAAAAGTGTGCACGGTTGTAGGTTTTCCTTTAGGCCAAGTTACTCCTCGTCAAAAAGCGAGAGAAGCTGCTGAAAGTGTTCTTGCTGGCGCTGACGAAATTGATATGGTGCAGAATATTGCAATGGCCCATGAAGGGGAATGGAAATTTATTGAGGCTGAAATTCGCAAAGTAAAAGAAGCAATCGAAGATGTTGCGCAAGGAAAAGAAATTGTACTCAAAGTCATTTTAGAAACTTGTTATTTAGACCGAAAAGAGATTATTCAAAGCTGTCTTGCTGCTAAAAGAGCAGGGGCTGATTTTGTAAAAACATCAACAGGATACGGAAAAGATGGAGCAAAAGCCAAAGATGTTCTTTTAATGCGAAATACGGTAGGGAACAGTATGGGAGTAAAAGCCAGTGGCGGCATTCATACATTAGATGATGCCTACCGGATGATTGATTCTGGTGCTAACCGCATTGGTGCTTCCGCTTCTGTTGCAATCATGGAAGAACTTTTAGCATCTCGATAATGAAAGTATTAATTTATTTCGAAGGACAAGAAACAATATCGCGCTCCGGAATTGGCCGCGCGATGGCTCATCAATTAAAGGCTTTGTCTCTTGCTGGCGTAGAAACGTGTATTTCTCCAAAAGAGGGAGGTTTTGATATTGCCCATATCAATACCTATTGGGGAAAAAGCCATCTGCTTCTTCATAAGATGAAGAAAGAAAATATTCCAGTGATTGTGCATGGTCATAGCACGTATGAAGATTTTCAAAATAGTTTTCGGTGCTGGAAGCTCATCTATCCTTTTTATCGCTATGCAATTCGCAGCATGTATGAAAAGGCTGATTATGTAATTTCTCCGACCCCTTACGCTGCTTCTTTGATTCGAAAACACGGTTGGAACGAACATGTTTGTGCCATTTCTAATGGCATTTCTTTAGAAGAATATGCGCCCGATCAAGCAAAAATAGATGCCTTCCGGGAAGAGTTTCATCTAAAAAATGACGAAAAATATGTCATTGGAGTTGGTTTCCCTTTTGTACGCAAAGGTATTCTCGATTTTATTGAAGTAGGGCGTGCTATGCCTGAGCTTTCCTTTTATTGGTTTGGCTCTTTACAAAAGATTTTAACGGAACAAAAAGTGCTTTCTGCCATGAAAAAAGCGCCTAAAAACGTTCATTTCCCAGGATATGTCAAAGGGGATTTAATTAAAGGTGCTTATCAAGGTGCCTTGGCGACTTTATTCCCTACGTACGAGGAAACAGAAGGCATTGTCGCTCTAGAAGCATTAGCATCTCATTCTCCTCTTATTGTTCGTCCTATTGGTGTATTTGAGGGCTGGTTAGAAAAGGGAAAGAACTGTTATATGGGGAACTCTGTTTCAGAATTTGTGTCTATCTTAAAGGAGTTAGAACAAAAGGGTCCTTCTTCTGACATTTTAGAAGAGGGCTGGCGCGTAGCAGAGGAGCGTTCCTTATTCCGCGTAGGAGAAAAATTAAAACTCGTTTACGAATCTTTATTAAAAGAAAAGCATTAGAACTTTATTTTTCTATTTCTCGCCATTTTTTCTCGATTAGAAGTAGTTCTTTATTTTGCGTCCCTAAAAGAGGCTTTTTTTGAAAAAGCAGATGGATAAGCGGCTTTAAGGAAGCAAAATATTCCTTACTTCCTCCTAGTTTTTTATCTCGCTTTTTATCATATAAAAGAGAAAGAATGATTCTATTTTTATGAGCAAAGAAACTCTTTAAGGGAATAACTGCTCCTTCTTTTTCAAAAGTAAGACGCACAGCAAGAAGGGCAAGAATGTGACGATAAGTTCTTTTTTGAAAATGAGAAGACTCCGTTAAAGATCCTTTCCTTAAGCGATATAAGACAAGCGGATTTTTAATGGTAACAAGTTTATCTATCTTTAAAAAAGAGGAAGCAATGACGGGGATATCTTCGAAACAGTCATTAATATCGTCAAAAACATAGCGGTTTTGCAGGAATAAATCTTTTTTCATAAGCTTACCCCACATAAAGGAACGAAGAGAAATGTCCGCAAAAAGGGCATTAAAAATTTGCTTTTGGGAGGTATAGGTAGCATTTTTACCAAAGAGATAAGGTTTTTTCTTTCCTTCTATATAGCGCGCATAGGAACAGGAGACTACAGAAGAGTTTTCTGCGATTAGAGTTTGCATGAGCACTTCTAAAGCATTTTCTTCTAAAGCGTCATCTCCATCTAAAAAGAGAACATAATCGCCCTTGGCAAAAGGTAATAAGGCTTCTCTTCCTTTTGCTAAAGAAGTTCTTTCTAAGGCGTAATGCGCTTCTAGAGAGGGGTATTTTTCTTTTACTTTCTCCACTACCGTTTTGGTTTCGTCGAGCGAGGCAGATACATGACAAAGCACTTCAAAAGAGAAAGTTGTTTTTTGTTTTAAAGCGCTCAGTAAACACTCCTCAATATCTTCTTGATTGTTGTAAGTGACAACCAAAATGCTAATTAAGGGTCGAGACATATCTAAATTTTAAAAGAATTGAGAATTTTTTTCTAGTTCACCCTATTCCTATAAGGAATAAAAATTCATAGCACTCAAAGTTAAAAACAACTAACTAAATTTTTACCGATTTACTTGGTTGACAACAAAATGAAAGCGTTTACTATATCGGTGTGCACGAGCACAGAGTTAGCGTGCCCGCACCCACTGAAAGATGAATCAAAGAATAACGATTGAACGTATTGCTGAATTAGCAAACACTTCACGCGGTACAGTAGACCGTGTTCTTAATAACCGCGGAAGGGTTGCTCCTGAGGTGGAGAAACGGATTCGTCAAGTGGTGGAAGAAACCGGTTACCGGGCGAATGCTTCTGCGCGCGCTACTGCTTTAAGTGGAAAGACCTTCGAGATTGGTGTCATCCTTGGAAGCAAGGCAAATAACTTCTTCGATTTAGTGCAAAACGGAATGGAGGCGGCAGCAAGCCGTCTTGAAGGTAGCAATTTGGTATTCCTCTACCGCAGTGTTTCTTTATTTGATGAAGATGATGTTCTCAAAGCGATTGGAGAGTTCAAAGAAAGAAACGTTTCTGCGTTAGTGATCAGTGCTATTTTTACGCCAAGTATTCAATGTGCTCTATCCGACTATAAGGGAAAAATCGTTGCGATATCACTTGATTTACCCATTAAGAAATTATGCTATGTGGGTCCTGATTATTCGAATTCTGGTGCGTTAGCGGCAAATGTTCTTTCTTTAATGTTTGGCGATAGAAAAGGAAATGTCTTAGCGATTGCAGGTTCCTTAAGACACCCAGGACAAAAAGAAAGAATGAAGAGCTTTGAAGCCAAACTTCCTTCTACTCTTACCATCACAGATATTGTGGAAAATTTAGATAACGATGAAGTTTCAGAACGTGTGGTGAAAGAAGCATGTTTAAAAGAAGTGCCTGACGCAGTTTATTTTTGCGGAGCTGGGGTAGAAGGGGGATTAAGAGCGTTAAAAGAAATGTCCTTATCTCCAGTCATTGTTGCTACCGACTTAAGTGACGGGGTAGTGGAAGGACTACATGATGGCTCTGTTGCTGCAGCAATTACTCAGCACGCCTATACCCAGGGAGTAAGAGTGGTGGAAATTGTTCATGATGCTCTTATTGCTAGGCGCCCTGTACCAAGCAAAAAAGTGCTTGATAACGGGATATTACTTAAGGAATCGATTATATCTCATAAAACGAACAATTAAGGAGGATTGAATTATGGGAAAAAGACTCGTTACACTCGTGACCTGCCAATGGTCCGACCTCGACTTTGAAACCTTATGCGAAACAGCGCATAAGATGGGCTATGACGGCCTTGAACTTGCTCTTTGGGGAAATGCTTTCGACCTTGATAAGGCTTATGAAGACGATTCCTACCTTGAATGGATCAAGAAAACACTGAAAAAGAACAATTTGATTTTATCTGCATTAGCGACCCACATTATTGGCCAATGTGTATGCGACCTTCCAGATCCTCGTCTTGATAATTTTGCTCCTGCTCGCCTTGCTGGTAAGCCAGAAGAAATTAAAGCATGGGCGATTGAAAGCATGAAGAAGGCTGCTGTCATTGCTAAGAAACTGGGTGTTAAAGTTATTTCTGGTTTCACAGGCAGTCCCATTTGGCGCTATCTTTATAGCTTCCCTCAAACACCAGAAAGTATGGTGGAAGAAGGCTTTAAGATTGTGCATGACACTTGGAAGCCCATCATGGATGTTTTCGAAGAAAACGGCATTAAGTTTGCTTTAGAAGTGCATCCTGGTGAAATTGCCTTTGACTATTACACTGCGAAACGCCTACTTGAAGTGATGGCGGATTGCCCTGCTTTCGGTCTTAACTTCGACCCATCTCACCTTCTTTGGCAAGGAGTTACTCCTCATATCTTCCTCGAAGACTTTATCGACAAGATTTATAACGTCCATATGAAGGATGCTGCTGTTACCTTAAACGGCAGAACTGGTTTACTTGGCTCTCATATTGATTTTGGCAGCTTACAAAGAGGATGGAACTTCCGCTCTTTAGGACACGGACAAGTCAATTTCGAAGAAATTATTCGTGTCTTAAATGCTTATAACAATCACTGCGCTTTAGCGGTGGAATGGGAAGACTCTGGAATGGAGAGAATTTCCGGTGCAACGGAAGCATGCGCCTTTGTTCGTAAAGTTGATTTTGAACCAAGCGATGTCAAATTTGACGATGCCATCGCCAATAAATAAGAAGGAGAATTCATGGCTAAAAGAGAACAGCTAAGATACGGAATGGTGGGAGGCGATTTAAAAGCCTTCATCGGAGAAGTTCACCGTAAAGCCATTGGTTTTGACACAAGAGCAAAACTAGTAGCTGGCAGCTTCTCAGTAGATCCAAAACTCGCCGAAGAAACTGCCATTGCTTATGGAGTTGCTCCTGAGCGTCGCTATAACGACTACAAAGAAATGGCCGAAAAAGAAAGCCAAAGGGAAGATGGAATCGATTGGGTAAGCATTTGCACACCTAACTTCCTCCATTATTCCATTGCAAAATGCTTCTTAGAGCATGGCATTAATGTTGTCTGTGAAAAGCCGCTTTGCTTTACCACCGCTGAGGCAGAAGAGCTTGTTGCTCTTGCCAAAAAGAAAGACCTCGTCTTTGCGATTACTTACACTTATACCGGTTACACGATGGTAAAAGTGGCGCGTGAGATGATCCAAAAGGGTGAAATCGGGAAAGTTGTGGCAATCAACGTGGAATATGCCCAAGACTGGTTAGTGAATTCTTTAGATCCTGCCAATCAAAAAGCGACAACTTTATCCGTCTGGCGCAGTGATCCAAAATATAGTGGTATCAGCAACTGCATTGGCGATATTGGCACCCATGCAGAAAACATTGTCCATTATTTAACAGGTTTTGATATTAAGCGTCTTGTTTGCACAACCGACACCTACGGCATGGCTTTAGATCTTAATGCGAACATGATTTTAGAGTATGAAAACGGGGTAAAAGCCGGTTTCTGGTGCTCACAGGTTGCTTGTTCTCATCTAAATGGTCTTGTTGTCCGCGTTTATGGCGACAAAGGATCCATTATTTGGAGACAAGAACATCCAGACTACTTAGAAGTAACAAAGGCAAATGGGCCTACAGAGACTTGGGCAAGAGGCGCAGGATATTCGAAGGAATATGCGGCAGGAAATCTTTCTCGCTTACCCGTTGGTCATCCAGAAGGACTTATTGTTGCCTTTGCCAACATCTACCGTAACGTCATCACCACTATCTTAAAGAAGGTGAATGGCGAAACGCCAACTGCTGAGGATTTAGATTTCCAAAATGCAGAAAATGGCTTAGATGGAGTACGTTTTATCCACAAAGCCATCGAGTCGGCCAAAGAAGGAAAATGGGTCGACTATAAAGATTAGGAATCAAGGGTCGACTTTCCCTTGTGATAGAAACATACCAGATAAGGAGGTAAAACATTTCTATGAAAAAAACAGTCATTCTTACAGCAGCTCTCGCTTTAGTGGGAACTGTTGCTGCTACAGGCCTTACGAGCTGTGGTGGTGGCGGACAAGGTGGACAAAAGGTACTTGAGGTACTCGTACAATCTGCTGACCATGGTTGGACTGGCGCCGTCGCTAAAGAAGCTAATGCCTATGTTGCTGAGCTCAAAAAAGATGGCACTCTCGACTACGACATCCGTGTTGTAACATCCAATGATGCCAACGCTCAAATTGGTTATGTTAACGACCTTGTCACACGTAAGGACAGTTTAGCTGGTGTTGTCATTCTTCCTATTGATAACACTGTTGAACCTGCTTTGAACACCCTTGTTCAAAACGATGTTCCGTTCGTTCAATTTGACCGTGTTGTCCATAACGATGTCATCGATGCTGCTGGAAGCAGTAAGGTTGGCAACGTCTTAGGTGATAACCATGGTATTGGTTATGAGACTGCAAGAATCTTTGTGGAAGCTGGACTTAAAAAGACCGATAAGATTCTTGTTATGCCTGGTGACCAAAGCTCTGTTCCTGTTCTCCGTAACCAAGGTTTTGAAGACTACCTTGTAGAAGAAGCAGGCTGGACTGCAACAGAAGTTGACACCGCGATTTATAGCACTGACGTTACTTACTGGAGCCGTGATACATCCATGACTCTCTTCAACAACTTTGTCACTTCTCATACTGCTGAACTCAGTGAATATAAATGGATTTTCACTCATGACTCTGAAATCAGCTTGGGAATTCTCCAAGCCCTTAATCAAAGCACCATGAGTCAAGAAGGAAAAGATTGGTACAAGAACACAGTCATTAAGGTTGGCTCTTCTTCTGGTCTTGAAGAAATGTATAAGGTTATTCGTGGTGATCACGCTAACCAAACTGCTTATGATGCACTTCTTGGTGGAGAAGCAGGAAGAGAAAAACTCTTCGATGTCACCTATGATCCTGGAATGATTACTACCGCAATCGATACCATGATGGATTACATTGCTGATGGAACCACTCTTAGCGAAGATAAGGTCATCCCAGTCTCTGTTATTGACACCTCTAACGTTGATGACGTTGTTGGTTTCTAATTAATCACTAGATTACGACATCTATCAGGGGAGGGGTAACCCTCCCCTATAAGGAAGAGAGGAGCTTCGATGGACTATATTTTAAAGATGGAAGGTATTTCTAAATCCTTCTTTGGTGTTGAAGTTCTTCACCATGTGCATCTACATGTGGCAAGAGGAACCGTACACGCGCTCCTAGGGGAAAATGGCGCTGGGAAGAGCACGTTAATGAACATTCTCGGCGGTGTTTACACGAAAGATACGGGTAGTGTAGTTTTTGATGGCGAAACTTTAGAGGATATCACCATTAAAAAGGCAGAAGCGGCAGGGATCGCTTTTGTTCATCAGGAACTCAACTTTTTTAACACATTACCAGTTTATGAAAACATCTTCATTGGTAGAGAGTTAAAAAATAAATTTGGAATCTTAGATAAACCCAGGATGATTGAGGAATGTGAGCAGCTTTTTCATAGTTTAGGTGTTCATATCAATCCTCGCGCTCAGGTGAGTGAGTTACCCACCGGAGAAAAACAAATTATTCAAATCGTTAGAGCGATTCATTTAAAAGCAAAGTTATTTATTTTAGATGAGCCCACAACCGCATTATCAAATGCGGAAATTGAACACTTGTTCACTTTAATTCGACGTTTAAAAGATGAGGGTGCAACCTTTATCTTTATTTCACATAAAATGCCTGAAATCTTCGCTATTTGCGACGATTTTACAGTATTACGAAATGGTTCTTTAATAAGCGAAGGACATATTAAAAACGCAAATCCTCTTGATATCACTCGTGATATTGCAGGAAAGAGCTTAGAGAATAGCAATGTTTATCAGCCAAGAGAACTTGGGAAAATTGTTCTAGAAGTTTCTCATCTCACTGGGCTAGGTTTTGAAGATATTTCTTTCAAAGCAAGAAAAGGTGAGATTATTGGCCTTACTGGTTTACAAGGGGCAGGTTCTTCTGAATTATTGCAGACTTTATTTGGTGTTAACCGTGCTTTAGAAGGCACTGTTACTGTTCAGGGGAAAGAATTAAAAACTGGATCGATAAAAAGAGCGATGGAAGCAGGAATTGGAATGATTCCTTCCAACCGTAAGGAGAATTCGGTTATTCCTCTTATGTCGCTTCTTGAGAATGAGTATATTTCGGAACATCAATTAAGTTTCAAACATCAATACATCTCTTACGGTAAAGAGAAGAATAAATTCGAAAAAATTAAGGGAGATATGAAGATTAAATGCAATTCTCCTGATGATTTGATTGTCTCTTTGTCGGGTGGAAACCAGCAAAAGGTTATCGTAGGACGCTGGCTTAACACGGATTGCGATATTTTGTTAATGGATAATCCTACACAAGGTATTGACGTAGGTGCCAAAGAAGAAATTTATCAGTTGATGTTACGTCTAGCTTCTATAGGGAAAACGATTATCTTTAACACCCTAGAAATTGCGGAATTACAAAAAACTGCAGACGTCGTTTATGTTTTCTACCATGGAAAAATGGTTGCAGAATTGCCTCATGAAGACATTAACGAAGAAAATGTAATGATGCACGCGACACAAGCAGTGCAAGTTTTAAAAGAAGGAGGATCGGAAAATGATCTTTAACCGTAAAACATCAGCAGGTCCAGGCCCTCGTGGTGCTTCCCTAACTTGGCAAGACGCTCCACGTTTACTTGGACTTTCTTGGAAGAACTTTAGCTTCCTCTACATTTTCCTTGGCATCTTCATTATTTACGCCATTGTAAACCCTTATTTAACTTGGGGTAGCACAATCAACGTTTTAACACAGAGTGTAGTTTGGTGCGTGATGGGCCTTGGCATGGGACTTATTATCATTACCGGTGATATTGATTTGTCGGTTGGCTCGAACATGGCCTTCTCTGGCGGATTATCCATTTTGATTTATCAGATGATTGTTGGTAAAAATCAAGCGATGGCCCCGTGGGGAACTCTTGTCATTTTGCTGCTTACTGTTACCATCAGCGCCGCGATTGGTTTCTTAAATGGCTTCATGGTTGGTAAACTAAAAATGCCAGCATTCATCGCTACTTTAGGCACCATGTTAATCTTCCGC
The DNA here is from genome assembly GCA_944376605.1 of uncultured Bacilli bacterium. GTDB lineage: Bacteria > Bacillota_I > Bacilli_A > RFN20 > CAG-826 > UBA4951. The sequence continues at coordinate 112,133 of CALWDE010000003.1, forward strand.
TCTTTAGGAAAATATACAAGGAATCAGACTCTTGGTTTAGTTTCTACTGGGGAAGCGGCTGGCTTTATTTATAGCCTTGGTTCGCATAGCTCTGGCTGGTTAATGTATGACATTGGAAACTATAATTTTGACGGAATATTCCCTGTCATGGGTATCTTATGCATCATCATTGTTGCGCTTGCTTGGTTCTTCTCTAAATACACAAAGATGGGCAGAAGGTTCTACGCGATTGGCTCGAATCCTCAAGCTGCCCAACTTGCTGGTATTAATGTTGGTTGGAACCGCGTCTTAGTATTCACCATTGCTGGCGCTTTAGTTGGCCTTGCTTCCTTCTTCTTTATTGCCTATTCTGGTTCGATTGACTCGAATGCTTCTGGTACTAGCTATGAGTTATATACCATTGCTTCTTGTATTATCGGCGGAATTTCGATGACGGGCGGAAAAGGGAACCTTGTTGGAGTTCTCTTTGGAGCAATGTCCTTCACTCTTATTGATAAGATTATTGCTGCAGTTGGTTTAGATCCCTTAATCAACGACACCATCAAAGGCGCGATTCTTCTTATTGCTGTCATTCTTCAGCTACTAAAACTTGATAGCGTCAAAGCGATGATACGCAATGTGCAAAATGCAAATTACATTTCTCGTTCTGCTTGTGAAACCTTCTTAAAAGAACTTTTACCAGAAGAATATAACAAGTTAGAAGAAAGCAAGAGCGAACTTGCTGCTGCAAAAGCAGACTATAAAGAAAAAGAAGAAGCTTCTTTAGACAAAGTTTATGCAGCAAAGTGGATGATTGGTGTTTCCTTAGAAGATTTAAAGAAGGTCGAGGATAAGGAAGCTGAAATTGCACTTTTGAAAGAAACTGTGAATAAACAGATTGAAGATTTAAAGAAGAGCGAAGATCCTTCTAGTAAAGAAGAAATTGCAAAATTAAAGGCTGATTTGCAGGAAAAATGCAAATCTCTCCATGCAGAATTAACTGCTTTAAAAGAGCAGGCAAGAAGCAAGGGAGAAGAACTTGCTCCTGCACAAAAGGCCACCTATGAAGAAGCTAAGAAAGAACTTGAAGCTTTGCGCGCTTCTTGGAAGGAAGAAAACACTTCACTCAAAGCGAAGTTAAAAGAAGCCAAAGAGAATCTTGCTACGGCAAGCGAACCTCATAAGGCTGAAATTGCCGAAGTGAAGAAGAATAACAGTGTCTGGAAAAATCTAACAAAGCATTAATATACAAGAAAGGAATATGCCATGAAAAAGTATTCGGAAGTTGCAAAAGTCCCATATTTGGGCCCTGAAAGCAAAGAACCATTTGCCTTCAAGTACTACAACCCTGACGAGGTTATTGCTGGGAAAAAGATGAGAGAACATCTTAAATTCGCCTTATCTTACTGGCATACCCTTGGCTATTGTGGAACGGATATGTTTGGTGGAGATACCGAAGAGAAAAACTTTGGTGAGACCGAACCAATGGCCATCTATCGAGCAAAGGCAGATGTTGCCTTTGAACTTATGGAAAAACTTTCCATTGATTATTACTGCTTCCATGACGCTGATATTGCTCCTACGGGAAAGACAATGAAAGAAACCATCGATAACTTCAATACGATGGTGGATTATCTTGAAAAGAAGCAAAAAGAAACCGGTAAGAAAGTGCTTTGGGTCACAGCAAATAACTTTGGTGATAAGCGCTTTATGGCTGGTGCTGCAACTTCACCAGATAGTGCAGCATTCTGCTGGGCGGCAGCGAAAGTAAAAGCTTGTATTGACGCTGATATTCGTTTAGGCGGAACAGGGTATGTATTCTGGGGCGGAAGAGAAGGCTATGACACGCTCATTAATACTGATGTTGCTCTTGAACTTGATAATCTTGCTCGTTTCTTAACGATGGCAAGAGATTATGCAAGAGCGCACGGCTATAAAGGGGACTTCTATATTGAGCCAAAACCCAAAGAGCCCACCAAGCATCAATATGACTTTGATGCTGCTACCTGCTGCAATTTCTTAAGAGAGCACAATTTACTTGGTGACTTTAAACTGAATATTGAAGCAAATCACGCTACTTTAGCAGGACATACCTTCCAGCATGAGCTTCGCATGGCTAGAGTGAATGGAGCCTTTGGTTCCATTGACGCGAATCAAGGGGATCCAATGCTTGGCTGGGATACAGACCAGTTCCCAACTAATGTCTACGACACCACACTTGCTATGTATGAGGTGCTCAAAGAAGGCGGCTTTACCACAGGCGGACTAAATTTTGACGCGAAAACTCGCCGTCAATCCAACACTATGGAAGATATCTTACTAGCTTATATTGCTGGTATGGATAGCTTTGCTCTTGGACTTCGTTTAGCCTTAAAGATGATTGAAGATGGTAGAATCGATGACTTTATCAAAGAGCGTTATCACTCTTATGAAGAAGGCATCGGGAAGAGAATCGTGGAAGGGAAAGCCACTTTAGAAGAGTGCGCAGAACACGCCTTATCGCATCCTGATTTTGCTGTTGCTTCTGGACGTCAAGAATACTTAGAGAGTGTTCTTAACGAAATCATGTTTGGTAAATAAATATGAAATATACCATCGGCATCGATCTTGGCACGAGTGCCTTAAAAGCGACTCTTGCCGATGAAAAAGGGCACCTTCTCTCTTCGGAGAGGGTGTCCTATCGTTCCTATTCTCCCAAACAAAACTGGAGCGAACAGCAACCAGGTGACTGGGAAGGGGCGATGAATTTAGCTTTAAAGAAACTTACAAAAAAAGCAGATGGACCAATTAGTGCTTTAAGCTTTTCTGGCCAAATGCATGGACTTGTTCTTTTAGATAAGCAAGATAGAGTCTTACGTCCTGCCATTCTCTGGAATGACTCAAGAGTGACAGAAGAAGTTGATTATTTAAATCATGTAGTCGGGGAAAAAGTTCTCTTAGAAGAGACAGGTAATATCGCTTTATGCGGATTTACTGCCCCTAAAATTCTTTGGGTCAAAAAACATGAAGAGGACATCTTTCAAAAGATTGCCAAAATCATGTTGCCGAAAGACTATCTTGCCTACCGTTTAACTGGTGTTCATGCTTCTGATGTCAGTGATTTGTCCGGCACGCTTTTATTTGATGTAGAGCATCGCTGCTACTCGAAAAAGATGCTTGAAATCTGCTCTATTCGAGAAGAACAACTTCCTGCTATTCATGAAAGTAGCGACGTAGTTGGCTTTGTTACTCATGAGATGTCTTTAATTACTGGCTTACCAGAAACTTGTAAAGTGGTAATTGGTGGTGGAGACCAGGCTGTTGGCGCGGTAGGGACTGCTACACTAAAAGAAGGGGATCTCTTCCTTTCTCTTGGTACTTCTGGCGTTGTTTTTGCTCCTCGCGATCATTTCTCGAAAGACGAGATGGGCCGTATTCATAGTTTCCGTCACGCTAATGGGAAATTCCTTTTAATGGGTTGCACGTTAAGCTGCACGGCTAGTTTAAATTGGTGGGTGAATATTTTAGGTTCTGATTTAGGAACAGTAATTGAGAAAGTAGACGAAAATTCACCTATTGATCCTAATTTGCTTTTCTTACCTTACTTAGTAGGTGAACGTTCTCCTATTAATGACCCCTCTGCTACAGGAATTTTCTATGGCTTAAATGCTTCGCATACCCAAGAAGATCTCACTAGAGCAGTTTTAGAAGGCGTTGCTTTCTCTCTATATGACGTTTACTCCTATATGAAAGAGCTAGGTGTCAAGCAAGAGGCGGCAAAGCTAATTGGTGGGGGATCGAACAATCCCTTGTGGTGCCAAATTTTAGCAGATGTCTTCTCTTTAAGAATGGATGTTATCCAAACATCAGATGGGGCTGCTCTTGGCGCCATTGCCTTAGCGATGGTTGGAAACGGTGACTATCCCAATGTAGAGGAAGCTACCTCTTCTTTGGTAAAAGTCGTGAAGTCTTACTTCCCTAAAGAAGAAAATACAAAAATATACCGGGAAAAGTTTGCAAAATATCGTGAACTTTACCGCAAAACCAAAGGCCTCTAGGAGGCGTTCCTCCTTTCCGGGAGCCGGGCTGCTACCTCTCAGCTCGGCTTTTTCTTTTTCTAAAGATTTTATCTTCCTTTTCTTTTCTCTTGCGCGTATATTAACAAGGCTTGCAGGAAGGAGGTGAACCTCATGGCGATTAAAGTGGTCATCCGTCAGGATGAAGGTGTAGAAGAAGGCATTCGTCGTTTCAAAAGAGCGGTGAATAAGTCTGGCGTCGTAATGGAAATGAGAAAGCGTGAGTTTTATCTCAAAACTGCCTTACGTCGTAAACAAAAGAGCGAAATGGCTCGTCGTAAAAAGTGGTAATTTACCTTTTCTTACAAAATAGCGCTGAACTTCAGCGCTTTTTTCATATCTAAAGGGCCATAAAGAAAAGAAATCACTATATCTAGGTATGGATAGTGAAATTTATCAAGCAAAGAATGATACTTGTGGTTACAGTGCATTAAGAACTTTCTTAATAGAGTTAACGCATCAAAAAGGGTGGCGTTATTTACCTCGTCTTCATGATGGGGCAATGGATTTAAGAGAGCTTTCAACTTTAGCAAGTGATGCTGGCGTTACTTTAGCGTGGAAAAGAGCAAACTACGCAAATGCCATTTATGAGGCGAAACGTTTCCCCATCTTATTACTATTAAATGAAGGGAAGCAGGGACATTTAGTTACCTTATTAAAAAAGAAAAAGAATATGTTTCTTATTGCGGATCCTAAAAACGGAAAAGAGTGGATTTCCGGCGCATTACTGCAGGAAAAATGGACTTTAATATTTGGAGAAGGAAAGATAGAAAAGAAAGAAACTCCGCCTAAGAAGAAGCGGCTTATTGACCCATTTGCTTTGCCGCTTCTACTAGCCTTTTTGTTTTTAGAGCTGGTGTTTTTCTTTCTTGGAATCTCTTTTTTACAAGAAGATCCAAGATTGTTATATGCGATTATCTTTCTCACACTTGGTGTTATCTTTTTTGCAGTGAGAGAAGGTAGTTCTTTTTACTTTATGCACCAATTTGAAGAGAAACATTTATCGCTTATTGCAAAAGGAAGCAAGGCAGATGATTACCTTCTCTTTCAAAAGGCAAAAAGTACCTTTCTATTTTCTCCATCTTCTGCGTTTGCTTCTTTGCTTATTGCCCTCACTTTATATGTCTATCTTGCTTTATGGGGAGTTGGTTATGCTTTAGCGGGTGCCTTGCTCATTCTTCTTGAAGTACTTTATTGCCCTTTATTTGCTACTTTAAAAAAGGAAGAAAGGCGTTTAGAGAGGAGAGAAGCCCTTCTTTTATCACGTCCTTTTGAGAGAAAATTCGCGAGAAAAATTGGAAGAGAAGGGGAAAAACTTGCTTTAAAGATGCGCGTTGTGGATTTAATTACTTATCTGCCTTTGTTTTTACTTTCTTTCTTAGCGTTATACCAAAGTGAAACATCTTCTTTTTATGCTTATATTACTGCCTTTTTAGCCTTATTCCTTTTTGAAAAAAGTTTGCGTCCTGCTTTGCACTATCCTTTAGGTAAAAAAGAAAGGCGGAAAATAGAGGACGCTTTCTTTGAACGCTTTCTCTCGCTATCTGAGCCAAACCAAGTGTAAAATATGGTTGATGGAAATTGATTTTTCTTCGTATATTGATACGAAATATGATGCTTTAGAGGCTCGCTATAAAAAAATTGCAGAAGAAGCTTTTTCAAGGCTCTCTGTACCGGATGATTACGAAGTTGACGTTACTCTTGTAGATGAGAAGACCATTCAAGAAATGAATCGTAATTATCGGGGAGTTGACCGCGTTACTGACGTGATTTCTTTTGCTTATAATGAAGGAGAAGACCCTGTATCTGCCTTTTATGCGCCTGGGATGACCCGAATATTGGGAGAAATTTATATTTGTGTTCCTCGCGCAATTAGCCAGGCAGAAGAAATTGGAAATAGTCTAGGAAGAGAGCTTTGCTTCCTTTTTACGCACGGGTTATTACATCTGCTTGGTTATGATCATATGAATGAAGAAGAGGCTAAAGTGATGTTTTCTTTGCAAGAAGAAATCTTAAATGTACTAGGAGGGGACTATGGAACCTATTGAATTACTAGAAAAGGCAAAACAGGCGCGTGCGCTTTCTTATTCTCCTTATAGCCATTTTGCTGTTGGCGCCGCTATTTTATGCAAAGATGGCAGTGTCTATTTAGGGGCTAATATAGAGAACGCTAGTTATCCTTTATGTATGTGCGCGGAACGTAATGCTTTATATCACGCCTATATGGAAGGAAAAAAGAAAGAAGATTTTGTTGCCTTAGCTATTGTTGCGGATAGTCCGCGCCCAGTTAGTCCATGCGGAGCATGTCGGCAAGTTCTCTCGGAATTATTTCCGCAAAAAGCCCCTATTTATTTAGGTAATTTAGCAGGAGAAAAGGAAGAAACGAACATTGAAACTCTTCTTCCTTACGCTTTTATGGACGAGGATATGAAATGAAAGTTGGTACGGTTGCGATTTTAGGTTTGCCAAATGCCGGGAAAAGCACTTTTTTAAATGCTTTATTATCCAAAAAAGTGTCCATTGTGACTCCTAAAGCCCAAACAACAAGAGACGATATTATTGGCATTTATGAAGATTCTAGTTCACAAATTGCCTTTATTGACACTCCTGGTCTCATCAAGGGCAGCAATGTTTTGGAAAAAGAGATGATGCGCAAGGCAAGAAGAGCGCTTTCTGGGATTGACTGCCTCTTATTTATTATTGATGTTCATGAAAAAATCGAAGAGGCGTATGCTGCTTTTTCCCATATTAAAACGGACGCTCCGATTTTAATTTTACTCAATAAAATTGATTTAATGCGTGCTCCAGAAATGGAAAAGAAAAAAGAAGAGGTAGCAAAATTATTTGCCCCTCATCCTTTCTTAGAATTAAGCGCAAAAAATAATTTTGGTTTAAAAGAAGCTAGAGATTGGGTTACCTCACATCTTCCAGAAGGAGAACCTTTTTACGATGAAGGAACCCTCACTGACAAGGATATTCCTTTCTTTATTCAAGAATGCGTTAGAGAAAAGCTTCTTCGCTATTTAAGAAATGAAGTACCGCATCAATGTGCTGTCGCTGTGGAGCATTTATTGGAAGATGATAAAAATGTGTCTGCTAAAGTAAGAATTTTTGTGGACCGAGATTCTCAAAAAGGGATTTTGATAGGTAAAAACGGCAGCATGATTGAAAAAATTCGTAATAGCGCCGAGCATGAGTTATCTTCTCGCCTCAATAAATATGTTTCATTACATTTATTTGTGCAGGTGTCTCCTAAGTGGCGTGATGATCCGCGTATTTTGGGAAAATTAGGTTATGTCAGAGGGAAAGGAAATAAGGACTAAAGGATTCCTTTTAAAAAGTGTTCCGTATCACGAGACTTCTTCGATAGCAACAATCTTAACAGAAGACGGTTTTCTAAGTTTTCGTGCTTCTGGTGTCTATAAAAAGAATAGTCATTATCTGCCTCTTTTTAATCTTATGGCGGAGAGTTATTTTTTGCTCAAAGAAGGAAAGGGTGATTATCTCCTTTTTAAAGAAGGAGAACTGCTTTCTTTTCCTAAAGGCAATCTAGAAACGCTACTTGCCTATTCTTTTTTAGGAGAAATTACTTGGAGCAGTGCGAAGGGGATAGATGGGAAAGAGCTTTATCCTTATTTAGCGCTTGCGACAAAATTTTTAAAAGAAGGAAAAGATCCTCTTTCTATCGTAACAAGTTATTTAGCGATATGTTTGCGTCTTATGGGCTATGGCCTTACGGTAGATCACTGCGTCCTCTGCGGAAAAGAAAAAGGGATTGTAGGGGTGTCTTTTGAAGAAGGCGGCTTTATTTGCCACGATGAGAAAAGAGAAGGGGCGCATTATGGCAAAACATATTGTCAAGTTGCCTACTTCACTTTTAAGGTGGATAAAAGTACATGGACTGGCCAAAATTTACCTCGCGAAGACACTCTTCTTTATTTTAAAGACCTCACCTCTTACTACACGGAACAATTAGGAAAGAAAATTGAGGGTTTATCGATGTTTTTTGACGTATTGAAAGGCTAGTTGACACGAGATAAGGGGTTGACAAAAATGCCTAAAAATACGATACTTTCCGTGTATGGGCTTTTTTAACCCATCCTTAAAAAGGAGGACGAACGTGAGCAATAAGTTCGACTTCAATCTAATCCAAACTCATCTTATCACAAGTGGGTTTGTTTATCCCGGTTCAGAGATTTATGGAGGGCTTGCCAATTCTTGGGATTATGGTCCTCTGGGAGCGGAATTAAAAAGAAATATCCGCGATGCATGGTGGAAAAGATTCGTCCAAATGTCGGAGCATAATGTTGGAATTGATGCCTCGATTTTGATGAATCCTAAAGTATGGGAGGCGACTGGACACGTCTCTACTTTTAACGATCCTATGGTTGACTGCAAGCACTGTAAGGCTCGTCATCGCGCTGATGAATTAATCAAAGGACAATTTCCTAATGCGGATGTGGAAGGAATGACTTTTGAAGATATGGATCATTTCATTCATGAAAATAATGTGGAATGTCCAAACTGTCATAGTCATGATTTTACCCCGATTCGTAAGTTCAATATGATGTTTAAAACTCATATTGGCGTGACAGAAGATGCAAGCAGTGTCTGCTATTTACGTCCAGAAACCGCACAAGGTGTATTTGTAAACTTTAAAAGCGTACAAAGAAGTACCCGCCGCAAACTTCCTTTTGGTATTTGTAATGCAGGGAAGAGCTTCCGTAATGAAATTACTCCAGGAAACTTCACTTTCCGTACGCGAGAGTTTGAACAGCTTGAAATGGAATTTTTCTGCAAGCCAGGAACTGATTTAGAGTGGTTTCAGTATTGGAAAGAATATTGCTTAAAGTTTATTGAGTCACTTGGCTGCAAGCCAGAAAATCTCCGTTTCCGCGATCATGAAGCGCAAGAGTTAGCTTTCTATTCTCGTGCTACAACAGATGTGGAATACGATTTCCCAACTCTTGGCTGGGGAGAAATTTTAGGTGTCGCTGATAGAACTGATTATGACTTAAAGCGTCATCAACAATACTCTGGAGAAGATTTGACCTATTTTGATAGCGAAACAAACGAACGCTATTTGCCATATGTCATTGAACCTTCCATGGGTTTAGACCGCTTGATGTTAATGGTCATGATGGATAGCTACGATGAGGAAGAGTTAGAAGGCGGAGATAAGAGAATTGTGATGCATCTTGCTCCGTTCCTTGCTCCTTATAAAGTTGCCATTCTTCCTTTATCCAAAAAGTTAAGCGAAAAGGCGGAAGAAGTGTTCCGCATTTTAGCCCCTCACTTTTCTACCACAATGGATGTAACAGGTTCGATAGGGAAGAGGTACCGCAGACAGGATGAGATTGGTACTCCTTATTGTGTCACGGTCGATTTTGACTCTTTAGAAGATCAATCTGTAACAGTTCGTGATCGTGACAACATGAAACAAGTACGCTTGCCGATTACGGAACTTGTGACTTATTTCAAAGTAAAGTGCTTCTATTAACTAGTAGTAAATTAGTAGTTATTTAGTTAACTACTGGCGTTTATTTTCTAGTTATTATCAAAAGAAAGGGGAAAACATGGCAATAAATGATGATTTAGTAAAAAGTGTTCTTGATCATGCTGATATTGTGCATGTGATTTCTTCCTATGGCCTTTCTTTAATAAAAAAAGGCAATAATTATGTTGCCCTTTGTCCCTTTCATAATGACAAGCATCCTTCTATGTATGTAAACCCCGAAAAAAGGATTTTTAAGTGCTTTAGTTGCGGGATGGGAGGAAATGCAATTTCTTTTGTTTCGCAGTATGAGCATGTATCTTTTCAAGAGGCGATAAAGAAGGTTGCAGATTTGTCTGGTTATACCGATCCTCGTCTTTCTCGTTTAGCAAAAGAAGAAGAGAAAGAAGATGAAGAAACGCTATCCTTCCGCCATGCGATTGAAGATTTAGGAAAGTACTACCGTTATAGTCTCGATATTGATGAAGGAAAGGATGCGATTGCCTACTTAAATCAAAGAGGACTTGATGAAAACATCCGGGAACGTTATTCCATCGGTTATTCTCCTTTAGACGGGATAAAAACGATTCAATATCTTCAAGCAAAAGGACATTCCCTGCATGCAATATCCGGTATTGGCGTAGCAAGTCAACTTGGCGCTAATATGCATGATTTGAATGCAGGCAGAGTCATGTTCTCTTTAAAAGATAAAGATGGAAGGCTTATTGGCTTTTCCGCGCGGAGATTCCGCAATGAGGAAGGGCCAAAATACATCAATACTTCTGAGACAAAGCTTTTCCATAAGAGTGAAGTTTTATATGGCTATCATCTTGCGAAAGAAACTGCAAGAAAAGACGGATATCTCTATGTCTTAGAAGGCTTTATGGATGTCATTGCTCTTTATAAAGCAGGCATTACTTCTGCTGTTGCCCTTATGGGGACTGCTTTGACAAAGGAACATATCGCTTTATTTCGCGCTTTGGGTGTTGAAATACGGATGTGTTTGGATGGAGATAAACCAGGGCAAGACGGCATGATGAAAGCTGCCACATTTCTTCAAAAAGAAGGAATACCAGCCCGCTTTGTACATCACAGTAATGATCTTCGTGATCCTGATGACATACTTCAAAAAGAAGGAAAAGACGGACTATATGCTTGGGTAAACACTCTTTTAGATCCTATGGAGTTCCAACTTGCTTATTTCCGTGATTTTGGCGGTTTAAATACCTTAGAAAAACGGCAAAAAGCGGTTCAATATTTTCTTCCTTATCTTGCAAGTTTGCCCTCTGGAATTGCTAGAGAAGATGCTCTAGTGACCTTAGCGCAAGCTACGGGATTTGAAGCATCTGCCATCCGCCAATTGCTCTCAACAAAAAGAGAAGAAAAGAGGGAACAAGAAAAAGAATTTTCTGCTCCTTTTATTCGCGGAAAAAGCAGAGAAGAAATTTCTTCTTTGCCTAGAAGAGAAAGAAAACTCGCGAACATTGAACGAGAAATTCTCACTTATATGGTGCTAAATCGCGAAGCAATTGATTGGTATCAACGTTATATTGGCGCCTTTGTGATTCCTATCTATCAAGATTTAGCAAATTACTTACTGGAATACTCTTCTCGTCATCAAGATTCGGTAGATCTTGCCTTACTAACATCAACGATAGAAGAAGGAGAAAAGGGCCGAGGAAAAAGTGAAAAAGAAAAACAAACTTTATTAAAACTACTTCTCGAACTTGGGGAAGAACACTCTTACCCTCCTTATGGAGAGGAAGAGCTAACTGTCTTAAAAAGTCGCCATGATCAAGAAAGAAAACAGTTCTTCGATGGCGCAAAGGTGCGAAATGCTGTTGTAACCGAACCCATATCGGTTTCGACAAGTATTTTAGGAAAATATGCCACTGAGAAACGCTCTTCTTGGCAGAAAACAAAAAAGAAAAAAGAAGAAGATATCGAATAAAAGAGGGAAAAATTATGGCAAGCAAAAAGAAAAACACTGAAACCAAAGAACAAAAAGTCTTACGAAAAGCAGTGCAGGCTGCTTTAGCGGAAGAAGGACTTGAGGAAGGAAATGAAGTAACTTCTCTTACAAAAATTAAAGAGAACCTTTTAAAGAAGGGAAAAGAACAAGGATATCTTCTTCAAGATGAAGTCATGGACGCTTTCCATCAATATGATTTAGGAGAAGAAGACGTCGATGATTTAATGGACTACTTCCACGAAAATGGAGTAGAGCTGCGCGGTGAAGACGATGACTTTGCCGAGGAAGAGGTCGAAGATTTAGAGCCAGACGGAATGAGCGAAGACCAACTTCGCGCGGATGAGGCGGCAGCATTAGAAGACGAAATTGACGCGGAAGCAGAAAACGATTCTGCCAAAGATGTAGACGAAGCGAATTTAGATGATTTTGGTAGATATCAATCGGGCGAGGTAAAAATTAACGATTCCGTCCGTATGTATTTAAAAGAAATCGGAAAATACAATCTTTTAAAGCCAGCAGAAGAAACCGCTCTTGCGCAAAAGGTTGCTGCAGGAGATAAAGAAGCAAAAGATCAGCTCATTCAGGCTAATTTACGTCTTGTGATTTCCATTGCCAAACATTATCAAAATCGCTGCAAAGCGATGCACTTACTTGATTTAATTCAAGAAGGTAATTTAGGCTTAATGAAAGCGGTAGAGAAATTCGATTGGCAAAAGGGTTTTAAATTCTCTACTTATGCAACTTGGTGGATTCGCCAGGCGATTACTAGAGCAATTGCTGACCAAGAGAGAACAATCCGTATTCCTGTGCACATGGTGGAAACCATTAACAAGATGACACGTGTCCAGCGACAACTGATTCAGGAACTTGGACGTGAGCCTTCTCCAGAAGAGATTTCTGCTAAGCTCGATGGAGCTTTATCGCCAGAAAAGATTCGGGAAATTCAAAGAATTGCTATGGATCCCATGTCTCTTGATGATCCGATGGGAGAAGAAGGCGATAGCCACCGTGGAGACTTTATTGAAGATAAAGAAGACCAAAGTCCAGAAGAGTACACCACAAAAGCCCTCTTAAGAGAACGTCTTTATGAAATTATGCAGGATTTAACCGACCGTGAACAAAAAGTACTCATTTTACGTTATGGTCTTAATGATAATCGTCCAAGAACGTTAGAAGAGGTTGGTAAAGAATTTAACGTTACGCGTGAAAGAATTCGACAAATTGAAGCAAAAGCAATTAAAAAGCTTCGTCATCCAACACGTGCTAAGCAACTTGGTGATTATAAAGACACCATCTTTACTTCTGGCCCAGAGCCAACCAAAAAATCGGATTAAAGGAGGCGCAAGCCTTCTTTTTCTCTTTTCTCATTATGTTATCTTTCCGTTTACAAGCTTTAGTTGATTTATATCCTTCTTCTGCGCCAACTTTTGCGGATATTGGTAGCGATCACGCTTATTTGCCGCTGGCCTTATTCCGTGAGAAAAAAGCAGAACGGGGTTTTTGCGTGGAAAATAAGCTTGGACCTTATCAAAGGAGTAAAAAAGCGATTGAAGAATCTATTTATTCTTCTTGTTGCACGCTTTATTTCGGTGATGGATTAAAACCCCTTCAAGAAAAAGTAGATGTTTTGATTTTAGCGGGGATGGGTGGGAAGTTAATCCGTTCGATATTAGAAAAAGAAAAGGAGAAACTCTTGCAAATTCCCTATCTTTTACTCGATATTCACGGGGAGGAGGCTGCTTTATTTCCCTTTTTAGGAGAAATGTGCTTTTTTCCCAAAGAAGAAAAGGCTCTTTATGAAAGAGGGATTTACTATCATCCACTTCTATTAGAAAAAGGAAGTTCTCCTTACCAATATTCGGAAGAAGATATTCTTTTTAATCCTTTAAACCGGTTTCAAAAAGAAGAAGCATGGAAATTGATGATGAAGAAAAAAATATCTTCGCTTACGCATTTATTAGAAGGTGATTTACCAAGCCCTATCAAAGAAAAATATAAAAACGAAAAAAAGAAATGGGAGGCGGCAATTGATGAAAACGAGAGCTTTGTTACGAAAACTCGCTAATTACTACCCTCAGCGTCTTTGGGAAAGTTGGGATTATGGGGGATTTATGGCAGGGAAAGGCAAAGAGGAAGTGAAGCGAATTTTCCTTTGTCTTGATCTAGATGAAATCTCTTTTCAAGAGGCTAAAAAATATTCTCCTGATATTATTTTGACGCATCACCCTTTCTTTTTTGGCCCGAAAAGAAAAATCTTAAAAGAAGATCCTCTCAAAGCAAAACTGAATGCAGAAATTGAAGCCTCTTCTATTGCTGTTTACTCCTATCACACTAATTTTGATGCTTCCCCATACGGGATGAATGAAATCTTAGCAAGAAAACTAGAATTAAAAGATGCAAAGCCGGTGGAGAGTTGCCCTATGATGTGGGGCGGGAAATACGAGAAAGAAATAGAACTTTCTACTTTTGTTTCTTTTGTTATGGACCGCTTAAATGTTTCTTATGCCTCTCTTATTGCTGCGCGCGATAAGATTCAAAGCGTCGCCATTATCGGTGGAGGTGCCTCGCGTGAATGGTGCATCGCAAAAGAGGCTGGCTTTGATATTTATCTTTCCGGAGACTGCCCGCATCATGTTCGCAGGGATATCATTCTTAATGGTTACACATATCTTGACCTTCCTCATGAGGTGGAACGCGCCTTTATGGAACGTATGGAAGAAACGCTAAAAGAAATTGATCCAACGCTTGAAGTGTATCTTTGTGATCATGAAAAAGAATGGAAAGTTTTTCAAAAAGAACGAAGATAACTTAAAACTTCTTCAAAAAAGGATTCCGGGGTCGAAGCGCCACTTGTGAGGGCTAGACACTTTACCTCTTGCAAAGGAAGCGTTTTTAATTCGGAAAGATTGCTAATAAGCGCTCCTTTTCTCTCAGGATGATTTTGTAACCCTAATTCAAGTAAGGCACGTGAGTTTTTACTTTTTTTACTGCCAAGTACTAAAAGAAAATCACAAGAAGATGGTAAATTTAAAATCGCTTCTCTTCTTTCTCTTGTAGGGGGGCAAGCAGAAGGGTTTCCGATATATGTCATTCCTTTTTCTTTGAGTTCCTTTTTTGCTTCTTCAATGAGAGATTCGCTTGCTGTTGTTTGCGCAACAAGAGCTAATTTTGGTAACAGAGGGATATTTCCTTTTTGATAAAGATAAATATGAGGGGAACGCTTTAAAGCCGCTTCACATTCCGCGTGACCTTTTTCTCCAATATATAAAACCGAATACCCTTCCTTGATATAGGCGTCCATTTTTTCATTATTTTTTCTTACAAAAGGACAAGTGCCATCCAAAATAGTAAGACCTCTTTCTTTGGCTAAAGTGTCTAAATAAGGATCATGTCCGTGCGCGCTAAAGAGAAGTGGTACATCTTTTGGGGCAGAAAGGAGGCTTTTGGCAAAATCTTTTTCATCTTTACTAAAAATCTGTGCGTCTTTTTCTTCTAATTTTTTTCCAACTTCTTCGTTATGTACCAAAGGCCCTAATATCGATAAACCTTCTCCTTTTGTAAGCTGCATTTTGGCTAACGATAATGCTCTAGAGACTCCTGCACAGAAGCCGTGCACCTTACAAACAATCACCTTCATGTCTTAAGTATACCGCTTCTTCGGTTATAATCTTATTAGTATGAGTTTTGCAGCATTTAATTTACCAAAGCCCTTAATTGAGGCGCTCAAGAAAAAAGGATATGAAAATCCTTCTTCTGTCCAAGAAAATGTAATTCCTCGCGCTTTACGCGGAGAATCGATGCTCGTCCAAAGTGCGACAGGGACAGGAAAAACACATTCTTTTTTGATTCCCATTTTTGCCAAAGTAGATATCAATTTACCGCGTGTCCAAGCGCTTATTCTTGCTCCTACTAAAGAGCTTGCAAGACAAACTTTTGAATTTGCAAGGGAACTTGGAGAAGAATTTCCAAAGCTAAAAATTCGTCTATATACTTCCGAAGAAGAAGTGTCACAAAATTTAGAAGGCAGTTCGATTCCTCCTCATATTGCGATTGGTACTCCTGGAAGAATGGAAGATCTTTTGGTGAAACGCGGCTTATTCTCGATGCAGAATGTTCGTTACGCCATTTTAGATGAAGCGGATATGTTATTAGATTTAGGATTTATGGAAAGTGTTGAACATATTTTCCATAAATTACCCTCTACATCTACCACCTTAGTGTTTTCTGCCACACTTAGACAGAACTTACGCGACGCTTTATCTTCTTTCGTAAAAGAAGATTTCCGTTTTGAAGGAGAAGAGGTCAAAACTTCTAGTGGAGTGCGTCATCATTTTGTTGATATTAAACATAATGGTACGATCAACGCTTTACAGTCGTTTTTAGCGATTCGCCATCCGTATTTAGCAATCGCCTTTGCCTCTTCCAAAGAGGAAGCAAACAAAACCTATGAGGGATTAAAGGAACACGGAATTGAGGCAATTTTATATACAGGGGAATTAGAGAAAAGAGAAAGAGCAAGAGCTTTAAGAAGAATTCGCGAAGATAAATGTTCCCTTATTATCGCTACCGATTTACTTGCTAGGGGCATGGATATTGAAAATGTGAGTGACATTATCTCTTTATCGCTTCCCAGCGATTTAGATTTTTATTTCCATAGGGCAGGACGGACAGGACGCTTCGGAAAGAAGGGTGATAGTTGGGTTTTTTATAACGCGGATAACACCAAAAAAGCCCGGCTACTTTTAGAAGAAGAACCTTCCTTTGATTTTTACTCTTTAAAAGGTAATTCTCTCCTTTTAGAAAAGAAATCGATTCTTCTTCCTAAAAAAGAGAAGGAGGGGAAGAAAGAATTACCAGAAGAAGAGAGAAAGGAAATCTTAATCGCCAAAGCAAAATCGCGGAAGAAACATGTCGAGCCAATGCACAAAAAGAAAACGCAGTTTGCTATCGAAAAGGTAAAAAGAAAATATCGTAGAAAAGCGATTCGTGAAGCAGTTCGCGAACAGCTTGATAAGGCATATCGGAAAAGAGGTTAGGAATGGAACAAGAAGAGATTGTTTTAGGCAGCCACGTTTCTATGGCTTCTCCTGATTTTTATTTAGGAAGCGTGAAAACCGCGCTTTCTTGGGGTGAAAACGGCTTTATGTTTTATACAGGCGCCCCGCAAAATACAAGACGTTTACCAGTTTCTTCTTTAAAGATAGAAGAGGGCAGAGCGCTTTTAAGGGAACATCATATCCCAGATAAAAACATTTTAGTTCACGCCCCTTATATCATTAATTTAGCCAATTTAGTAAAGCCTTCTGTAAGAGAGCTTGCTTTATCTTTCTTAAAAGAAGAGCTTGAGCGTGTTGCTGCCTTCTCTGTTCCTCATCTTGTTTTACATCCTGGCTCTTCTTTAGGAGAAGAAAAAGGAAAAGCGATTCAAGCGATTGCAGAAGGGCTTGATGAAGTGCTAGAAGAAAGTTCTTCTTCTGTCACGATTTTGCTTGAAACTATGGCAGGAAAAGGAAGCGAAGTTGGCTCTAGTTTTGAAGAGATTGCTGCGATTATCTCTTCTTCTAGGCATCAAGATAGACTTGCTTGCTGCTTAGATACTTGTCACATTCATGATGCCGGTTATAGAGAAGATGATATTGACAGCATTTTAGAAGAGTTTGACGCAAAAATAGGGCTATCGCGTCTGAAAGCAATTCATCTTAATGATTCCAAAAATCCTCGCGCTTCGCATAAAGATCGTCACGAAAATATCGGTTATGGCGGTATTGGTTTTGCGACTTTATATCGTTATGTCCATCATCCAAAACTGCTAGCGATACCAAAGTATTTAGAAACTCCATACGTAGGAGAAAAAGCACCCTATGCAAAAGAAATTGAGATGCTTAGAAGCGGGAAATATATTGAAAACTGGAAAGACACCCTTTAAGAAAGTTTCTTTTTGATAGCTAGAAGTAGCGCTTGATAGGCTTCCTCTTCTTTATATTGACCAATAATTTGATCTTTTTGATAAAGCACCCAGTTATTTTTTGTTCCGCATAAAGCAAAATCAGCATGAGAGGCTTCTCCAGGTCCATTTACCACGCACCCCATTACCGCTACTTTAAGGGGAATTTTTTGCTCTTCTAAATAAGTTTCAACTTTTTTAGCAAGAGAAAGTAAATCTACCATCGTTCTTCCGCACGTTGGGCAAGAGATAAAGGTAGGGTAATTAGGGTAAAGCCCTAAATCATGCAAAAGGCGGCAACAGGCTTTAATCTCTTCTTCTGGTTCTTCTGTCATAGAAATGCGAATGGTGTCGCCAATTCCTTCTAGAAGCAAAGGAGATAACCCTGCTGCAGAACGTAAAAGAGAAACATCTTTTGGACCTGCTTCGGTTATACCAAGATGTAAAGGATAGGGATAGGTGTTAGCTGCCAAACGATAGGCTTCTACTGTTTCTCTAACATCTGACCCTTTTAAAGATAAAACAATGTCATAAAACCCTTCTTTTTCAAAGAAAGACACATAAGGCTGAATCGCAGATAAAAGCGCCTCCGCTTTCACTTTTTCTCCTTCTTTTGCTAAAGAAGAAGGTAAAGAACCAGAGTTAGCACCTATACGAATGGCAGCGTGCTTCTCTTTCGCTTTTTGTATCACAAGCGCTACCTTGTCTTTTCCTCCAATATTTCCAGGATTAATCCGAATTGCTGCTGCCCCGTTTTCTAAAGCCATTAAGGCAAAACGGTAATCAAAATGAATATCCGCAATAAGAGGAAGAGGCGCCATTTTGCTTAAATAAGAAAAAGCTTCTGCATCTTCTTTATCAAAAATGGAAAGGCGCATCAAATCGGCACCTAGATAGTAGCAGCGCTTTAGCTGCGCTAAAACTTCCTCTTTTTTTGCTGTTTTGATGGAGGCCATGCTTTGGATTAAGGGATATTTACTTCCTCCAAGCGTGCGATTTCCTATTTGCACTTTTCTGGTATTTTCTCTTCTAACCATGCCTTTATTTTAAAAGTAAGGGGAGCAGAAACAACTTAGAAGGGAAAAATTCCCCTTCTTTCTTTCTTTTTTATGGCGCTTCAAGGCAAGAGGTGATAATATCCCATCCGCGATATATCGCTATGGAAGATAGGAAGTGAATTAGTATGGCAAAGGCAAAGCGTGAAAATATCACCCTCAAATGCTCGGAATGTGGGGAACATAACTACATTTCTACTCGCAACAAGAAGACTCATCCCAACAAGCTTGAGATTATGAAATTCTGCTCCCGTTGCGGTAAGATGACCCTTCATAAGGAAGCAAAGTAGTAAAAGGCCATTTGGCCTTTTTTTATGCTTCATGTCGAGTGCTATTGCCCTAATTCTTTATCTTGTAACGTATATTTAGTGGAGAAAGATGGTCACTATCTTTTAGTTGATACAGGTTTAACGCCAGGAAGTAATACTCTTTTCTGGGTGAAAAAGAGAACTGCTCAATTAGATGCGATTCTTTTAACGCATGGGCACTTTGATCATATTGGCGGTCTACTTTCTTTTCCTTCTCCTGATGTTTATATGGGCGAAGAAGATTATCTATCCTTTGAAGATCCCTTCTATAACGGAAGCATGCCTTTTCTTGGAGAAAAACTCGTTTTTTCTCCTGCTAATCACTTTCACTTTCCCTTAGATAAAGAAACGATAAAAATTCATTCTTTCACCATTCAGTTTCTAAAAACCCCTTACCATACAAAGGGAGGGATGTGCTTTTATTTAGAGGAAGAAGAAACGCTTTTTACTGGAGACAGTTTATTTCATCTAGGAACAGGACGTACCGATTTAGTGGGAGGAGAAAAAAGAAAAGAGCTCTCTTCCCTCAAGAAAATCTTCTCTTTGCCTCTCTCTACAAAAGTATATCCTGGACATGGAGAGGGGACGAGTTTAGCGAAAGAAAAAGCTCTTTATTTTTAAAACAATCTAGTCTTTCTTTCCCTTTTTCTTTCGGTAGAAATGCAGCAGGGAACGTAGTATGATTTTCTCCGGTTTTTAGGGGAGGAGAAGTTATGAACGTTACTGAATTAAGACCTGGAAATTATTTTGAAGACGAAGGCATTCTTTATCAAGTTATCGATATTTTGTTAAATAAGACCGCGATGAGAAAAATGGTCGCGAAGATTAAGGTAAAAAATGTCCGTACTGGCGCGATTACCGAACTTGCTAGAAATAGTGGATATGATGTAGAGCAAGTCTCTGTCACAAAACAAAACATGCAGTATTTATATGACGGGGGCACCACACTTGTCTTTATGAATCCTGACACTTATGAACAGATTGAACTTCCAAAAGCAATTTTAGAAAGGGAAATTCCTTATCTTGCTCCTAATGGCAACGTCATTGTTCAAAGCTATGATGATGAAGTACTTGGAATTGAACTTCCTGCTAAAGTTACTTTAGAAGTAACAGAAACTGAACCTGGTGTGAGAGGAGATACGGTCACAAATGGTGGCAGCAAGGATGCTACTTTAGAAACGGGTCTTACAATTAAAGTTCCTCTTTTTGTCAATATTGGCGACAAGATTTTAGTCGATACTGCTACAGGAAAGTACGATAAGAGGGCATAAAATGACCATTGAAGTTTGGCAGTTTGTTCTTTATCTCATTCTTGTTTTTGTTGTTGGTGCGGTTGCATCCTTCTTTTTGGCCAGATGGCTCTTTAAGAGAGAATTAACAAAGCACCCTCCTATTTCTGAGCAACAAATTCGGGCGATGTTCCAAGCGATGGGCAGAAAACCAAGCGAAGCACAAATTCGTAGTGTCATGAAGTCCATGCAAAAAAATAATCAGTAAAGAAGAAAAAAAGAAGCAGGTAAGCTTAACCTCCTGCTTCTTTTTCTTTTATCCTCATAGCGGCTTTATTGATAGAAAAGAGCTTCTAAACTTCCATTTTCTTCTAAGATAGATAAATCACCATTGCACCAAGTATAGGAAGGGAAAGAAGTAATCTTCTCTTCATGTAAGAAATGATCGTCCGAGTTATAACGCGTCCACTTCATGAGATTTCCCTCTACTTCTCCCGTAATAGTTAGGATAAAACAGTTTGGAACCTCGCGCCCTGGCACTCCGCTTTCAATCCACATTAATTTGCTAAAGATGCCGTCTTTCACTCTTTCTTTCGTATCGGAGGAAGGGATGATATAAGAAATTAAAGAAGAAAGTGTTACGATGTTTAAATTCCTTTCAGAAGCGACATCGAGCAAAGAAATAAGAGAACGTTGCGTTTTTGGATCATAAAAGAGATATCCTTCTTTTTCGTAATCTTCTGCTGCTAAAGCTAAAATGACATCCTTAATACCAAGTAAATAATCTTCGTCATAAATGCTTAGAGCTAATAAAGTACAATCACTTCTGCCAAAAACAGAGTGATTACCAAGAGGTAAACTATTCGTAAATAGATTGTCGTTTAAAGAATAAGAACCTTCACAATTTTGATTTTCAAAGGAGTAGGAGGAAGGATCAAAGAAAGGACTCTTCCATAAGGCCGCAATACCTTCTTCCTTTGGCAAGATTCCCTCCTCTTCTTCCGCTAAGAAAGTCAGAGAAAGTTCATAAGGATTCTTGTCATCAAAACTTTTGTTATTTTTCGCAAAAACACGAATGTAAAGAAGACTTACATCTGTAGAAAAGGTTACACTATCCACTTCACTTGTCAAAGAAGCATACGCTAAATGGGGTTGTTCATTGGCTTTAGCGGAAGGATAAAGACAGTACACTTCTAAGTCATAATCACAAAGAGAAGGAGAGGTTAATGTAAGAGAAAATTGTGCTGGAGAGGTGACTTTATAGACATAATAATCTTCATCAATCTCTGTATGGTCTTGGTTTAGTGCGTGGAGAGTGGCATTTAATTTAAGAATGCCTTCTCTAAAGTTTTCTCCCCAGCTATTTAATGGCGTAGCAAATGCAAAAGAATTATTGTCACTAGAATCATAAAAGGGGAGAACCCAGTTACTCTCAGCCTCACCATTTTGCTTTTTTCCAAGATATTCTACGCCGCTACTAGCATTTCCAGTCTCGAAAGCGTCTTTTGAAGAACTGTTAAAAGTGTCTCCACCGCAACTTGAGATTAATGGGAGTAGTAATAGGCTGCTAATCAAAAGATATTTTAAGCCGTTTTTCATAGCATAAGTTCTCCTATGTCAGATTGCTCATAGACATTATAGATTGTTCCAAGAACATAAGATGTATCACCTTTATATGTAGCGTAATCATTAGAATTATTGTTTTTTAAGTAGGCCTCCGGCCCGTTAACAACATGATTCATTTGTCCAACGTCTCTAGATGAAAACGAAAACGTAATAGCACTTAATACCGCCAATAAGACATATTTAATTTTTTTCACGCCTTATCTAAACGATAATTTATTTTTTTGTAAATAGCAAAGAAAGTATATATTCTTAAAAACCGTGACATGAACTACACTTTTGCTTTTAAGAAATCATATCCTTATGTCTTTTATTGTGCTATTGCGTGCGTTTTCTTGTGCTCATCATAGAGGCCATAGCCAAGAATAACCCAAGTTAAGGCAAAACAAGTCCAAGAAATAGGACGCCCTATTTGCCGCAATAAGGGGCCAGGATAAGTAATTTTGAGTTCTCCTTCTCCTTTTGGAATCGATATGGCAATAAAGCCGTCTACATTTTCTACTTCTAGATGTGTTTCTTTG
Organism: uncultured Bacilli bacterium; assembly: GCA_944376605.1. Taxonomy (GTDB): domain Bacteria; phylum Bacillota_I; class Bacilli_A; order RFN20; family CAG-826; genus UBA4951. The sequence continues at coordinate 134,313 of CALWDE010000003.1, forward strand.
CCGTTTTCTTCCCAAACCGCTTCATATCCGTCGTAATAGATTTGGGGAAGCTGTACAAGAGAGTCTTCTTCTAAAACAAAATGGAAGGTTACTTCGGGAGTTTTTAAATAAGTAATTTCTCCTTCTCCCTTTCCTTCTAAAAAAGCAGGAGATGGATACTCTTCTATGCCAAAAGGCACATCACGTTGGTAAACAATGTCTCTTCCTACCGAATATACAAGAGAATTTGCGTAAGTTGACTCTTCATTACCGTATACAATTTCATAGATAATCTGGGGGAAATACTCATTTTGATGTCCATAGTGATCTTGATCTAAAACATAATCTAAAGTAGGTTCTCCGATTCTGCCGTTTCCTTTTTCAATGCAGTAAATTCTTTTATCAATTCCACCTTGCTGCAAGACTAAGAAGTAACAGGCAAGAGCAATAAGAGGGGCAGCGCCAAAAGAAATCTTTCGTAATGGCCGGCATAAATAGGCTACAAAAATAAGAGCAAAGAAACCAAAAAGTCCCCAAAAACGGAAGGGGAACTGACACATTCTTAAAATGCTAGGCGCGTATTCCCAAAAGACTGGAGAGAAAATCGCAAAAAGGCAAAATACCATGATAATAAGAGAAGCGTAAAGATCTCCTTCCTTCCATAAAGCACTAAACTCTTCCCGAATAACATCATTTTGATAAAGCAAAGCGTCTTTTTCTTTGCTTAAGAAGATAAACCAAATTACGTAAATCGAAAAATAAAGCAAGAAAGCCATTAGTAGTTCAATTCTTGGAGAGAAGCAAAGAGGAACTCCAATCAGTAAAACTGCTAAAACAAGAATTCTTGTAAAGGTAAGCTGCCAATAAGGTAGCTGGGCCTTTTTCTTAATAAGAAGAGCAAGAAAAAGAGAAAGAAAACAAAGAAACGGGAATAAAGCGAGTCCAAAAGCCCACTGGAAAAGAGAGTCGCCTGCTCCGGTTGGTAAATAGTTATCTCGCCAAGAAAAATTGATAAAACCAGCAAACTGTATCGACTGAGAAATTCTGCTAATGACGTCTTCTAAACTTGTCCACATCACTTTCGGCACCGATACGCGGTATGCGCCGCTTGCTAGAGCTTCCATCACGGGGAAACAGAAAGCAAATACAAGGCCAATTTCTAACACAACTGATCCAGCAAAATAGGCATAAAATCGGCCTTTTTTAAAACGTTTTGTCCGAACTAGATAGGGAATATTACAAAGAAGATAAATCACCCCTCCAATCAAAGTAATGATGGCAGTAAAAGGATGAGAGAGAATAATTCCTGCCAGTGAGAGAACGAGCATGATATAAGGAGGTATCACAATTTCCTTATCATGGATGATGCGGTATAAGGCATAAAAGAAAATAGGAAGAAAGCACATTGCTACCGCTTCTGATATGGCAAAGCGGTAAAAGAAGCAAAATAAGCGGTAGGGCATAAAAATATAGGCAATTCCGCCTGCAATTCCAAAGCTCTTTCTTCCCGTTATTTTTTCTACAAGATAGTAGGCAAAAATGCCGCTAATAAAGACAGATAAAACGGAGATAAATACCATTCCATCATGCAAAGTAGCGCCCATAAAGGAAAATAAATAGGTAGTAATTACCATGCAGTAATGCGGCAAAAGGCCATAGAACAAGTTAGCATTCATGGCATAGATGCCCATATAGACGTGATTAGTAGAATCAAAAAAACCGTTTTGAAAACCGTAATATAAGTCGTAAAGAATGGAAACTTGAACCGCTCCGTCATCGCCACCCGTAAAAAAAGGATAGATAAGCCAAAACCAAAAAGGCATAAGACTTGCCGCAAGAAGAATAAGATAGGGAGCAACTTTTCTAAAATAAAAAAGGAAACGCTCCTTTGCGGAAGGAACACTGTTATCCTCATTACTTGTTGGAGCAAGATTTTTAATCATGCCGTAATCTTATAGCAGGCTTAAAAATAGTCAATCTTGATAACGTTTACCAAGAAAAGAAAATGCAAGCTATCCATTAAGAAACATGCAGGGAATAACACACAAAATAAGGGGTAATTTTCTGCAACGTAAATTTTAAGACATTAAATAAATATAAAATTGAAATACACTTGATAGTTAATGAATAATCCCAATTTTGGAAACTACTAAAAAACAACTAAATATTGTCAGATTCTCTCGTAGACCAGTTCGCTGGTTTTTCTGTGCCATTTCTAAGTCTTTTGATGTTGGGAATATGGCGAATTACTAAGACGAGATATGCAAATAAAGTCACAAGTAAACTTTCTAATCCAAAGTAAACCATGTTCGGAGCTAAGCCGAATGTCCAAGAGAGAATTTCTCCATGAAATGATGTGGTGAAAGAGATAATCGCCATTACGATTTCAAAGACGAGTAGAATGGCACCCGAGACTAAACTAGAGAACGAAACAATTTTCTTTTTGAGAAAGAGAACGCTTAAAAAGGAAAAAAAGCATAAGATGAAGCCTAGCCAGCTTGTTCCTCCGACAATTCCCATAAAGCAAGCGACCCCTTTTCCGCCTTTAAACTTGAGCCACACTGGATAGCAGTGACCAATAGTTGCAAAAAAGACAGCAAGCCAAGGCAAATAAGCGCCGCTTTCATAAAGAATTTCAGATGTTCCAATTCCGCTAAAGCGTGTAATAAGCCAAGTGATCCAAAAGACGAGGCATGTTTTTAGAATATCGAGGAAAATAACGATAAATCCGGCCTTTTTTCCGAATACTCTACCCGCATTTGTGCCGCCTGGATTTCCAGAACCATATTTCCTTAAATCTTTGTGATAAAACCATTTTCCAAGTAAAACAGAAGTTGGAATGGAACCAAACAAATAGCCTAGAAGAATGGCGAGAGCGGAAGCGAGAATATTTGCACTAATGTAATCCATGGAAAACATTCTACCTTGTTTATTATCTTCTTCGAGCCATTCTTATATTTCCTTATCAGGAAAGCCCTTTACTGCTATAATTTGCGCCGGAATTATTGAAGACTATGAATGACGAAGTGATGGAAGCCCCTTTACCTGCTGCAGCAGATGACTATGATGCCAGTTCAATTGAACTCCTTTCTGGCTTAGAAGGAGTGAGAAAAAGACCTGGTATGTATATTGGAAGCACCAATTTAACAGGTCTTCATCATTTAGTATGGGAAATTGTGGATAATGCGGTGGATGAAGCGGTAAATGGATATGGAAAAAAGATTACCGTTACGCTTCATAAAGACGGCTCTTTATCCGTAGAAGATGAAGGAAGAGGCGTCCCAGTTGATATCCATCAAAAAACAGGTATCCCTGCCGTGCAACTCATCTATACCGCTCTTCATGCTGGCGGTAAATTTAACAGTAAAGCGTATCAGGTATCAGGCGGTTTACACGGGGTTGGGGCAACTGTAACAAATGCCCTTTCCGAGTGGTTAAAAGTTACCGTTTATTTAAAGGGCAAAATTTATGAAATTTCCTTCAAAGATGGAGGAAAGTTAGATGTTCCTCTCCGCGTTATTGGTGAGACAAGAAAACACGGGACTACTGTCTGCTTTAAACCAGATCCTACTATTTTCCCAAACACCCGTTTTTCTTATGAAACGATTGCAAACCGTTTAGAAGAGAAGAGTTATCTTCTTGCTGGCGTTCGTTTTGTTTTGGTAGATGAAAACACGAATACCAAAAGAGAATATTACTGCGAACATGGATTAAGAGAATATGTCGCTTCTCTTGTTAGAGAAAAAACTCCCATGGGAGAAATTATTGATTTTTCCGGTGAATATAACGGAATTCGGATGGAAGTTGCTTTGCAGTGGTGCACACAAGATTACAACGAGAACATTTATAGTTACGCTAACGATGTGCGCACCGCCGATGGAGGAAGCCATGAAACTGGTTTTAAGCAGGGTTTAACAAAATGCTTAAACGACTGGGCGCAGGCAAGTGGACTTTTAAAAGCCGGTGTATCGCTAGAAGGAGGCGATATCCGCGAAGGATTAACTGCTGTCATCTCCGTAAAAGTTCCGGAAGGAAAGTTAGAATACGAAGGACAAACCAAAGGAAAACTTGGCACGCCAGAAGCTTTACCTGCTCTAACCTCTTTAGTGTCGACCCGTTTCTCTTATTATTTAAATGAACACCGAGATTTTGGTGTCGATTTAGTGAAAAAATGTGAAGCCTCTCGTGAAGCGCGAGAAGCAGCAAGAAAAGCGCGAGAAGCAGCAAGAGGCACAAGGAAAAAAACTCCTGAACTCATCATTTCTGATAAACTTGCTGCCGCCCAAGGTAAAAACTATAAACAAAATGAGCTTTTTATTGTTGAAGGTGATTCGGCAGGTGGCTCTGCAAAAACGGGAAGAGACCGCAGTTATCAAGCAATTCTTCCTTTAAGAGGAAAGCCGCTTAACACCTATGGACTTCCCATTTCTAAAGTTACGGAGAATTTAGAATTTAGTACATTAATTCAAACTATCGGCGCTGGAGTGGGGCCTGATTTTGATGTGGAAGAAAGTCATTATGGAAAAATTATCATTATGACGGATGCTGATACAGATGGTGCGCATATTCAAACTTTACTTTTAACTTTCTTCTATAACTTTATGAAACCGTTAATTGATCACGGGATGGTTTATATTGCACAGCCTCCTTTATATAGCGTTTATCGGAAAAGTGATGCTAAAAAACATATTTATTGCTGGTCAGAGGAAGAGCTAGAAAAAGCGCGAAATAAGATTGGTCCAGGATATGGCATTAAGCGTTATAAAGGTCTTGGAGAAATGAATCCTTCTCAGCTTGCAGAAACCACGATGAATCGCGCAACAAGACAGCTTCTTCGCGTAGAGATTGAAGATTCTCTTCTTTTAGAGAAGAAAATGTCCATTTTAATGGGGAAAGATAGTTCTCCGCGCTGGGACTGGATTAAAGAAAACGTTCGTTTTGTTTTAGATGATGAATTTGCCTCAATTTTGAAAGGAGAGACCCAAAATGGCTAAGAAAAAGATAGAAAGCCAAGAAATCAAAGAAGAGATTCTCTCCTCTCAGATGGATGAGGTGATGGGAGACCGTTTTGCTATTTATGCAAAAGATGTCATTCAAAACCGGGCAATTCCTGATTGCCGAGATGGTTTAAAGCCTGTTCAAAGAAGAATTCTTTTTGGCATGTGGATGGCAGGGAATGTGCACTCTAAGCCCACAAAAAAATGCGCGCACATTGTTGGTGACGTTATGGGTAAATATCACCCACATGGTGACTCTTCTATTTATGAAGCACTTGTAAGAATGTCGCAGCCTTGGAACTCGCGTTATCCTCTTGTTGACTTTCAGGGGAACAATGGTTCTATCGACGGAGATGGCGCGGCTGCTTATCGTTACACAGAAGCGCGTTTATCTTCTTTAGCAAATGAATTACTGGAAGATTTAGATTGTGACACGGTGGATATGGAGCTCACCTTTGATGATGCTTTAGAAGAGCCAAGCGTGTTGCCTGCTCATTTTCCTAATTTATTCGCCAATGGGGCAGAAGGGATTGCTGTCGGTATTGCCACCAACATTCCTCCCCACAATTTAGGCGAACTTGCCGAAACAATTGCTTATCGTATTTCTCATCCTGACTGCAGCATTGAGGAGTTAATGAACGTTCTTCCAGGACCAGATTTCCCGACAGGCGGACTTATTTACCGGGGAGAAGGACTCAAAGAAATGTACCGCTTAGGGAAGGGCAGATTCTTCATGGAAGCGAAAAAGCATTATGAAGAAGTGCGCGGCCATTCTCTCATTGTGATTGATGAAATTCCTTATCAAATTAACAAAGCCTTACTTGTAAAGTCCATTGATAAGATTCGTCATGATAAAGAAATTCCTGGTATTGAAGAAGTCCGTGATGAAACAGATAAAGACGGCATGCGGATTGTCATTGAACTTCGTCCAGACGCCGATAAAGAGACCATCTACGCTTATTTATTGCAAAAAACAGATTTGCGTACTTCCTATAGTGCGCATGTTGTCGCTATCTCTGAGGGACGTCCAAAAACATTAAATCTTTTAGAGTACTGCGATGCTTATATTCAGCATGAATTAGAAGTCATCTCGAGAAGAAGCAAACATTTACTTGCCAAAGATAAGTCACGTCTAGAAATCGTAACTGGACTTTTGCGTGTGGCTACCGATCGAGGACTCTTAGACGAAATTGTCGAAATTATTAAGCGAAGCGCGGATAAAGCGGATGCGAAGAAAAACATCATGGCAGCATTCCATTTTTCAGAAATGCAAACGGAAGCTATTGTCATGATGCCACTTCACCGCCTTTCCCATGGTGATATTGGCACTTTAGCGAAAGAAAAAGATGACTTAAATGCAGAGATTAGTGATTTAGAATCCTTAATTCAACATCAAGAGAGAAGAGAATCTCGCATCGTAAAAGAGTTAAGAAGAATTGCGAAAGAATATGGCGACCAGAGACGCAGCGAAATTATCGAAGGCGAAGTGAATAAAGAAACGATTGATAAGCGTTCACTTATTGCGGAAGAAGATGTGTATTTTGTTGCAACTAGACACGGCTATATGAAACGCAGCTCTGCCAATTCTTATCGTAGTTCGAAAGGAAATGAAGGAGTAAAGCCTGGTATTAAAAGTGGAGACACCTTCATTTATATTGGTAAATGTACCACCAAAGACTTTTTCTTGTTCTTCACAAATAAGGGAAGATATAGCGCAATCCCTGTGAGTGAAGTTAGAAGTACAAAATGGAATGATGAAGGGTTCCATATTTCTAGCCTAGTTCAGTTAGAAGATGGAGAGCAGTTAATTGGCGGATTTGCTTTAGAAGAATTTCGTCCTGATGTTAATGTGGTTTTATTAACAAGAAACGGTTATATCGAGCGTTGCGCCTTAAGCGAATTTGCTTTAGCGCGTTGGAGCAAACCTTCTGTTGCAATTCGTTTACCAAAAGATGGAAGTGATAGCCTTATTGCTGCCACCGCAACAAGCGGCTATGACGAGTTACTTGTTGCTTCCGAAGAAGGACTTATGTCCTATTACCATGAAACAGATATTCGTTTAAGCCATGTGAAGAGCGGCGGAATCGTGGCGGGACGTTTAAAAGGAAAGCCCTTTGCTGGCTTTTTATCCTTTGCTCCAGAAGAGAGAAACAGGAAATTTGTCGTCATCACCGATGGCGGTCATACCCGTGTTTCGAGCTTATCACGTTATGAAATTGGCTCACGTATGATGAAACCCTATCGTCTTTATAAGGACTTTAAGCAAAGTCCTCAACGTCTTTTATATTTAGATAAGGTCGGAGATAAAGCTTTCCCCTTTACCTATGACGCGGTCACGCGGGAAGATCATTCGCGGATTGATGTGAGCTTTGAGGATTGGAATTTAACTCCGGAAGATAAATACGCCAAATCCGCGGAAGGATTTAACCGTAACCGCCATATTGGAATGGTTTCGCTTGAAAACTGCACTTATATTGATGAGAATTTCCTTTCTCATCAGCCTCCTGCAAAAGAAGAAGTTCTTGATGAAGAGGAAGAAAACGCTCTTACTGACGACGGCTATGAGCAGATTTCGTTATGGAATGAGGGAGAGGAATGAAAATTACCCCTACCTTTTTAGGAAAAAATATCTTTGAAATTCCCGTCTCTTTTTATCAAAAAAAGGGATATGAAGTACTTCTTTTTGATTTAGATAATACGTTAGATTCTTACCGTAAAAAGCTTCCTTCATCGCGCGCTTCTAGTTACATTACTTCTTTAAAAGAAGCGGGATTAACCGTCATTATTGTTTCGAATAATCAAAAGAGGAGAGTAAAGCGTTACGCGGAGAAGATTCCTTGTCCTTATTTATTTCACGCAGGGAAGCCTTCTCCTAAAAAGATTCTTGCTTACTTAAAGAAGATTGGAGCAGATCCAAAGAAAGTGCTTTTATGTGGCGATCAACTTTTAACGGATGTAAAAGCAGGAAATAGAGGAAAAATCGACACTATCCTTCTTTCTCCTTTAGGAAAAGAAGAAGCTCCATGGACAAAGTTCAATCGATGGATGGAGAAAAAACGCAGAAGAGAGATAATAAGAGAGGGAAGCGTTCCTAGTTGGGAGGAGAGTTATGAGCAAGATTGATATTGTCCGCCGCTGTAACATTTGTGGAGAAATTTTGCAAAGCGAAGACAAAAATGCGCCTGGATATATCGCCGCGGAAGTTTTGGCGAGTAAACCTTTAGATAGCCTTGTCTCTTGTGATAAATGCTACGAAGAGAATATTTTTCATACATCTCCTTCTTCCTCGCAAGTATCCAAAGACTTTTTAACGATTTTAGACGATGCTCGCGCGACAAACGCTTTAATTGTTTACATCGTAGATTTGTTTTCATTTGAATCCTTTTTTGTGGATGAAATTAATGAAAAGATTAAGTCTCTGCCTATTTTAGTACTCGGCAATAAACGGGATTTATTGCCAAAAAGCGTTTCGCAAGAAGAGCTAAAAGAGTATGTGGCCCACCGCTTCCGTGTTTCGGGACTTCCTATTCGAGAAAATGACGTTTTACTTACTTCTTTCTCTAGTGGCAAAAGTATTGATGTGATTGTGAAACGTATTGATGAAATGCGTCGCGCTCATGATGTCTATATCATCGGGGCTCCTTTGTCAGGTAAATCGCTCTTCTTTAATGCTTTCTTACGTTCTTATTCCAACAACACTAAGCGTACGATTACCACGAGAATGTACCAAGGCACGAACCTGCGTTTAATGCGGATTCCCCTTGATAGTTCCTCCTATTTATACGATGCGCCTGGCGCAGGTGGTGCTAATAGCGTTTTATCTTACGTGGACGCTGTAGAACGTAACGCTTTTTATCCCTCTTCGGAAGTAAAAGGTAAAAATGTTCTTATGGAAAAGGGAACTTCTCTGTTATTAGGAAGTCTTATCCGTATTGACGTGCTTGAGGCGCCAGGAAAAATCAAAGGAAAAGCATATTTTGCTCCTACTGTTGATATCCAAAAAGTTCCTACTAAAAAAGCAGAAGAACGCTTTTTAAAACGTATTTCTTTATTAGAAAGTGGTTACAAACCACTCCCTATGAATAAATTATCGCTTAAAGATATGGACGTTTTTGAAGTATCTATCGACGAAACAAATCCTCGCGATTTAGGATTTGCTGGAATTGGCTGGTTTTCTTTGGAAGGAGCGGGAACGCGGCTTCGCGTATATTTACCTAAAGGAGCGGGATTATATACTTCCCGCGCGAAGGTGAGATTATGACTGGAAAAGAAAAGAGACATTTACGTGCGTTAAGTAATTCTCTTCCCCTTTCTGCTACGCTTGGGAAAGGTGAGATGGACAAGGGCATATTAAAAGCGGTAGACGAGGCTTTAACTGCTCACGAGCTGATTAAAATTCGTCTTTTAAATAATCACGACATCAGCATTGAAGAAGAAGCGAAAGCTTTAAGTCTCTCTCTTGGAGCAGAAGTGGTGCAAATCTTAGGGCATGTGATTACCCTTTACCGCTATAGCGAGAAAAAGAAAGTACATCTTCTTTCATGAGTGAGTCTCCGCTTATCTTATATGGTGGCTCGTTTGACCCTGTGCATAATGGCCACTTACGCATTGCTTCTTATGCTTATCGGCGTTTAAAGGGCGACGTGCTTTTTTTACCGGCAAAATCTCCTCGCTGGAAGAGTGCTTCCGCTTCTAGTAAAGACCGCTTTATGATGCTTCAACTTGCGGTAGCATCGCAAGAACATCCTTTTTTCGTAAGTGAAATGGAACTAGAAAGAGAGGGAGAAGTGACCTACTCTATCGACACCGTAAAAGCGATAAAAGAGGAAGAGAAAGAGCGTCCTCTTATTTTGCTGATTGGTGCTGATCAAGCCTTACGTTTTCATGAATGGAAGGAAGCTAAATTACTTTCTCGTTTAGCAAAAATTGTTGTTGTACCTCGCCCTGAACAGGAGCTTGCTACTTCTAATATTGAGAATTTTAAGATGGAAGTGCTGCCTTATTATGGATCAGGGAGTGTTTCTTCTACAAAAATTCGGGAAGGTAAATGTCTTGATTTGCCGGAAGAAGTGTTAATTTATATGGAAGCCCATGAGCTATATTTCTGGGGGAAAGTGCGTCAGTACTATTCAAATTCCCGTTATGAACATAGTCTTTCTGTGGCACATTTAGCGCGACAAATTGCCGAATATAATCGTCTTGATGAATCATTGCAACTTGCTTGTTACCGGGCAGGAGTTTTGCATGATATTGGCAAAGAGATGACGCAAGAAAAAAGCGTTTCTCTTATGAAAGAGATCGCACCTTCTTATATATCACTTCCTTCTTATGCGTATCATCAATATATAGGGGAATATCTTGCCAAAAAGGAATTCCAAGAAGATGATGAAAGGGTGCTTTCTGCAATTGCTACTCATTGCACAGGTTCTAAGGGGATGGGGTGCGTTGCAAAAATCCTTTATAGCGCAGACAAAATAGATCCTGGCAGGGGATGGGACTCTCGTATCTATATCAAAGAATGCTTAAAAGATTACGAGAAAGGATTCCGAAAAATCTTAGCGGCAAACCGTGAGTATTTAGGAAAATTAGAAGAAGAAGAGAACGCGCTTAGCAAAGCGTGCTATGAAGAATATTTAACAAAAGGAGATTATAATGAATAAAGTAATTCAAAACGAATGTAAAGAAATTGTAACCCTCTTAGAAGACCATAAAGCAGAAAATATTATTGTTTTTCATGTCGAAGGAATTTCTTCTTACGCAGATGATATTATGTTAGTAACTGCACCAAACGAAAGAGCCTTGGAGGCATACCGTGATGCTCTTATTGAATTTGAAGAAGCCAAAGGCGAAGATGTTAAAAGTGTGGGAAAGGGTTCGAGCGGTTGGATTATAGTTGACTGCGGAAATACGATTGTCCATCTGTTATTAGAAGAGAAGAGAAACGAGATTGCTTTAGAAGAATTACTCAGTAAAAGCGTCATCTCCGATTAGTAGTTTTTGTTTTAGGAGAGTGAATTAACTCTCCTTTTTTCAAAATATAATCAACTTCGCATAATATCTATTATGTTAACCAAAAGAAAAAGAAACGAGTTGTTAACGAAGTATTTATATTTAAATCTCACAATAATGAAAGCATTTTCCACGTTTATCCACATATTTTGGCCAATTTATAAAAAGTACTAAAAAACTACTAATGACGATTTTTTGTGAATTTTACTTTTCTTCAATTTTATTTTGTAGTTTTTCGATCTAACTTCCTGATCTTCCTCTTCCCTTCTCATTCTTTTAATGGGTAAGACACTATTTTGAATAGGTGATGGATAAGTCTTTCTTACTTTGTCTATTTCTCTTACGCTCTTTCCATCTTTTTTGCTCTTCCTTCTTTCACATCTTCCCTTCTGTCTCTTACCCTCTTTTTTCATCTTCTTCTTTTTCTCTTCTCCCGTTTCTATTTTAAAAAAAGACTAAGAATGGTCTCCTTTTTCTTAGTCTATTTTTTCATTAGTTATAAATATAAAATGTAAAGGACAATTAGATGCCTTCTAAATGACGTTTTAATTTCTTCTTAATCATATGTAAGGAAAGATCCGCTACAAGGACAAGCGCGATGGCGACTAAGCTATATCCTAATATATTTTCCATATCTAAGATTGGCGCACTATTTTCACGAATCAGTTCCCCTAGTCCCTCTCCTACCGAATCGCCTACTGTGATTTCTGCCATAAGGATAACTTTTAAACCAAGCCCAAGAGACTGCGCGAAAGATAAAAGAAGATAGGGAGTTGAGGTGGGGTAATAAATTTTGAAAAGAGAATAGAAACTTCGTTCCGCTTTATCAAGCTTCATCGCGTCAACTACTTCCTTGTCAAGAGAAGCAAATCCGCTTAGAAGCGCTTCATACTGAATTGGGAAAATAACAAAGAAAGCTAAATAAACAGGAATAAAGGGAGCTTTATCGCGATATCCAGGCCCAAAAAGAAGACTCGACAAAAGCACAACAATTGCAATAGTAGGTATCGCCTTTATTACGGTGATAAAAGGCGAAAGGAAAGTTTTAAATCTTGGATATAGTCCCCCTAAAGTGCCAAGAAGAAGGGCAAGAGAGAAAGAAATAACAAAGCCCATCAATAATCGCGCAATTGACCAGCCGATAGAAATCCAAGTTTTGGAAGCTGCTTCCCCAAATAACGCGGTGCAAGCGGCAGAGATAGAGGCGAAAGGATCTGGCAAATTGTAATTGCCTCCTATACGAAACAGATAAGATAGTAGCCACCATAAAAGAAAAAGAAAAACAATTCCTCCTGCAATAAGCGGTATTTTTTCGATGTTACTTTTCTTTTTCATGTCTTTCATTTTAGTGAGAACGCTTTATGAATTCATCTTTAACATACAAAAAAGATGTGGACGCGCCACATCTTGTCTGTTTCTTTTCTCTTATAGGAAGAAAGATGCATCATATGGAACAAAGTCTTCTCCATAGAGCACTTCACCAAATGTATTTACAAAATCCGCATTATCTTCTATGGAACCTGGTTCAATCATGCCAATGCGATTTTCTTCATTTGCTTGGCATAAACCAATAATGTTTGCATTAAAGCCCCATCTGCCTTGCTGCTCAGAAGCAACAGAAGAGTAAGCGTTCATCTCTTCTTGAACTTTCGCAACGTCATGAATGCTTGCTTCCAGATTGGCGTCAATATGATCTAAGAAAGTCTCAAAAGAAGCAGAATTCGCGTTATAAGCGGACTTTCGTAAGAATAACGCCGCTTGTGGAAGCGCAACTTGGCCAGTTTCTTTTTCCCATTCTTTTCTTAAATCAAAGATTTCATGAACTTCTGCTTTGCCATTTAAAGCGTTTTTACTCGCAGTTAAAACGGGTTCCGCAATAAAGAAATAATCGTAATTTGCTTGGCTTTGTAAAGCGGTTGCCACATCTTGCACGCCACTTCCGTATTCAATATTAAGTAAAGAAGTGTCAACGTCCCATGTCTCAAGTAAATGCTTAAAGACAAGATCAGGAAGGCCATTTTCACTAAAGGAGAAAATGGTAACAGGAGAAGAAGCGTTAAACTCTTCTTCTGTTAAAGACACTAAGTGAAAATTCCCTCCTGTTAACCATCTAGCAAGAAAGAAATCATCATTTTGATTTTTCTTTAAGTTATTAAGCCCGTTTACTCCATCAAAAATAATGGCGTCATAACCAGGAGTTTGGAAAGCGGCAGGAATCGTTGCTGTCTTGGTGGTAGAGTCCCAATTTTCTTCATCTCCCATATCAAAGAGTGCCAAAGTTGGAGCGCCAGAAGGAGTAAGAAGAGGAGGGACAAAATTAGGGTCGACAGAAATAGAGGAGGAAGAATCACTCATAGAGGAATCTTTCATAGAAGAAGAGGAGGAAGGAGTCTCACATGCAACAAGAGTCATTGCAGCAAGAGGGAGTAAATATAGTATTTTTCTTTTCATATTCTTTTTCTCTTTATTTTTTTGCGAAGCGATTATAGAGCAGTGTTTAAAAAAGTGCGCGTGAGATGCTTAAAAGAAAACGGCTAGTTTCTCTAGCCGTCAAATTTAATCTTCAAGAATCTCTTGAATGATTTTCCCAATTAAGAAATTCGGTTTATCGAGAGAGAAATTAGCAAGGATTGTTGCCCCAATATCGGCAAAAGAGCTTCTCTCTTCTAACTCTTTTCCATTACAAAGAGAAGGAGAATACACTAAAAGAGGTACTTTTTCTCTTGTATGATCTGTGCCGTGGTGCACGGGATCATTACCGTGGTCTGCTGTAATGAGCAAAAGATCGTCTTTTTCAAGTAGAGGAAGCGTTTTTGCAAGTTCTTCGTCAAACTCTTCGATACATCTTGCATAGCCAACAGGGTTTCTCCGGTGGCCATATTCGGAATCAAAATCCACTAAATTAATAAACCACAATCCTTCTTGACCCTTATCTTCCTTTATTTGGCGACGCGTTTCTGCCATTCCTGCTAAATTATTTCCGGTGTGATTACTTTTCGTAACACCTTGCCCATTAAAAATATCGGATATTTTACCGATAGCAGAAGTCATATAGTGAGCTTCTTTTAAAAGATCCATAACAGTAAGAGAAGAAGGAGAAACGGTGTAGTCATGACGATTCTCAGTCCGCTTGAAGTTATCTTTATTTGTTCCTAGATATGGCCTTGCAATAACTCTGCCAACAAAATATTCCGGCTTCATGGTCAATTTACGGGCAATTTCACAGCAGCGATATAACTCTTCTAAGCCTGTTACTTCCTCATGAGCAGCAATTTGTAATACGCTATCAGCAGAAGTGTAGACAATAAGAGAATTCTCACGCATCTGCTCTTCTCCAAGCTCTTTAAGGATTTCTGTGCCGGAAGCCGCTTTATTGCCAATAATTTTATGACCAGTTTCTTTTTCTAACTCCGCAATAAGCGAAGCGGGAAAACCAGTATCAGTAAAGGTTTGGAAGGGTTTTGTCGTTTCAATCCCCATCATCTCCCAGTGACCAGTCATGGTGTCTTTTCCCTTGCTTTGCTCTCTTAAACGCATGGCAAAGGAGTGAGGGTGCTTGTGCACCGCTTTCACGCCTGGAATATTAGCGAGCGTGCCAATGCCTAGAGATTCCATAACAGGAATTTTTAATCCGTTTACCGCTTCTGCAGCATGGACCATTGTGTTGCTGCCTACATCGTTATAAAGAGCGGCATCGGGTTCTTCGCCAATTCCCATAGAATCGGCAACAATTAAGAAGATGCGGCGATATTTCATAAAGTAACTCCTTTTCTTGCTTTTATTTTATTGCTTTTTCTCTTTCATGAGCAAATCGTACGCGCGTAAAACTGATTCGCTTCGTAAATGCGTATAAAGTTCTGTTGTTTCAATTTTTGTGTGTCCTAAAAGAGTTTGTACAATGCGTAAGTTTGCTCCTCCTTCTAACATATGTGTGGCAAAGGAGTGACGTAATGTGTGCGGGCTAATGGGAGTAAAAATGTCCGCCTCTTCCGCGTAACGCTTTACCTCTTTATAAAAGAAAATACGAGATAAAGGTCTTCCTTCTCTTGATAAAAATAAATAGGGCGATTTTTGTCCTTTATTCTTTTTTCGTACCTCTTCGATATACATTTTGGTAAGGAAAAGTGCTTCCTTAGCAACAGGAACGATTCTCTCTTTTGCGCCTTTGCCGTGTATTTTGATTCTTTCTTCTTCCCAGTCGATATCTTTCAGTTTTAAAAGCAATAGTTCTGATACCCGGCATCCGGAAGCGTACATAAGGTAAAGCATTGCCTTGTCGCGTAAGCCACGAGGTTCTTCTTCCTTTGGGGCACTAAGTAAGCGAATCACTTCTTCTTTTGTTAAAACAGAAGGTAATTTTGTTTCTTCTTTTGGCGTTTCTATTTTTGGTAACCCTTCTTCAATAAGACCTTCACTTTCTAAATATGTATAAAAGCCTTTTATAGCAGAGAGTCGACGCGCAACTGTTTTGGAGGATAAACCTTTCTGTTTCATATAAGAAAGGTAAAAATACACGTGCTCCTTTTTGAGCTCACTTGTATCTTCTATCTTTGGCAAAGAAGAAAGAAAGAAGCGCAAATCCGATAAATAATTTTCTACGCTTTTTGGGAGAAGCCCTTTTTCCGCAAGAAGCATTCGTGAATAAGAAAGAAGTGCGGCATTAAGATTCATTTCCTCCTCCTTTCTTTTTTAATTCAGATAATAAAGTTAAATTCCCTTTCTCTAATTTACGGTTTAATTCGTGAACGAGAAGCTTTGTTTGATCCATCTTTTCATATTCTTCAAAGTTCCAAAAAGACATTTGAACGGTTTCTTTTCTTGGATCTACCAGATTTTGCAAGGTTACTCCAAGAAGACGGACTGTCATGCCTAAAAAGTTATGGTCAAACAAATCACTTACTCTTTCATAAATAAATTCAAAAGAATCAGTAGGTTCACTAAAAGAAACTGATTTCGAATGATTATTAAAGTGAGTATCGCGGACTAAAAGCGATACTGTTCTTCCTTTTTTCTTTTTCGCTTTTGCTCCTTCTGCCACAGAGCGTGATAAAGAAAGAAGATGCTTCCGAATTTCTAAATAATCATCCGTGTCATAGGGAAAGGTTTCTGAATGTCCAATCGATTTAGGATCAAAAGGAGATTCATCGATAAGATCGCTTCCTTCTCCTGCTATCCATTCGTTCGCGGTATAAAAGAATTTCCCTAAAGTTTCTTTCACCTCTTCTTTATCGTTTTTAAGCGCTAAGGCAAAATCGCCAATCGTGTTAATCCCAAATAGGCGAAGTCTTGCCGCACTCTTTTTACCAACTCCATAAAAGGATTCAATCGGCAAAGGATAGAGCATTTGTGCGATATCACGTTTTCGAATAATGGTAATGCCAAGTGGCTTTTTATAATCGCTGGCCATTTTGGCTAAAAACTTAGTAGGGGCAATGCCAAGAGAACACTTTAGTCCAATTTGTTTGAGCAAACCTTGCTGAATAGATGAGAAAAAGGCGTAAGGATCTCCTTTCACTCTCCCTGTTAAATCAACATATCCTTCATCAATAGAGGCTTCTTCAATATGCGGGCTAAAGCGTTTTAAATAAGCAAAAAAAGAACGGGATAACATCTCATAATAGGGAAAATCGACAGGCAGTAAGATAAGAGAAGGACAAATTCGTCTTGCTTCTGCAACAGGCATAGCAGAATGAACGCCTTTTTCTCTTGCTAAGTAAGAGGCGGTAGAGATCACCGAGCGCGGGCCGCTTCCTCCTACTGCTAGAGGATAGGAAGATAACTCTGGATGACGAAGCTCTTCCGCCGTAGCAAAGAAAGCATTTAAATCCGCATGCATGATGATCTTGCTCATCACCTACTCCTTAAGAAAGCGTATTGCTTTCTCTTCCATCGTCTCTAGATCAAGACCTAAATCTTGCAATTGATCTGTTAAAGAAGCGTGAGCGATATATTCATTATTTACTGCATAGCCAGCAATCTTGCCTCGATATCCTTTTTCTAATAGATGCGCCTCTAAGTGGGTAATAAAACCGTTTCTTGTGGAATAGGGATCATAAAGAAAGATTTTATTCGCTTTTAATAAGGAGCTAATCGCTTTTTCATCAAAAGGATAAAGCAAAGAAAAATCTAAATAACGGTAAGGAAGTTTTTTCTCTTTTAGACGTTTTTCAAGCGCTAAACCTAAAGGTCCTATGCCCATAAAGATAGGAGAGTGATCATCTTCTCCTTCTATTTTCCAAGAGAAGATATCTTTTTTTACCTTCAGTGATTTGAGATTTTCTTTCTTTTCTAAAGTGTGAGGGTAACGAATCGCAATAATATGAGGAGAAGATAAACTTTCTTCATATAGCGATAACGCATCATCGAAACTACGCGGCATGGTAACAATAATATGAGGAATACTCATTAAAAAAGCGGGATCATAAATTCCTTGATGCGTATCTCCATTCTTCCCGCATAACCCTGCTCGATCAATGAGCAGAGTCACAGAAGCGTTCATTCTAGCGCAGTCATGTAATAGTTCATCATATGCCCTTTGTAAAAAGGTGGAATAAATGGAAACAATAGGATGAAATCCTGCAAGAGATAACGCTCCAGCGTAGGTTAAAGCGTGTTCTTCGGCAATGCCGGGATCAAAGCAGCGTTCAGGATATTTGCGGAAGCAGTTTTCTAAGTGCGAACCCTTTGCCATAGCAGGACAGATAAGAACATTTTTCTTATCTTCCATAAAAACTTCCGTCATATCTCCCATCACATGTGACCAAGAGATTTCATCAGGATGAGTTTCCTTAGGCTTTCCAGAAGTAGGATCAAAAGGAGTTACTCCATGCCAATACCCATCTTCATCTAACTCCGCTAAAGAATAGCCTTTCCCTTTCTTCGTTTTAATATGAATCACAACAGGAGTGTCCACGCGCTTCACTTTTTGAAATACGTTTTCCATTTCTTTGATGTTATGTCCATCAAATGGACCTAAATATAGAAAACCTAAATCATCGAAAAAGTTGGAACCTACCAGTACATTTTTTACCCAGTCACGAAAAGATTTTAAATGATTAAAGGTGCCTTTCTTTTTCCGCGCCAATAGAGAAGTTTTACATTTCGCTTTTAAATGTAAATATCCCTTATTTAACGAGATAGAGCGGAAGGAATGAGAAAGCGCTCCGCGCGAAGGAGAAATGGCCATATCATTATCATTTAAAATAATAATCACACGTGATTTTCTCCTGCCTAAATCGTTTAGTGCTTCTAAAGTTAATCCGTTCCCAATTGCCCCATCTCCCACAACTGCAATAATTTCATAATTCTCGCGCTTGAGCTCCCTTGCATCTAGAAATGCTAAGGCAGCAGAAGCAGCAGTTCCTGAGTGACCTGCCTCATAAGCATCAAAAGGACCTTCGTTTATTTTTTGAAAGCCGCTTACTTTACCCTTCTCATTCAGATACTCTAAGTTACGACCTGTTAAGATCTTCCAAGCATACGACTGATGTCCGACATCAAAGATTAATTTGTCTTTAGGGAAATCAAAAACGCGCGCTAAGGCAATGGTGAGCTCAACTGTGCCAAGATTGCTAGATAGATGCCCGCCATATAAAGAAGTAATACGAATAATTTCCTCTCTTAGATGAGCAGCCAATGCGTCGCAATCCTTAAGTGATAGTTTTTTGACATCATTTGGACACTGAATACTATTAATGTCGATATTTTCTAAAACTTTTTTCATCGTGAAACAACTTATAATCTACTAATTAATAACTAATTATTTACTTTCGTTATGCTCTTCCATCACTGCTTTCGCTTTTGCTAAATCTTCTTCTAAAGACGCTAAAATCTTCTTCCCTTTTTCTGTCAAAGACATCGCTTCTTCTAGTGGCAAATCGCCTGATTCGATTTTACTTACAAGGAGATTTAGTTCATTTAATCTCTCTTCAAAAGTCATTTTCTTTTCTTCATTCATCTTTGATTTCCTCCACTTTCGAGAAGACTCTTCCCTCTTTCAAAATAGTTTGAAGAGTTCCTCCAACTGTAATATCTTTTGCTAGGCGAACTGGTTTCCCTTTTTCATTTAACGTAATGGAAAAACCGCGTTCCAGTACACGTTCTGGAGCGATCGAAAATAGTTTTGTTTTTCTCTCTTCTAAAAGAGATGTTTGTCTTTCGAAATAATGTTTTATAGCAAGGATAAACCTCTCTTTTAATGTATCTTTTTTCTTTTCAATTTCTTCCAATAGACCATTTGGTTTTTTAAAGATGGGGCGTGACTGATATAAATCTAATACCTTTCTCTTTTCAAAATAGATCCTTGAAAAGGCGGAAAAAAGGCGTTCTTGTAACTCTTTTACTTCTAATAAAACATCTTCAACATCTAATGTAACTGCTTCTGCGGCGGCAGTAGGCGTGGACACTCTTAAATCACTCACTAAATCCGCAATAGAGGTATCAATTTCATGACCAATCGCAGTCACTAAAGGCGTCTTTAAGTTAGCAATAACGCGAGCGAGCTCCTCATCATTAAATGCCATTAAATCTTCATCACTCCCGCCGCCTCTAGCTAAAATTAATACGTCAAGATTTTGCTCATCAAGTTCTTTTAACGAAGTAATTATTTCTTTAGGGGCAGATTTTCCCTGCACGCTGGCGTAAGCAAAACACATTTCCGCAAGCGGCCATCTGCGTGAAATATTTCTTCTTAAATCACTTTCCGCTGCACTATTTTGCCCACATACGATGCCGATTTTTTCTGCTGCAGTAGGAACCTTTTTCTTTCTTTCGCTAGCAAATAAACCTTCTTTTTCTAATTTTTCTTTTAACTGCTTAATTGCTAAAAGTTTAGCCCCCTCTCCAAAAGGAGTGAGGGAGCGAACACGAAAACTTAAACTGCCGCGCTTCTCATATAAGCTTAAATCGCCTTCTACAAGAACTTCATCTCCTGTTACAGGAATATAACTGGGAGAAGCATATTCCCCTAGCCACCACGAACAAGGCAAAAATCCCTTGTCATCTTTTAAGTCAAAGAAGTAAGCCCCTTTCCAGCGCGTTACCTTTCCTACTTCCCCTTTTAGAGAAAGAGAATGAAAAAAACTCTCTTTTTGAAAAAAGCCTTTCACAAACAAGAGAAGTTCACCAACAGGAATAACCCCTTCTTGAAGGAAACGTTCCATATTATTTCCTTTCGCGAGCAGGAAGAGTCTTATCTAAGACGGCATTTACAAACTTATAGTCATTAGGCTCTAAAAACTTTTTAGCAAGTTCTACTGCATTATTAATAATGACCGCTTTTGCTACATCTTCTTCCACATAAAAGTAATGCGTGGAAGCGAGTAAAAGAATTGCCTGCTCAATGCGGTCAAGGCGCTGAAATTTCCATTTTGGCATATTTGCCTGGAAGAGAGGAATGATGTCATTTAAATGAAGTAAAGCGTGTACAAGACACTTTTTGACAAAAAGATCCGCATCTTCATAGGAGGTAGCAGTTAAACCGGAAACAATATCCTCTACCGGCACCTCCTCGTTCATATAAATATAATTTAAAGCATCATAAATTGCCGTCATCGCAATTTCTTGAGCTCTCGTTCTTGTAAGTTCGTTTTCCATATTATTTCCTGTTTTTGTTGATGCGTTTTTCTATCCATAAAAGTCTAGCATAAAGAGCATACTGGGTCACCGCTAAGAGGAGAAAAAGAGAAGGAATTAAAATAGAAGTGACATAATCACCGCCTGATAAAGCGTGTTCTCCAGGAAAGAAAGAGACAATAAAATCTGCCAAATAAAATAGATGTAGAGGCAGCATCCAAAATGGCTTTACGAAAAAGGCGCGGTAACTAGCAAAGGCGGCATAGACCAGATAAAAAGTAAGAAGAGAGAATAAAATAAGATAATTTTCTTCTAAAAATAAAATCCGAAAGGTAAAAGGGGTAAAAGCTAAAGCGGATTTGCTTAAAAAAGCAAAACACAAAGCAAGCAGTGTTAAAAGAAAGGAAGAAGCAAAAAGAAGCACGCTGCTTTGATATTGAAGTAGCGGCTTCTTAAGAGGGGAATGAATAGAAGAAGTGCTCATGCGGTAAGAGAGGTGACCCTCACTTCAATACGGAAAGGCAAAGCCTCACACATCTTGGCAATCGCTTTTGCGACATTTTTTTGAATCATAGAGCAAACTTCTGGAACGCTTTCTGCGTTTTTGCTAATCGAGACATCAAGTCTTAAATCGATGCGTCCATCTTTCCGGAAGGAAGCGCGAACTGGCCCCTCCAAAGTAAAGATACCTTTCTTTTGTTTAGCGTGCTGAATCGAAGCACCAGGTACAGAAGAAGCAGCAATAGCCGCAATTCTTTCAAAAGCGTGACGTCCAATCGCCAAATCGCCATTATATTGGTAATTATTAATGTAATAGTAATCGCGTTTCATATCATTATCCTAAGGGATAACACTCTATTTTTCGAGTGTAGAAAGGATTTTCTTTGCAACTTCTTCCTTTGTGAAGCCAAAATGTGCCTCCACATCGCTTTCTTTTCCTGAGGCACCAAAACCCTCCATACCAATGGTATGTTTGGCCCATTCATGCCATAAAAGAGGAGAAAGCATTTCTAGAGAATAACGTTTTTCATAAGGAAGGGGTAAAACTTCCTCTTGATACTGCTTTTCTTTGTTACGGAATAATTCCATCGAAGGCATAGAAACAACCATCAAAGAAATACCCTTTTCGTTTAAAATTTTCTTCACTTCTAAAGCAAGAGAAACTTCTGATCCGGAAGCGATAATTTCAATTTCAGGATTCTCATCTTTCGCAATCACATAGGCGCCATTTCGCGTTCCCTCTTCGCTAGAAGAAGCTAAAAGAGGTAAGTTTTGCCGAGAAAGAATCAGGGCCACAGGATGGTCTTTACTTTCTAAAGCCATTTTCCAAGCTGCTTTCATTTCTTTTGCATCTGCTGGACGCAAAGTGACTAGATGCGGAATAGAGCGTAAGGCAACAAGTTGCTCCACTGGTTGATGTGTAGGTCCATCTTCCCCAACCGCAATAGAGTCATGAGAGAACAAATAAATGGCAGGAAGATGCTCTAATGCAGACATTCTTATGGCATTTTTCATGTAATCACTAAAGACGAGGAAGCAGCCTCCATACGTCTTTAATCCTTTATGCAAGAGAATGCCGTTATTGATAGCGGCCATCGCAAATTCGCGGATGCCGTAGTCCATATTTTTCCCGTTTAGCGTCTTTGGGAAGAAAGAAGGATCGCCAGGAAGCGCAGTCATTACTGAGCCGGCAACATCGGCTGCTCCGCCAAGAAAATAAGGAGAAGTTGCTACAATGGCTTGGAGAATTCTTCCTGAGGTGGAGCGGGTACTTTCTTTTTCTTTAAAAGCAACCTCATCAATCGCAGCGATACTTTTTGTAACAAGAGCAGTAATCTTTTCTTCTTCCTGTTCCTCTTTTGCTAAGGAGGCAGTTAACTTTTCTCTTGCTTCACGCCACTCCTTTAAGCAGTCATCAGGAACAGAGAAAGCTTCCCAAGAGATACCAAAACGCTTTTTGGTAATCTCTCCCATCTCTTCTCCTAAAGGATTACCGTGTGCCTTATGCGAACCTTCAAGTGGTGAACCATAACCAATTTTGGTATGGAAATAAATAAGAACTGGTTTCTTTTCGCTTTCTTTTGCTCTTACTAGTGCAGCAGAAATCGCCTTCCAGTCTTCCCCGTTTGCAATTTCAATCACATCCCAGCCAGAGGAAAGAAAGCGCATTTTAACGTCTTCTCTCATGGAATTTGAAGTAGGACCATCTAATGTCGATTCATTCGCGTCATATAAAAGAATAAGACGGTTAAGTTCTTGAAGTCCTGCAAGAGAGATTGCTTCTTGCGAAATTCCCTCTTCTAGGCAGCCATCTCCACATAAGCAGTAGGTGTAATGATGCTCGCTTTTATCAATATAAGATAATTTCTTTTCGGCAATCGCCATACCAACTGCCTGGGCGATTCCTTGCCCTAAAGGACCTGCAGTAGCATCGACTCCATCTGTATATCCATATTCAGGATGTCCTGGCGTTTTACTGCCAAGCTGGCGGAAAGATTCGATATCTTCTTTGCTTAAGACGCCATCGAGAAATAGAAAGGCATAAAGCAAGGCAGAAACGTGACCAGATGAGAGCACAAAACGGTCACGTGCTTTTGCATTTGGTGCCTTTTTCGCATCAGCTTTATAGTGATCGTGCCATAAAGCGTAAAGAGCTGGCGCGGCATCTAATGCCATTCCAGGGTGCCCGCTTTTGGCTTTATTGGTCATATCAATGACTAAGCCGCGGATTGCAGAAATTGTTTTCTCTTCTAAAGTCATTTCATCTCTCCTTCTTTTTTGATAGAAATTCCAAGAGTATCTAAAGCTTCTTCGCTCGCTTTCCCTGGAGCGTTAGACATTGGGTCAACTGCTTGTAAATTTTTTGGGAAAGCAATTACGTCACGAATATTATCTGTGCCGCCAAAAATCATTGCCAAGCGGTCTAATCCAAGAGCAAAACCGCCATGAGGTGGCGCTCCATAACGGAAAGCGTCCAGGAACCAGCCAAATTTTGCATTTGCCTCTTCTTCGCTTAATCCTAAAAGCGCAAAAATCTCCGCCTGCATTTTGCGGTCATAAATACGAAGCGTGCCTCCTCCTGCCTCATAACCATTAAAAATAATGTCATAGGCATAGGCTAAAACCTTTTCCGGCTCTTCTTTTAAGTATTTTAAATCTTCATCACGCGGACGTGTAAAGGGGTGATGCTCAGCAGTAATCGATCCATCTTCCCCTCTTGTAAACATTGGGAAATCGGTAACCCAAAGTAAATCGTAAGTGCCCTCTTTGATAAGGCCAAACTCTTTGCTTAAAGCGGTTCGAACTGCGCCAAGAGCAAAATCAGCATCTCGCCGGCTTGCGCTTGCACCAAAAAGAAGAGTACCCTCTCCCTTAATAAGTGAGAGAATTTTCTTCTTTGAAGCTTCATCGAGGAACTTTGTAAAAGATCCTTCTAACTGCGCGTTTTCTACTTTTAAAGAGAGTAAAGGAGCAACGCGGAGCTTTTTTGCTTCTAAAGAAAGAGCGTCTAATTTCTTCCGCGAAAGAGTTCCAATCTCTTTAGGAAGGAAAAGCGCTCGAATAAAGCTTTTCCCTTCAAAAAGCGAAATAGAAAGAGAGGATAAGAAAGAAAGATCTATTAAATGCAAGGCATAACGCGTATCAGGCTTATCAGAGCCATAAGTGTCCATTGCTTCCCAATAAGGGATTCTTCTTAAGGGTAAAGAAAGCTCTTTTCCAAGAATTTTGCGGAAATATTCTGCAAATAAGCCCTCTGCTAAAGTTAAGATTTCTTCTTGACTCATGAAGGAGGTTTCCACATCAATTTGAGTAAATTCTGGCTGCCTATCACTTCGTAAATCCTCATCGCGGAAGCAGCGTGCAATTTGGTAATAACGATCAATTCCGCCAATCATCAGTAACTGTTTAAAAAGCTGAGGACTTTGCGGCAAGGCATAGAAAGATCCGTGATGTAAACGCGAAGGAACTAGATAATCTCTTGCTCCTTCTGGAGTAGCCAAATTCAAAATAGGAGTTTCTACTTCCAAAAAATGGTGAGAATCAAAATATTCATGCGTGATTTGCATGATTTTTGCTTTGATAGATAAATAAGAGACAAGAGAGGGTCTTCTTAAATCTAAATAACGATATTTTAAACGGGTATCTTCTAACGCTTCCGTGTCGTCTTTTACAGGGAAAGGAGTCGCTTCCGCTTCATTTAAAACCGTCATTTCTTCAATATCGATTTCATAAGCGCCTTTGGAGAGTTTTGGATTGGCGACCTCTTTTTTGCGAAGAACGCCTTTTACCGAAACCACATACTCATTTCTCGCGTCAGGAACAAGAGAAGAATCTTTCGCCGATAACTGAATCATTCCCGTGCGGTCTCGTAAATCAAAAAACTCAATCGCTCCAAGTTTGCGGTAATTTTGAATCCATCCCGCCAGTGTAACTTCTTTTCCAAGAAGCGTTTCATCTAACTCTTCAATATAATGGGTACGATAACTCATTCTTCCTCCTCCTTTGCGAAAAAAGCGTCACATTCTTTTTCTAAATCCTCGAAACGGATTTCTTTTTGTTCACCTTTTTGTAAATCCTTCATCTGTAAGAGCCCTTTTTCTACTTCCTCTTCGCCAAAAATAAAGGCTACTTTTGCCCCTTTTCGTTCTGCTTTCTTAAAAAGCGATGATAATTTACTTGTTTTTAAAGGGGTTTCTACCGCATAACCAAGCGCGCGAATTTGATAGGCTAAAGATTGCGCGAAGGGTAAAACTTCTTCGCCAATCGGAAGCAAAATAACATCGATAGAAGAATACTTTTCGTCCCCTTTTATCTCTTTTAACAAAGACAAAATTCTTTCTGCGCCAACAGCAAAACCAACGCCAGGATAATCTGGTCCGCCAACCTCTTTTAATAACCCGCCATAATGTCCCCCACCACCAAGCGCGCCATAATCTTTTTTAGAAGGCGATAAAGCATGAATTTCATAGATAAATTCTGAATAATAATCAAGCCCTCTTACTAAAGAGGAGTCTTCTTCATAAGCAATATGTAACTGATCGAGCATCTTTTTTGTTGCGGCAAAGCGCTCTTTAGAAGCAGAAGATAAATAGTCAGAAAGCTTTGGTGCTTTTAAAGCCAAAGCATGATCTTCTTCTACCTTACAGTCTAACATTCTTAAAGGATTTAAGCGGTAACGCTCTTTGCAGTCTTCGCACATATTCTCCACTTTATCCTCATAATAAGATAGAAGTGCTTTTTTGTAGTTTTCTCGCGAAGCATCATCTCCAAGAGAGTTCACAATTACTTTTAAATCTTTAAAACCTAAATAAGAAAACGCGGTTAAAGCTAAAGCAAGAGTCTCTACATCAAGCGCGATGCTATCTTCTCCTACCGCTTCTACCCCAAATTGATGGAATTCGCGGTAACGCCCAAGCTGGGGACGCTCATAACGGAAAGCAGGTCCTGCATAAAAATAACGGAGAGGTAAATCGGGAGAAGCATAAAGCTTATTCGAAACAATAGACCGCATAATTCCGGCAGTAAATTCGGGTCTTAAAACGAGTCTTCTACCGCCCTTATCAAGAAAATCATACATTTCTTTACGGACAACATCGCTTCCCTCTCCTGCTCCACGAGCAAATAAGTTATAGCTTTCTAAAATAGGCGTTTCCATTTCTTCATAGCCGAATAAAGAAGCAATCGCCCGGAAAACATTTTCAATTTCTTTTAACGCATGGGCCTCTTGCCCATAGAAATCTCTTGTACCTTTTACTGGATTAAATTCACTCATAAGAATCCTTTCTAGTGGATGATGCGTGAAACATCATAAACGCCACGAATACTTTTGATGGCGTGAAATGTTTCTTCTAAATAATTAGTATCAGAAACGTAAAGAGTAAGCGTTACGACTACATTCATCGTTCCTGGCACTAAATTTGCCCGTAAAGCGCTCACTTTTGTACTTCTAGAAGAGAGGAGCGCCAAGATATCCGCAAGTAAATTACTGCGGTCTTGCGAGAAAATCCTGGCATCGACGGGATAAACAGAGTTTCCCTCCTTCTTTCTCCAGCGCACACTAATTAAGCGGGCATTATCGCCTTTGACATTCGGACAGTTTTTGCGGTGAACTGTCACTCCTCTGCCTTTACTGACGTAGCCAACAATGTCATCACCCGGAATTGGTGTGCAGCAGTGCGCTAAGCTGGTAAGAACATTACTTGCCCCTTCTACTTCGACTGGCGAAGCGCCAGGAGGAAGAGGCTTTTCTAATTTGAAATCTTTCTTTCGTTTTAAGTGCAAAACACCGATGACTTGGAACGGAGCAGGATTTTTTAAATTAACTCTCTGATAGAGCTCATTGACGCTATGGACATTGAAACGGTCAAAAATTCTTTCATCATCAAGAAGAGATTCCATCTTTTCCTCGTCTTGTATGCCCACCTGTTTAAAAGCTTCTAAAAGTGCTTCTTTTCCCCGCTTTTCTGCCTCTTCTGCAGTAAGTAAGGATCCCTGCTTTTTCTGCAAATATTTGCGAATATGGGTTTTCGCAGAATTTGTTTTTACTAGATCAAGCCAGTCTGTAGAAGGCCCAGGGGCATTTTTAGCGGTGCGGATTTCACACACATCGCCCGTTTTTAATTCCGTTGCTAAAGTAGCGTGAACTCCATTTACTATAGCTCCTACGGCAGAGTCTCCTACTTTTGTATGAATTTTGTAAGCAAAATCAAGAACAGAAGAACCAGTCGGAAGTTCAATAACTTTTCCTAAAGGAGTGAATACATAGACGTTGGCGTTAAAAATATCTTGCGAAAGATTTTGTACATATTCTTTAGCAGATTCGCTTTCTTCTTCCTCTCCTGCCATAGAGACAAAGTCACGAAACCAGTGAAGTTTTTCTTCAATGTCCCTTTGCTCTTCTTTGGCAGACTTTACCCCTTCCCCTTCTTTGTAGCGCCAGTGGGCAGCAATGCCTTCTTCCGCAACCTCGTCCATCTCTTCGGTGCGGATTTGCACCTCATAGATATTCCCGTCACCTGAAACAATCGTTGTATGAAGCGATTGATACATATTTGGCTTAGGCATTGCGATATAGTCTTTAAATCGTCCTGGAATAGGCTTATACGTCTGGTGAATAATCCCGAGAATTTCGTAACATTCCATTTCCTTTTGGCAAATAATACGTACCGCTAAAACGTCATAAATTTCGTCGAAATTGTAACCTTTTTGATACATTTTTCGATAAATGGAGTAAATGCTTTTAACTCTTGACTCCATGCGGAATTTGATTTGATGTTCAAAAAGAATATCGGCAATCCTTTTTCGAAGCGCCATGAGAGAGCCTTGACGGTGTTGTTCTTTTTTATTGAGCAAATTAAGGATTTCTTCGTATTTTTCTGGCTCAAGATATTTTAAAGACAAATCTTCCATTTCCGACTGCATCTGATAAATACCAAGCCGGTGCGCGATAGGAGTAAAAACATCAAGAGTTTCTTTGGCGATCGCTTTTTGTCTTTCACTAGAAAGAGCGTCTAAAGTGCGTAAATTATGTAACCTGTCCGCTAATTTAACTAAGATAACCCGGACATCCTTTGCCATGCCAAGAAAAATTTTCCGGTGATCTTCCGCTTCAAAATCTTGCGCTTGGCGGTGAGAAAGCTTCATTCTTTGAATCTTTGTTAAAGAGTCAACAATCATCGCAACTTCTTCGCCAAACTCTTTGCGGATTTCTTCAACCGTTAAGTCAGTATCTTCAACAGTGTCATGTAGTAGCGCAGAAGCTAGCGTAGCAGGACCAAAGGAGTGCTCTGCTAAAATATAGGCAACTTCAATCGGATGCTGAATATATGGCTCTCCTGTTTTGCGGAAAATTCCGCGGTGTTTTTCCTCGGCAAGATGATAAGCACGTTCAATTAAATCACGCCCCTTCTCGTCATGAATATAAGGAAAATAAAGAGCTTTTAAATCTTCAAAGGTGTGCATGGGGTAGCCACCATTCTTTTTTAAAGTTTGCGAAGTCGTTACATCAGCCATACGCGTTTATTATACCGCCTCTATTCCCTTAATATCGCTTTATTCACCAATAAAGTGAGCTGTTTTTTCTCTTGAAAGCGTCCTTCTTGTAGTTTTGCATAAAAGCTATAACTCTTATGAGGCAAAAAATCCTTTTCACCTAACTGGAAAGATAAGATTTTTAAAGAAGTAGAAAGAGGAAGCATCAGATACTTTCCTTCTTTTAAGAAACGAAAGGTGTCACTTGGATAAGCACCAAAACGTAAGAGAGGATTTTCTAGTCCTTCTCCAAAAGGAGCAAGCAAGCGAAGGTAGTTCATTGTATTTTCGTTAATCTCTTCCTTTTCTAAAGAAAGAAAGGGTTTTTCTTCCTCTTTCTTTTCTAGAGCTGCCTTAGCGGCAATAAAAGTAAATTCTTTTTGAAAAAGCGGGAGATCCTCTTTTTTCAAAGAGCAACCTGCTGCGCCATAATGCCCCCCATAAGAGAGTAAAGCGAAAGGTAAATTTGCCAAAAATTCTACCGCATTAAAAGCATCGCCTGACCGGATAGAGCCCACATAAAAGTCATCTTTTGGCGCAAAAATCGCGCAGGGCTTCCCTCTTTCTTCCAAAACTCGATTGGCAATGAGACTTGTTAAACCAATTTTAGCGTTTATGAGAGCAACAACAGCAGGAGAGCTTGTCACTTCTATTTGTAAGGCAGCAAGTTTGGTTAAGTTTTTTCTCTTTTCGTTTTGCGCTTCAAAATAGGCAGCGCATTTCTCCTCTTTCTCGCGGCTTGCAAAATAAGTGAGCAACGCGCTCATCCCGCCCTCATCCATTCTTCCTATCGCATTAATTTTGGCGATGATTTTACTTAGCTCTAGTTCACTTCTTCCCTCTTCTTGCAATAAAAGAGAAAACTCCGGAATTTTGTTTTTGGAAAAATCATCGAGTAAAAGCTTTGCATAAGCATGATTTCTTCCTCTTAAAGGCATCATGTCGCTTAGCAAGGATAACGCGCCTAAATCACGAAGATAATCGTCTTCTCTTCCTAAAAGATGGACGCTAAAAATATAGGAGTAAAAGCCTGCAGAAACGGGATATTCTCCATAATTTTGAAGTTCGGGATGCAAGATTACATCTGCTTCTGGAAGCGTGTTTTGTAAGGCGTGATGATCAATAACAATGACACGTAAGCCGTATTTTTTCGCATAAGAAATTGCCGCGAAAGCGCTGATACCATTATCAACTAAAATGAGCAGAGAGTATTGTGCTTTTACAATTTTTTCTGCATTGACTAAATTGAAGCCATATCCATCTTTTTCTCTGCTTGGTAAATAGCCATATGCCTCTGCGCCTAGCTCTTTTAAGGCGCGAAGAAGAATAGAAGTGCTCATCACTCCATCACAGTCATAATCGCCATATACGAGCACTTTACCTTTCGTCTTTATGGTTTCCTGAATCAAAGAGATGGCCTTATTTACTTCTTTTCCATCTCCCATAATAAAGTCACTAGAAAGCGAAAAAGCCGGCCCTTCTAGACCGGCTAAATCATCGTGACTGATTCCCCAATAAGAAGCAAGACGTTCTTTAAAAGAAGTCATAACTAGTCATTGATGCCAATAAAGATGGCCTCCTCTGGTTCGGCAGATTTCTTCTTCGTAACGTCATTTCCGCGTGGAGCATGGCCGCTTTCTCTATCCTTACGGAATTCCACACGAATTTTAGCAAATAAACGTGCAAGAAGAGCGCTTAGCGGCTCGAAAGTGAGTAAGACAAGCGGTAAGGCTAAAAGAGCACCAAGAAGAGCGAATAAGAAGGTAAACTCGAAGGCACCTGGACCAAGGCCGAAATAGAAAATCGTTACGCCTAGAGTTGTACCGGAAAGTAAGAATAAATCAAAGGCTGATTCTTTTACTCCACGCTTTAGCATCTCTTCGCGGAAGGCGAGACTACGCTTATCCTTTTCGCGGCTTTCTAAGCGTAATTCTCTTTCTTTACTAAGTGGTAATAAGAGATAGAGATAAGTAATAAATCCTGTGACAATCGCGGCAAGATTGATTGTTGTGGTAACAGGGATACGGCAAAGAGAAATAATGCCGATTGGTAAAAGCGAAGAAGCAAGAACAAGAAGAGCGGCAGAGATTCCTTTACTTGGGCGGAAACGTAATAGGAGGTAAGCAAATAAGGCCACTACCCCTACACCAAATCCAAGCCATACATTCGCAAAGGTTGGTAAACCAGAAGTAACACGTACATCTTGGGCCATTGCGGTTAACTCTTCCCCGGCAAGCGCATCTGCTGCGGCAGTAGAGGCATCTTGTAAAGAGGTATACTCTTGTCCTTCTACTGTGAAAGAATATTCGGTAGCAGGATCAAAATAAGACGGGACATCAATGGTGAAATAATAGATGTTGTAGTACATCTCTTCTAAAGAGTCATACATAGAAGTTTCTTCTAATGTAATATCCCAGTCTGCAGCATCAAAAGCAGTTCCATCAAGAGAAATAAGAGGTAAATAGTCTTCTTTAATTTGTTCGATTGTGGCGGCTAATAAGGTATTTTGATTCGCCGCAGGAACGCGGTATTCTAATGCTAAAACCGTTTGATTTTCATAAGCGGCACCAAAAGAGTAGGGCTCACCATTCGCGTCTAATGCCGCAAAGGTAGAAAGTCCAACAATAGAAGCTAAGGTTAACGCTCCATAGAGAATGGAGGAAACAACTTTCCCCTTTTCAAAAGGCACTTTTGCAAAAGGACCTTCTCTTCCTTCTTTGAGAACCAAAGCGCCCGATTCATCACGCTCTGGTAACTTCATTGGATCAGCCCCATAAACGCTAAGCACTTTTGTAGAAGCACTCTCGTCCCCTGCTAGGATCTTACCCAATAGGCGGACATAGAGAAGATTTCCTGCTGCGGCAAAGAAAGAGCCAAGAACAAGAGCTAAGCCAAAATATGAGAAAGCGCCAGGAATAAGAGAATAAATACAGACGCCAATAAGGATGCCGCCAATAGAAGCATCAAGTACGGGCCAGAAGGTCTTCTTCATGGCTTCTTGATGTGCTTTTCGCGAGGTTCTACCGTTATATAAAGCTTCTTTGACCTTGCTTAAATAGTAAGAAGTTCCAAAGAAAGAAATAAGAAGCGATAAAACAAGCCCTAAGAGCATTCCAATGCCAAACTGAGCACCAAAATACGAGAGTAAGAGTAATGCGCCCATAAGGGTAATTACTCCGTTAGAGAGAATCGCTAAAGAGCTTAAACGGTAGAAAGCGGCGGAAATAACAATCCCAACAAGAAGTGCACAAGCACTTGCAATTAAAGTATTCGATAAGGCAGGAGTTAAATGCCAGCCGCCAGCCGTAACAAGATTTTCTACGGTTGCCGGGACAATAGTGCTATAGGCAAAAGTAACATCATATCCTGCACCAATATCCGCATAAGAAGAAGCGTTTAAAAGAGATTCATAATAAAGAGCGGCTTTATAAGCAGCGCCAGCTTTACTTTCATCAAATTGTCCAGATTCAATTGCGGTACTATTTGGCACAATCTGTAAACGTGTGTAGTCTAAATCGTAATCGGTATCATCCCACCAGCACTGAGTAGCGTTTGCACCGAATAAAAGACGAGAAGACATATTAGGATCCCAGTCTTCTGCTTCCGTATCGGTAGCACGTGCAAAAGAGTCACCTTCTTGATAATTCGCCCACAAAGTAAGATAGGTGGTGCTGCCTTCTGTTCCAGCAGAACTATCGGCTGCAGTGGTATTTTCTTCGCAGTAATCAATTAATTGAGCAAGTTCCCCGTCTTCACCAGGCTGATTCACACCAATTGTCACAACAGGAATGTTATTTAAATAACGAATATCTGCTTCTTGCCCATCAAACATCT
The DNA here is from genome assembly GCA_944376605.1 of uncultured Bacilli bacterium. Lineage (GTDB taxonomy): Bacteria > Bacillota_I > Bacilli_A > RFN20 > CAG-826 > UBA4951. Next base: position 166,736 of record CALWDE010000003.1, read on the forward strand.
GATTATTACGGAAAGAATCAAAGGATGGGGCGTTGGCGACAATGTCCTCATCGCTGCTACCAGCAAGAAGAGAAAAATTACCACCAGAGAAAGAAAGGTAACGTTGAAGATAACTATATTCCGTGTCATCCGCAGACTGGCTACGAATGGTAACTTTAATGGTGTTATACCCTTCCTTTTCTACGCTTCCTTCAATGTCCCAGTGTGCCAAACGGTCTTCCATCTCGTTTGCGACCGCATCGACAGCCTGGTAGCCATCATCAGAAATGTAATCTTCCGGAAAAACACCATTAATTGTGGAACCTTCTTCACTGATACGAAAATAAAGGTCTCGCCCAGCACCATAAGTAACATCCGTATCAAGGGAAGTTATGGTTGAGGCAATGGTTGCTGCGCCCCCGAATAAGACGGCAGCACTTAAGAGGATAAACGCTAATTTACGACGCATGTTTTGCTCCAAATATCCATGCAAGAAAAAAAGACTCCTTACATGCGCGGTTATCTTAACGCGCAAAGGGAAAGAGAGAAAGAGAAAAAACTAAGAGAAATACAAAAGAGGAACTAACTTTTTCTCTTTTTCTTCTTATTCATGCAAACGAAAATGCAAAAAAGGAAGGTGAATTTGCAGTGTTTTCTCCTTCCTTTTGTAGAAATAATAAGAAAATTGTCGCAAAAACGCGCTCAATTTTGAAAAAAACTAAAAGAGAGTGCCTTGAAAGGGATGATGAAGATGCGCGTATGCTTTGGGGGTCGCCATTCTCCCTCTTGGCGTCCTGTCAATTAAGCCGCTCATGATTAAGTAGGGCTCATAAACGTCTTCTAAATTGGTAATTTCTTCGCCGATAGCAGAAGCAATCGATTCTAAGCCAACCGGTCCCCCGTGATAGCGTTCAATAATCGTTGTTAAGTAGCGAATATCCACATCATCTAAACCAAGCTCATCGATCTTTAAAGCTTGAAGGGCAAGTTTAGCAGTTTCGTTATCAATGGTGTCTTTCCCATAGAAAGAAGCAAAGTCACGAACTCTTTTATAAATACGGTTCGCAATACGCGGGGTCCCGCGGGAACGAGAAGATAACGTCTTAATCGCCTCTTCTTCAATAGGCATTTCTAAAACTTTAGAAGTTCTTTCGATAATTTGGGCAATTTCTTCTGGAGAATAAAAATTCAGCTTAGCAGAGATTCCAAAACGGTCACGCAAAGGAGCTGCTAAATCTCCAGCGCGCGTTGTTGCGCCAACTAAGGTAAAAGGCGGAAGAGGTAAAGTTAAGGTTTTTGCGCCCCCTTCCCGGTTAATCATGATGGTAAGTTTAAAATCCTCCATTGCCCCGTAGAGAATCTCTTCCACCGCACGTGATAAACGGTGAATTTCGTCAATAAAAAGAATATCGCCTTCTTCAAGTTCCGATAAAACCGCAGCTAAATCGCCGGGTTTTTCAACAGAGGGGCCAGAAAGTGTTTTTACATTGCCGCCCATCTCATTTGCAATCACATAAGCTAAGGTTGTTTTTCCAAGCCCTGGAGGACCATAGAGTAAGACGTGATCAAGTGGCTCTTCTCTTTTTCTCGCTGCCCCAATAAAAATACGTAAATTTTTCTTTAATTCGGATTGACCAATATATTCTTTTAAAGTGCGAGGACGGAGGCTAGTCTCACTGCGAACATCTTCTTCTTCGCGATGGGCATCTAAAATACGGCTCATTGCACTCCTCCTTTCCTTAACCTGCGTAAGGCTAATTTCAAAATCTCTTCGTTATTTAAGTTGGGAGTATCAATACTGCTAAGAGCCTCATCAATAAGTTTAATTTTAAAGCCAAGGCTTTTTAAAGCATCTCTCACTTCATCAAACTGCGAAGGATCCACTTTATTTCTCTTTTTACCAACTTCTGCCGCCAAGTGACCTCTTAAATCTAAAATAATTTGTGAGGCAGCCTTTGCTCCAATTCCAGGTAATTTTTTTAAATAAGCAGTATTATTCGCGGTTATGGCACGATATAAAGCATCAGGAGTGGTCTCTTTTAGAGCGCTTAAAGCAGTTTTTGGCCCTATGCCCTTAACGGAAGTTAATAAGGTAAAGGCGGTTTTTTCACTTTTAGAAGGGAAACCGCAGAGATAATGTTCCGATTCATTTTCTACTTCGTAGCAATATACGGTTCTTTCTTCACCCATCAAAAAAGCATCAACGCGTGAAACCATGCATTCATAGGCGATAGGGCCTACTTGAACAGCGATGGTGTTATCAGTGATATCAATAATTGTACCCGTTAACGAATAAAACATCGGACAACCTCATTATAAACGCATTTCTTTAACGCGAGTATTCAAAGACAAAGTCCAGTAGACGAACTTCATCTCCGTCTTCTGCTCCAAGTTTTTCTAACTCTTCATTTACCCCGATTTTATCTAAATAGCGAATCAGCTGCATAACGCCTTGATCGGTTGTGGTGTTATATTCTTTTCTCTTCCCTTCTGGGCCCTTCCCTGAGAGAAGGAAAGTGTGAGGAGAAACTTTTTGAAGACGAAATAAAGGTTCTTGTTCTTCAAAAGTAAAATGCATAAATCCTTCACTTTCTTCGCCTTTAAGAGGGAATTTTGGTGTGATTTCTACTAGAGAGGCTGCTTTTTCTAAAATTTCCTCAAACCCTCTTCTTTCAAAGGTAGATAAAGGTAAGGGATGAATCGCGGTTTTTTCTATAAATGCAGAAAGACGCTCTTCTGCCCCTTCTTCATCCATTTTACTGGCCACAACTAGCTGCGGTCTTTCTTCTAAACGCGCGCCATATCCTTTTAATTCTTCTTGAATTTGCTCATAGGCTAAAACAGGGTCTTCACTGCCATCCATTGCAACAAAATGTAATAAAACACGGCAGCGTTCAATATGTCTTAAAAAATCGATGCCTAGGCCTTTGCCTTCATGCGCCCCTTCAATTAAGCCCGGCATATCGGCAATGACGTAGCGTTTATATTCTTTTGAGACAAAAGTGCCTAAGTTAGGAGAAATGGTCGTAAAAGGATAGGCCCCAATTTGTGCCCTGGCATTTGTGACAAGATTCAGAAAAGAAGACTTTCCAGCATTTGGAAGCCCAATAAGAGCAATATCCGCGGCAAGTTTTAACTCTAGTTTTAAGCGAAAACGTTCGCCTTCTTGTCCGTTTTGCGCAATTCGAGGAATGCGGTGTCTTGCGCTTTTGAAGGTCGCGTTCCCTCTTCCACCTCTCCCTCCTCTTGCGATTAGCTTTTTCTCTCCAGGAATGTCGCAGTCAGCAAGAAGTCTTTTACTCTCTTCTTCATAAATCGCTGTTCCTACCGGCACTTCAATGATCAAATCTTTGCCATCTTTCCCGTGCATTAACTTCTTCATTCCTTTCTCTCCATCATTAGCAATAAAAACTTTGCTATGTTTAAAAGAGAAAAGACTATTCACATTTTCTGCAGCGACAAAATAGATAGAACCGCCTCTTCCTCCATTGCCGCCATCTGGCCCCCCAAATTCCGTATTTTTATCATGGAGAAAAGAGATTGCTCCATCTCCGCCTTTTCCAGCCCTTACTTCCACTGTTGCGCGGTCAATTAGCATCTTTCTCCTCCTTTTTTAATAAATAGTGTTCTTTATTCTTTTTAATCTTTCTTAGCTCTTTATAAAAAGCGAGTGAAGAAGAAAAAGCGCCTTTCACGGTGCTATCCGGGTCATCTGTCCATATACAAGGAACTTCTAAAGCAGTATAGCCGTTAAGTTTTAAGAAATAGAGAAGTTCTGTATCAAAAGCAAACCCGTCAATAAGAGAAACTTTGGCATATTCTTTCGCCACATCGCTTCTTAGCATCTTAAAACCGCACTGAAAATCAATCGTTTCATGAAGTGATAATGTTTGACGAATTAAAAAGCGGCTGCCTTTGCTCATAATTTGGCGAATGAGCCCTTGTTTCTTTGCTAAGGTTGCTCCCTTTATATAACGCGAAGCAAAAAGACAATCATAATCCTCCATATGGGGTTTCATATCATAAAAGCAGTTCAAATCGGTTGCTAAATCCGCGTCCATAAAGAGGACATAATCCCCTTTTGCTTCTAAAAAGCCGCGCTTTACATTATGTCCTTTTCCTTTATTGGGCAAATAAGGGATAAGTCTTACCTGTTTTGGGAACATAACCATCGCTGCTTCTGCTGCCTTGCGGTTTATCACATTAGAGCCATCGATAACAAGAAGAATTTCATAATCAATGCCGGCGGATTCTAAAAACCGCCATAGAGGGCCTTTGATATTTTTGAGCGCTTTTTCGCTTTGATCTTTAGAGGGAATAATAACACTTAATAGCATTCTTTCATTATAAAAACAAAAACGCCCCCTTTGAAGAGGGCGTTCTCTTTCTTTCCTTTAATAACGAACCACAATTGCGCTTCGAGCAGGAATATTCGTTGCGGTTGCGCCAGCGAAAGAGAAGACGACTTCTCCTTCTAAACCAGCAGACAAATCAACATTTGGTGAGAAGTTAATGATGACTTCATAAGTTTCGCTGCCGAGCGTTCTCATAAAGTGGAAGACATAGTTCGCTTCTTGGCCGTTTACTTCCCATCCTACCGCTTCATAAGTACCGCGCGTTAACGTCTCACTACTTGCTTTTAGGCGCATTGCAGAAGAGATGGCGTTAAAGTGATCGCTACTAGAAGCAGTCTCTACGGAAGCTACAAGAGAAGAAGCATTTACTTCATCCCATGCAACCGTAGCGCCAGAACCAGTAATGCCGTAGCCTGTAGTCATCGAGCCGTCCCCAATCTCGCCATCCTGCCTCCATTTCATCGGTTGACGGTAAGCTAAGTCACTATAACTACTTTCGGAAGTTTGCCCTTCTTTGTAGTTACCAGTCATGCCAAGTTCATCGCCGTAATAAACCCAAGTTAAGCCAGGTAAGAGAATCTCTCCGATTTCAACAAGAGTCGCACTTCTTAAGTAATGGGCGTAATTCGACTCATCGATCATGCCTTGTTCGGCAATATCCATTCCGCTACTTCCCTTACTTCCAGCAACGCGGTTAATCGGTCTAGAGATATCATGATTTGAAGTGAAACTTCCTCCGATAAAGGAATAACCAGTAGAGGAAGAAACTTCATCTCCGCCTGTACGATATTTTTCATAAGCTTTGAGAACATTTTCATAGTCCCAGCTTCCACCATACTTAATCGCACCAGTACTAGAAGTGTTGCCGCTTACTCCTTTATTAGGATCATTATCGGTAGCGGCAGAGTAATTAGAACCAGGATGGAGTCCGTCCCATGAGGTAATGGGATTTCCAATGGTGGCATTTAAAGCGTTCGCCGCGCCATTGGTAATGTTGTAGTAGGAATAGAAATCAAACATGGAGTCAAACCCTTCATAGAAGGGAGCGACGTGATAGGCATGTCCATCAAAGTTTTCTCCGACAAAGAAGGTGTTAGGATAACTTTCCTTTACATCGGCAATAAAAGATCTCCAGAAATGCAAATTCTTTGTTAAGTTACTCGAATAATCCTGAAGTTTTTGTGTTTCCGAATTCAGAGAAATATCATTGATAATGGTATCGTTACTGCTTTGTTTCACTTCATCGTTCATGAAGATATGCTTTACTGCGTCAATACGGAAACCGTCTACTCCAATCTCGCACCACTGCTTGGCCATTGTAGCAACGGCTTCTCTAGTGGGAACATAAGAGTAATTTAATTCCGGCATTCCTGAACCAAACTTTGCATAGAAGCTATAGGCGTGGTCGCCATATGGATACCAGTGCTTTTCTTCGGAAATGTTTTCACCATCCGTTTCGTGATTACCCCATTGATAGAATCCGCGATACTCTTCGTCTAAGTTAGCAGAACGCATAAACCAAACATTCGAGGTTGAAGTATGGTTCAGCACTAAATCCATGATAACCGCCATGCCTTTTTCATGTGCGGCAAAAAGTAGATCTTTGTAATCTTCCATTGCTGTAGCAGAAGTTACCTCACCATTGATTGCGTTAGGCGAAGTCTTGGAGCCAAACTTTGGATCTACCTGCGTGTAATCGCTAATATCGTAGCCATGATAACTATCACTTAACTGAATTGGCGTTAACCAAAGCACTTCAACCCCAAGCTCTTCTAGATAAGAAAGCTTCTGGGTAATGCCATAAATATCACCAAAACCGTCTCCGTCACTATCAGCAAAGCTTGATACCATAATTTGGTAGCCAACACCGGCTCCAGAATCTAGCGTTCCATTTTCACTTGCCCCCGTTCCGTCTTTAAATAAAGGCGAAGTTGCAGGGATATCAGCATTCGTTTCCCAGTCAACGTTATCGTATGCCTCATTGCCATAGGTGACATTACTGCCATCGTCATTGGCAAAAGGATCATCAATTTCAACATGAGGGAATGGAGATGCTTCTGCGACCTTATCTTCAATTAAAAAGACATGGTATGAGGTGCTTCCGTCCGTATTTTCTAAAGCAAAATCAGAAAGATTGATGTACTGATTTCCGCCATCATTCCCCCAATATCCAGAACCATTGATTCTGTCATCGCTATAGACAATTTGAACACCAACTTGTTCCGCAAGATTGCCGTTAGAATCAGTAAATTTGGTTACAGAACCACCAATTGTTTTGCTGGCGCTATTCCAGCCTCCTTCGTACTCTTCTTCTAAATCAATATCGACAAAGGCTCCGCCAAGCTGCTCGACTTGTGCATCACCTGTTGCGGTTAATTTATCGCTCGACTGCGTTCTGCCGTTCCAATCAAATTTTGTGCCATCGCCTTCATCTGGCCGATAAGACCAAACCCATAAATCCCAAGGAGCATAACTCTCGGGCGTGTTTTCGTGGCGCAAATAGTGAAGATATAAATGATTTCCCTCGGAGCGGTCTGCTAAAGCACTCATATAAACTTCTACATCATCTGTCTCAATGACGGAGAGGGAGCTTTGTCCCCTTCCTGTATCACAAGAAGCTAAAGTGAGTGCTAAAAGACCAAATAACGCTACAAGAGGCGCTTTCTTTTTCATTTTTGTCTCCTAATTCACACGCGCTACAAATAAGAATTCATAGCAGCCAACATCAAGAGAATTGGTCACAGTAATGGTAGAACCAGCTTCACGGTTTGTACCGTATAAGACACGTAATTCACCAGAACCAATACCAATCTTGCAAGATGGAGTATCGTTCATTCTTCCGCCAAGGAAAGAATAAACATCAGGTAAAGTAGAACCGTCAATCTTTGTAAATTCGGTTTGAGCGGCTAAAACAGGGCGTAAAACGTTATCTCTTCCGCAATAGGAGCCGCGCTCAGTAAGAGAATCCCATAAACGGGAATATTTCATTTGCGCGTCGCCGCTTTGATAAGAACCTTGAATGACTTCATCGCTCACACCGAGAATGCCTTCTTCAATAAGACTTTGTCTTGTGTGAATCGCTTCCGCGTATTTATCAAAGTATTCTTTAAACTCAACTTTGCGGTCCCACTTATAGGAGTTGACTTCATCTCCATAAGCGTAGGAGTTACGTACAAGACGGTTACCAGAAGGAAGCGTGACATAATCACCCTCATCAATCTTTTCCCAGTATTCGTTATCGGGTTTCATGACCTTCTGTCTTAAGATTTCTTCTCCGCCATGGACAAAAGCAACTCCTTGCGAGAAGAGAACGTAAGCAGTGGTGGCAAGAACAGCGTCTTTTACCACAGTATTCTCGTCCGTATCCGCGTTATTTCCAGAATCATAAGTGTAATTCAACTGGTCATATAAGGTGTAATTATCGTGGCAAGAAACGTAGTTGATGGTTTGATTAACGGAAGTAGCAAGGCCGTTCCCTTCTTTTACTTCTCTATTTTCGCCTAGATAAACGCAAGCAGCGTTATACATGGTGTTTTCATCAAAATCACCAGCTCCCTGCGACATAAAACCATAAGAAGGAGCAGGGCTGCCCCAGGTCGTATCGCCTTTAAGACCGTTTCTTCCGCAGTCATTAAACGCGCCAACTGCGCCTTTTCCATTATCCGTTAAATCGCGGTAGACCCCAACTTTTCCTGCTTGGGTATCCGTGGAAGCGCCAGAACCTCTCCAAGGCTCGCCATAAACGACAATATTAGGATCGATGTCATAAGCCATATCCTTCACAGCGCGCATCGTTGAAGTTTCAATTGCGCCCATAAGGTCAAAGCGGAAGCCTTGAATTCCAAAGTTTTCTAACCAGTATTTCGTGGAATCCACAACAAACTTGCTGCCCATTGTTCGGTTAGTAGCAAAAGTGTTATGAACGCCAGTTTCATCAATATAGGCGCCATTTTCATCCATTTTGAAGAAATAGCCGGGAACAATCTTGTTGAAACTAGATCCAGAAACAGAAGACATATGGTTATAGACAACGTCCATAATCGTACGAATACCAGCGTCAGCTAATTTCTGAATCACGTGACGGAATTCGTACATTCTAACGAGTGGATCATAAGGATCAGAAGAATAGGCACCTTCTACAACGTTGTAGTTGAGTGGGTTATAACCCCAGTTATAAGAAGGTTCTTGCGTAATGGTTTGTCCATTTTCTTCATAAGTGAGAGTTCTCTCATCATTATCTTGGTCAAAAACAGGAAGAATTTGAACGGCATTCACACCGAGTTCCTTTAAAGAATCAAAACCAGTGGAAACGCTGCCATAAGTGGTGCCTTCTTCCACAAAAGCGTTATAGGTTCCGTTTTTATTTCCTTCCTTAGAAACCCAGGTCTCATCCGCAGTGAAGTCACGAATATGGACTTCGTAAATTGTTAAATCATTGGGGGAAACATAAGAAGATGGATCTTCTGGATTACTCTTAAATTTGGCAAGAGATTCTTCCCACCCTTCTGGATAAGTAGAAGGTAAGTCTGCCTTGCGGATAATAGCAGAACGGACGCCATTAATACCGGCAGAAGTTGCATAAGGATCAGCAGCCTCTTGCGTAGTACCACCATTCGAAACAGCATAGGTGTAGAAGTTAAACATGTCGCAGTAGAATCCGCGAAGTTCACCTGTCCAAACACCCTTCTCATCTGGAGTCATATAAACAAGACGTGTCACGGTGTCATCACCAGGATGTTCCTCAGTTCCAAGCGCTTTTGGTGTACCAGATTGATAAAGTTTTACCGCAACACTTCCCGCTGTTGGTGCCCAAACTTTAAACTGGAAGCGTTTGCTTTCTCCTTCACTTAGATCGGTGAAACCTAAATCATCGCCATCATAAGTATAATTTTCGATAAATTTCGGATCATCGTATAAATTTTGGAAAGAGGCGCCTCCCTGTTTTACAGCAGCTTCATTTTGCACAAAGCGGCATTCGAGCATGTAATCGGTGTATAAAGTAATATCTTCATCAAATGTAATATCAAAAGAAGAAGAGTTAGGATTACCGCTCTTAATGAGATATTCTTGTTTCTTTCCAATTTGTTCATCGGAATTTAAACGGTACCAAGTTGTGTCATAAGCATAAAGCTCATAGGAAGAAATAACGCCTACTTCTGCCTCATCTCTTCCTTCTGCAATGCCCGTTCCTTCCACGTGTAATGTCCGCCAATCAGTAAAGACGGCAGAGCCAATTCTGTCACCTAAAGCGTCATTACGATTTGCAGAAACATCAATGATAGAATTTCCTAAATCCCAAGAGTAAATGGAAATCATTTCATCACCTGTATCGGTGGTTTCTAATGTGCTGCTATAGTCATTTAACGTGCAAACAATGTCCGCACTTTGTCCAGCCCAAGTTCCTCTCTCCTTAATGATAAAGGAAATTGAAGAATGTACTGTGCGGTTCCATGGGGACTCAGACAAATCAATGTCATAATAAAGTCCATAACTATCAGGGTTTCCAGCGTTATCGAATTCGTATTCCACTCCGTCTACGCCAACTCCCCAAACCCAAATGGTTTTGGTTAAATAATTCGCCGTGTCATTCCGGTAATAGATCCTAACGATTCCATCCCATCCTTCCGGCAAAGGATCTGCCACTACTTGACTTGAACCCCCTTCAGAACCTGATATCGATTCAGAGCCAGAGCCGCTTCCTTCATTTCCGCCACCGCATCCTGCAAGTAAAGGTATTGCAAGCGCAACAGCAAGTAGTACTTTTTTGCCTTTAGCCAACATAAATACTCCTTAAGAAAAACATCTCCTTTGATGCGAAAATGATAGCGCATTCATCTTTTTTTGCCTAGGGGCGAAATAGGATAGAAGAATAAGGTGCAATCGTAACTTTTTTGTCTTTGAAAGCAGGCAATTTATTGCCATAAGATAGAGCAAAATACTCCTGATAAGAGAAAGGAAGTTCAAAAGATACCTCTTCTGACGCCTTACTATGCAAGATGTAACGAGTTTCTCCCGCAAAATCCATGCGAATCAGCATAATTTTTTCGGATAATTCCTCTGGCAACGGAATGACACTCCATTCCCCTTTTTCAAAGAAATTATTATTTTCATTGCGGATTTGCAGCAATTTTCGTACATAGTTGAGCAAACTGTTTGGATTTTCTTCTTCCTCTTCCACGCTAGAAGGATATAAAGGAGCAACATATCCTTCTGGGTTTGAGCAAAGTATCCCGTCTTTCCAAGGCATAGCCGTTCTCCGCGCAGCATCAGACATTGGCCCCTTATAATCACGAATCCCTATTAAACCAAGCTCTTCCCCGTAATAAAGCCATGGCGTGCCAGGTGACCATAATAAAAGTGCCATGGCAACAAAGAAGAGTTCCTTTTGGTCTTTTCTTCTTGTCGCGACAACCTCACTCCACCTGTCCGTGTCATGGTTGCTAATAAATAAGGCAGGACGCGCTTCTCCATGTGAAACTCTCTTTAATTCCTCAATCTCTTTTACCATGCGGTAAGGATAATTTTTCCATGCTTTTTTAAAATTCACTGCCGCGCCTGGACCATCTTCTCGCGATAAACAAAGAGGGAACGCAAACATATTCACGCCGCTAGAAGCATAATCTAAGATGGACTGTTCATCCGGATAATCTTCCCAAGCTTCTCCCACGATATAACAGTCTTTTTTCTCTTTTTGGCAAACCTCTTTCATAAAGCGCAAAAATTCGACAGTTTTCTCTCTTTCTTCAAAATAGTAGTAGCGAACCGCGTCAAGACGATACCCGTCTACTCCGCGCTTTAACCAATAAGTTAAGATATTAGCAATTTCTTTTCTAAGCGAAGGACTATCTAAATTTAAATCCGGCATCCAGCCACTAAATCTTCCCTCTGCCCAAGCATCTGCGACAGGATCATAGGAATAGGCATTCTGCATCTTTTTTGTCCAGCAGTAATAATCAATTTTAGAATCTTCTCCATGATAGTTATTTTTATAGTCCTTTTCGCTTTGCAAGTACCAAGGATGACGGAAACTCGTGTGATTAATCACAAAATCTAAAATAATTTTGAGCCCGTTTTCGTGGGCAAGTTTAATCAGTTCATCAAAATCTTCATCAGTTCCAAAACTGGGATCAATTTTGTAGTAATCTTCTGTGTCATAATGATGATAAGAAGCACTTTGAAAGATGGGTGTTAACCATAAATAGGTAACTCCAAGAGAGGCAAGGTAAGGCATTGCTTCGATAATTCCACGCAAATCACCGATTCCATCATGATTGGAATCGCGGAAGGAATGAACAAATATCTGGTAACCTGCACTGCCCTCAGTCTTTTTCGTTATTTTAAAATTCTCTGGATAAATCGCTTTCATGGATGAACTCCTAAGGATAAAAATAGGCGCCCCGAAGAGCGCCTAATAAACAATAACTCTTTTTTCTAGCCTTTTACAGCACCACCTGTAACTCCAGCAACATAATACTTCTGCATGAACATGAAGATAATTGTTGTTGGAATCGCTACGCAGACGGCACCAGCGCAGAAGATACGCCAATAAGGAGGACGGCTATTAAAGTCACCGTCATTTAACATACCGTATAAAGCTCTAGCAACTGTCCAGTTATCGAAGGTTGGTGATTTTGCTCCACCTAAGATATAAGCGGAAGTAATGTATTCACCCCAAGGCGCCATGAATGCTGCTAAGGCAACATTAACGACGATCGGTTTTGATAAAGGAAGAGTAATCTTGTAGAAGATTTGGAATCTAGTTGCACCATCTACCATGGCTGCTTCGTCAATTTGCTTGGAAATGGTATCAAAGAAGCCTTTGGAGACATAGTAGTTCATACCAGCACCAGCGCTATAAATGATAGCAAGCATGAATAGATTTCTAAGTCCACCACCAGGTGCAAGACCTTCAAGCGTCCAGTAGATGACAATCATACCAAGGAAGCCTGGGAACATACCAAGAATGAGGATAAGACGCATCATCATCGTTCTTCCTCTGAAGCGTAAACGCGAGAAGGCGTAAGAGCTACAAAGAGTGAGAACGGTAGAGATAATCATCGATAAGAGAGAAACCCAAATCGTATTGATGAAGGAGCCAATGGCAAGCGAGCCATTGGAAGTAATCATTCCAAACCAGTTAAAACGTGCTGTCTCAATACTTCCGTTGATATTAACCGTGTTAGTTGCAAGCATGATCCAAGGATCAAAAGACCATCTAGCGGGAATAAAGTAGGCCGCAGATTCTGTATTTGGGTCGCCCGAGAAGCTTTGAAGAACAAGCCAAATAATAGGAGAAATCCAAACAACAGCAATGAGAGTAAGAATTAGGTAGACTAATGAGTCTGCAACAATGCGTCTTGTTTTCATTATTGGAAAGCCTCCTCATTTTGTACCGAGCCAAGTCTGCTATAAGCAACAAGGGAGAAGAATCCGCAAAGAATGAAGATGATAATACCTAGGACAGAGCCAAGAGCGTAATTCTGCTGCTGTGTATCCGTCGCTAAAGTATATAACCAAGTAATCAGTAAGGATGTTTCACCTGCACCAGATGTTAACATATCATTAACACCTCGTGGTTCTCCACCTGTTAAGAAGAAGATAACGTTGAAGTTATTAATATTTCCAACAAAGGATGTAATAAGCGAAGGACCAGTAACAAAGAAGATGTAAGGCAAAGTGATAGATACTAACTGGCGGAATGGACCAGCTCCATCAATCTGACTCGATTCATAAAGATCACTTGGAATATTCATTAAGATACCGGATGTCGATAAGACGGTGAAGGGAATACCAATCCAAATGTTAACAACAATGACCGTTAACTTTGGAATGATAGCCCAGTTATCACCTGAACCTGGACCTCTAATAAAGGGGATACCGGTTGTCGTCCAAAGATCTCCTGCCATAGAGCCCCAATTCATCTGCTGGCTAAAGCCAACAAACCAGTCTTGTTTTATAAGCCAGCTATTGATTAAACCAGAAGCGCTCGATGGCGAGAGCATCTTGTTCATGACAAGAAGAGAAATAAAACTTGGAACAGCAATGGTAATAATTAAGACGGTTCTCCAGAATCTTGGGAATTTAAGACCCTTACGATTAATAAGAAGAGCAACGATAATACCTAAGATATAACAAGAGAATGTGGAGAAAATAGCCCATACAATCGTCCACCCGAGTAGTCGCACAAAGGTGTAACCATAACTTGCGCCACCCGCTTCACTGCCGAACATATCAAAGACGCTTCCCCAAGCAATAGGATCCCAGTTAAACACTGTGAAGTGATCAGAATCCCAGTTAGTAAAGGCGACGAAGATAGAGCAAAGAAGAGGAACAATCGTAACAACAACTGCCCCAATGACAGGAAGTGCTAATACGCTTACGGCAAACTTTTCATCAGCAAATTGCTTGACACGTCTTAAAGAAGTGACGGGTTGTCCATGATAGCCGATTGCGCGCATTGATTTTAATTGACGCTCATAGCGGCGAGCAAATCTCTCTAAAAGTTCTGCCCCAGATCCGCCAGAAATAGCAATACGAGAATATTGTTGGAATAAGGAATATAGAGCAAGTCCATCATCCTTTAAGATACCTTCTTCCTCGCAAGCAGCAAGGAAGTTTCCTTTCCCTAAATCAAAATGTTGTTGAAGGATAGAAGGATCTTTCGCAAAAGCAATGGTGCGTTCTGCCGAGCGAATTGGTGCATCATGCCATTTCTCAATAAACTGTTCTTGATAACTTGCATAATATTCGCCAAGTTCGACAAAACGGTTCACACATGCAGAACGGAGTTCTTCCCCTTTTAATCCCTTCTTCCCGCGATATTCGTTAATAATGCTGATTGCTTTTGAAGTGATTTTCTTACCAAGAGGGAAGCTAACTTCAAACGTACCAATGACACTCGAAACTCTCTTACGGACAGAAAGTTTTGCTGTCTCATTTAATTCAACTTCACCGTTTTTCCTAGATAAAGCGTCGCGGCCAAAGATGGCGTCATATAAAGCGCTCCCATCTTTGAAAACAGTAGCAAGCGCTTTTGTATCACGAATCGTCGCAAGATAGTCGTTATATTTATCATATTTATGAGAGAAACGAATAAGTGCAAGTTTCTCTTCCGAGACAACTACATAACGACCATATTTCTCTTTTGGTTTTTCTAAATACCAATAACAGTAACGTTCTATCGGCTTAAACCAATAAAGGTGAGCCATTACAAAATTACGGCATGGATTATAAATTTTGTTGTAATAGAACGTTTTAATAAGACGGAAGAGCCATAAAACTTTTTCCCACAAAATGACAAGGAAAGCCTGTGTCTTACTCCAAGCGTCTGCATCGCTCTTAAAGACATTTCCGATAGCAAAATTGCCTTCATTATCATAGCCAAGCGCGATAGGATCGGCACATTTTGACCAAGCTATGCGAGAAACAACGCGTGCGGTAAGGGCGTCAAAACCATATTCCTGCTTTAAAGTGCGATTGATACTTAAATGCGTCATACGCGCAAAATCAACATAAGTACCATCGCTCTTCTGCTTACCATGATAGATTTCAGGATGGTTTAAAACATGAATTCCTTCCATTCTCGCCCGTTTATACTTATCGGCAGCAGTAATCATGTAGGAGTCGTAAGCACCTTTTAAGCTTAAAACATACACGATCATGAAACCAATTAAGATAATCCAAGCATAGAAACCAAAGATTAATTCAGGACGAGTATCAGCGCTATTTTCTCCCAGATGGATGAAAGCGTTAATTGCACTAACGCCAGCACCAACTCCCCCAGAAATCGGAACAAACATATAGAAGAAGAAGGCAATCTCTACAACAAGAAAAACCACTCCATCTAACCACTGTTTTCTCTTTAACTGCGAAGCGCCCATAACGATGAAACTGAGTTTTCCAGCCCAGTCCATATCATTGAACATCATCACAACTTTTCTCCCGACAATATATATGCCAGGAATAATCATTAAAACAGCACCAAGAATATACTTAACAACCAGTAAAAGATATTTGATGCAGTCATAGAGAATACCAAGTATCCAAAGCCCCGCTTTCGCCAAAAATCTCGCGATCGCTAATCCAGCAGTTTGATACCAGGGATCGCGTTCAAAATTCGTCTCTTTTAATGAGTCGAGTTCGGAAAAATCAAGGGCGCTTTCCTCGCTAGTCTCGGAAGAAGCTAGGACAACGTCCTTTTCCAAATCTTTTTTCTCTTCACTCATATGGAAGGCTCCTTTCATGAGAAGAAGCCCTGGATGGGATTGCCACCCAGGGCTATTTCTTAACTACAAATTAAGCAGCAGCGGATACATCCATCCAGCCGGTTGCACTTGCAATTGTTTGACAGTCAGCACGAGCTTCTTCAAGGCTATCGTGTGCAGTTGGATCATTCACGATACCTCTTCCAAGAGTTTCTACTGGAGTCCAGAAGTCACCAGTGACATTAATACCTTGTGGGACATAATTGCCAGAAGCGATAGTTTCGTTAATTGCGTTCATATGAGGAAGAGCAGCAATTTCTTCTGCTAATTCAGATTGAACAGAAAGATTAGTGACACCTTGCTTTAATTCAGTGACACGGTCCTTTTGCATATCAGCAGTAGTAGCAAAACGAACAAATTCTTTTGCTGCATCATGCTTTTGTTCAGAAACAGAACTCTTCATACCCATACCCTTATAACCAATGAATGGCTTCATGGCGTGGCCGTTAAAGCTAGGAAGGGTTGTAACTTTCACTGTATCGGCTTCTAAGCCAAGTTCAGTTAACTTAGCAGAAGTTTCATTCCAGAAGTTATAAATGATATAAGCAGCTGTTCTAGAACCAGTTGTTTGAGGATCTAAGCCAGTAAGAATAGCGGAAGTTTGTGCATCAAGTTCACCATTGATGATATTGGTGTTTGCGGCATAAAGTTGGACAAAATCAAAGAGAGCTTGGTGAACGTCGGCATTAGAACCAAAGTCAGTCATCTGATAGGTCTTTCCATCGACTGTATCAACATGAACTTCGCCTTCCGAGAATAAAATGGAAGGGAATGTCCAAGAGTTCGCAATTTGGAAATAAATAGTTGCGTTATTTTGAGCCTTAGCAGCTGCAATTAAGCCTTCCCAAGTCTTGGCCTGCTCGTCGTTTACAATTCTTGTATCGTAGTAGAGCATGTAGCTGTTGTCGTTACGATAAGGGAGAGCATAGAGGCTATCCCCAATCTTGAAGGAATCAACAGCGTCTTGGCCATCGGTGGTAACACGGCTTGCTTCATCTGAATTGAAGTCTTCGATGTAGCCTCTTTGTACCATGGTACGAATGTTGTCGTCAGCAATACAGAAGACGTCAGCAACTTCGTTAATGTTGTCAGCATTAGCAACGATATCACCTTCACCGACTTGTTCGATGACTTGGATATCCATTTCACTAGTTACATTACCTTCGGCATCGGTAATCTTGAGTAAATCGCCATGCGCCTGTTTGAAAGCGGGGATAATGGTGTTGTTAAAGTAGCTAACGTCACTTTCAGGGCACCACACAGTAATTGTGTTGGCATATTGATCGCCACCGCAGCTAGTGAGAGCCACTCCTCCAACACCTGCCACCATAGCAATACCTGCTACAGCAACAAGACCTTTTTTTAAATTAATCATTTAGATTTTCGCTCCTTTCCAAATCACAAGGACGCCACATAAATAGCCAGCGCCACCGCGATCTAATTGATTAACATGTGTAAACTATAACCCCTTTTGCATCTTGGGCAAGCATCTTTTTGTAACCTCTTACATGGAAAATGTAACCCCTTTCCTGTAAAAAGATAGCGCTTTCTCTTAAAAATCGCGTTATTTGTGTTTTTTTGTATGAAAAATTGCATTTTTTGTTTTCATGATAAATTTTTAGAAAATGTCAAAAATTTTTATTGAAAATCCGTTTTTTGAGTTTCCGCGTGCGATGCGCATGCGTATATATAAATGAAAAAAAGGACAGGTTATGTCCTGTCCTCAATGCTTATTATTCGTCTTACTTTGCGTAAACGCTGACACGCTTGCCGCTCTTCCCGACTCTTTCAAAGCGAACAATTCCATCAATGAGAGCAAAGATAGAATCATCTCCACCCTTCTTTGTATTCTCACCGGGTTTAATTCTTGTTCCTCTTTGACGATAAAGGATGCTGCCTGCGGTGACAAACTGACCATCGCCTACTTTTGCGCCAAGTCGACGTCCAGCAGAGTCACGACCATTTCGTGTCGAACTAACGCCTTTTTTCGAGGCGAATAACTGCAGGTTAACACTATACTTTTTCATGCCTACTCCTTTCTCGTTAGCTTTACGTATCTTGGATAAGATTCCGCAATAGCTGAGATTTGTGCCATCACGCACTCCATGACGATTTCGTCATGAGCTTGAAGCCCGCTTGAGGGGGCCACGAGCTTGATGTAGCCTGAGAGAACTTCGATATCATATTCTTGCAAGAAAGCATTGAATGCTCCTGGAACAATTCCGCTGATTGCAGCGCAGACAAGGTCATGTCCTTCTTCTCCGCTTCCAGCGTGCCCCTTTACTTCAAAGGAGACAAGTTTTCCTTTTTGATAAATAGCAAGAACACGAATCATATTTTTCTTTAGGCGATATTTGCAATAACTAGGCAAGTGTAAGGTTGACGATGGCCTTGTTTCTTGCGCTCATTAGCTTTTGCTTTATATTTGTAGATAACAATCTTCTTTCCAAGACCTTGTTTTTCTACTTTGGCGGTAACAGAAGCACCTTTTACATAAGGAGAGCCAACTTTGACATCATCTCCCCCGATAAAGAGCACCTTATCAAGCGTAACTTCGCTTCCTGGTTCCGCATCTAATTTTTCAACATAGATACGATCCCCAACAGCAACACGAAGCTGCTTTCCGCCGCTTTCCACAATAGCGTACTTACTCATAGAATCCTTCCTTTCTCCTATACTCGCTCGTTTTGGTCTCTTCTGAAGAAGAAGTTAGTTACCACGCGATGCGGTTGTGGCCTTAGGAGGCAACAACGCGCGTATATTAGCAAAATATTTGGAAAAAGGAAGGTATTTCTTAAAAGGAGAGCAATAAGTTGTTCTTTCGAAAGGAAAAAGCATCATCTTTTGAAATAATGAGGTGATCAAGCATCAGGAGTCCGCAGCATTCCCCTGCTTCATAAATCGTTCTTGTTGCGAGTAAATCTTGTTCCGATGGAGATAACTCCCCGGAAGGATGGGAATGAATTAGTATGTAATTTTGACCCTTTCTTCGTAAGATAGCGCGCAAGATATCACTCGCTTCAAAACTTACAGCATGGTAACTGCCTCTTGCAATCACTTCTCCTCCTAAGTACTTTCCCTTTCTGTCATAAATTAAAACGCCAAGACTCTCCTCTTCTAAACTTCCAAGCAACTGTTTTCCTTTTTCAAAGGCCGAGGAAGAGGAAGTTTCTTCTTGTACTCTTTTCGCGAGTTCAAAGGCAGCAAGAAGCGCACAAGATTTCGATATTCCCATACCTTCTTCTTCGCAAAGTGCTTCTAAAGGCGCATGAGATAATCCGTATAAATCTCCGTAATTCCTTAGTAAATCACGTGATAAGGCCAAAACATCACGTTTTTTACTACCTTTTTGTAAGATGAGAGCAATTAATTCCGCATTATTTAATGAAATAAGCCCTTTTTGCAGAGCTTTTTCACGAGGTTTTTCTTCCTCTAGAAGATTATGAAAATAACTCATTTCCAACTAAAGGCCCATCCACCTGGTAATTTAACGGAGCCATCCCCGCTCCGAAATAGACGGAAGACAACAACGGTAATCACAGAAATCACTAAGATTGCTAAGACTGCGGATAAGGTTATTGCCTCCCCTGGCCGATAAGCGTGAAGCTCAGCGACAGATAAATCCATTCCTTCCATTTCTATACCCCCTTTCACTAAGATATAGAGAGGCAGAAAAGAGTTTGGACCTTAAAGTTTTGCAATGCGCATTAAAGCTTCTTCTAGAAGCGCCTGATTGCCTTTTCGTTTTTCCTCTTCTAAAGCAATCTTCTCTTTTGGAGCTTTGGCCATAAAACCAGGATTGCTTAGCATATTTTCACTACGCGCGATATCTGCTTTTAAACGAGCAATTTCTTTTTCTAAACGTGCTTTTTGCTCTTGAAGAGAGATATCTTCTACAAGCGATAAAGAATAGGTTTTTCCAAAAGAAGAGAAACGGAAAGCATTCGTGCTTTCTTCCCCAATTTTCACACTAGTGGCAAAGGTGAATCGCGCCAAATAGTCACCAAAAGAAGGGAAGGGTTCTTGCGATAAAATAATTTGAATAGGCGCATTAGGAGCAAGATGATGATTTACTTTATACGCTCTTGCCTCTTGAATCATTGTATAAAGCAAATCAAAAGAAGCTTCTTCTCGGGCCGAGTAATAGGGACGTTTCCCCTTCATCGGGCAAGCCTCTAGAAGAGACTGCTTCATTAAACTATTTCCTTTACCGGCAAAAGCTTCATAGATGCGGTCAGTAACAAAAGGCGCAAAAGGATGGAGAAGCAGCAAAATCGCTTTCAGCAAGAAGGCTAAAGTAGAAAGGGCAGCAGCCTTTTCTTTTCCGCCTTTTTTCACGCTTACCTTGCTCCATTCTAGATATTTCCCGCAGAACTCCTCATAGACAAAATTACGTAAAATTGCTCCCGCTTTTGCAAAGGCAAACTCGTCCATATTTTTACAGTAAGCACGATAGACACGAGATAATTTCGCTAAAATACCTTTTTCTAAATGTCCAAGAGGTACACTAAATAAAGGCGAAGGTTTTTCTTCTTCAATAATACCCTGTAAATAACGGGCAGCATTCCATACCTTATTTAAGAAATCACGCGCAGAGGCAACCTTTTCTTCTTCATAACGGATATCAAGGCCTGGCGCAGTGCCGTTAGTGATAAAAAAGCGCAACGCATCGACACCGTATTGCTCAATAATATCAATAGGATCTACGCCGTTTCCGAGAGATTTTGACATTTTTCTTCCTTCGCGGTCACGCACAAGACCATGAATAATTACTTCATGGAATGGCGCTTTCCCTGTCGCAAGAAGTGACTGGAAGATCATTCTGCTCACCCAGAAGAAAATAATGTCATAACCAGTTACTAAAATGGAATTTGGGAAATAACGCTTAAAATCTGCGCTTTCCTTTGGCCAGCCTAGCGTAGCAAAAGGCCATAAGCCACTAGAAAACCACGTATCTAGAACGTCGCTATCCTGTGTATAGCCCGTTAAATCGGTATCTTTATCTGGGCAGACAATCATATCTTCTGGATGAGAAGGGTCCCCTTTATACCAAACAGGAATTCTGTGTCCCCACCATAATTGACGCGATAAGCACCAGTCATGGCAGTTTTCCATCCATCTTAGAAGCGTCTTTTCAAAACGCTTTGGTTTAAAATAAACCTTTTTAGCAGGATCTTTTTGTGTTTCGCGGACGAGTTTAGCAATCTCATCCATTTTAAGGAACCATTGCTGAGAAAGCATCGGTTCGACAATAGCGTGAGAACGTTCACTATGCCCTACCGCATGTGTAATATTTTCAATTTTTACTAAATGTCCTTCTTTGGCAATTTTTTCCACTAGTTTTTCGCGGCACTCATACCGGTCAAGACCTACAAATTCGCCAGCAATAGGCAACATATGAGCTTTGGAATCTAAGCAGGCAATGGCAGGTAAATGGTACTTTTCACCTAAGATAAAGTCATTAGGATCGTGCGCAGGGGTACATTTCATTGCGCCTGTGCCAAAAGAGGGGTCCACATACTCATCTGCCATAATGGGTAACCATTCTCCATTGGCAGGATTTTTTGCCTTTTTACCAACAAAAGACGCGTATTTTTCACTTTTAGGAGAAACAAAAACTGCCACATCACCAAACATCGTCTCAGGACGCGTGGTGGCAACAACCATCTTCTCGCCGCCTTCTACCTCATAAAGGAAGTAATACATCTTCCCTTTTTCTTCTTCGTGAATCACTTCAATATCGCTTAAAGCGGTTTCAAAAACAGGGTCCCAGTTAATAATCTTCTTTCCGCGGTAAATAAGACCTTTTTCATAAAGGGAACGGAATACAGTTTTGACTGCTTCTTGGATTCCTTCATCTAAAGTGAAGCGTTCCCGGGTGTAGTCAAGCGATAAGCCAAGTGCTTTCCACTGCTCATGAATTAGATGCGCATGTTCTTCTTTCCATTTGTAGCAACGCTTTAAAAACTCTTCTCTCCCTAAATCTTTCGAAGTTAAGCCTTCTTTTCGTAATTCCTCTTCTACTTTAGCCTGGGTAGCAATTCCCGCATGGTCCATGCCAGGTACCCATAAAACATCTTCCCCAAGCATCCGGTGGTATCGCGCTAAAATATCCATTGGGATGGTGTCCATCGCATGACCTAAATGTAGTTTTCCTGTTACATTAGGAGGAGGTAAAACAAGAGAAAAAGGAGTCTTTTTGCTCTTTTCTCCTTCCGCGATAAAATCACCGTTTTGCTTCCATTCCTCATAAAGACCTTCTTCTATTTTATGAGGATCATAATGCTTATCGAGTAATGCCATATCTTCCCTTTCTTTCCAAAGAAAAACGTCCCGTATTTTTCATAGGGACGCGAGAATCACGTGGTACCACCCTATTTCCAGAGGCATTAACCTCTAGCACTCTTCCTAGATTATTCTGATAGACAGAGTTCTTTTTGCTAGAAGCGACTTCCTTGGAGTTATTGCCGCGCTTCCACCATCCGCAGCTCTCTACCAATAACCGAAACAAGGTCCCTCTTCTAAGAACAAAGCGATTATAAAGGAAGATTTTTCTTTCGGATACTAAGAATTAAAAAGTTGGAATGTCTTTGCCATAAAAGCAAGAAATACAAATTTCTTTTTCTTCTTTTAGTATCCCAGCGTGATGCCCTTTCATCTTATTTCCATCTGGCTCAAAACGCGAAGCATATAATGCTTTTTTATCCGTTGATATCGCCACAAAAGGTCCAAGAGTTTCCTGCAAGAATGCTGTAGGCTCACCCTCGCCAAATATATGCTTTTCAATCGCCTCTTCCTTCGAGAGTAAAAGGAAGGAAGGAAAATGTTTACGGAAGGCCTTGGCGAATGCTTCTTCTTTCCCTTCCTTAATAAGAAAAGAAGCAAAACGGGCATCTAGGAAAGGCTTAGCAAGCAAAACCTCATCAATTTCTTTCACCGCGCATAAATCAAGCCACTCCACGGCAATTTGTCCATGATCTGCCACCACTAATGTTGCAACATCAGGATTTTCCCGCACAAAAGTAGAGATAGAACTCACCATTCTTTCTAAAATTTCTTCTACTTTATAAGAAGCAGGGCCTTCTTCGTGCATCGTGTGATCGGGTTCTAAAATATAAACATAGAGAAATTCTAAACTAGAATCAGTTTGAAATAAGGCACTCGCCGCGTCGATTTGCTCTTCAAAAAAAGGATAATCCCAAGGAAAAAGTGATTTGGCATTATGTCCTTTCTTTTGCATTAATTCAAAAATAGATGCATAGGGACAGCGGCGATACATGTATTTTTCTAAGCCTAGAGGAAGCGCTTCTCCTGTATCGCTGTAACGATTAGGAAAAGCATCAATCGCGCGCTTTAACTCGGGCATATAAATCGACCAACCAATCCAGCCAGTTTCTGCAGGGAATTTACCGCTTAAAAGAGAGGTTGTCGCTGCAGCTGTAGTAGAAGGATTTACCGACTGGCACACTGTACACATATGATCGAGGAAAAAACGTCCCGCTGGATGGCTTTCTAAAATACTTTTTCCTGCTGCATCAAATAGAAAAAGGGCAACTTTTTTCTTATCCGCTAAAAAAGTGTCGACCTCTTCTAAGCTTTTATGAAATGGCTCCACGTCAAATTTACGCAGCAAAGAATTAGAAAGAGCAACTAAAGAACGTTTATGGTTTGTGAGAGCAGGATATTGATCAAACACCAGTTTTTTCATAGGAGAGATAGTTTAATCACATTTGCCTAAAAGAGAAAGCAAAAGGGAGCGAGAAGAAGAGGGAGAAGCTTTCATGCTAGAAAAGGCGTAAGGACATTCAAGAGTTTTCGCAAGACGAATGGCAGTATCTTTTTCTTTTCGTGTCGCCTTATCCTCTTTGGTAAAAATAAGAACAAAAGGAATCTGATCTTCTTGGAGCAAAGCAAGCATTGCTTCATCATCGTGATTTAATTCCCGGCGAATATCGAGAAGCAAAACCGCTCCGCTTAAGCGGGAAGAAGAACAATATTTTTCCATTAAAAGGGCAAAATCTTCCTCCTTTTCTCCCCCACCTGCCTGAAAGCCATATCCCGGTGTATCCACAAGATAAAAGGAGTCATCGACAAGAAAGTAATTCAAAAACCTTGTTTTACCAGCTTTTTTCGCGCTGAAAGCAAGCTTATGACCTGTGAGCAAATTAATAAAGGTACTCTTCCCTACATTACTTCGTCCAAAAAGAGCAATTTCTTTTCTTTTTCTTTTTGGAGCATCGTCTCCTGTCACTGCGCTAAGCAAAAATATCGTATTCTTAAAGTCAACCATACTTCTATCGTATCAAAAAAGGGACCTTTTGGGTCCCCTTTCCTTAATGAAGCAAGGCACGTTTTACCGCGTCATCTACACTCTTCATGTAGATAATTTCCATGCCTTTTTTCACTTCCTCAGGAAGTTCAGAAACATCTTTCTTATTTCCTTCTGGCACAATAATCGTTCGAATACCGCTTCTTAACGCTGCGAGAGATTTTTCTCTTAATCCTCCGATAGGAAGAGCATTTCCGCGCAAGGTAACCTCCCCTGTCATAGCTACGTTATTGTCAGCAGGAGTATGCGACAAACAGGAGATAATCGCGCAGGTGATAGCAACTCCCGCAGAAGGGCCATCTTTTGGCACCGCGCCTTCTGGAACATGGATATGAATATCAATTTGGCCAAACATATCAGGATTAATGCCAAAATGCTCAGCATTTGCACGAACATAATCTAACGCGATAGAGCAAGATTCCTTCATTACATCGCCAAGCTTACCTGTAATAACAAGCTCACCCTTCCCTTTTGAATAGTTTACTTCAATCGGTAAGATATCGCCCCCATACTGAGTATAGGCAAGGCCAGTAATCACGCCCACTTGTGGCTCTTTTTCTTTCTTGCTATCTTCAAAGATTTCCACCCCAAGATATTCCCGCACTTTTTCTTTATTGACATGAATTGGGGCTTCACTCTTCTTTTCAAGAAGTTCTACAACTGCTTTTCGACAAATAGAAGCAATGAGTCTTTCTAGTTCTCTTACACCAGCTTCTCTGGTATAAAATTCGATAATTTCAGGGAAAGCATCGTCTTCAAAAACAATTTCTGAAGGACTTAAACCATTTGCTTCACATTGCTTTTTCGCAAGGAATAAGGTCGCAATTTTAATCTTCTCTGGCTCGGTATAACTTGGGACTTCAATGAGTTCTAAGCGGTCACGAAGAGGTTCTGGAACATTTTCTAAATAGTTTGCGGTTGCAATAAATAGAACATGACTTAAATCATAAGGTTCCTCAAGATAGTTATCGTTGAAGGCAAAGTTCTGTTCTGGATCAAGCACTTCTAAAAGTGCAGAAGCACAATCGCCCTTGTAATTGGCATTCCCCACCTTATCGATTTCATCTAAAAGAAATACTGGGTTTTTTGTGCCAGCACGAATCATTCCTTGAATAATTCTGCCCGGCATAGAACCGACATAAGTACGGCGATGACCGCGAATTTCCGCCTCATCCGAGACTCCGCCTAGCGAAGCTTTACAAAATTTTCTTCCCAAAGCGCGGGCGATACTTCTTCCAAGAGAAGTTTTTCCGCATCCAGGAGGACCATAGAAACAAAGAATAGGTGCTTTTAAAGACTTTGTTTTGTTTTTAACTGCCAAGTATTCAATGATTCTCTTCTTGACCTTTTCTAGGCCGTAGTGGTCTTCATCCAAAATATCACGAACATGAGCAATATCTTCTTGATCGGTTGTTTCTTGATACCATGGTACCCGCATTAAAGTATCAATGTAATTTAAGATTAGTGAGGCTTCTAAAGAATTATCAGGCATCATTTTATAACGCGATAACTCTTTCTTTACTTTTGTCTTAACTGCCTCAGGAAATGGTTCCGATTGTAGTCTTTTTTGAATAGCGTCAATATCACTTGGCGTATCGGAGTCTTCCCCAAGTTCTTGACGAATCGCCTTCATCTTTTCCCGCAGATAATATTCTTTTTGAGCTTGTTCTGCTTGTTTACGAATTTGAGAATCAATCTCTTCATCGATTCTTCGATTATTCTCCCGGGCATCAAATACCTTGTCAAAGAAGGCAAGTCTCACCCGCGAATCTGCTTCGCGAAGCAAAGAAATCTTTTCTTCTACAGTTAAATGTAAAGGATTAGGAAGAAGGTCTAAAAGATTGGATATCGATTGTTTTAAATTTCTCCGTCTTCCCGCAGTATTAATGACAGATAAGGCATCATTATCTCTACTAGCGCGCGATAAAAAGTGCGAAGTTAACTGCGCTTCTTCTTCCGCGCCTAAAAGCACTTCAGGAATCTCTTCGCCGTCTGCTTCAAAATAGTCGGTTACTTTGCGTACAGCAGAGAAGGTAATTCTTGCTAAACCTAAAATGGTGAGATAAAGAGTATTTTCTCCTTCTTCTAAAGAGAGAATACGGCATAAAGTGCCAACCTCATAAATAGCATCAGAAGAAATTTCATCGCTATCCGACTCTTTCTGAGTAGCCACAAAAATGAGGCTATCAAAGTCTCCTAAAGCTTTTTTTGCTGCTTCTTTCGAGAAATCTCTACCTGCCGAAACGCTGCAACGGTTTCCAGGAAAAACTACGAGTTCTCGCGTAACAAGAAGAGGCAGAGTCTTCTTACTTGTTAAATTTTGTTCAAGATTTTCTGTATTTTGTTCGTCCATAAGGCTCCTTTCTGGATCGAGGGATCCCATTTAGACGGCATGATTATAAAAACTCTATTAGCAGAGTCAACATTAAACTGCTAAAAGTAACAAAAAAGGCCAAGTTTTTGCTTGGCCCGAGTAATTAGAGAGAAATTAAGCAGCTTTGCTTTCGAGGAAAGTGCGAACTTT
The DNA here is from genome assembly GCA_944376605.1 of uncultured Bacilli bacterium. Lineage (GTDB taxonomy): Bacteria > Bacillota_I > Bacilli_A > RFN20 > CAG-826 > UBA4951. The sequence goes on from CALWDE010000003.1 coordinate 193,187, forward strand.
CTTCTCAAGAAGATTTTGAATATAGCTATTCTTATTTTGTTCTACAATTTCCCGCACTCTCTTCTCTTCAATGCCGTATTCTTTTGCCATTCTAGCAATTTCAGCATTAAGTTCTTCCTCGCTTACTTTGATCTCTTCTTTTTGAATGACCATTTGCTCGACAAGGAAACGTTCGTAATTATGTTTGGCATCTTCCATCATCTTGTTATGAATGGTGTCTTCTTTTTCGCCGGTAATCTCGAGATATTGTTCAAAGGTTAAGCCCTGTGCTTCAATGTTCTTCTTTAAGTTCTCTTCTCCGCGCTTTGCTTCCCTATTTAAGATTTCTTCATCAATAGAGAAGGTAGAACGAGAGATGAGTTCTTGAAGAATATTGTTATAGAACTTTTCTTCCGCTTCGTTTGTCTTTCTTGTTAAAAGATTAGTCATAGTGCGGTTTTTTAAAGCCTCTACTGTTTCAACATCTTTGATGCCAAGCTCTTTGACCGCTTCATCGGTAAGTTCAGGAATTTTCTTTTCCTTAATTTCGTGGATAACAAGATGGAAGGTTGCTTCTTTTCCTGCTAAATCTTTGACATAAGTGGTAGGGAAGGTAACTTTAATATCTTTTTCTTCTCCCGCTTTTACTCCAACAACTGTCTCTTCAAAGCCAGGAACAAATTGATGAGAGCCAAGCTCTAAAGAGAAATTAGTAGCAGAGCCACCTTCAAACGCTTTTAATTCGCCATTTTCATCATGTAAAGAACCAGTGAAATCCATAACGACAGTGTCGCCAAGCTTTGCCTCTCTTTCGACAGGAATTAAATCAGCGTTTTGCTCTAATGTCTTTTGTACTTCGCCCATGACTTCTTCGTCTTTGACAGAAGGAGCTTCTTTCTTAGCGTCAAACTTGCTGTAATCACCAAGTTCACAAGTAGGAACAAGAATGCAGTCATAGACGAGAGTTAAATCAGTATCGCTAATCTTGCTAATACTGACGGAAGGAGCGAAAGCAAGATGTAAATCGTATTGCTTAATTCCGCCTTCTAGGCATGGATTTAATAAAGAATCAATGGCTTCATTCCAAATTTTGCCCATTTCTAAATGTTTTCTTACCATTTCTAAAGGGGCTTGACCTTTACGGAAGCCTTTGAGAGAAACTTCTTTTGCTAACTTCTTTACGGCATTTTCCTGAGCTTCATGCCAAGAGTCTTTGTCGACTTCAACGGTTAACTTCACTTTGGTTGTGCCAATTTTTTCGATGATGTTGTTCATGATTTACTCCTATTTGGTACTATCTTCGCGCATCTAGTGGCGCTCCGAGTTGAAAATATAGACCTTTCCTTTAAGAAGGAAAAGAGAAAGCGGTGTCTTTCAGAAAGAAAACGCATTTTTCTACCTCATTTTGAGGAAAAATAGAGGAAGAGAGAAGAAGAGCCTCCCCTTCTTTGTCTAAAAGCATTTGGTGAGCAAGAAGAACGGCGCTATAACCAAAAAGTTCTTCTTTTCCTTCATAAGGGTGAAGCGGATAGGAAAAAACACTCGGCGCACGAATAATTTCCATTGCCACATTCAAAATGCTGGGTGAGGAAGCATATTGTTTTACATACTCTTCGCACTCTTTTTGGCTTTCATCCATTAAAGGTGCCAAGGCAGTGGAGGGATTTATCGCGTATTCTTTCCCTTTCCGCGTAAAAGTCAGGTTGACATCACTTTTTAACTGCAAAAGACAAAGCAAAGAGGCTAAAGCAAGTGTTTCATCATCCTTTCTTTGAGAAAACTCTATTAAAGTGTTCTCTTCCTTCTTCATTTCTTCTTTGGATAAGGATAAGACCGCTTTTAGAAGAGACTTCCCTTCTTTTCCTTTGAGTTTCCCTTCTTTTTCTCTTTTCTTATTCTCTTCCATTTCGTGAATCTTTTTGGATAAAGATTTTCGCAAATGCATGAGTTTTTCTTCCATGACAATGGAAACATAAGGTTTAGACTCAAACCATTCTAAATCTTCGTAGCATTCTCCATATTCCCCATAAGAGAGTCTTAAAGCAATGCAAGAATCAAGAGCAAAAATCGGATCTTCTTGATAGATTTCCTCTTTATTCTGAAAGAAAAAATCTTTGGCTTTTTTCTCGGAATCTTCCTCATCCTTATTTAAGAGAGAAAGAAACTCTTCTTTTTTACTCACTTCTCCCAAATCTCCTTCACTAAATGAGGAATTTCACTAGGATGCTTTGCTTCCATCTCCACTCCATCAATCTTTCCAAAGCCATATGCAGCGTGAATAAAAGGAATCTCTGCTAACTTAGCAGATTCCATATCTAGCTCTGTATCACCAACATAAATGGCTTCCTCTAGTCCTTCTCTTTCCACTAAAAGACGGATGTTTTCAGCCTTGGTACGTGGACTTTCGCCCCATGAAACATGTCCTTGAAAATAAGGAGCAAAGCCAGTGGAAGATAAGCAAGCCTCGATATAACCTTGCTGACAGTTAGAAACAATATAAAGCGGATATTTCCCCGATAATTTCTTAAGCATTCCGCCTACCCCACGAACAGGATTTGCACCTCCTTCTTGAATGTAGGTAACTTCATAACTTAAAGCTTTTTCGCCAAATACGCGTCCAGGTTCCCCAAAGCGAGAAATAAATAAGCGAGCAATAATCTCATCCATAGGCAAGCCCATAGAAGATTCCACACTAGCTAAATTAAAAGTACGAGGATTCCCCGTTAATGCTTGGAGAATTGCATTCCAAGACTTCTGAATTGCCTTACGGTTATCTACTAAGGTTCCATCAAGATCAAAGATAACGGCGCGCTTTTTTGCTTTCACTTTCATTTTGGTCTCTCCTTACGAGTTAAATTATACCGAGAAATGAAAGAGGTTTCCTTAATTTCATGTGAGCACGTCTATATTTATATGGCATTTACGCAATAACGCCGATATATTCGAATAAATCAATTTAAAGTTAGTATATTTATAGTTGTTAATTAGTTTAATAGTAGTAAGGTTTTAGTGTGCTATAACCTTTTCAATAATTGCTTGAACGCATGCTTTTGGGTCTTCCTTTTGCGCAATACAAATTTTTTCCATTGGGCAAAGATCAAGTCCGTCATGACGCATAATGTTCTCAGTCAATGTTCCGTAGCTTGCCTCTACCCCATACTTTTTTAATAGTAAGAGGCCTGGTTTACTCATCACTTCCCCATAACATTCTTTTATGCCAAGTTCTATAAAAAAGGACGCGGCCGCTCTTCCAACAATCTTATCTACAATTATCGCGCCTTTTAAATCTTCTTTTGATAAATATAAGTCAACAAGAGGTTTGATCATTTTTCCATAGCAAAAATGAATATTGTCATCTTTGATATACGCTGCCGCTACATCATTTTCCTTTAATAAATCTATATATTCTTGTTTCATATTTTTGAAGAAATCCTTTTAATCGAAAAGATTATACGAAGAGAATGAATTAGAATGAAGAGGAGACGCAAAAGCTTAACCAACTTATAAGAAAATATAAAATAAGGTGAACGCTCTTAAAAAGCTCGTAATTGCTTCTGTTCAAAAAGTGATAATTTGTTGTCCCCTTTTCCTTACGCAATAACTTAATGAAATTACAAAAGAAAATAATGTCCTATATTTTAGAATTTTACATTTCGTAGTTTATACTCAGTTTTTTGTCTCATTCATAGAGAAAATAGAAAAACTCTTCCTTATTTAAATATGGATAAGAAATACATTTTAGATATCTTAATGAACGCTTCTTTATCGTCTCTGCTAAAAGTGCCTTATCGTTTCTCTTTTTGAGAGAGAAAAAGAAAATGCCGGAACATCCGGCATCTCAATTCTAATGGCGCGCCCAAGGCGACTCGAACGCCTGACCCACAGCTTAGAAGGCTGTTGCTCTATCCAGCTGAGCTATGGGCGCAGCGTGGTAATTATAGGCATTCTTCTAGAAAGGGCAAAGGTTTCCTTCATTTTTGTGTATTTCATTTCTCCCAAACTTAATTTCGTAGAAGAATCATGCTAGTTCATTAGTAACATTTTATGCTTTATTGTCTTTTGCTTTTCTATGAGAAAAAAATACAAAAATATTCTCAATTAAAATCAATAAAAAAAGAGATTTATTGAGAAACCTTTTTCATGACTTCGAGAGCAAGCTCTTCTGGCAAGATTTGTGATAATTCTTCTAATGTCGCGCTTTGAATGGATTCTAAAGTTGGATAATGTTTTCTTAGCAGTTCTCTTCTTTTTGGACCAATCCCCTTAATGTCATCAAAAAGAGAATTTGTCATGCTTTTACTTCTCTTCTGGCGATGAAAAGTAATTGCGAAACGGTGAACTTCATCTTGCATCCGCATTAAAAGGAAGAAGAGAGGACTTTTGCGATCAAGAGGATACTGTTTCCCTTCTTTATCGATAATCCCTTCTGTTTCATGCCGATTGTTTTTATATAAACCAAAAACAGGGATTGTTACATCAATCGCTTTTAAGGCTTCTAACGCGGCATGAACTTGGGTAAGACCTCCGTCTACAAGAATTAAATTAGGGTATTCTTGCTTTTCTTCCTTTAGGCGCAAATATCTTCTTTCGATAATTTCTTGCATCGAATGGTAATCATCCCCGGCATCTTCTTCGCTTAAATGAAACTTTCGATACATTCCTTTTACGCGTTCCCCATTGATAAAACAAACCATTGCCCCAACTGGGCTTGCGCCCTGCAAATGAGAGTTATCAAATAGTTCAATTCTTTTCGGAAAAGGAAGCGATAACATTTTGCCAAGCTCTTCGAGCAACGCTTCATTATCTTCTTCTAGTCTTGCAGACATAAAATGATGGTCTAACGCTTTTCTCGCATTTAATAAAGCAATATCAAGCTGTTGTTTGATTCTTCCTTCTTTTGGTTCGATCACACGAATAGAAGGATAAATTAAAGAAAATTCTTCCTTAAAGTGAGGCAATAAAATCGCTAATTCAGCAGGATATTCTTCTTTTTGATAATACTGCTCCAATAATTCTGTAATTTGTTCATTGCTGTCACCAAAAGAGGCAACCACTTCACTTCTTTTTCCCAGTAACCTTCCACCCCGATAAGAAAGCAAAGAAAGAGCAAGATAGCCCTCTCTTTCCGCATAAGCTACTACATCACGGGAAGTAAAATCCGTAACTGCTTCCACGGCTTGATGCGAAATAGTTTGCTTAATTGCTTCTATCTTTTCTTTATAGCTTTGGGCGTCTTCATATCGCTCTTCCGCACTTGCTTCAAGCATCTTTTCTTTGAGTTTTGCTAACACTTCACTCACATCGCCTTCTAAAAAGCGACGGATGCTTTCGTACATTCTTCGATATTCCTCATCTTCTACTTTCCTTATGCAAGGAGCAAGACACTGTCCTAAATGATAATAAAGACATGGCTTTGAGGGTAAAGTGCGGCATTTTCGTGTAGGATAAATCGAGTTTAGTAAATCAATTGTCTTATAACAGTCACCAGAATTGGGAAAAGGACCAAAATAGTAGTATTCATTTCGTTTGGTGACTCTACGGGCTATAGAAAGCGTAGCGTCGCTTCTTTTTAAAGCAATGTAAGGATAGTGACTATCGTCTTTTAGAACGATGTTATAACGCGGATAATGCGTTTGAATTAGATTCATCTCCAAGATAAAAGCTTCTTTTTCCTCATGCACCACAATAAATTCAAAATGATCCACGTGGCTTACCATTGCGGCAACTTTTCCTACTTGGGGACGTAAAAAATACTGTGAGACACGTTTTTTTAAATTTTTTGCCTTTCCAATGTAGATAATTTGGTCATTCTCATCTTTCATGAGATAAACGCCAGGTTCATCTGGCAAAAGGGCGATAAGCCGAGCAATCTTTTCTTTCATTTTGTTCGTAAATAGGCAATGGTTGCTCCACCGCCACCCTCTCCTTCTCCAGCACTTTCGAATTTTTCAATAAATTCTTTATGGCTCGATAAATACTCGCGCACAATGCGCGCTAAAACGCCTGATCCAAAACCGTGAATAATTCTTACTCTTGCGTAATGATTTACCAAACACTCATCTAGATATTTTTCTAGAACATGTTTCGCTTCTTCTGCCCGCATACCGATAAGATTACATTCCAGCGGCAACGAAGAATAATAAATTTTTTGATCAAGAGAAGGTAATGGATTATCTTTCTTTTCTTTCTTTTTGGGTGGAGTTTTTCGGACAAGTAGATTTTTCTCTACTTTCATCTTTCTTCCTCCTTTTTCTCCCAAATAAACACTATCTCCTTGCATCGATAAAATTTCACCTTCTAAGAAAAGAGAAGGTGCTTCCACATAATCACCGATTTGAAAAGCAGTATCAGATGGAAGAGGAAGAGTTTCTTCTTCCGCGCTTTCTTCCATTTTCTTTTTTATCGCAATAACTTCATGTAATTTCTTTCCATCATTTGCCTGTTTAAGCAAAGAAGAGAGTTTCTCTTCGTATTCTTCCAAAAGACGTTTTTGTTTTCTTTTTAAGTCTTCTTTAAAATCTTTTTCTTTTAAATTAAGCGAGGCTTCTTTGGAGCGAAGAACGCGTTCTTTTTCTTCTAACTCTTTTTGAAGAAGTGCAGCTTCCTTCTCTTTTTCTTCTGCTTTAAAAGTTTCTTCTCCTAATTTCTTTAAGGCAAGAGCAACACTTTTCTCTTTCTTTCCTTCTAAAACTTCTTTTGCCTGTTCAATTACCTTCTCTGGTAAGCCATAGCGTCTTGCCACAAAAAGACCATAACTTTCTCCTGGCACTCCCATTCTTAAGTGGTAGGTAGGAGAGAATGTATGGGTATCAAACGCCATGGACGCATTACTTGCTCCCGGAGAAGATAAGGCGAACGCTTTTAATCCTTCATAGTGACTTGAAACAAGAGCAAAGCAAGAAGAGGAAAGTAAATAAGAGATAACTCCCTCTCCAATAGCCTCTCCTTCTTCAGGAGAAGTGCCGCTTCCAAGCTCATCTAGTAAAACCAAATCATTGCCTGTTAAGTGCGCTAAGATTTCTCCTACCTTTTTCATATGGGCGCTGAAGGTAGAAAGATTTTCTGACAAAGACTGATCATCCCCAATATCGACGTATACATGTTCAAAGAAAGGCAGTTTTGCTCCATCTTTGGCAGGTAGAGGCAAAGCGCATAAAAACATATAGGCGCAGATACCTACTGTTTTTAAAGCTACTGTTTTTCCTCCAGCATTGGGACCGCTTAATAAAATAAAAGGATGCTCTTTATCAAAAGAAAAATCATTCGCGACAACATTTTTTATTGCTAAAAGAGGATGCCTAGCTCCCGGCAAAAATAACGTTTTATCTTTTGCTAAAGCAGGACAAGAACCTGCAAAAGTTTCTTTCAAAGTGCATTTAGCAAAAAGAAAATCAAAATACGCTACAGCAGAATTAAGCTCTTCTAACTCATCTTTCACTTCATAAACTTTCGAAGTTAACTCCCGTAATATCTTTCTCTCTTCTTCTTTTATTTCTTCACGGAGTTCACTCATCCTTGCTTCCATCTGTAGTAGCGATTCTGGTTCAATAAATAAAGTGCCTCCTGTTTGACTAATCCCTTGCACAAAACCTTTTACTTTACTTTTATATGCGTTTTGCACAGGTAAAACATAATGACCGTTTCGCAAAGTTAAAGAAGAAGATGCTAAATAATCCGAATAGCGTAACAAAAGAGATTCTGCCTCTTTGCGAAGCCCGTTTTCTAAATGTAAAAAACTCCTTCTTAAAGAAGCAAGACGAGAAGAAGCGCTATCTTTAATTTCCCCATCTTCTGATATAGAACGTTCTAAAACATTTTTTAAAAAAGGAAAATCGAGTAAAAAAGAAGTTTTTTCTTTTAAAAGAGGAATGTTGCTTTCTTCCTCCTTTTTTAAAAACTTTTTGATTTCTTCGCCATTGATCATCTCCTGATATAAAGCAAAAAGTTCACTAGGAGATGCCGTGCCTCCTTTTTGAGAGAGAGAAAACAAAGGACGTAAATCTTTACTAGGGAGAAGCGGCAAACTTCCAAACTTCGTCAAAAAAGAATCCGCTTCCGCTAAAGCGTCTAACTCTCTTTCTAAATCTCTTTCTTTCGAAAAAGGAGAAAGATGAAGAGCAAGTTCTTTTGCTCTTTCTCCTTTGCAGCAGGCTGCAAGTTTTTCCCGAATCAGAGGAAATTCTAAGATGGTTGCACTATCTTTCATTCTTTAAGTATATCTCTAGTAAGCCTTATATCCTATCGAAGGTGTATGATAGAAACATGAAAAAGCCAACCGTTCTTGTTCGAAAAATGAAAGAAGAAGAGTTACCCCTGCAAATCGCTCTTCATCTTTTGGAAAAACCAAAGACGCCTCAGCCAAGTCTCCTTTTAGAAGGAGAAGAGGAAGGCTGCACGCTGCGCTTATATCAAAAAAAGGACGGCACTTATACGCTTGTCTTTCAAGGGAAAAGAGCAGAAGAAGAGTATCACCGCTCTTTTCCAAATGAATCGCTTCCTCTTCCTAAAAATAAAAAGCCTACTTTAGATGCTTCTCTTCCTCCTTCTCTTTTCCCGCAAATCGGCTCGGATGAGGTGGGAACAGGAGATGTTTTTGGTCCGCTTATTGTCGTAGGAGCATATCTAAAAAAGGAAGATCTTCCTACTCTCCACTCTTTCGCGATTCGGGACAGTAAAAAAGTCAGTGATGAAGAGATTCGACAAATGTTTCCTCTTCTTAAAAAAGAATTCCCCCATAAGGTAGCGATTTTATCTCCTTTGCGTTATAACGAGATTCGTGATCGTTATAACATGAACGCAATGAAAGCAGTTCTGCATAATTATGTTCACCTTCATTTACAAAAAGCATTTTCTCCCTCTTATCACTATATTGATCAGTTTTGTTCTCCCGATAAATATTTCTCTTATTTATCAAAGGGAAAAGAGCAAATTTTCTCAAACGTTTTCTTTGCAGTAAAAGGAGAAAGCCATTACCCCTCTGTCGCATTAGCCTCATGCCTTGCAAGAGGATATTTCTTAGAAGAAATCCAAAAGATGAACGAGAAATATGATGTTAAATTCCCATTAGGCGCTAGTTCTGTTGTAGATGAATTTATCGAAGAGTTTGCTAAAAAATATGGCGAAGAAGAATTTAAGCAGGTTGCCAAATGCAACTTTAAGAATTTTTCTCGCGAAGAAGCGATAAAACATTAGAGAAATCTTCTGGAAGAGGCGCTTCAAACTCGCACTCTCTCCCATCAGAAGGATGCTTGAGATATAGCTTAGCAGCATGCAAAAGTTGCCCTTTCGAAAAAAGGGAATGATTGTGAGTTCCATAGAGAGGATCTCCTTCAATAGGATGATGAATATAGTCCATATGAACACGGATTTGGTGAGTTCTTCCTGTATAAAGTCTGCAGCGAAGTAAACTGTGCGTAGCAAAAGTCTCTTCCACGACAAAATCCGTTCTTGCCGCTTTGCCGTCTTTTGTCACTGCAAAGCGAATGGGGTCATCTTTTTTTCGACCAATTGGAGCGTCAATCCTTCCCTCTTTTCCCGGAAAGTTTCCTGTAACTAGAGCTAGATATTCGCGGTGCATAGAATGGTCTTTTAACTGATTTGATAAGGAAATAAAAGCTCTTTCAGATTTTGCGACCGCTAATAGTCCCGTTGTGTCTTTATCAATACGGTGAACAATGCCTGGCCTTAAAGCGTCCACTTGATAAAAAGCGTCACCATATCGATAGGCAAGCGCGTTCACAAGCGTCCCTTCTTCGTGACCATTTCCAGGATGGACAACAAGCCCTCTTGGTTTATTAATAATCAAAAGATCCTCATCTTCATATATAAGAGAGAATGGTAAGTCTTCTTTCACTATCTCTAGTGGTTTTTTAGTAGGTATTTGGTAAGAGATAATATCGCCAATTCTTACCTTATAATGGGCACTTTCCTGCTTTCCGTTTACGAAAATATAGCCAGAGTCAATATAAGTAGATGCACGGGTTCTACTAGAGGCTAAAGCATGAGAAAAGATAAGAGAGTCAAGACGGAGAGAAACTTCATTTTCTCGAACAATAAATTCGCCTTTATTTCGTTCCATCCCCTTCCCCTTTTTCTTCCTTTCTTGCTTCTTTAATGGAACGAACCACCATTAAAATGACCGCAAGAATAACTCCTACAACAAGAAGAGCATCCGCAACATTAAAAATCGCAAAGGGAGCATTATTGATGCCGAATAAATAAAATTCAAAAAAGTCTACTACCCCGTTAAACCCAACAATATTTTCCCAGTAAAAAGCGCGGTCAATCGCATTGCCTAACGCTCCAGCAAAAGTCATCGCAAATAGAATGTTCGCGAATAAATCGTTTTTCTTAATGTGACGTAACCAGAAATATAAAATCACGCCTGCTCCAAGAAAGCTAATCGCTGCGAGTAAACCTCTTGCCCAAGCCTCACCATCTCCTATTCCAAAGGCCATCCCTTCATTGAAGGTTAAATGAATGTAGAAGAAGTTAGGGATCACTTCCGCTTTCCCTCCCACTAAAATTCCTCCTACATCATTGCCAAGCGTCCAAACAACAATCCATTTGCTTAGTAGATCAAGAAGAAAAAGGAGCGGAGCAAGCCATAAACAGGTTCTTAAAATCCCCTTAGCATCTTTGGGAAAGGGTGAAAAATCAAAAGCCTTTTTTAGACGTGAAGAAAGGCTATTCTCGTCTTTGCGGATTCCTCCTTTCTTCTCATCCATGGTGAATCTCCTTTAAAGCTTCTTTGCAGCGAGGACATAAGGTATGTCCTTCCTCGTCTTTTTCTAAACTTGAGAAGGTCAGACGGCATCTTTCGCACTTTTCTCCTTCTTTCTTTTTAGCAAGATAAGAAGTTTCCCCTTCTTTAAGCGTAACTTCACTCACCATAAGAAGCGAAGGTAATTCTTCTTTCATTTGGGAAAGGAAGGCAAACTCCTTTCCTTTTTCTGAGATTAGTAATTCTGCTTCAATAGAAGAGCCAATAACTTTATTACTGCGGGCCTCTTCTAATGCTTTTAAGGCATTATCTCTTAAAGAGCGGAAGAGAGCATATTCTTCTAGTGTTTCTTCATTGACTTCTTTTCGAGAAGGGAACTTTTCTAGCGCGACAGAAGAGAGAGGATGAGAAAGCGGTAAAGCGCGATAAGCTTCTTCCATCGTAAAGGGAAGAATAGGAGCAAGAAGTAAAATTAAGCCTTTTGTGATAAAGAAAATAGTTTCTAAACGCGCTTTTCTGCGCTTAGAAGAAAGGGCGTCGCAGTAGAGAATATCTTTGCTTGCATCAAGGAAGAACCCAGAGATATCAACAATGAAATTCAATATGTTTTGTAAAAGAGTAGGGAAAGCAAAATGATCATAAGAGGTTAACACTTCATTGATAAGACGCTGAAAATCTTCTCTTACCCACTTATCAAGTAAAGGCGTTTCTTCACTCGTCTCTCCTTCATAACCATCTAATGCGCCAAGAAGGAAACGCAAAACATTACGGATTTTTCGATACTGATCGCTGACTGCTTTCATCACGCTTTCCCCAATGCGCACATCGCTTTGATAATTCACTCCAGCGCACCATAAGCGTAACAAATCCGCACCAAATTCCCCGGCAACTTTCGAAGGATCAATCCCGTTTCCTGCACTTTTAGACATCTTTTTCCAAGATTCATCCATCACCCAGCCATGTGTTAGACAGTGCTGAAAACTTGGTTTACCCGTTAAGGCGACAGAAAGCGTTAAAGAGCTATTAAACCATCCTCGGTATTGGTCGTTACCTTCTAGATATAAGTCGCATGGCTCTTTAAGCCCTCTACCTTTTAATACCGCCATCCAAGAAGAACCAGAGTCAAACCAAACATCCATGATGTCTTTTTCTTTGCTAACTCCCTCTTCTTTTTTCTCTTCTGGTAAGAAGTAACTTGCCTCTTTGCTAAACCAGACATCGCTCCCCTCTTCTTCAAAGATTTTTGCAATATGTTCAATCACATCTTCATCCAAAATAGGAGTTTGATCAGCGTGATACAAAATGGGTAAAGGCACACCCCAGCTTCTTTGACGAGAAATACACCAGTCAGAACGGTCCTTAATCATATTTCTCATCTTTTCTTCGCCCCACTTTGGGGTCCATTCAACTTCTTTAATCGCCGCAAGAAGTTTTTCTTTTAAAGGAGAAATCGAGCAGAACCACTGCGGAGTGGCGCGGAAAATAACAGGTTTATGCGTCCGCCAATCATGCGGATAGCTATGAACAATATCAATTTCCTTGATTAAGGAGCCATTTTCTTCGAGCAGCTCAACAACTTTGTCATTTGCCTCTTCATAGAAAAGTCCATTTAAAGGATCGCCTTCCTTTAAATGCAATACTCCTTCTTCATCCACTGGGCAAAAGGGACGAATACCATAAGGCGCACAGGCGTTAAAATCATCTACACCATGGTCTGGCGCAGTATGAACGCAGCCTGTACCAGCATCCGATGTAACATAAGAGTTGACGATAAGAGGAGATACTCTTTCAGGATATAAAGGATGAATCGCTTCTATACCTTCTAGCTGCTTCCCTTTATAAGTAGCAAGTAGCTCACAGCGCGTTAAACCAAGTTCTTCCTTTAAAGCTTCTGCTCTATCGGTTAAAAATAACAAAGTGCCATAATCTGTTTCATAAAAGCCATACGTAAATTTAGGATTTAAAGTGATGGCTAAATCAGCAGGAATTGTCCAAGGAGTTGTTGTCCAAATAAGCACATAAGAAGAGGCAGGAACAAGAGGATGATTTTCTTTTAAAGCAAAGCGAACATAAATCGTTCTTGCAGGAACATCTTTATATTCTACTTCTGCCTCTGCTAAAGCACTTTCACTAGAAGGGCTCCAGTAAACAGGCTTCACTCCTTTATAAATCACTCCTTCCCTAGCAAGTTTCCCAAATAAGCGAACTTGGTCTGCTTCGTATTTTTTATCTAATGTAAGATAAGGATTAGAAAAATCGCCAAGAAGACCAAGACGGTGAATTTGCTCTTTTTGATGCTCCACCTGTTTTAAAGCGTATTCCCGGCATTTTTGTCGAAACTCGGCGACAGAAAGCTTTTTTCGATCAACGCCGCTTTTCGCCACTTGCACCTCAATAGGTAACCCGTGTGTATCCCAGCCAAAAACAAAAGGTGTGCGATATCCTTCCATACTTTTGCTACGAATCACAAAATCTTTTAATAAGCGGTTCATCATATGCCCGCAATGAATATCGCCATTGGCATAAGGAGGGCCATCATGAAGAACGTATTCTTTCGCTCCTTCTCTTTCTTTTAAAAGAGTTTCATAAAGATGCATCTTATCCCATTCTTCAAGACGCTTTGGTTCTTTTAAGGGAAGATTCCCCCGCATCTCAAAAGCGGTTGAACCCATTTTTAAGGTATCTTTCATATCACCCATAACGATTCCTCCAAAAAGAAAACGCCCCGAAGGGCGCTTACGCGCGGTGCCACCTTCTTCGAGAGAATCTTTTTCTCTCGCGCTCTATCCTGATAACGCCAGGTGCGGCAATTCTACTCCGTTCGAATTACAGGCTCAGCGGTGATAGCTTTTCAGGTGCCCCGTTCTCATCCAAGGGGCTCGCTCCTATTTCTTACTAAGTGTTGTCCGCTTCTTTGCCGATTGCATTTTAAAGGAAGGGAAGATTCCCTTCAAGAAAAGAGTAAGCGGCTACTCCTCATCCTTTTTGTTGCCGCCTAAAGTTCTGGCTAAGAAATTAGGTAAAAGACTGCTCGCGTAGTCTTCTTTTTCTTCACTTTCTTCTTCGCTATCCCCTTCTACATGTTCACTTGGGAAAAATAAGCCGTTTCCCACTTTCGAATTATCGCGAGGGATTTGGATTTGCGGAGGAGAAGTAAAATCATATTCCGCGCTGAAATCGCTAGCAATCACCGCAACGATAAGCGTGTCTGTAATATTAGGGTTAATCGAAACGCCAAACTTAATATCAATGGCGCCTCCTGCTTGTTCGCTAATGCGGCGGACGCATTCCTGCGCTTCATATAAGGTAACACCCGTTCCGCATGTAACCGCGCAAATGGCGCGTCTAGCTCCCGAAACAGAAGCTTCTAATAAACGGGAATTTAAAGCGCTATTTGCCGCGTCTTGTGCTTTTTGTGGGCCAGTGCCTTGTCCATATCCAATCAGAGCAATTCCCGAATCTTTTAAAGTGCTTCTAACATCAGCAAAATCAAGATTCATAATGGCAGGAATTTGAATTAAGTCCGCAACCGTTTTTACCGAGCGCGACAAAATGTCATCGCTTAAAGAAAAAGCTTGATCAATAGGCGCATTTCCAGAATCCATTAAAAGTTTATCGTTAGAAACAATAATAATGGAATCCACAGCATTTTTAAGTTTTGTTAACCCTTCAATGGCGTTTGCGCTGCGCTGAGGGCCTTCAAAGCCGAAAGGACGTGTCACAATGGCAACGGTAAGAGCGCCTTCTTCTTTGGCGATTTTAGCAATAACAGGAGAGGCACCAGTGCCAGTCCCTTTTCCAAGTCCAGCAGCAATAAATACCATATCCGCTTTTTTATTAGCATCGCCGCCCCGAATAATCGCCCGAATATCTTCTTCGCTTTGTTTAGCAGCTTCTTCGCCTACACTAGGATCGCCTCCTGCACCAAGTCCTTCGGTGACGTTTGTACCAAGTGCAATACGGTGCGGCGCTTTGGAGGTAGCAAGAGCCTGACGGTCTGTGTTACAAACATAAAACTCCACATTTTCGATATGGTCATCAATCATGCGGTTTACGGCATTATTTCCTGCTCCGCCAACACCAATTACAACAATGCGAGCGACAGGGCCAAAATCATCAATATCAAAACTGTTATGCGCATTATCCATAGGTTATTCTCCTCGATCTACATTTCGACTTAGGGTAGATACCCCAGCATAGTTATCTTCTAATGTTCCCCGATAAGAACTTCTCGCAGAAATCGCACCTAACAAATTAATTGCGGCAGGATCTCTAGCGCCAGGGAAGGGAGGAATATAAGAGTAAATGTTACTAACTCCAGGTAAATTAATAGAAGTTAGATAAGGAAGTAGTCCGCTTAATAACGAGCCGCCCCCTCCAATAAGAAGAGGCTGTTTGTTACTTTGATCGATTTTAATTTTCTCCATCACTGAGTAGAAAGGCGCTTTCAATTTTTCGCTATAGAGAGTTAAGAAAGCCTCAATGGCTTCGTTTAAATCCTTTTGCTTAATGACGCGGTCCCCTTTGACCAAAAGAGGGATTTCATACTTTCTTCCCGCTTTGAGAAGACCAAATTTTTCTTTCAGATAAGTCGCTTCGCTGAAGGAGATATTTAAACTATTCATCAAATAATTGGTAAGCGTATCTCCACCGCATTCAATATAAGAAGAAGCAAAAGGTTGATGGCCGCCAATAAAAGAAACAGTCGAAATGTGGGCGCCAATATCAAGATAGTAGAAAGTAGAAGGCAAATTAGGATTTGCGCTTAATAAAGTCGAGGTAGCGTAAGTTTCGACAAGTTGCTGCTCAATGCGGAATCCTGCTCCCTCACATAATTGACGATAAGTAGTAATGGTTTCATAAGGCAAGCAGTGAAGCTTTGCATCCATTTTTAAAATGTGAGACTTTTTCCCAAGAGGAGGAAATTTTGTGCTCGTACCGTCTTCTAACGTAAAGCGGTCAGGAACAATATCTACAAGCCCTACCCCAGATGGCAGCGCTTCTTTTTTAATAAGAGTGTGAACATTACTAACATCAACTTGATTGATGATGTCGTTAGTTGCTACCACATTCGTAGCCTTCCCGCTTTGATACACCATAAGGTTAAGAGGAGGCAATAAAAGTACTGCGCTATCAAGAGAAACCTTAACAACAAGAGATTCATCTTCCATATGACGGAAAGATTGAATCGCCGCAATAATCGATTTCATATCTTCCGCAGTAAAGGAAGTATGAAGAATAGGATGGTCATAACGCTTTTTTGCATAAAAAACAGGTATAGGACGATGATCTTTTGCATAGCCAATCATAAACTTGGCAGACCCCGTCCCAATCTCGAGAACAGAAGTATATTTCGTAATGGCCATAATTTACTCTTCTATCTTAAGATAGACTTTGTTTTCTTGCAATAAGGCTTTGTTGATAATTAGTAGTTTTTTAGAAATATTTTTGCAAAGAAAAAAGGCGCCAGTTTCCTAGCGCCTATCAGCCTTTTCTATGGGTAAGGAGAGAACCCATAGGAAGAGGACTTCGAATAAAACTTATTCTTGATACGACAGAAGATTTTCTTCCGTTTCACTAGTGGAAACACTCGTCGAAACGTTTTGTCTTTCTTCATAGGCTTCTGCCCGAGCTAATTGGTAAGAAATACCAACAGGAATAGCCGCAAGTCCGCAGAAAGCAATAAGACATAAGGAACACACCATGGCAGTTTTTGCCCGGTAATATAGTTTCTTATGACCTGTTTTTTCTAATTTATCTTTCATCACGATCATGGCTTATTCCTTTCTATTGCTCGTAGCTTTGCACTATGTGCACGGTGATTTTGAAGAAGTTCTTCATTCGTAGCGATAATGGGTTTTCTTGTTAAATCTGAGAACTTCGCTTCTTCGGTAACTGGATGGTAACGAGAACCTTCAACAGTTGTGAGAGAACGAAATTTCCTTTTTACCATGCGGTCTTCTAAAGAATGGAAAGTAATGATGGCGGCGCGTCCATGTAGAGATAATGCTTTTGGCAAATCCTCTAGCATTTTCTCTAATGCAGTAAGTTCCCCGTTTACCGCGATTCTTAAAGCTTGGAAGGTTTGTTTTGCAGGATGGCCTTTTTGGAAAAGGCTTTTTGCTCTTTTTGCTCTTTTTATCACGTCAACAAGCTCACCAGTCGTTTCAATTCTTTTTTTGGTTCGCTCTTCCGCAATAAGATGAGCAATGCGCCTTGAATCCTTCTCTTCCCCGTATTCATAAAGGATACGGGCAATCTCTTCTTCCGGATAGGAAGAGAGAATTTTTGCTGCAGTAAGGGGGTTTCTTTGATCCATTCGCATATCGAGTGGAGCATCCATTCGATAAGAGAATCCGCGTTCTCCTTCATCAAATTGAGGAGAAGAGACGCCTAAATCCGCTAAAATTCCGTCCACCTCTTTTACGCCTCTATCTTGTAAGACAGAAAAGAAATTTTGGAAATTCTCACGAATGAGGATAAACCGTTTACCTAATTCCTCGAGCGCTTTTCCTTCTTCAATCGCTTCAGCATCGACATCAAAGGCGATGAGAGTTCCTTCAAAGGAGAGTTTATCGAGAATGGCACGGCTATGACCACCTCGCCCAAAGGTCAAATCAACGTAAATTCCATCAGGCTTAATGGCAAGAAGATCAATGGTTTCTTTTAGAAGAACCGGTTGATGATCACTCATACTTTTTGCTCCTTTCGGCTAGCTCTTCAAAGCGATTAGACCGATCGGCGAAGTATTCTTCGTAAGCTTTCGTGTCCCAAAGTTCAAAATGGTCAAGCGCCCCAAGAATGGTGACATCTTGAGAAATGCTGTGTCTCCCAAGCAGTTCTGCAGGAAGCATGATTCTTCCATGCGAATCTACTTGGAGCGGTTCAACACTACTCGCACTAAGACGAACGTAATCCCGAGAAGCAGAATCGAGTGTATCACGAGAGAGAAGTTCGTTAATTTTCTTTTGGAAACCATCTTCGTCGTAGATGTCTAAGCAGCCATCAAACCCGCGGAGAACATAAAGCATCATTCCCGCTTCCGCATTCATCAAGCGGCTTGGTATTTGAAGGCGGCGTTTTGCATCTAACGTTCTTCGATAGGTTCCAAAATAAATTCCCACTTCTTCCCACCTCGTGCATAAAGTCTAATGCTTTTTTCTAGGAAGATAAAGAGGTTTTACGCGCAAGAAAAAAGGACGAAGTGCTCGTCCTCCTAAAGATTAGTAGTTTTTTAGTTATTTTTTGGTCTTTATTCTTAAGGTTTTATCTTCATTTTTGCGATTTCGCCTAAAATGCAGATATTCCCTAAAAATTATTTTTCTTCTTTCTCTACAAGCCGGCTAGGCAATTCTGTGCGAAGGGCCAAATATGCAAGAGCTCCCACATCACATTCCTTTTCAGGAAAGATATAGCAAACACTGTCTTCCTCTTTGATAAGTTCTTCTTCTAATTCGCTATCTTCTTCATCAAAGACATAAATTGCTTCACTAATTTCTTCTTCGTAAGGAAAGAAAGCGCCTGTCACACTATCTTCCACAAGAAAGCTGCCTTTCGCGTGCATATGAAAGCAAATCACCTTCTCTGCTAAGCGTTCCATCTCCCCTTCATAATGTAAGGAGATAATTTTATGAATAGGCGCTCTTGGGGTTAAATCAGGGATAGTGTCCCCTGCAAAAGGAGTTAACGAGAAAGGAACCTCTTTTTTTCGAACTATCATTTCCGCACCTCCGCCGCAAATTTTGTTTCTAAAGCGTGCATTACTTTTGTCATTGCCTCATTGATTTCTTCTTCTTTTAACGTCTTGTTTTCATCTTGTAAGAAGAAGGCTAAGGCAAGTGACTTCTTTCCTTTTTCTACCGCTTCTCCATGATAAACATCAAAAATGAAGACATCTTTGATGTAAGAAGAGGCATGAAGTGCTTCTTCTTTTAATTTTTGAAAGGAGACCTCTTCCTTGCAGATTAAAGCAAGATCTCTTCTCGTAAAGGGGAAGCGTGCAGGAATACTCGCCTTATTTTGACTTCCTTTCACATTAAGAAGAGAAGACAAGTTCAGTTCCATAACAATAGCATTTTTCACTTCTCGTTTCTTCTTTTCAAGTGGATGAAGTTCTCCCATTATGGCGATAAGCTCTTTCCCAAGATAAATCTTTACGCTTCTTCCAGGATGAAGCTCACTTTCTTCCGTTCCTAAACGTTCATAACGTACGCGGTTATTTTTAATGCCAAGAAGAGAAAGGATTCCTTCTAAATACCCTTTCATTGTAAAGAAGTCATAAGGTCTTCTCTCAAGCATCGAAATGATGTTTTCTTCTCCAGACAAAGCAATACCAAGATGTTTTTCACTTCTTCCTTCTACCGCAACTTCTGAAATTTCAAAAACCGCTAAATCGTTTTTCTGCCGCGAAGCGTTATAAGAGAGAACAGAAAGAAGAGATGGTAAAAGAGAATGACGATAAATAAGGCGGTCTTCTGTCAAAGGATTAAGAATTTGATAATGTTTCCCCTTTAAAAGTGCGGAATAAGTATTCTCCTCCTTTAAAGGTAAAAGAGAATACGTTAACACTTCATTAACGCCTAAATGACGAAGCATTCTGCGAATGGCTCTTTCTCTTTTTTGCTCTTCTGAATATCCGCCATTTCCTGGTAAAACCATTTCTCTTTCGGGAACATTTTCATAGCCAAGAAGACGAATCACTTCTTCTGATATATCCGCCTCCCCTTCCACATCAATGCGCGAAGAAGGCACGGTAACAAAAAGAGAGTCCCCTCTTTTTTCTGTAAGGAAAGATTCGGAATTTAAAGTGCGAATCACTTCTTCCTCGCTAAAAGAAGTACCAAGTCTGTTATTCATATACTCTAAAGAGGTTTGAATGACTTTTTTAGGACTTTTCACTTTCCCTGCAAAGGCAAGGGAAGAAACTTTAGAAGGAGAAGTTAACTCCTTAAGAAGAGATAAAGCGCAAGAAAGCGCCTCTTCTTGGCTTTCTCCTAGACCTTTTACAAAACGGGAACTCGATTCGCTTGCAAGACCAAGTCGGCTAGAAGTATGACGAATGCTCGCCCCATCGAAAAGTGCGCTTTCTACGACGATATTTTTGCTCTTTTCTGTAACGGTGCACGTCAAAGAAGTCATAATGCCGCCAAGACACATACAGGCATGATTAGAAGCGATACAAATATCCCCTTTTTCTAGACGATATTCCTTCTCGTCCATCGCTGTCCAGCTCCCCTCAATATCGTCTTCCGCAACAAGAGTATTTCCTTCTAGCTTATCTTTGTCATACATGTTGAAAGGCTGACCTGTTAAAAGCATCGCGTAGTTACCAATATCCACTACATTATTAATGCTTCTTACCCCGCACGCCATTAAACGGCGTTTTAGATAAAGCGGAGAAGGAAGAACGTGGACATCGCTTACTTCTGCTAAAGCAAAACGAGAACATTTCTCCGTTGCAATTGCAGGCTTTATCTCAGGTGCTTCTCCCTTTATTTCTTCAAAAACAGGAAGTTTTAATGCGCGATGAGTTAAAGTAGCCACCTCCTCTGCAACGTGAATCATGGCATTTAAATCAGGACGATTGGCAAGAAGTTTTAAATCAAGTGTAACATCATCTAATTGCAAATAAGAAAGAACATCTTCGTCTCCAACTTTGGCAGAAGAGTCGAGTTCTTCAATTCCTGCAATTTGTTTTTCTTCTAAATATTTCTTATCAACACCAAGTTCCAGTAAAGAGCAGCACATGCCATTACTTTCTACACCGCGTATTTTGGAAGGTTTAATGGTAATCTCCGGTAAAACTGCCCCAGGGCGTGCCACAATCACTTTAAGTCCTTCTCTAGCATTTGGAGCGCCGCAAACAATTTGCACAACGCCGTATTTTTCTCCTTCATCAACCTTTAAGACGTGAAGATGATCACTATCGGGATGAGGAAGACAAGAAACAATTTGCCCGATGACTAAATTTGTACCCTGAGCAAGTGGAGTGATGGATTCTACCTCCACCCCAGCAAAAGTTAAAAGATTTGCAACTTCTTCGGGAGTGATTCCCTTTAAATCAACATATTCTGCTAACCACTTATAGGAAACTTTCATTTTCAATCCTCCTGATGAAAACTAGCAAGGAAACGAATGTCGTTTTGATAAAAACGGCGAATATCGTCGATGCCATAGCGAAGCATGGCAACGCGCTCAATGCCAACGCCAAAAGCAAAGCCAGATACCTCTTTTGGATCATATCCGCCCATCTTTAAGACATTAGGATGCACTTCTCCTGCCCCAAGAATTTCAATCCAGCCTGTGCCCTTGCACATATTGCAGCCTTTCCCGCCACATTTCGCGCAGCTCACATCAACCTCGACTGAGGGCTCTGTAAAAGGAAAATAAGAACTTCGTAAACGAATTTTTCTCTTCTCCCCGAACATTTTCTTTACAAATAAGGCAAGCGTTCCTTTTAAATCTGCCATCGAAACGCCTTTGCCCACTACTAAGCCTTCTACTTGGCCAAACTGGTGAGAATGCGTCATATCGTCATCGTCTCTTCGATAGCATTTACCAGGAGAAACAATTCGTAAGGGACCCTTGCTTAAATCTTCTTCTAAGGTATGTGCCTGTGCAGCAGAAGTTTGTGTTCTAAGAAGTAATCCATTTGTTAAATAGAAGGTATCCTGCATATCACGGGCAGGATGATCATGAGGCATATTGAGAAGCTCAAAGTTATAACGTTCGCTCTCAATATCATTTCCTTCTACAATGCGAAATCCCATCGAAGCAAAAATGTCGCATATCTCATCACGAATAAGATAAAACGGATTGATAGTGCCAGGCGTAAAATTTCTTCCAGGAAGAGAAATATCAATTGTTTCTTTCTCTAACTCTTTTTTCATTTCTTCTTCCTTTAGCTGCTTTTCCCGCGCAAGAAAGGCGTTTTGTACTGCTTCTCTAGCTTTGTTTAAAATAGCGCCAACTCTGCCCTTATCTTTCGCTTCAACATTTCTTAATTCCGATAAAAGCGAAGATAAGCGTCCTTTTTTGGAAAGATAAATGTTCCGAATTTCCATAAGGCGAGAGGAAGAGGAAGCACTTTCTATCTCCTTTATCGCATCTTCTTGGCATTTCTTTGCTTCTTCAATGAGACTTTCCATAAAACCTCCAAAAAATAAAAAAGGTTGGCCCGGGAACGGACAAATATCCGCGGTGCCATCCCGATTCGAGCATCACAAGATTCTCGCAGCTTTTTTCCTTTAACCCTAGGATGGGATGAGTTTCCTCACGTCCTCCAAAGACGAATTCACTAAGCGTATCCTGAGACGGTTTCTCTTTTCGTCTCTCCCAGAAAGGAAGTTCTTCTTAGTTACTACTTCTTTCTCAACGGACCGAAGGTATTTTAATCGTACTTGCAGTTAAAATAAAGTTAGAGCCTTAGAAGGTACATGAATATTCCGCCCGCAACACCAACATTTAAAGAATCAATATGTTCAATAGGGATGCGTAGCAGAATTTTTGCATGCGCAATCGCTTCTTGAGATACTCCATTCCCTTCATTTCCAAGCACTAAACATATTTTTTCGTTTTTATCGAATGTTTCTTCGTTAAAATAGTCGTTTACTTGTAAAGAAGTAGTAATTATTTGGTAGTTATTATTTTCTAATTCTTTAAAATCTTCTTCCCTACTTTTTTCACTTTCAATTATGTCCAAGGCAAAAATAGCACCTTGCGAGGCTTGTAGCACTTTTGCCGAATATGCTTTAGCACAATCTTTTGTGAGGATGACCGTTTTAAAGTTGAAGGCTAACGCTGTACGAAGTAATGTTCCAACATTCCCAGGATCTTGTACCGCATCTAAATACAATATACGTTTGCTTTGCCCTCCACTATTTTTCTTTTTATGACATAAACCAATAACGCCTTCTGGTGTTTTTTGTTTCGATAAGGAAGCAAATGCTTTTGGAGAAAGCAAAATATTACGCGCTTTCGAAGCATAAGGAACAAGAGAAAAAACGATATCCAAGAGGTTATAACGTTCCGCTTCTTCAATTAAGTGATAACCTTCCACTAAAAAGATATCCCCTCTTCCATCCGCCTTTTTTCTAATTTCTTTTAAGAAAGAGTTTTGCGCACTTTCAATTTTTTCCATACGTGTTTCCTTCATAATCTAATTGTATTAAAGCGTTACGAAACTTTGCATAATCAGGACAATATTTTAAAAGAAGTGCGTAAAATTTTTTCCCATGATTTCTTACATAATCGTGAACGAGTTCATGAAGAATAACCGAATCAATAATTTCTGGTAAATAATGGACAAGCGATAAAGAAAAAGTTATTGTGCCAGTTTTTGCATAGTTGCTGCCATAGATAGAGCGGTACGTTCCAACGGTGATTCGGTGTGGAATTTGATCCCCCATAAGGGAAGATAAACGCGGGACTGCTTCTTCTAAATAAGATAAAAATCTCTTTTTTAGATAGGATATACGCGTAGCTTCTGACATTAATGACCAACCATTTATCTTTTCTTTTTTACCAAAAATCCAAACAAAATCACCCTTTGCAATCTTTTTTTCTAAATATTGAGGGTGATTCTTTTGAAAACGAAGATAAAGAGTACGCAAGGTATCTTCCCGTTCCTTTTTACTAGAAAAGAAAGGGACTACATAAATAAAGTTACCTTTCTCGTGATCAAAGGAGAGATGGAAGCTTCTTGTTCTTTTTCTTTCATATAAAGAAACCTTAATTTCTTCTCCTTCTATCTCTAGCACCATCGTCTTTTTCGGCATAAAAACATTATAAACCGAATAAAAGCGGTTCACTTCTCCTCTTTTTCATGGTGAACTCTCCTCTTTTAGCCTACAATGATGCCCGATGGAAAAAATATTGATTAGTGCTTGTTTGATTGGGGACCGTTGTCGATATGATGGAGAAGCTTCTCCTTATCCTTTTGTGGAAAAATTAAAGAAGAAATATGTGTTAGTTCCCTATTGCCCAGAAATAGAAGCAGGACTTCCTGTCCCTCGCGTGCCTGCCGAAATCTTGCAGGGACAAGTGATTAATAAGGACGGGAAAAATTTAACCAAGGTGTATGAAGAGGCTGCCGCAAAATCTGTCAGTTTATGCAAACTGCTTGGTATCCATATTGCAATTTTAAAAGATGGTTCCCCCGCATGCGGTGCGCGTCTTATTCATGATGGGAAATTCTCGGGAAAGAAAATTCCCGGACTTGGTATCACCGCAAAACGTCTTATCCACGCAGGCGTTAAAGTGTACGCAGATACTGATGAACTCGCTTTCCTTTTAGCAGATAGAGACAAAGATCTTCCGGAAAGAGAAATGGAACGCTATGGCATGGTCAAAAGCGATCGGGCCAAAGAAATCTTGAAAGAGAGACAAAGAAGCGAGAGGAAGAAAGAAAGTCATCAAAGTAAAGAAAAAGAGAAAATTTTCTCTCATCCAAGGAAAAATCACGCCAAACGTTTTTCTCATTCTTCCTTTTCTAAGAAGAAGAATTATTCACAAGGAAAAAGAAAAAATTCCTTTTCTTATAACAAGAAAAAAGCAAAGTAATTCCTTTTTATGAAAAAGATTTCTTCTACTGCGCGTCTTTCTTTTTCTGTGAAGCATCTCACTCTTGCGGCGATTTTAGCTGCCTTGTCTGTTGTTTTTGGACTTTTCTTAGCAATTTCTTATCCAGGAGGAGGATACTTCTCTTTTGGTGACGTCTTTTTGTTTTTAGGAGCCTTCTTACTCCCTTTACCTGAGTCTCTTCTCACTTCCCTTGTAGCAGGCATTCTTTTAGATTCTCTGACGGGTTCTTTTCTTTATTTGCCTTTTACTGTTGTGGCGAAACTGCTTTTAACACTTCCCTTATCGCTTGCTTTTACTTTTGGGAAAGAAAAGAAAATACTTGCCTTTTTTGCAAGTATCTTAGGGACACTTCTCCAGTGTGCGACATATTTTATTGCCTACTATCTCTATTTAGGGCTTGGAGGATGTATCAACACTCTTTTTTGATTTGATACAAGGAGGAGGATGTCTTCTTTTGGCGTTCCTTTTCTATTTGCCCTTGAAGCGAATTCCTTTTCTTAATCCTCGTCCTTAAACTCCCCATAAAAAGAGAGCAAAGAGATTGTAAAAAAGATAACAAAAAGGATAGCGCAAGTAAGAGCGCCAATCATCATCACTTCCCCCTCTCCAAAAAGAAATAAAGCAAGAGCAAGTAAGAAGAATATGCCACTCGAATAAGTGAAGACAACTGCCTTTTTCATGCTTTCATTATAACAAAAAGGCCCCATAAGGGGCCAAATAATCAAAGTCGAGATTAATAAATTCTCTTCTCAGTAATAGGATCAAAGATGTGAGCCTTTTTGACATTAAAGATAATATCAAGTGTATCACCGAGTTTGATTTCTTTCACAAGAGGAATCTTCGCGACAAGGTCTCCTGTACCAAAGGTGGTATGAATGTAATATTCATGGCCAAGAAGCTCAGCAACTTCAACTTTGACACTATAAGGAGCAACTCCGTAGCGTTCTTCTCTTTCTTTGTTTGCTTCATGGATATCTTCAGGACGTAAACCGAAGATCACATCGTGCTCACCAGTTAAGCAAGCTTGATATTTACTGATACGTTCTTCCGCAGCAGCAATCTTTTCGTCCACTTTTGGATCGTGGTGAACGGCATTTTCTGCTTGAAGTTCTTCCACAAGGGCTTGATCGGCAGCAATCTCTCTCTTATAGAACTCATCATGAGAAGCGCGAACAGCATCTGTTGTTTTTACTTCAAATGTTCTCTCACGGTCATGGAGAACAACCTTATCTCCCTTCCAAGTTGCTTTCATCATGTTCATAGCAGGAGAACCAATGAAGGTTGCAACAAAGATGTTGGCAGGATTGTTATAAATTTCAATTGGAGAACCAATTTGTTGGATATAACCAAGTTTCATAACAACGATACGGGAAGCCATGGTCATAGCTTCGGTTTGGTCGTGGGTAACATAAATTGTAGTAGCACCAAGCGCTTCATGAAGTTTGATAATTTCGGAACGCATTTGGACTCTTAATTTCGCGTCAAGGTTAGAAAGAGGTTCGTCCATTAAGAAGAGCTTAGCATTACGGACAATCGCTCTACCTAAAGCAACACGCTGACGCTGTCCACCAGAAAGAGCTTTTGGCTTACGGTCTAAATATTCTTCGATTTGTAAGATTTTAGCAGCGCGGTGAACACGGGTATCAATTTCTGCTCTTGGTAAATGACGAATCTTAAGACCGAAGGCCATATTATCGTAAACGGTCATATGAGGATAAAGCGCATAGCTTTGGAAGACCATCGCGATGTCTCTATCTTTTGGAGTAACATCATTCGAGTAGTTCCCATCGATATAAAGTTCGCCGTTGGTAATATCTTCAAGACCAGCAATCATACGGAGAGTTGTCGATTTACCACATCCAGAAGGACCGACAAAGACGATGAATTCATGCTTTTGAATGTCTAAATTGAAGTCGAAGACAGCTTGAACTCCATTGTCATAAATCTTATCCACATGACGAAGAGAAACGTAAGACATACTATTGGCGGATTCGTTCGCCTTTTTCTCTTCTTTTGGGGCAGCAGAAGTTGCCTTTTCTTCTACAACTTCACTCTTCTTTTTTAGTAATGGCATAAAAGCCTCCCTTAATTAACTAGGGGGATTATAGCAGGAATGTAAGCGCTGTCTTGTGCATTACGCACAAAAAGATAAAATAAGTAGAATGCCTCTCATCTTTTCTCATTTAATGGCGGCCATAATGGAGATAAAGTTCAAAGAAAAGCGCATCGTGATAATCATGTAAATCGAGCCCTGTTTTTTCCCGAAAAGCGTTAAGGCGATATAAAAGAGTGTTTCGGTGGATGTATAAAGCTTCCGAAGCGTAGTCTCCTCTTTGTCCTGCTCTTAAAAACTCTTCTCCTGTTTTGATTAATTCATAATCAAGTCCTTGAAAAGGAAAACGTAGCTCAGAAAGCAAAGAAAAATCGCCAAAAGAAAATGCTTTAAATAGTAAATCAGAAGGGTAGCTGATCTTCCCTGGCAAAAAGGTCAATGCGCCAGGTAAAAACCGAGGTAAAAAAGGGTTATTCTCTCCGCCTATCACTCCCGCTAAAGAGAAAGAGAGATCTTCACAAAAAGCAGGAAAAGAAGTAATAAAACGCATGCTCTCTTTTCTCTCTAATAACAGAGAAGCGCCTTCTAAAGAAGAAGTAAAAGACTCTTCAGAAATATGAGAAGCCTTTAAAAAAGACAAAAAAGCAGTTTTAGGAAAAGAAGTAGAGGAACTTTTAAGAAATATCTTGTCCATTATTTCACCACAAGAAGATAGCTTTCAAATGGGCGAAGCGTTAACACGTGATTAGAAAGAAGCACTCCGTCATAGTTATGAAGTAAAACGTCCGCAATTTGGAAATTAAAAGTAAAGTAAACTTGATAAGGACGCATATTAGTAATCACCATAATCGTGGTATATCCGCGATGCAAATAGGAAATAACATCTTGATGATTCCAGTCAATCCATTCTAACTGAGAATTTTGCACCAAATTGTTGTAATAAGTGTTCTTTCTAAGCGCTATCGCAGAACGATAGAAATTTAAGACGCTATAAGGATCATCATGTTCTACTTTCGCGTTATAACCAGCTAAATAATCTTTTGTATAAGGCAAAAGAGGTTTCACTTCGCTAAAGCCGCCATAAGGAGAACTATCCCAAGAAAGCGGTGTTCTGGCATTCATTCTCGCTGCGCGGCGTAAGAAAGATAAAATTTGTTCGTCGCTATAACCGGCTTTTCTATAAGAAGTAATCGAATCAGCAGTGCCTACATCAGCAGCAAAATCCTCGATGCTGCCTTCAATTAAATTATCCATAGCAAGCTCTTCCCCTTGATAAAGGAAGGGGGTGCCATAAAGGAAAAGAAGAGTTAAGGCCAAAGCTTTTGCGGATTCTTTTCGATATATTCTTGAACCATACTGCGCCAAAAGGCGAGGATGATCGTGATTACACCAATATAGAGGCATATCGCAGCTGTTATGACAAGCATCGTACCAGCGTGTGAAATTATGTTTTAACTGCATCACATCCGTGACAATTTCTTCGTCTTTTTTCCCAATAGAGCCGAAATTTCCATTATTCCAAACAGTATCAAAATTAAAAAGTAAGTCCAAAGGTCCACTTAAGCGGTCCGCTAACGCTTTTCCTTCATAAGGCTGAACAGAACCGCCCACCTCACCAATTAATAAAACGCTTCTTCCCTTTAAAGCTTTCTCGCGGAACTCTTCTAAATAGTGGAATAGTTCCGGACGATTCGAAAATTTAGAAGGATCTAAAACAAATCCGTCCCCGTCTTCATCATATAAATCAGAATCGGTAAAACTTAAATCTTTTGCTAAATGAGCAACAGCGTCAAGCCGGAAGCCGTCCACACCAAGTTTAATATAGAAATCAGCAATTTCCGCATATAGTTCCCGCACTTTGGGGTTACTCCAGTCCACATCAGGCATTCCGCTTCCAAAAGCGTGAAAATAAAATTCATCGCTTCCTTCTACCTTTTCCCAACAAGAAGGAGTGAAGAAGCTTCCCCAGTTAGTAGGAGGAAGAAGTTTATCTCCCACCATTTTGCCTTTGCGGAAAATATAGTAACTTCTCTCTTCCGAAGAAGGATCAGCAAGTGCTTTTTGAAACCAAGGATGCTCTTTAGAAGTGTGATTTAAGACAAGGTCTAAAAGAATACGGATGTTGCGTTCATGCGCTTCACTAAGGAGTAATTTTAAATCCTCTAATGAGCCAAAACGCGGATTAATTGCATAATAGTCAGAGACATCATAACCATTATCTTCCATTGGGGAGGCAAAAATAGGACAAATCCATAGCATCCCTACTCCTAAATCCTTTAAATAATCAAGTTTAGAAATAAGGCCTTTTAAATCCCCTATTCCGTCCCCATTTCCATCTTTAAAAGCTTCTGGATAGACAATGTAACCGACTTCGTTCCGCCACCAGCGATCCGAGTTTTTTTCCATAAGGATGCCTCCGAACTCGCCCCCTATCGGCATTATAGAACGAATGAAAGCGCTTCGAGAAGCCTTTCTCTTTCTTTTCTTTCTTTCCTCATAGATAAAGAGAAAAGCTCCGCCCTATAATGAAGTTATGAAGCGCCTCTTCTTAACATGCAAAAAACTTACAGAAGGTAGACATCTCGCTTATCTTTTGCAGCTTTTTATTCAAATTGTTCAAGTGTTTTTTTCTACCTTTTCCATCTTCTTAACTAAAGTCCTCATTGATGCTATTCAAGGAATGACTGAATTAGAAAAAGCCGATGCGTTCGAAAGTTTTGTCATTTTTCTCATCACGGGAGGACGCGGAAATGAATTTTTGATGGAGAACAGAATCACTGTGCTCCCTGTGGCGCTTGTTATTTCTACCTTAATTACAGCTTTACTTTCTTTTGCCCGCATGAGTTTACGTAGTTACGCAATCGCTTATATGAATGGGGCTATGCAGCGCACTTTGTTTACCCATCTAACTGCAGTGGACTATCCTTTTTATAAGACACACGATGGCGGAGATTTAATTCAAACTTGCACACGCGATGTTGATGTTTTACGCCGCTTTATGATTGGTGATGTTAGTAACTTCAACTACTCTTTTTGGACTCTCCTATTTGTCTCAGCCATTTTATTTAATATGTCTTATGAACTCGCCTTAGCGTGTCTTGGCCTTCTTCCTGTCATGCTGCTTTATAGTTTCTTCCTTATGAAAAAGGTAAGAAGACTCTACCGTGCAACGGATGATTCAGAAGGAAGAATGACAGAAAGAATCAATGAGAATTTAGCGAGTGTGCGTTTAGTTCGCGCTTATGGAAGTGAGAAAAAAGAATGCGAAAATTTTGAGCGTTATCTTGATGATTACGCGGAGAAATTCACCAAATGGAGAAGGTGGTCTTCTTTCTTTTTTGCTTCGGGTGATATTTTTGCTTTTGGCAGTAATGCTTTAGCCTTAGGAGTAGGAGTTTACTTAGCCTATTTAGGAAAAGTTAACGCGTCGACGATTGTTGTGTCCTTCCTTTTCGTTAATATGATTGTTTGGCCACTTCGTCAATGCGCTACAAGTTTATCCAATATGGGACAATATCTTGCTTCTAGCGACCGTTTAAGAGTGATCTTAGACGCTCAAGAAGAAGATAGAGAATCAGGAATTACAGACGAGATTCGCGGTGATATTACTTTTGAGCATGTTTCTTTCCATTATGAAAATGATGAGAAAAACGCGCTTAATGACGTTTCTTTCCATATTCCTGCAGGTTCCACTGTGGCGATTATGGGCAAGACGGGATCAGGAAAAAGTACGCTATCTCTTCTTCTTACCCGCTTATATGAGCCCACAAGCGGACAAATTCTTTTAGACGATAAGCCGCTTTCTTCCTATCAGAAGAAACATTTAAGAAAAGAAATTGTTCCTGTTTTACAAGATCCTTTTCTTTTTAGTAAAACGATTGAAGAAAATATTCTTTTAGCGAGAAAAGAGGCAAGTAGAGAAGAGTTATATCAAGCGGCAAGAACCGCTTCCATTGATGATACCATCCGCTCTCTTAAAGAAGGTTATGCTACGCCAGTTGGTGAAAAGGGAATGTCTTTATCAGGCGGACAAAAGCAAAGAGTAGCCATGGCAAGAACGCTGATTACTGACGCCCATGTCTACATTTTTGATGATTCTCTTTCTGCTGTGGATACAGAAACTGACCGAAAAATTAGAGCAAATTTAAGAAAAAAGAAAGGCGATTCTACCATCTTTATTATCACTCACCGCGTTGCTACCGCCCAAGACGCTGATCTTATTCTTGTTTTAGAAGACGGAAAGTTAACTGAAATGGGAACACACGAAGAGTTATTAGAAAAACCAGGTTTATATCAGCGTATCGCGGAAATTCAAAGGAGGATGGCTTAATATGAAAAACGTTGAAGAAGCGCTTCCTGAGAAAGTTAATCTAAAAATTTGGCTCAAAATTGGCAAATACGCCTTACGTTATTGGCCCATTATTCTTCTTACCATTTTTGCGATGCTTGTCACTTCTTGGTATGACTCTGCTCTTGTCCCTACCTTAAATGCCTCTGTCATTGAAAGCACAAGCGCTTTTGCTACTCTTCCTCTAGAAGGAAACGTAATAGATGTTCCCTTACGTTTAACTTTCATTGAAGGAATTTTAGAATTCTCAATTCCGTTTTGGGGTTTTTTACTTCTTGAGGTAACGGCAATTTTATTAAGAAGCGTTGCTGTTTTTACAAACTTCTATTTCTCAAACATTCTTTCTATGCGCATCATGACCGATTTAAGGCGGGACTGCTTTAAAAAGGTGCAGCAGCTTTCCTTCTCCTACTTTGACCGCGTCAATTCAGGCTGGTTAATTGCTAGAATGAATAACGATACAGCTTCTCTTGGCGATACCCTTTCTCAGCAAATCTTGCAAATATTCTGGTCTATTTTTGACATTTTATTTACGTTAGTATCGATGTTTAGTCGTTCGTGGATTTTCGCCTTAATTGTTTTAGCGTCCACTCCATTTGTCATGGTGCTTGTTCCCCTTTTACAAAAGCTGCTTCTTGTAAGATGGCGAAAAGCGAGAAACGCCTATTCTTATTTTGTAGGCTGGTTAGCAGAAGTTATTAATGGCTCCAAAACCATCCGCACATTAGCCATAGAGGAAGAAGTGAGCCAAGAAGCGGAAGGCATTATTTCTGATGTTGAGCAAAAACGCTTTAAGGCAAGCCGCGTGAATGCTTATTTAACTCCTTCTTTGCAGCTTCTTTCCGGTATTACAACTGCAATTGTTGTTTTAAGCGGCATTTTTATGATTCAGGGTGGAGGAGACGAAGAAACCATTATTGCCTTAAGTGCGACAATTGTTTTATTTATTTCCTTTGTCGGCAATATTTATAACCCCTTGCAGTCTTTTTCGGAATTAGCAAGTGAAATCATGGCCTCGCAGGCAGGCGCAGAAAAGGTAGGGCAACTTCTTGATGAGGTTCCAGAGGTGCAAGACCGGGATGAAATTGTGGAGCGCTTTGGCACATCTCTTGCGCCAAAAGAAGAAGAATATTCTCCTTTAAATGGCACGATTGATTTTAAAGAAGTGTCTTTCCATTACGCAAACGGCATTGAAGTCATTCATCCTTTATCGCTCCACATTGAAGCAGGAACTTCCCTTGCTATTGTGGGAGAAACTGGTTCTGGAAAAACAACTTTAGTGAATTTGCTTTGCCGCTTTTATGAACCTACAGGAGGAGACATTTTATTAGACGGAGTCTCTTATCGCGACAGATCTTTGCACTGGCTACATTCTAATATTGGTTATGTTCAGCAGTCCCCTTTCGCTTTTAAAGGTACTTATTTTGAAAATATTGCCTATGGCAAAGAAGATGCAACGTTAAAAGAGGTTAGAGAGGCAGCCAAAATTGTAGGTATTGATGATGAAATCATGTCTTTAAAAGATGGATACAATACTTATTTAGAAGAGGGTGGAGGTTCTCTCTCACAGGGGCAAAAGCAGCTTCTCTCTTTTGCGCGTGCTTTGGTGAGAAATCCGTCTATTTTGATTTTAGATGAAGCGACTAGTTCCATAGATACCGAAACAGAAGCACTTGTCCAAAACGCTTTACTGAAGTTACTCAAAGGCAGAACATCTATCTCGATTGCTCACCGTTTATCTACCATTGTCCATTGTGACAGGATTTTAGTCATGCAGGAAGGAAGTATTATCGAAGAAGGGAATCACAAGCAGCTCATGCAAAAGAAAGGTTATTACTACCAGCTTTATATGAATCAGTTCCGTGATTTAGATATTGGAGAGCAAGTGAAAACCTACGAAAGTCAAATTGAGGGAGAGAAATATTAAAAAGCTTCTTCCTCAATTCCTAAAAGTAAAAAATCCATCGTTACTTCAAATAAGTTACCAATTTGTAAAATAGAGAGTAAATCGGGATAGCCGTGTCCACACTCCCATTTGGAAACCGCTTTGTCAGACACACTTAAACGCGAAGCAAGCTCAGCCTGAGTCCAGCCTTTTTTTACACGTAAAGTACGTATTCTTTGACCAAATGTGTTTAACGCACGAGCGGATTCCTCATATGTCATGCCATTATTTATGGGGGTAAAACCGTTCTTGTTTATCCACAATTCGTAGATAACATTCCTTACAAAGGACAAGAAAGAAAACAGTTCCGATAAAATCGGAACTTTTTCATTTTTTAAAATTCGAAAAATTTTCTACTAAAGTTCGGCGCTATAAAAGTGTGCTTCCACAAAAAGTAAGATTAAAGGTACAGCAGACGGGATTAAAGAGCAAAGAAAAGAGATGGTCGACTGAAAGTAATAACAGCAAATTCCATACGCTACAGCAAGGAAAATATAGGCAATGTAAGTCCAAAAAGAATACTTATCGCGATGCTCAATCTTCTTATCTAGAAGAGAGAATAGACGGATGATGCCGCATAGCACCATCGCTCCCCCAAGCGTAAATAAAGTAACAGGCTGCGTGATATCCGAAAAAGAAGAGAGATAGCTATATAAAGGAACTGTTGTGCCAATCTCTTCCCCACTAGCAATGCCAAAGTATCCCGGTATTGCAAAAAGAAGAAAGGGCATAATGGCAAGCACGGTGCCAGTTAATAAGGAATACTGAATTTTCGTTAACTTCATTAATAGCCACCATCCTGTCTTGCGTAATTAATTTCTAGTTTTGCGTAGTAAGCCTTTTTTCCTTCTGCAAAATCAGCACCAAGAAGAGGAAGCAAATTTAAATAAGCAGAAAAGAGCATGGCATATGCTTGCGGCTTAATCTCACTCACTAATTCTCCTGCTAAATGGTAACACTTTAAAATTTGTTCTACCAAAGAGCAACTTTCTAAGCGCATTTCATGCTCATAAGATTCCACGCCTAGAGCGATGCCAAGAGAAAGCAAGAAGTGAAGACCATCCGCCCACTCCTCGAGAATCACCTCTTTTGGAGAGGGGCCTTTATAAGACCAGTACTTAAAGCAGCGTGTCTCATTGGCCATCTCTCCCAGTTCCACAAGGAATGCTAAAACGCGTTCCTTCATGGTTTTTTCATAAGGTGCGTGATGTTCTTCAATAATTCTTGCATCAAGTTTTTGTTGAGCAACAAATAGCTCACTTAAACTCTCTCTCACTTTTTCCCCTCTAAAAGGCGTTCTAAGTGCCAAATATCACGGTTATATTCTTCAATGGTGCGGTCACTGGAGAAATAACCACTGCTGGCGATGTTATGAATAGCAGCTTCTGCCCACTTTGAGGTGTCGCTATAGAAATCATCCGCTTTTTTGCTTGCTTTCAAATAACTATGGAAGTCTTTCAAAATAAGGAACTGATCGCCATGATTCATAATCTCATCAAAGATATAGCGGAAACGGTCACCTTTGCCAAAGGCCCAAGGACCATTAAAGAGAGAATCCATGACATTTTTAATATCATGATCGCTGTTATATAAGTCCCAAGGATTGTAGTTACCAGATGCAAAAAGCTCATTCACTTCAGGCTCTGTAAGACCGAAGATAATTTCGTTTTCTTTTCCTGCTAAATCGGCAATTTCGATATTGGCTCCGTCTAAAGTTCCAAGTGTTAAAGCACCATTCATCATGAACTTCATGTTACTTGTTCCCGAAGCTTCTTTTCCAGCTGTAGAAATTTGCTCAGAAATATCTGTCGCAGGAATGATACGTTCTGCTAAAGAAACGCCATAATTCTCCACAAAGCAAACTTTCATAAAGCGAGAAGCTTTTTCATCAGAATTAATGACATTTTGCACAGATAAGATCAGTTCAATGATGCGCTTTGCGTACTCATAAGAAGGAGCGGCTTTTGCTCCAAAAATATAAGTATGAGGAATCATTTTGAAATTAGGATCATTTTGTATTTTTTGATAAAGATACATGAGACGGAACACGTTCATAATTTGTCTCTTATAAGCGTGTAATCTCTTAATCTGTGAGTCAAAAATACTGTTTGGATCAAGCTCGATACCATACGTTTTCTTTGCAAAAGCGGCAAATTCTTTCTTATTTTCGAGCTTGATGGCCATGACTTCTTTCTTTGTCGTTTCATCGCTGGCGTAATCATTAAATTTAATGAGATCTTCTGGATGCATAATCCAGGAATCGCCAATACGCGAAGAAATTAACTCAGCAAGTTTGGGGTTGCTATAAAGTAACCAGCGGCGGTGAGTGACCCCGTTTGTCTTATTATTGAACTTTTCTGGGAAAGTTTCATAGAAAGCGCGGAAGGTAAAGTTTTCTAAGATGTTCGTGTGTAATTTTGCAACACCATTTACCGAGAAACCCGCATAAATTGCCATGTTTGTCATGTGGATTTGCCCATCTTTAATGATGCGCATTTGGTACTTCTTCCCTTCGTCAATACCTTGTTCATTCATAAAGGCATTAAAGCGGCGATCAATTTCTTCAATGATCATATAAATACGAGGAAGGAGCATTTGTACATAGTGAACCGGCCATCTCTCAAGCGCTTCTGGCATGACAGTATGATTGGTATAAGCGATGCTCTTTTGTACGCATTTCCAAGCATCATCCCATCCCCAGCCATATTCATCCATTAAAAGACGCATCATTTCAGGAATCGCTAAAATGGGGTGCGTGTCATTTAACTGGAACACATAATGTTCATGGAAGTGTTCTAATGAGCCATATCGCCGCATTTCTCCGCGCATAGTAGACTGAAGTCCTGCAGAAACTAAGAAATATTGCTGGCGAAGGCGGAGTAAACGTCCGTGCTCAGTAGAATCATCAGGATATAAACCGAAGGTTAACTCTTTTAAGGTCGATAAATATTCATTAAAAGAGCAATCAGTGGGGAGATTTTCTGTGCTAGGCTCAGCCGACCATAAACGTAAGGTGTTAGCAACCTTGTTATGATAACCAACCACTGATACATCATAAGGAACAGCGCGAATGGCTCTCGCATTCACTAAGCGAATAGCATAATTTCCGTCTGGTTTTAGATAGGTTTCCGCGTTGCCGTAGAACTTTACCTCTACAGCGTGCTTTGGCTTTCTCACCTCAAAAACAAAACCATCGGAAAGCCATTGGTCTGGTAATTCTACCTGCTTTCCATCAACAAACTTTTGTCTAAAAAAGCCGTAATCATAACGGATAGTGTTGCCATGTAAAGGATAGCCAAGAGATGCTGCGCTATCTAAGAAGCAGGCAGCAAGTCTTCCAAGACCACCATTTCCAAGTCCAGCATCGGGTTCTTGATCTTCGAGTTCATTAATATCAACGCCTAAATCTGCTAATCCGTCCTTGGCAATCTTATAAACGCCAAGGTTTTGCATATTATTTAAAAGCAAACGGCCAATTAAGAACTCCATGGAGAAATAAATGCACTGTTTTTTGGCATTTTTTAAAATATCTTCACGGCAAATTCTCCAGTCTTTTCCGGCATAATCTCTCACCATTTCTCCTAAAACGACATAACGTTCTGTAATGTGAGAATCTTTGACCGAACGGCCGTATCTTTCTTCTAAGCGACGTGCGAATTCTTCTTTAAAAGCAGTTTTATTCGCAAACATATCGTTGCTAATTTGTTTCATAAATTATTTTCCTTTTTTCGTTTTTGCTTTACTAACTTTTGTGTGCGCAGGAGATTTTGCTCCTTTTGCCTCTCCTTTTTTACTCTTTTTTTCGCTTAAAGGAAGCACCCGAATCGGTTTTTTTCTTCCTTTAAAGATAGGATCAGGATCTTTTGGAGTAACTTCTAAGACAGAAACTGTGCTATTCGGAGAACGTTTTTCTTTCTCAATATGGCGCTTAAAAATCATCGAGGCATAGGCGCCAAGTTTGATAGAAATATGGTAAGGGCGTCCTTCTGGTGCACCAGGATAAGAAGTGCAAGGGAGGCCGTTATAGTTGTTCCAACCTCCATAAACATCCTTATCGCTATTAAAGAGTTCTTCATAGACCCCTTCATGCATACAACCAACCTCATATCCTTCGTAATAATTTGGAGTCATATTAAAGACGAAGAGCAAGTCAGAATCGCCATATTCTCTTTCAAAAGCAAATACAGACTGATCACAGTTATCCACCATCGTCCACTGGAAACGAGCAGGGTTATACTCTTCCATATGCATTGCGTCTTCTGCCTGATAAATAAGATTTAAATCACGAATGAGGCGCCGTACCGAGTCATGTTTGGGGAAACTTAATAAATTCCAAGGAAGAGAACGAAGCTCATTCCATTCATCAAAGGAAGCAAGTTCATTCCCCATAAAAGAAAGCTTTTTCCCGGGATGGGCATACTGATAAGTGTATAAATTCCTTAAAAGGGCAAACTTTGTATCATAATCGCCATAAAGTTTGTTGATGATGGTTCCTTTTCCGTGCACTACCTCGTCATGGCTTAAAGGAAGAAGGAAATTTTCACTAAAGAAATAGGCCATCGAGAAAGTCAGTTTGTTATGTTCCCATTTTTTATAGATAGGGTCTTTGGAATAATACTTTAACGTATCATTCATCCAGCCTAAATCCCACTTATAGTCAAAGCCAAGTCCCCCATACTCTAAAGGCTTTGTTACGCCAGTAAAATCAGTAGAGTCTTCTGCAATCATCATCACATCGGGATGCTCATAATGAATTTTGCCGTTTAAGCGGCGGATAAATTCGGTGGCTCCTGTATTTTCACCTTTTGCCTTATTCCCGTCCCAATAAACAATATTACTTACCGCATCTACGCGAATTCCGTCGAAGTGATAATAAGAGAGGAAATAATTCATGGCCGACATTAAGAAGGAACGTACCGGATCTTTTCCTAAATCAAATTGGCAGGAGCCCCAAGGACTATACATATGCACGGGATCACTATATTCATATAAAGGAGTACCATCAAAATCACGTAAGGCATAATAGTCGGTTGCAAAATGCACCGGAGCGAAGTCTAAAATCGCCCCAATGCCCGCTTGATGGAGACGGTTTACAAAACTCATTAATTGTTTCGGATTGCCATAACGTCCATCTACCGAATAAAAACCAGTCGCTTGGTATCCCCAAGAGCCCGCAAAAGGATGCTGGACAATTGGCATAATCTCAACATGGGTGTAACCCATCTCTTGTAAATAAGGGATTAAATCGTCCGCAACTTCTTCATAAGAAGGTTTTCTGCCATCTCTTTCTCCTCGCCAAGAGCCAAGATGCATTTCGTAGATAGAAAGCGGCTTATCAAAGTTTCTATCGCGCTCACGCATCCATTTTCCATCGTCCCACGGAAAGCCTTCAATATCATAAAGTTTGCTGCATGAAGCAGGAGCAACCTCACTAAAGAAAGCGAAGGGATCTGCCTTATCCACCCATTCCCCACGGGCATTTTTGAAGTGGAACTTATAAGTTTGATAGTTATATAAATTAGGAACAAAAGTTTCATAAACCCCAGAATCATCAATTTTATTCATAGGATTTCTTTCTGGGTTCCAATCGTTCCATTCGCCAATCACAGACACTTGCTGCGCTAAGGGAGCGTACAAACGAAACCAAACACCAGAAACATTATGTGTTTCACCTTTTTCGTCTGGTAATGGGCAATAACCAAAATGAGCGCCAAAGTATTTATATGCGTCAATCGATTGCCCCATTAGATAATCGTAGAGGATGCCGTAAGCCATATTTTTACTCCTTTTTCCTTTTTCCTATGCAAAGTCTACCAGCAAACAAGCACTTCGCGCATGGAAAAAGAATAAAAGGGCGGTTAGAATGCCTTCTAGTGAGAAAAAAGGAGTCAAAATGATTAAGGTTATAGCAGTCAATGCCGGTTCATCCTCTATTAAATACAAGTTATACGAAATGCCAGAAGAAAAAGTCATTGCCTCTGGTATGGTAGAAAGAATTGGTCACGAAGATGCCATCTTTAAATTTAAAGGAGGAAAGGAAGATAAAAAAGATATCCTCCCTATTTTAGATCACGCAAAAGGAGTGGAACTGATTCTCAAAGCGTTAGAAAGCTCGGGAGTGGTTGCCTCTTTAAAAGAAATTGCTGTTGTCGGGCACCGCGTGGTACAAGGCGGAAAATATTTTGCAAAAAGTGCCTATTTTACGGAAGAAAATGAAGAGAAAATTCGCGAATTAATCCCTTTAGATCCTCTGCACGCGCCTGCCCATTTACTTGGTTTCCACGCTTTTAAAGAAGCTCTTCCTGAAGCCAAGGCCATTGCCGTATTCGATACCGCCTTCCACCGCACCATGGAAGAGGAAGATAGCATCTTCCCTATTCCAGAAGAATGGACAGAAAAATATGATTGCCGCCGCTATGGCGCGCATGGCACTTCCCATCAATATTTAGCGGAAAAGGCGATTCACGACTATTTCCATGATAAAAAGGACACAAGAATTATTACTTGTCATATTGGTTCTGGTGCATCTTTAGCGGCAATACGCGATGGAAAATGCGTGGCAACATCGATGGGCCTTACTCCTTTAGGAGGAGTTATGATGGGCACTCGCTCCGGTGATATTGACCCAAGTGTATTAGACTACATCAGTACTTGCACAGGAAAAGACGTTCACGAAATCTATGAAATTTTAAATAGAGAATCTGGTCTTCTTGGTGTTTCTGGCGGACTTTCCAATGATACAAGAGACATTGAAGAGGCTATGAAAAATGGCAATCCAAAGGCGCTTCGCGCGGCGAACTTATTTGCACGAAGAATCGCCGATTATATCGGACAATATTTTGTTCGTCTTGGCGGAGTAGATATGATTATCTTCAGCGCTGGGATCGGGGAAAATAGCGAAACCTTCCGTGAACTTATCTTAAAAAGATGTCAGGAAGCACTACACCTAGAAATTGACTGGGAAAAGAATATTAGCTATAACCGCAAAGAGGGTCTTATCAGTAAACCGTCTTCGCAAATCCAAGTAGCCATTATTCCTACCGATGAAGAGGTTATGATTGCCCGTGACTGCTACAAAGCTTGGGAGGGTACCCTTTAATGGCCAAGACAGCTCTCGACCTATATATCAAGAAAAACGCTGCTATCTTTAAAGCACTTCGCAAAGAGATTTTAGCTTTTGACCGCATTTGTGTTTTCCGCCATATTAAACCGGATTATGACGCGTTAGGTTGCCAGTTTGGCATGGTAGAGTTTTTAAAAGCGAACTTCCCCGAAAAAGAAATTCATCAAGTTGGAGATACGCATCCTGTCTTTGTCCCGCGCTTATTTGAAGCACCGGAAAAGTTACCAAACTCCTGGTTTGATGAAGATTTTTTAGCGATTGTGTTAGACGTTGGTGATCAAGCACGTATTGCCGATCCCCGTTTCTTAAAAGCCAAAAAGGTTATCAAATTAGACCACCATCCTTTTAATCTTCCTGATGTTAGTCATCTCTCTTTTGTTGATGAAGAGACTGCTTCTTGCGGGGAGATTGTTACCGCCTTTTTAAAGAGTTTTGGTAAAAAAGTGAAGTGGACGAAGGAAGCTGCAAAAGCTTTATATATCGCGATTGTTGGCGATAGTGGACGCTTTATGTATTCATCCACTTCCCCTTTAACATTTAGCGCGGCAGCCTACCTTATCGATCAAGGAATTGATATTCGTAGCATTTATTTGTCAATGTATGAGAAAACCATTGATGACTTGGCTTTTCAAAAGTATGTCCTCAATCACTATGTCGTAACCGAAAAAGGAGTTGCCTATTATTTGCTTTCTGATGATGGGCTAAAAGAACTCGGTTTAACTTCCGAAAGAGGCAAAGAACACGTCAATATGTTCTCGAATATTGAAGGGATTGAAGCTTGGTGCAGTATCACGCAAGATAATGATCCAAAAGAACCTTGTTGGCGTATCTCTATCCGCAGCAAAAAGAAAGACATTTCCAAGGTTGCTCAAAAGTGGGGCGGTGGAGGTCATCCCCAAGCCTCCGGAGCAAAGATCAAAGATTTAACGGAACTAGATGCCTTTATTGCTGATTTAAATGCTTTGTTCTAAAAAAATTGACGGAGTTTCTCACTCCGTCTTTTTTGTTTCCTTAACTCCTCGAACTCTCTTTTCTTCGTTATAATTTAGCGATGAGTTTTATCGCTTTAAATACGTATAGCGGCTTTACTTACTTACAGAGTGCCTTTACCCCAGAAACCCTTATCGACTACACAAAGAAGATGGGCTACTCTGCTTGTGCTTTATGTGATTTAAACACTCTTGCAGGATATGCGCCTTTTACACATAGCTGCTTGAAGAAAGGGATAAAACCTATTTACGGCACGCATTTTTCCCTTTTTCCTGAGTTATGCCTATTTGTTTTAAATGAAAAAGGCTATCAAAACTTACTTCTTTTAGAAGAAAAAAGAGTTAATCTCACTTTAAAAGAAGAAGATTTTTATCGGCATAGTGAAGGTTTATACGCTGTCATTTCTTTAAAAGAAAAAATTAGTTATCCTTCTTCTTTTTGGGAGAAGTTAGCGAAAGCTTATTCGCATCTTTCTTTAGGATTACCAAAAAGCAAAGATGAAAATTTTCTGCGTTATTGGCGGGATTTTGCAAAAAGCCATTCCCTAGACATTATGGCTTTTCCTGCGATTCGCTACCCCAAAAAAGAGGATGCGGTAAGTCTTCTTATTTTAAATGCTATTCGTAGCAGAGAAACTCTTACTGTTCAAAAGGCGGAAGGAGAAGAATTTTTCCCTAGTTTAGAAGAGCTAAAAAAATATTACTTAGAGGAAGAAATTGAAAAAACAAATGAGGTTTTGCAAAGTTCTTCTTTCTCCTACATCCAAAAAAGAGGAAGTTTACTCCGCTTCCCTGAAGCAAAAGAGATGGGAGCGGATGCTTACTTAAGCGCTTTAGCGCATCAAAAATTAAAAGAAAAAGGGAAAGATAATCCTGCCTATCTAGCGCGCTTAGAAGAAGAGCTTTCCATTATTGCCAAAATGGGATATTCCGATTATTTCCTTATTGTTGCCGATTATGTATCTTTTGCCAAAAAGAGAGGAATTTTGGTAGGACCAGGAAGAGGTTCTGGAGCAGGGTCTCTTGTTTCTTATGCGCTTGGAATTGTTCAGCCCGATCCTTTAGAGCACGGCCTTCTTTTTGAACGCTTTTTAAATCCAGAAAGACAAAGTATGCCCGATATTGACGTGGACTTTGAAGATACTAGAAGAGAAGAAGTTGTCGCCTATCTTTCAGAAAAGTATCAAAAAGAGAGATGCGCGCATGTTCTTACCACGCAAACAATTGGAGCAAAAGAAGCTTTGCGTGATATTGGCAGAGTCTATTCGATCCCTGTTCATGACATTAATTTATTATGTGGAAGCATCTTAAATGAAAAAATCTCTTTGCGCGAAGATTACAAAACAAATCCCATCTTCCGTGATTATGTAAAAAGCGACACTTATTATCTCAATATTGTCTCTTTAGCAGCCAAAATAGAAGGACTTCCCCGACAAGCTGGTTTACATGCTGCTGGGATTCTTCTCAATGAAACCCCTTTAGCAAAAGTACTTCCTATTGAACTCTCTCCTTCTGAAGGACAAATTGCGCAGCTAGAAAAAGATTATTTAGAAGAACAAGGATTTTTAAAAATGGACCTTCTGGGACTACGAAATTTGTCCCTTATTCGTTCTATTTTAGAAAGCATAGAAGAGGAAGAAGGCGTCCATTTAACTTATGAAGAGTTACCAATCCGCGATAAAGAAGCTTTGTCTTTGATTGAAAAAGGCGAGACGATGGGACTATTTCAGCTCGAAAGTCCAGGTATGAAAAACGCGATTCGCCTTGTAAGGCCAGAACGCTTTGAAGATGTTGCTGCGATTGAAGCCCTTTTCCGTCCTGGACCAATGGAACAAATCTCCACCTATGCAAAGCGGAAGGCAGGAGAAGAGAAAACTACTTATTTATTCCCGGAATTAGAACCGATTTTAAAAGAAACATACGGCATTATCGTCTATCAAGAACAGATTATGGAAATATGCCGAAGTTTGGCAGGGATGGAGTATGGAGAAGCGGATTTATTCCGCCGGGCAATTTCTAAAAAAGACCACGAAAAATTACTTTCCTTGAAGCCCCGGTTTGTAGAAGCGGTCATCAAAAAAGGAAAGAAAGAGAAAGAAGCTGAAGCTTTGTATGCCTTAATTGAGCGCTTCGCAAACTACGGTTTTAATAAATCACACGCGGTATCTTATGCCTATTTAACTTGCCAAATGGCTTATTTAAAAGCGCACTTCCCTAAAGAATTTTATTCTTGCATCTTAGCTACGATGAATAGCGAAGAAAAGAAGTTCCGTAATACCTTATCCGAACTAAAAAGAAGGGGAGTAAAGCTTCTGTTACCTTCGCTTAACGCTTCTGCTTTCTCTTTTCACGCAGAAAAAGATGGTATCCGTTCTCCTTTGTCCTTTATCAAAGGAATTCCTTCCTCTTTGACGCTCTCTCTTACCGAAGAAAGACTTGAAAAGGGTGAATATCTCGACTTTTTTGATTTTGCAAAAAGAGCAAAAGGTTATGGTTTAACTCTTCCCTATCTTATCCGTCTTATCGACGGAGGCGCTTGCGACTGTTTCCACAAAAATAGGGCAACTTTACGCGCTACTGCCGCTAGTGCTCTCCATTATGCCGAAATGTTTGTGGGGCAAGATGGCCAAACAGTCTTTTTAAACCTTGCCATTGAAAAGCCTTCTTATCAGGAAAGAGAAGAGGACTATTT
This sequence comes from uncultured Bacilli bacterium, assembly GCA_944376605.1. GTDB lineage: Bacteria > Bacillota_I > Bacilli_A > RFN20 > CAG-826 > UBA4951. The sequence goes on from CALWDE010000003.1 coordinate 236,620, forward strand.
AGTAAAGCTTGAGGCGGAGAAAGAAGCGCTTGGCATTATGCTATCTGGCTCTCCTTTATCTGCCTTCCGTGCAACCATTCAAAAGCGCGGCGCAATAGCTCTTTCTGATTTAGATGATTCCCCCTCCCCTGCTTGGACATACGGCATGATTAAAAGCGTAGAAGCTAGAACGACAAAAAACGGCAGACAAATGGCTTTTGTAGAACTGATGGATGAAACATCAGAAGTGCGTTTTACTCTTTGGGGAGAAACTTATTCTCGTTATTACTCTTATCTAAAAGTAGATCGACCTATTTTAGCCTTAACTAGACGCAACTTTTATCAAAAAAAGCAAAACTATATCGTGGAACAAATCATTCCTTTATCGGAAGAAGGGAGCAAAAGATGAAAGCAGTCATTATTGATGGAAATTCACTTCTTTTTCGTGCTTATTACGCAACTTCGCACGGAGATGGCCCGCTTATGCGGACAAAAAACGGTATTCCTACCAATGCAATTTACGCCTTCAGCAATATGCTTTCTCATATTCTGAATGAGATAGAAAAAGGAGATATCTTTTTTGTTGCCTTTGACGCGGATAGCCACACCTTCCGAAAAGAGGAATATGAAGGATATAAAGCAACGAGAAAACCTTGCCCGGAAGATTTAATTCCGCAGTTCCCTATTTCTCGAGAATTACTCGATTCTTTATCCATTGCTCATTATGAAGAACACGGTGTAGAAGCAGATGATATTGCTGGTTCTTTAGCCAAAAAGTGTTCGCAAAAAGGGATGGATGTATTTCTATACACAAGTGACCGAGATTATTTACAGTTAATTGATTCTCATATCCGGGTGGTGCTTCCTAAAAAAGGGTTATCCGAAAATGAAGTCATGGATATAGAGGCGTTAAAAGACCGTCTTGGCTTAACTCCTGCCCAAATTGTGGATTATAAGGGACTACGCGGAGATGATTCCGATAATTTACCTGGCATTAAAGGTATTGGAGAAAAAACCGCAGTAAAACTATTGCAAGAATATGGTTCTTTTACCTCCATTATGGAGAAAAAAGAGGAAATACCGGGAAAAATCGGAGAAAAAATCCGTCTTGGTGAGAAAGAGGGATGGCTTTCTTACCGCCTTGCCAAAATTAAAGATGATTTGCTTTTGCCCTTTCAAGAAGAGGAACTCTTTTATGAAGGTTACTCTCCTGTAAAAGCGGCCGCTTTTGCCTCGCAATATGAATTTCGTAACTTTTTAACGCGTTTACCAAAAAAGTTACGCAAAGAGGAGGAAGAAAGTAGACTTGCGAAACCTCTTTTTGTCTCTTCTTTTACCGAGCTTGATTTTAGCGAGGCTTTATCACTTTTTGTTTACGTTCCCAAAGGCAATTATCACGAAGAAGATTTCACTTATCTCTCTTTATCGGATGGAAAAAGAGTTTTTACTGCCTCACGAGAAGAAACTCTGCAAAACCCCTTTCTTCTTTCTTATTTTGCGGAGGAAAATCAGAAAAAGCTTGTTTATGACGCGAAACTAGTCACCTATGCACTTCATAAACAAGGGATTGCGATAAACGGAATTCAAGATGATCTTTATCTAAGTACATATTTACTTGATGCAGGTGAGAAAAAAGACTTTACCTATTTGCTAGAGAAAAATGGCTATATTAAACCAGAAAAAGAGGAAGAAATTTCTGCCTATACATCTTTCTTTATTGGCCAAGAGGTGAAAAAGAACGCTGCACTTCTCAAAGGCATGGGAATGAAAAAACTTTATGAAGAAATTGAATTCCCTCTTACTTTTGTTCTCGAAAAAATGGAAGAAGAAGGAATCCCTCTTCATGAAGAAGTGTTAAATACCTACCGCGAAGAGTTTTTAGAAAAGCGCGAAGCGAGTAAGAAGAAGATTTTATCTTACGCAAAAGAGCCGTTTAATTTGAATTCTCCTTTGCAAATGAGTCACTTTTTATATGAAGAGCTTCATCTAGAAAGCAAAAAGAGCAAAGGCACTTCCGTAGAAGCACTTCATGAACTCATCGATAAGCATCCCGTTATTAACGATATTTTAGAATACCGCAAATACCAAAAATTGCTTTCTACTTATATTGATGGCCTTACTCCGCACATTGCAAGCGATCATAAAATTCACACCTATTTCAATCAGTGCGAAACCTCTACAGGGAGACTGAGTAGTTCTTCCCCGAATCTACAAAATATTGGTGCAAGAGAGGAAGAAGGAAGACTTGTACGAAAAGCTTTTTACTATGATGATCCTTCTGTTTGCTTTGTATCCTTCGACTATGGACAAATTGAACTTAGAATTTTAGCGGAAATGGCTTCTTCTACCGCTTATCAAAAAGTCTTTGAAGAAGGAAGAGATGTTCATTTAGAAACCGCAAGAAAAATCTTTCATCATGAAGAGGTTACTCACGAAGAGAGAAGAAAAGCGAAAGCGGTGAATTTCGCTATTATTTATGGCTCTACTATTCACGGACTAGCAGAGCAAATTGGTGTTTCTTTCCAAGAGGCAAAAGACATTATTACCTCTTTTTATGAAGCTTATCCCGAGATTAAAACCTTCCTCGATGAGGTGGTGAAAAAGGCAGAGGAAAACGGCTATGTCGAAACTCTGCTTGGAAGAAGGCGTTATTTACGTGATATTCATGACGCTAGTTTCCCAAAAAGAGAAGCAGCACGCCGGGCAGCAATGAACGCGCCAATTCAAGGCACTGCTGCCGACTTAATTAAATCTGCTATGTTAAAAGTAGATGCCTATTTATCTTCTCTTCCTCATACCTCTTGCAAGATGATTTTGCAGATTCATGACGAACTTATTTTTGTTATGAAAAAAGAAGAAATGCCGCTTCTTATTCCAGAAATTAAAAAGATAATGGTGAGTGCTTTGCCATTAAATGTAAAGCTAACTGTGGAAGAAGGAGAAGGACGCAGTTGGTACGACTGTAAGGAGTAATATGCCAGAATTACCAGAAGTGAGAACGGTGGCAGCGCTGCTATCGAAAAATCTCGCACGTAAAAAGATTACAGACCTCTCTATTTATCGCGAGAAAAATATTCTTGTCCCAAAAGAAGAATTTTGCGCTTTCCTAAAAGGAGAAACTTTCTTAAATGTTACAGGATATGGCAAGTATCTCCTTTTTCATTTAACAAATCATAAAGTAATACTTTCTCATCTTCGCATGGAGGGAAAATATCAAATTCGAAGCTTAAAAGAAGAAAAAGAAAAACACGATATTTGTGCATTCGATTTAGATAGTGGTGAAACTCTTGTTTATATGGACGTCCGAAAGTTTGGTCAATTCACAATTAGAAGAGAAGAGGACGCCTTTTCTCTTCCGCCTCTCTCTCACCTTGGAAAAGAAATTTGGGATATCTCTGCAAAAGAGCTTTATCAACTTCTAAAACCCTGCAAAAAGCCCATAAAAGAAGCGATAATGGATCAGCATATTATTGCAGGAATTGGCAATATTTATGCCGATGAAACGCTTTTTGCGGCAAAAATCCATCCTTTACAAAAAGCATCTTCTCTTTCGGAAGAAGAAGTGAGCCTTTTAAAGGAAAAAGCAAGTTCTATCTTAAGTAAAGCAATCGAAGAAGGTGGAAGCACAATTCGTTCCTATCACCCAGAAAAAAATATGGATGGCCGCTTCCAGGTGTCTTTAAAAGTATATGGAAAAGAGGGCGAACTTTGTCCTAGATGCAGTTCCCCTCTTCGCCATATTTTGGTAGGAGGACGTGGTACTACTTATTGTCCTATTTGCCAAAAAAGAAAAGAGAGAGGAATTCTTATTGGCATTACTGGCGAGATTGCCGCAGGCAAAAGTGCTACCCTTTCTTATTTTAAAGAAAACGGCTTTCAAACTTTATCTTCAGATGAAGTTGTTCATCAGCTTTATGAAGAAAAAGAAATCATCAAATGGATGAGAGAAAACGTTTCTTCTTCTCTTATTCGTAGAGGGAAAATTGACCGTAAAAAATTGTTATCTCTCTTTTTAAAAGACAAACGTATTTTAGAAAAAGTGGAAGAGAAAATTCATCCTTTGGTGTATCAAAAGATTCATACATTTTTGAGTAAGTGCTGTGAAAATGTAAATATCGCTATAGAAGTTCCTCTTCTTTTTAACTCCCCCATTGAAAAAGAATGCGATTATCTTCTTTTTGTATATGCGGAGGAAGAGACGCGAAAACAGCGTCTTCTTGCACGCGGAAAAGATCCAGCTAAGTCGATGGCCTTGTCTCCTTCCTTTTCGATGAGCGAGGTTAAAAAACGCTGCGCATTCCTAATCGATGGTTCTTCTTCTCTTTCTTACTTAGAAGAGCAGCTTGATAAAGTTCTTTCTCTTATAAGGCAGAGGTAAGAGAAGGGCGAAGGATTTCTATCTCTTTTGCTAGTCCTGCCTCCAAACATTCCTTCATACGTAATCCTTGTTTTTGCCCAAAGGAAATTTGGCCATATTCTTTGGCGATATCTTGATAACTCTCACGCGATGTAAAAATAACAAATTTCCCTTTTTTTCGTCTCTCTTCTAGAAGTGGCAGCAAGAAAAGGTCTCTTTCCTTTGCGGTTTTATATTCCGCGCCAAAATCATCAAGAACAAGAAGTGGCACTTCTAAAAGTTTCGTAAATAAATCACGGAAGGCATTTGGATTTTTATAGTCAGAGACGCTTTTCATAATCGTTTCAAAGCGTTTGGGGCAGGAGATAAAAGCGGCCTCTTCCCCTCTTCTAACAAATGCCAAAGCAAGTAAAGCGGCTTGGAAACTTTTCCCCGTTCCTAAAGCGCCTTTGATATACAAAAACGGTTTTGACGCGTTCATTTTTGCATAGGCAAGAGTCACCTCTTTTCGGTTTCTCGTCATCGGTTCTTCTTTAAATTTTAAAAGCCACTCCTCGGGAAAATCACGAAGAAGAAAGCGGCTTGCCGCAAGTTCTTTTTCTAAGATTTTTTCACATCTTCCCATCCGTAAACCAAGACTTCCATCATCTTCTACCGCTAGCTGATAAGTAAAGTGAGGGATGGAGTTTTGACATGCGTTCACGTTTTTGCAGTGCGCGCAGGCATGAAGCGAAGCTTGATATTCTGATAAAGGAATTAAATAGTCTTTGACATCCTCTTCCCTAAAGCCAAGCGAGAGAAAATTTTGCATGACTTTTTGATCAGAAAGAAGAGAAGCGAATAAATCTTCTCCCTGTTCAAGAGAGAGATCATTTTGCACTTTTTCTAACGTTTCTTTCACGCTTTTTTCGTTTTTCATCACTTGCCTCCCAAAATATCCCAAGCTTCCTCTTCCGAAATATCTTCTTCTTTTTTCTCTTCTAAGATAGAAGGTTCTTTTTTAGAAGGAGAAACACTTTCTTTTTCCTTTTTCTCGCCTTTTTTCTTGGACTCATCTTGTTCTTTTAAATAATCGCAAGCATCTAAGGCTGTTTCAATATTTGCCCTTAACAAGGAGGAGGCTATTTTTTCTGCTAAAGCGCGACTAATCACTCCATCATGTTTACTTGCTAAGTAAGAGAGCAAAGCATTGATAGTCTGGGCATTTAAACCCATCTCTTTGTTGAGATACTGCACAATTTTAATGTCTGCTTTAGAAGGCACTCCTCCGTTTTGTAAATGAGATAAATAGTCGACGGGAGAGCTGCGTTCCATAATCCGTAATTCTTTGGCAAAGTCCGACTGACCAGGAACGATATTTCTTCCTCTTTTTCTCTCTTCTAAACGCTTCATAAAGTTTTTCTTTTCGAGGCATAAAGATTCTAATTTAGAAAAATCTACACGTTTTCCAAAAGGCTTAGCATAAGAGAAAGATTCACGTACAAAGCCGGCAACACTTTCCTCGTCATAACCATAAAGCACAGCGTAGCGGCCAATATCGCGTAACTCTTGCTCACTAAATAAGGGGGAAGGTGATGCACTTTTTCCCATCATCTTTTCCCATTCTTCTAGGAAGGTAGCTTCATTCATCCCAATCCGAATATGCGCGCGGTCACTATGGATGGAGTCTCTTTTTTCAAAGTTTCCTAAATGAGCAAAAGAAGAATCGCCATAGACATTACGGAAGCCAGAAGAGACATCTTCCCCTTCTGGTAAAGGAGGAGGATTAAAGGAAAGACGCAAACGGTCACTTTCCTTTTTCCCTACTTTTTCTTCGAGTAATCCCCTTAACAAAACGTTACGGAAAAAATCTCTAGGAGTAGAAGGAGAGTAGAGAACAAATGTATAGTGATTTTCTTTTTGATAGGTACGGATTAAAGCCAAAGCTTCTAGGGAAGAAAGTAAACCAGAAAAATCACCTTTGCTAAGCTCATATTGCTGGCAAAAATCCGCGACTTTTATCTTTTTTGCACTAGAAGCAAATCCATATAAAGCGCCATATAAGCCTAAAGCAGCGCTTCCTAAAATAGGCGCGTATAACTGCGATAAACTTTCCCAATCATTTCCATATAGGGCGCGTAGGCGTAGCGCGGAGAGTGTTGTAAAAGAAGAAAACTCGTGCATATGCAATATCATATCTCTCTTCCTATTCTTTGCCTATTTATCGTAAAGAAAGGCGGCTTTATAATGAATGAGGTTTTTAAAGAAGAAAGAGGTTTCTTCATGGTCAAACGAATTGGAATTCTTACTTCGGGCGGTGACGCACCCGGAATGAACTGCGCCATTAGAGCGGTAGTTCGTGCAGGTCTATCTTATGGACTTGAAGTTTATGGCGTTTATGATGGCTATAAAGGCCTTATTGAAGGAAAAATTGAGAAATTAGAACGTAAATCTGTTTCTGATATTGTTAATCGGGGCGGAACCATTTTACGTACTGCCCGCCTTCCTGAATTTAAAGATGAAGCAGTGCGGCAAAAAGCCGTTGATATTCTCCATGAACGCGGAATTGAAGCGCTTGTTGTAATTGGTGGAGACGGCTCTTATATGGGTGCGAAAAAGTTATCCGAGATGGGAATTAACTGTATTGGTCTTCCTGGCACGATTGATAACGATATTGCTTCTACCGATTACACCATCGGCTTTGATACCGCTTTAAATACGATTGTAGACTGTGTCGACAAGATTCGTGATACTACAGAAAGTCATTCTCGTTGTTCCATTATTGAAGTTATGGGTAATCGCTGCGGTGACTTAGCTTTGTTCTCGGGCTTAGCAGAGGGAGCGGAAATGATTTTGACTCCCGATCACCCCATTCCAGAAGAAGAAATCATCGAAACATTGCGTAAGATGAAAGAGAAAGATAGTGATAAGCGAGCGATTGTTATTGTTTCCGAAAAGCAATATAGCGACATTCATGCCTGGGCAAGACACATTCAAGAAACAACTGGTTTTGATACAAGAGCAACCGTTTTAGGCCATGTGCAAAGAGGCGGCTCCCCCAGCGCTTTTGACCGCGTTTTGGCCGCAAGAATGGGCGAATATGCGGTAGAGTGTCTTGTGGAAGGAAAAGGCGGAAGATGCGTTGGCATTGTCGACAATAAGATTGTGGATTATGACATTTATGAAGCGCTTGCTCTTCCCCGTGATAAGCATGTTTCTATGCTAAGAATTGTGGATATTCTCAAATAAAAGAGGGCAAAGTCATGCGTTTAGATATTAGTAAGAAAACAAAAGTCATTTGCACCATTGGACCTTCTAGTGAATCACCAGAAATGGTGCTTAAGCTTTATGAGGCGGGAATGAATGTCATGCGGCTTAATTTCTCGCATGGCACACATGAAGAGCAAAAGAAAAAATTACAAATTGCTCGTGATTTTGAGAAAAAATACGACATTTTGCTTCCTGTTGCTCTCGACACGAAAGGACCAGAAATTCGTACTGGAATGATGGAAAATGGCAAGGTGGATGTTCCAGAAGGCACCATCATGCGCATTCAGATGACTCCATGTCTTGGGAATAAGGAGAGATTCTCCTGTTCTTATGCTGGCTTATATGATGACACAAAAGTCGGTGACACTCTTTTAGTAGATGATGGAAATTTGCAGTTTCTTATCATAGAAAAAGATGAAAAGAACCGTGAACTTGTGGTAAAAGCGCTCAATTCCCATTATTTAAAAGATCAAAAGGGAATGAACGCCCCCTGCTCCCGTTTATCTATGCCCTTTATTTCTCCCCAAGATGAAAGTGATTTAAAGTTTGGCTGCGAAGAAGGGTTTGACTGCATTTTTGCTTCCTTTGTCCGTAGACCAGAAGACATTGAAGATTTAAGAAAAGTTTTGGCGAAGTATGGACGCCCCCAAATGCCAATCTTTGCGAAGATTGAAAATCCAGAAGGCGTTGAAAAAATTGAAGAAATTGCGCGCGCTGCGGACGGAATTATGGTTGCAAGAGGCGATTTAGGAGATGAGATTGCTCCAGAAGAGGTCCCCCTTGTGCAAAGAAGAATTATCGCTTTATGCCGGAAGCTTGGTAAACCCGTGATTACCGCCACACAGATGCTCGATTCAATGACCACGCATCCCCGTCCCACTAGAGCAGAGGTAAGCGACGTGGCAACTGCGATTGATGAAAGCAGTGATTGCGTGATGTTATCGGGAGAATCTGCTTCAGGTAAATATCCTGTCGAAGCGGTAAAAATGCAGTCTTCCATTGCTAGAGCTATGGAAAGAGAGCTTCCCTATGAAACTTTAGCAAGAGAAGCTTTTGACACTTCCGAGCACTCTGTTAATGACGCGATTGCTAATTCGATCGCCAATACTGCTTTACTTATTGGGGCTAAGCTTATTGTAAACTTTACTATCCGCGGCAATAGTACTAGACGCATTAGTAAAGCGCGTCCTTGCTGCCCTATTATTTCAGTAACTAACAATCGACAAACCGCTTTACAGAGCGGTTGGTGCTGGGGTGTTTATAGTGTGTTACTAAAAACTTCTATGCCAGATTTTATCGAAGAAATGGAAGTTTTAGCCTTAAAGATTGCACGAGATTTAGGGATTAAAGACAACTCTCCTATCATTATTGCAGGCGGAACTCCTGTTGGAGCAGGAAGAACTAACTTCATGCGTATTATTAATGTCACCCCCTTAAAGGAGTTAGACTAATGGAAAAAGTTGTTGCATTAGATATTGGCGGGACCAATACCCGCGTTGCCCTCATCAATGAGAAATACGAAATTGAAAAAGTTTTAATTCATCCTACTGTGGTCGGTAACACGGAACTCTTTCTCAAAAACGTGGAAAATACAATTCGCGAAGCTTTACCTAATCTCGATGGCGTGAAATGTTTTGCGATGGGCGTTCCTGGCAGAGTGAGATATGACGGCTATATTTACGCTTTACCAAATGTGCATATTGTCAACGTTCCTCTTGCAGACCACTTAAGAAAAACGTTTGGCATTCCTGCCTATGTGATTAATGACGCGGAAGCTGCCGCTTTAGCAGAGAGCAATATTGGAAAGCACAAAGAGGAACCTTCTTTGTACTTTGTCACCATTTCTACTGGCGTTGGCGGGGCTTTTACGGAAAAAGGAGTTCTAAAAAGCTCTTCCTATGAGGTAGGGCATACCATGATGACATATCACGGAGAATGTCATGAATTTGAACATATGGCTTCAGGCACTGGACTTGTCCGTCTTGCTGATATGAACGGATTACATGTTGCAAGTGCAAGAGAGTTTTTTGAGTGTAAGAAAAACGGTCTAGAACTTGCTTGCCGAGTTTATCGCGACTGGATTCACTTATTCGCCGACTGGTTCCGCATGATTCAAGATACCTTCTCCCCTGCTTTATTTGCTCTAACAGGCGGAGTGATGAAAAGTGCAGATATCTTCTTTGAGGATATGAAAAGGGCCGTTCCTGATATCCGTTTAGAGCCATGTGCTTTAGGACAAGAAGCAGGACTTCTTGGCGGAGCAGTATATGGCTTCCAGCAAAAAGAATAAGAAGCAAATAAGGGACTGTTCGAGAACCTTTATCGGTGAAAGGACAGTCTTTTTTTATGTATAAATTATTCTTACACGTTTACAAAAATGCGATTGATGTCTTCTTCCCCTCGATAGCCTTACAATTTTTAATATTTGTGTATAATGGAAGTTTCATTAGAAGCCATTAATGATGAGTATCGTGATGAAGCAGAATATTATTTTGCCTTTCCTCTATGTGCCAAATGGTGTAGGGCAGCACTACTTGAACTTTGATAGAGACGCTAATCTGGTAACTACGCATAATCCTGACGCCCATCTTCCTACAAACGAAGCTCTCCCAAATATGCCCTATGATGCTGTATCAATCATCACCTATTACGCCTTAAATACAAATTCTAATTTATCCGCATACTTTGCTTAAAAAGAAAGAACATCTCGTAAATTAGTCTAACTTTTGCTTCTACCCTTAAAAATCCCTCTCTTTTTTTCTTGATAGAGAGATAGAGAAGACTATCATAGAAGCGCAAAGAAGGAGACATACTCAAAGGGAAGTCCCTATGGAGCACCACTCCAGAGCATCTACTGAAAAGTAGCGCGCTACCGCGTTAAGGGAGATAGAGAAACGAGAGGAAATCTTGTAAACAAGGTGGAACCGCGCGGAAGCGCCCTTGGAGGGCGTTTTATTTTGCCAAAAAGGAGACACAAAGATGAAAGTTTATCTCAATGAAAAAGAAGTAGAAATCAAAGACGGAGCAACGGGTTTTGATTTGCTAAAGCAAGAAGCAAACGATGAAAAAAAGGTTGTTGTTGCCTATAAAGGAGAGGAAAGAGAATACTCTTTAAGAGAAGCTCTCAAAGAAGGAGATCATATTTCCTTTATTAAAATTGGAAGTAAGGAGGCTCAAGATTTACTCAATCACTCCACTTCACACTTAATGGCAGCAGCAATTCGTGTTTTTTATCCAGAAGCGCATTTTGGAGTAGGACCAGCAATTGAAGAAGGCTTTTATTATGATGTTGATCCTGGCGAAGGAAGAGTCATCACCGAAAGTGACTTACCAAAGATTGAAGAAGAGATGAAAAAACTCGCCAAAGAAAACGCAGCCTATCTTCGAGAAGAAGTTTCTCCTAGTAAAGCGTTAGAACTCTTTCATGATGATCCCTATAAAACAGAACTTATTAAGGAACATCAAGGAGAAGGTATTAGTCTATATCATCAAGGAGATTTCTGCGATTTATGTCGCGGTCCCCATTTACCATCGACCGGATACATCAAGCATTTTAAGCTTCTTTCTATCGCAGGCGCCTACTGGCGAGGAGATAGTAACAATAAGCAGTTAACAAGAATTTATGGTACTTCTTTCTACACAAAAGAAGAATTAGATCATTATTTGATGATCTTAGAAGAAAGAAAGAAAAATGATCATCGGAAACTTGGCAAAGAGCTTGGCTTATTCTTTCTTTCGGAATATGGCCCTGGCTTCCCCTTCTTCCTCCCTAAAGGCATGGCATTAAAGAATAATTTACTTGCCTATTGGCACGAAGTTCATGCGCGATATGGCTACCAAGAAATAGAAACTCCTACGATTTTATCAAGGGAGCTTTGGGAAATCTCCGGTCACTGGGATCACTACAAAGAAAACATGTACACCACCAAAATTGACGATAAAGATTTTGCGATTAAGCCAATGAACTGCCCTGGTGCCTTGCTTGTATATAAAAATGCAATTCATAGTTACCGGGAGTTACCTCTCCGCTACGCTGAACTGGGACATGTTCACCGTCATGAAGCTTCCGGTGCCTTAAACGGTTTATTCCGTGTCCGCGCTTTTACACAAGATGATTCCCATATTTTTATTCGCGAAGATCAAATTGAAAGTGAAGTAAAAAATATCATGGCCTTATTTGATGAGGTCTATGCTACTTTTGGTCTTTCTTATCATATTGTCTTATCCACAAGACCAGAAGAAGGCTATATCGGCACGGTTGAATTCTGGGATAAAGCGGAAGCAGCTTTAGCGAAAGCCTGTCTTGATTCAGGACATGAATACAAGATTAATCCTGGTGATGGTGCTTTCTATGGACCAAAACTTGACTTCAAATTACGCGATTCGATGGGCAGAACGTGGCAGTGCGGCACGATTCAGCTCGACTTAAATCTCCCCCACCGCTTTGGCTGCTTCTATATTGATGAAAAGGGCGAGAAGAAAGAACCTGTGATGCTTCACCGTGTTGTCTTTGGTTCTATTGAACGTTTTATTGGCATTATTACGGAAAACTATGGTGGCGCCTTCCCTGCTTGGCTTGCTCCTACTACCGTGAAAGTATTGCCTGTTAACGCTGCATACCACACGGAATATGCCAAGAAAGTAGTAAAAGAGTTAAAAGAAATTGGTGCGAGTGTAGAAATGGATAGCAGCGAAGAAAAGCTCTCCTACCGCATCCGTAAAAGCCAAATGGAGAAGGTTCCTTATTCCCTAGTTTTAGGTGATAAAGAATGTGAAGAAAACTCTGTTACAATCCGCGAATTTGGTTCTGAAAAACAGACACATCTTTCCTTAGAAGAGTTTAAAAATCTTTTAAAGGAAGAGATTACTTCTCGTCATAAAGTCTCTTTCTAAAAACAATAAAGACTAACTTTATTCAAAATAAGGCTGTCTAGAAGACCGATAATCAGACAGCCTTTTTTGTTGACTTCTTGTGTAGCGATAAATAGTTGATTGGCGAAAGATTGAATTCCTTCATTACAAGATTACAATTTTAAAAATTAGGTTATAATTATGACAAAGGAGTAATTATGAGAATTAGAAATCTTTATTTCTATTTCATCTTACTAGGTCTAGTATCTAGTCTCTGTCTACCTCACGAATTCTCCTCTTTAACTGAAACGGCAAACTCCTTTTCAGTAACACGTAAAAATGAAGCACCCGACACAAGCGTTAAACAAGACGCTTTTGAGACTGGAGACGGAACTCCTGGGATTGATTATACCTATGAATATTATGGTAAAAACGGTGAAGTTCTTGCCTCTAGTGATGACTATATTCCTTCTATTCAACCTATGTACGCACAAGATAAATATGAAGATAATGACGATTTATCTTCAGCAAGGTACTTTAATCAAGGCTTTCAGCCCGATTCGATGCAACCGTTTTACTCATTCCGCTATAACATCAGTGGAACAATAAGTAGAAAAGGTTGGTGGTTATGGGAAACTCCGGATCGCGATTTTTATGGATTTCATACCTCCGGAGCCGGTATGTTAACAGCCGATTTAAATTCAATTCCAAGTAATTGTGACTACGACCTAAATTTGTATTACTTACCTAACAACCCAACGTCCAGCCCATCGCAAAGCATTTTGGTCGATACAAGCACCAATACGCAATCAATTGCACAAACCGAGGGGGTTTCTAAAATTTTTGTTGAAGCTGTTTTTGCAATAGTCGAAGTATATTCTAAAAACGACCAAACCTGGAACGATACAGATTCATATAATCTGACCGTAGCTTTTACAAATTCCAATTATTATCGGGATCCCGTTAATATACAAAATCAAAAAAATGTAGGTTACTGGGGATTGCTTTGGAAGTCCGACTTTACGCCTGAGGGAGTACCACCATGTTCTCTAGTTTCCTCAGACGAAACAGTTCGTAGTTTGAGTTTGCTAAACCCAATGGTAAAGTCTTTAGACAATAGTTCAAATGGAGAAAAAATCCTCTATGCGAAGGCTTTAATTTGGAATCAGCAGTTATGCCATGCGCTTGCAGTTTATTATTCAACACTTGCTGCCGGTCTTAATAAACTTAAAGAGCAGCAACTAGAAGATTACGAAACTGTATCTATTTTAGCAACTATTACTAGTATAACTGTATCGTGTTTGGGATTTGTTTTTAAACTCGACCTTCCCATTATTGAAGAATTTCCTTCCTTAATTCTTTCTATGATTGCCGATAACTTTGTCCCCTCAATAACGACAATCGGTTCTTACGCATATTATTCCAATCTTGCTGGCACCTTTGGCGAGGCAGATGGTGATAATATCATGTTTATTGATTTTTATTATTCTATCAAGAGCGGCTTCATCGACTGGACACCACAATTTTACAATCCGACCGATCCTGGAGCTTATTATCAGCACCACTACACTTTGCCAACTTTCTCATATGTACAGGATAACTCGTATTTTACAGGATCAATCTCTGGATTTGCGAGTGTAGAAGGACTTATTAACTTATTTTAGGGGGTTTCATATGATTTATAAAAATCACATTCATTTATGGATTGTTGGAATTTTCCTCTCCGCTTTAGTTTTATCAAGCTGCGGAGACTCTTCTTTCAAAGATACGGCATTAGACGCGGACGCTTTTGAAAGAGAAAGTGCAGAAGGGCCTTCTTTTTCTCTTACGCTAAATGGGGAAAGTTCTACTCTTCCTCCTTCTTTCTCCCCTCATAGCAATAATGATTTTACTTCTGCAACAGATTTAAATCAGATTACGAAAGGTGGAACACAGTCTTTTTCCTTCTCTTTAAACGCTTCTTTGCACGAAGTTATCTATGAAAATGGAAAAAGAGAAAATGATGTTGATATTTACCGTTTTTATGTGAATTTTCCTGGAACTTTTGACCTTGCTCTAACTTCGAGTAATTTACCTTACCGCGTTTCCTTATATCGCAGCACCTCTCGTATTCAAAAAGGGAAAACCATTTTGTTAGAGGGAGATCTTACTCAGTTAGAAGATTATTCAATCGAATATCCAGGTGCCTATTATTTAAAAGTAAAAAGTAAGGGTGAAGTAGATGCTTCCTCTTTCTATTCCCTGGAAGCAAGCTATCAAGCAGAGGAGATGGAAACTTATTTCCAAGAAGATGCTTCTGCAATGCTTTGGAAAGCGAGTTATATTCCGGAAGGAATTTATCCCTTCTTTGAAGAGTTAAACGGAAGCGTGAAACTATCAGAAGAAGATGCTTATGCCTCACAAATTGCTTCTTACCAACAAATAATAGGAGAAAATGGTGGTAACGCATTAACCTGTATCCCGCTTTATACCATCACACTCAAAAAAGGAGTTACTACTTCTTTTGTTGTTTCTGCCCTTATCTACGCACTCACTGATCTTAATTTTATTTATGATGGTGAAACCATAAGAAAATATGATGATAGCAAGGTAGAAGTAAAGTTATTTTCTATCGAAGAAGAGGCAAGAAAAGCAGGAATTGAAAACACCACTTTTATTAAAAGTTTCTTCGATATTCTTTTCCTTGAAACATACGATGCAAGAGAAGAATTTAGAAATGACGACATGTTTTATCACGCTGTTTTATCGGTCATTTTGCAGGGCTTAGACACGATCAACCATGATGAAACATCGGAAAGATATTATTCAATTCCTCTTGTAGGAAGGTGGTTGATAGATGGCACGCTAAGCTGGGATAGCCCTAGGTTTTTCCCGTCCGTAGACTGGGCAGAGGCATATTTAAATGCGAATGAGCCTCTACCTTCTCTTCCTTTTAGTGCTCCAGCATCTGGTACCTATTACGCCATAAAAGGAAATTCTAATTTAAAAGCGTATCTCGCCTAAATAAGCAAAAGAAAACCGAGGAGGGAGGTAAGCTCCTCGGTTTTTTATTAGATAGAAGGATGTAAATATTTACCAGGACGATATCTTTTGCCAGTCCCCTCTTCCATTTCTAGAAGAATAGACTGGATATCGTAGCCAAGAGGTAACTCTTTCACATTATCTCCGCGCAGTACGCGGTGAGACGGAATAAGGAAGGGTAAGGGGTTATTACGAAGTACTTCGCGTAAAGCGCCAAGAGAGCGGCGAGCATCAATTGCTTCTAATACATCTTTTTCTGTTCTTGTTTCGCCATAGGGAATTGATAAAACATATTGATAAATTCTTTTGGCAAAATCAGAACCTTCTAATAAAAGAGGTAAATCAAAACTCTTTCGCTGTCCGAAGAAGTATTGATTAATTTGAATGATGGCATCATAAAGGACTGGATTTTCCTCATTTCGCATTCCGGGTGGATCAAAACTACCAAACAAAATACGGACTACTTGTCCGTCATTGACGACAATGGTTAAATCACCAGCAGCCGTATCATAGACAGCATAACGTAAAGACGCCCCTCGAGTCTCCATTTCTGCCCCCTCCTATAGTTAGAAGATAACATTGTTAAGAAATGAATACAAGCGTAAAAAAATGCTATATGCAATGTTTTTTATTTAGATAAATTTAGTTTTCAACGCGAAGATGGAGACATGTTGCATCATCTAAATATTTAAAACGAGGATATTTGTAATAGAGAGGGTCTTCTTTTGCTGCTTCTTTTAACTGCGGATATAAAGCGCTTAAAGGAGAAGATTCGAACATTTCTTTTGCGCTTATAAACTTATGGAAAGTGCGATAAAGCTGCATAAATCCATCACTTGCTAAATAAATATCTTCTCCTCCTGAAACAGGAACTTCTTTGGTAATAATAGAAAAAGAAGGTTGTTCCATTAAAGAGAAAACAGAATAACCATTCTCTTGATTGGCAAGTCTTCTATGGGCGATTAACTCTTCTTGTATTTCTTTTCTAGCTTCTTTTGGAGAGATGCCTTTTTCCTCGCTTATTTGCATCATTCTCTTTGTAGCAAGAGCATCAAGAGAAGGAAGACGCGTATCAAAAAAAGATAGAGATAAAGACGGGATATGCGCTTCTAAATCACCTAATAAAATAATTTTTAGGATATTATTTTCTAGTCTCGCGCCCACAATTCCCATCGTAGGCATAAAAGCAATATCGCTGCAATTTCCCCCTCTTTTTTTAAAATTTTGATAGCATTTTGCGGATATTCTTTTGCATTCTTCTAAAAAAGGGGGCTCTTCACAAAAATTGCGTTTAAAAGAAGAAACAAGCCACGAAGCATCGGAAGGATGATAGATAGATTTACCAAGACCTGTTGCTCCATCCATTACTAAGAAAAGATTCTCCCCAAGGAAATATCCATCTTCATTGCAAGAAGATCCCTTATGAGTGAATTTTTCTTTTAAAACTATTCGCATAATTTCCCCCAGCCGCACACCGAAGCAGTGAAAATCATAACAAAGGCAATAAGCGTTACCATGAGCGAAGCAATCACAATTGCGTAAGCAGCTTTATGAGAATTTACTTTCTTTTTGTTGACTAAAAGAACGAACAAAAGGACAAGAGAAATCACAAAGCCGCACGCAAAAGATAGTAAAGAAACTAATACAGCCATACTTGCCACAGTAGGAGTGTTAGAGAAAGAAGAAAGTGTTGCAGTGACAAATCCTACCAAGGTAGAGAAAATGGAAACATAGGCAATGTTTGTAATTTTTTCACTTTTGATTTGTTCTTGGGCATCTCTCACTGTTAAGAATTCTTGTTTCATATCTAAAAAAGCACGAATCGTAATAGATTCTCTTAAATAATCTTCATCACGGGCAACATTGGCTTTTCTGCTTGCCCCTTCCTCTTCTTTGTCGATAGCGCTAGAAAATTGTTCTTTTGCTTTGCCAATATCTCCTGCTAAAGCAAGTAGTCTTCCATAGGTAAGATGGAATTTAGCATAAGTATTATCATCTTTAGCAATTTCGGACACTTTCTTTAAGGCAATTAAGATTTCTGTGTCATACATCAAATCATGTTCATGTAGGTCTTTTAATAAAGAAGAGTCAATGGCGGTTTCATCCACTTTTAACCGCTTTAATTCATCTAAGTCATAAGGAGCAAAAAGACTTTCTAGTTTGCTCGAATAAAAATTAGCCACCACTTCCCCGTAATGATTGATATATCCTTTTTGGTCAGGATGTCTATCGCATAACTCACGGCAATCTTTCATTAAATCACGAAGTTTTTGCTCATTACTAAGCCGGTCATAAGTCATTAAAATGGCGGTGGCCATATTTTGAAGATGATGACAAAAATCTGCATTATTTTGAAACACAGGCATGCCCATTTGCTCCAAAGTGTTAAAGAGACTAACGTATGTCTCAAGCTGCTTCCTGCAGTCCTGCAATATCGATTTTCTTCCGTCTCTTCTTGCTCTTGTATAGAAGACAAAGAAAATAGCAAAATGCTCATAAATCTCACGTAATTTATCCGATAATAACTTGGTTATATTGGCATCTGTGAGGGTACTTTTTCCATCTTTGCCCTGCGAATTCTCTATACAGTAAGTTTCAAAAGAAGAAAAAGAAAATGTGTCAGCAAAAAATACTCCCTCATAGTTGACGCTTTTCTTATCCGCTTTTGCTTTCATGACTTCTTTCATATAAAGATCAGTCTCGGAAGATAAGCCGCTTAACTTTTCTTCTATATCTCTCCGAGAAAAATCAACAAAAGGAAGGTCTTTTAACGTGTGTTTTTTATTCTTAATTTCAACTGTTACCGATAAATTTTCTTCAACAAAGTTATCGCTTTGATTCTCATTTCGTTTTTGAAGAAGTTCTTTTACATCTCTAACAAAAGAAAATTTGTCATTGATAGCTTCGGCGCTCGCCTGTTCCTTGATCTTCTCACTCATACTTTTCTTCCTTTTCTCTCTTTACTATAGCAAAAATAAGGCGATATATTGAGAGGGTATGAAGCTTAAAGCGGTGTTTTTTGATTTAGACGGAACGCTTCTAGATAGTGAAAGAATTTATCAATATTTTTGGAAGAAGGCTGTTATTTCTTATCATCTTGACCCAAATAAGGCAGATTTTCTTCTTCTAAGAAGCTTAGACCACACTCTTGCAGATTCTTATTTGCAAAGTGTTTATCCTTCTGTCTCTCCAGATTTTATTCGTCAAAAAAGAATTGCTTTGATGGAAGAATATGTCAAAACCCATCCTTTTACTTTAAAAGAAGGTGCAAAGGAAACATTAGAAACGCTTTGTAAAAGAGGCTTTGATTTATATCTTGTCTCCGCCTCTCCCCTTATTAAGCTCAATTCCATTATGAAAGAATATGGATTAGAACAATATTTTGTTTCTGCAATAAGCGCAAAATCGCAAAAAAGAGGAAAGCCGTTTCCGGATGTATACACTTATGCTTTAGCGGCAGGAGGAGTAAAAGCGGAAGAAGCTCTCACCGTGGAAGATTCTCCTGCTGGTGCGTGGAGTGCGATTCAAGCAGGTATTTCTACTGTATTTATCGATGATTTATCTCCTGCTCCTAAAGGAATGAAGCCTTATTTAAAGAAAGAAATCCATGCGCTAAACGAACTGATAATCCTGATGAATTCAATTCTTACTTGACAGAAGAAATAGAACGATTAACATTATCGCGGTCAAAAAGTAGAAAGAAGCCTTACCAGCTCGCCGGAGATTCCTTGAGTCTCGGCAAATTGCTACCAAGAAGACAATATCTTGTGGTGATTCGGTGTGGTGGCTTCCACACCTTTTTTGACACTTAAGGAGGACAAGAACCATCACAAATTTCAATCCACGCGACCAAAAAAGGCCGCCCAAACGCGTTGACCCCATTAACGAAAACATCCATTATCCAGAAGTACGTGTCATCTCTCCTGATGGCGAATCTTTAGGGGTAATGAGTTCTCGTGCCGCCTATAGTCTCGCTCAGACTTATAACCTCGACTTATTCTGCATTGCCCCTCAGGCAAATCCCCCAGTCTGCAAAATTCTAGATTATGGGAAGTACCGCTTTGAAAAGCAAAAGCAAGAACGTGCTGCAAAAAGAGCTAATAAAGGTTATGAAATGCGGCAAATCCAACTTTCTCCTTCCATTGGTCAACATGACATTGAGACAAAAGCAAGAAAAGCTAGAGAGCTCATTGAGGAAGGCGCTAAAGTCCAGGTTTGTGTCGTATTCCGAGGCCGGCAAATGTCTCACAAAGAAATTGGTGAAGCAGTTCTTACCCGCTTCCTAGAAGAGCTAAGCGATGTAAGCCAAGTCGATAAACCAGCCTTCTGGGAAGGAAAATGGCTAAAGACCATTCTTGGTCCAAAAAAGAAATAGGAGGAGCATTTATGCCAAAGATGAAATCAAGCCGCACCCTTGCTAAGAGAATTAAGATCACTGGCACAGGGAAGTTAAAGAGAAAGAAAGCCTATATGGGCCACTTTGCTCCAAACAAAACTACCAAACAAAAGAAGCACCTCTCAAAGAGAACCCTCGTCAATGAACGGGATTATCACCGTTTAGAGGGTATGTATCAAAAGTAAAAGGAGAATGAACCATGCGTGTAAAAAATAGTGTTCAAACAAGAGCCCGTCGGAAAAAGATTTTAAAGGCCGCGGAAGGATATTTTGGCTCCAAGCATCTCCTTTTTAAGACTGCGAAAGAACAAGTGCTTCGCGGGTGGAGATATGCTTATATCAGCCGTAAGCAAGAAAAGAGCAACTTCCGTAAACTTTGGATTAAGAGAATCAACGCTGCTTGCCACCAAAACGGTATCTCTTATAGTGTCTTTATGAATGGCCTTGCCAAGGCTGGTGTTATCAGCAAAGACGGACAAGGTTTAAACCGTAAGATGCTTTCCGAGCTTGCTATCCATGATCCTGAAGCCTTCAAAGGTTTAGTGGATGCTGCCAAGAAAGCTCTTGCTAAGTAAGAGATAACAATCAAAAAAGAGAGGCACGAAAGTGTCTCTTTTTTTATAGTTAATAAACGTTATTCGTTTAAGAAGGGAGAATGAATGAGCCACTCTGCACCCGTGCGCGTTGTGGCAATAGGAATATCATAAACAGCAGCAATACGAAGAAGCGCTTTAACATCAGGATCATGAGGCTGGCTCTCTAAAGGATCCCAAAAGAAGATAACAACGTCGATTTTTCCTTCGGCGATAGCTGCGCCAATTTGTTGATCTCCCCCAAGAGGCCCCGATAAATAAGGGTAAACTTTTAGACCCGTTTCTTTGGCAACAAGTTTTGCGGTTGTCCCAGTTCCAGAGAGTTCATGAGGCGCTAAGGCAGCGCGATTTTCAATCGCCCACGCTACCATTTCTGCTTTTTTATGGTCATGAGCAATTAAAGCAATTCGTTTCATTGTTTATTCTCCTTTTCTAAAAGCAATAAAGTGCCATCTTCTTGAAGTTGATAAGACTTAATCTGTTCCACCGCTTCCTCAATCTGCAAGTTATAGTCCCAGCGTGATTCATAAAAGAGACATTCTTTTTCTTTCGGTTTTGTTTTAGGCTTTTTAGGCTTAAAAATAGTGCAGCAATCTTCATAGGGACGAATGGATATATCATAAGTACCAATCTTTTTGGCAACCTTCATGATTTCAAGCTTATCCATCGCCACAAGGGGGCGAAGAATTGGCATACTTGTTACAGCGTTAATCGCCCGCATAGATTCGACCGTTTGGCTTGCTACTTGTCCAACCGATTCCCCGGTTGCTAAAGAAGGAATATGTTTTTCTTCGGCATAGATAGAGGCAATGCGCAGCATCATCCTGCGCATTAAAGTAATGCAGTATGGCTCATCGGTATGTTCATAAATGGATAGCTGCAAATTCGTAAAAGGAACAACATGTAAGAGGATTTTTTCTTGATAAGCACTTAAGGTGTGCAATAAATCCGCAAGTTTATCAATGACGGCGCTACTGGTATAAGGCGGGGCGGCAAAATGAAGGAAATCGAGTCTTAAGCCTCTTCGAAATAGTAAATAGGATGCAACAGGGGAATCAATTCCTCCTGATAACAGCATCAGACTTCTTCCTGCGCAGCCTGAAGGATATCCGCCCGCTCCTGGATAAGAATGGCAAGATAAATAAGCGGCATCAGAACGGATTTCTACCTCTAATGTGCACTCAGGATGATTCACATCAACAGAAATACTAGGAATATTGGCTAAAACTGCTCCCCCTAAAGTGCGAGCAATTTCATATCCCGAAATAGGAAAAGTGTGATCAGGGCGACGGACATGCACTTTAAAAGTAGAAAACTTTTCTTCTTTCATAAGTAATAAAGCATTCTTTTTTAAAGAATCTAAATCACGTTCACTTTGACAAACGGGAGTGATTCTTTGAATGCCAGGGATATCTTCAAGAGAAGAAAGAAGAGCAGAAAGAGATATTTCTTCCTTTAATGCAATATACGCGTGCGCATGGTCAGAAGTCGCACGTAAAGAAGGGTACTTTTTCTTTAGCATCCTGTTGATAGAACGAACAAGTTCCCCAATAAAATAGCCTTTATTCAGTCCTTTGGTAGAAAGTTCCCCAAAATGTAAAATGAGGTGAGAATAAATCATAAATTTCGATCCACAAGAGTTTTACGCGCCTCTTCTAAATGCATTAAAAGTGTATCTACTTCTTCTAAGGAATTTAAGGAAGAAAAAGAAAGACGAATAGAATTTTTAGCAAGCGCTAAACTTTCTCCCATTGCAAGTAGAGGCGCGGAAGCTTCTTCTTTTTTAGAAGAACAAGCAGAGACAGTAGAGACTGCAATTCCTTTACTAGATAAATATTCTAATAAAACAGCACTTTTTTGATGAATAAGAGAAAAATTTAAAATATAGGGAGAAGTAAGAGGGAAGGAATGCACTTTATAATCTTCTTTATGTTCTAATAAGTAATTTTCTATTTTTTGCCGAATAAGAGTAACTTTATTTGTGACTTCTTTCTCTTCTTTCTGACATTCTTTTAAGGCGAAAGCAACACTCATTGCGCCCGGTACATCAACCGTTCCAGAGCGATAACCATATTCTTGCCCTCCCCCGTCTAAAATAGGAAAAGGGTCAAGCTTCTCCTTCATAACGATTACTCCGTGTCCCTTAATGCCTCCTAATTTATGAGAAGAAAAACTTAGTGCATCCACTGCCTGATAAGGAGGGGTTAGAGGGCCTTTAAACATACTTTGTGTAAAGTCACTATGAAAAATAGCTTTCGGATAAGAGGAGAGAATCTGCTGATATTCTTCTAAAGGAGAAATAGCCCCTGTTTCATTATTGATTGCCATAAGAGAAACAAGAATCGTGTCTTTTCTTAATGCTTCCTTTAAAGTGGAAGGAGAAACGGCACCTAAAGAAGAATCAAGCGACAAATAGGTAACAGAAAATCCCTCTTTTTCTAACTGTTTACATGTTTTAAGAACAGAAGGATGTTCTCCTAAAGAAGTAATAATGTGTTTTCCTCTTCCTGCGTAACGCCTTGCTAAACCTTTAATAAGAAGATTATTGCTCTCGGTAGCACCGCTTGTAAAAATCACCTTGTAAGATAAGGGTAAAGACAAAGTTTGTAAGATATCTCTTCTTGCTTTTTCTAGTTCTTTTGCGGCTTTCCTGCCCTCTTCATGGAGAGAACCACTATTGGCAAAAAAGCGATGAGATGCCTCCGCATAAAAAGAAAGCACAGAATCTTTAACAGGCAAGGTAGCGGCAGAGTCAAAATAGAGCATTAGTTCCGCCCTTCCTTTGCAGCACTATGTTCTTCTACCTCTTCTGCTAAAGAAGAAGCCTCAGCAAATTCACCTGCTTCATATAAGGCTTCTGATTGAAGAAGAATATTTTCTATATCAGGAGAATCGTTACGGAAAGCGTTTGCTTTTAAAAGACGCATAGAAGCTTCTTTTTCATTTTGATACGCTTTCGATACTTCTTGATAAAGTTTATCTCCCTTTTCCGCGAGTTCCGCTTTTAAAGAATTTGCTTTTTTCACATCAATAGGCGTTGTCGATAAGGTTGTGCTTAATTCATCAAGCAAAGAATGAAGATGCTCGATATCATCAGCATATTTGTTACTTAATTTATCGTTATGCATCTCTCGCAAAGCGATTTCCACTTCTTGAAGAGACTTCGCTTCTTTTGGCAAAAGAGCAATGTCAGCTTCTGCATCTTCTTTTAAAGAGGCGAGATAGTTACGGAAATCTTGGATTGCTTCTCTACCGCTTTTTACTTGATCTTGTAAATTCTTTTCATTCGATAAAAGAACCGAGTAAGGCTGCTTTACTGCATTATGAATGCAAGTATCAAGAAGACGTTTACTAGCCCCGCTTTGATTCACAATGTTTTGAATTGCATCAATTTTGGCTTGATCTTCCTCATCAAGAAGATAGATCTCTCGCACTCTTGGTAAAGCGTGGCAAAGATTAATAAAGTCTGAAGATAACTCACTTTCTAAATTGTATGCCCCTTCAATTGTGGCATCAAAAGTGCTTTTGGCGTCTTGTTCGTTTTGAAAATTAGCTTGTAACTGACTCATTCTCTTTTCAATTTCTTCGCATTCTTTTTCTACACCAGCAAAACTAAGGTTTAGTAACTTCTCGCGAATCAAAGCAATTTCTTTTTCCAAGACTTCTAAGTCATGACGAGACACTAAATGCTGCAAGGGATATCCCATAGCGTTTAGATTTTCAAAAGAGGCGCGAAGAGAAATAAAACGTTCCGGTAAGATACGATTCACTTCTAAGCAAAGTTTTGGCAAATCAGGAATGGCTTTTTCCATTTCTTTAATCACAGGTAACACTTCTTTTTGAAGAGTAGAAGAAGCATCTTCATAATTTGCGCTATCAATTTTCGTTTCGGCCTCACCAAGTAAATCTTCTAAGGCGCGAAATACCTTTTCAAAAGGTTCAATTAACATCTCACAGTTATCTTTCTGATTATAAAAAGATTTTTTAACATCACGAAGAGCAGCACGTGTTTTTAATAGGGATTCTCTGCCAACCTCTTCCCCTTGCAAAAGATTTCTTAATTCATTATAAAGTTCATCCACTTGTGCAGCGTGTGTAGTAATTGTTTCTTTTGCAGCAGGTAAATCTCTTTTTAACTCTTTTCTACTACCCCGTTCAATCTCTTCCCGAAGTAAATTACTGCAAGAGTAAGCTTTAGCATCAAGCCCTTCACGGAAATGAGAAAGTCTTCTTTTCCACTCTCCCGCTTGAGCAGCATAAATTAGATTGAGCTGAGAAATCCTTTCTAATCTCGCATAAAATTGTTGAATTTCTCCTTCTAAGATAGCGTGATGCTTTTCAAAAGTTGCAACAAGCTCCTTAGCCATCTTCCGGAAAGCAAGAAGACGGAAGAAGGTAAAATAAAGTAAAATAAAGACTCCTAAAAGGGCTAATGCACCAATCGCAATGAGGGCAATATATAAGGGTTCTAAAGCAAAAATGAGTGGCATATTTCTCCTTGCTTTGATTGTAACACTAAGCGCCATATTTCGAGAGGGGAATTGCTACGAAAAAGAGGAAAACTCTCACTTATTTTCTTTTAGGCGCTTACTTTATGCTTAAAAATTACTCTAAGAGTAAAAAGCGACTTGATTTCAATTTGCAGCATGCCATAATACAGCCCGCGTGAGCAGCAGGTCTTTACTCCTCTGCCTGACGCCGCCTAAAAGAAGTAACCTTAGCTACATAGGTGAATAGACGGCACCCGGGAGGAAGGAAAAGATCCCTTGTTTCTTGCGTTTTAGGACAAGGAGGAAAAGAAATATGTCCAGATATACCGGTTCCGTTTGGAAAAAGAGCCGTCGTTTCGGTTTTAGTATCCTTGAAAGCGGAGATGAAACCAAAAAGCGTCCTTATGGTCCAGGGCAACATGGCCAAGACCGTAAAAGAAAGCCCAGTGAATATGGTGCTCAGTTAATTGAAAAACAAAAACTTCGTGAATTATATGGCGTCAATGAACGTCAATTCCGTCGTTTATTCCTCTTAGCGAAGAAAGAAAAGACTGTTACTGGTCTTGCCTTCTTCCGCATTCTCGAATCTCGTCTTGATAATCTTGTCTACCGTATGGGTTTTGCAAGAACTCGCGCTGCAGCAAGACAACTTGTCAACCATGGCCACGTAGCAGTCAATGGTAAGAAAGTTGATATTCCTAGCTATTTATGCGCAGTCAATGACGTTATTTCTATCCGTAGCACTGATTTAAAGGTAGTAAAAGAATCTTTAGAAGGAAAGCCAAATATTCCTGCTTATATCACTGTAAATCCAGAAAAGATGCAAGGCGTATTTGCCCGTCTTCCTGAAAGAAACGAACTTCCTCTTCAAATCAGCGAAGCGCAAATCATCGAATACTACAACCGTCTTATGTAGTTCCCCCTATTCATGGGAAATTATTGAGGGACTTCATTGTCCCTCTTTTTTGTATAAGTAATGCTAATAGGGAAGAGTTTTTCTCTTCTTTTTCCTCTTTTCCTTTAATAAGATTTCCCCATGAGACGCGAAATTCGAAAAATTGTTTATACGGCAATGTATCTTGCCTTAGGAATCTTACTCCCCTATGCCTTCCACACTATCCCTAACGCTGGACAAATCTTTTTACCCATGCATATCCCTGCTCTTCTTGCCGGTTTTATGCTCGGACCAATCCACGGCTTATTTGTTGGGGTTATGAGCCCTGTTCTCTCTTGCTTTATCACAGGTATGCCTCTTCTCCAAGTGATGCCTGGGATGGCATTTGAAATTGGCTTATACGGTCTATTCTCTGGTCTTTTCTACCGCCTTATTAAAACAAGAAATGAGACCGTAGATTTATTTCTTACCTTATTTCTTGCTTTATTACTTGGAAAGGCAGCGCGAGGAATCTACGACACCCTATTATATTTTTCACGCGAAGATCTCTTTACCTGGACAGCCTTCTTTACCACCTATTTTGTTACTGCATGGCCTGGTTTACTCATTCAGATTCTTGTGATTCCAAGCGTCTTATCGCTTTTAAGACTACTTGGCTTCCTATCAAGGGAAGATCGAACCTTTTTCCCAGAAAGAAGCGGAAAAGCTTTGCTAAGAAAAGAAGCGGAATATTTTAATGAAAAAGCAAAAAATCCTACGTTCCGAGATAAAGAAAATATGGATAAACTGCAAAAAATCATTTCCCTTCTTCCCTTAAAAGAAAGCGATCTTTTACTAGAAGTCGGTACAGGAAAAGGTGAACTTGCCTTCCTTTTACATGAAAATCACTATAAGGTGCGCGCGATTGATCTCTCCCAGGGACAAATTGCCTTAGCTAAGAAAACTTACCCTGAAATGGAAGATAATTTTATAGCAGAAGACTTTTATTCTTTAAAAGAGAAAGACGTATACGATGCCATTATCTTATGTAATAGTTATCCGCACTTTTTAGACGCCAGAAATTTTCGAAAAGTCGCAAAAGAGATTTTAAAAAAGAACGGTTTCCTTATTATTATCCAAGATACATCACAGCATAAAATTAACCGTCTTTTAAGTGAAAAAGAGCATATTAAACTTGCACGAAAACTTTCTTCTCCTTCTTTAGAAGCTTTGCCTTTTCTTTTTTCTTTCACAAAAGTGAAAATTCAGAATACAGTACCTGATTCTTATTTGCTGGTTTTAAAGAAACATTAAATGGATAAAAACGATAGTAACTCTGCAAAAAGCCATTCTTTTTAAGGAAAACATTATTTCTAGGGTAAAAATTTCCGGCAGTATCGATTACTGACCCACTCGATATCATCCTCTTTTTCACGAAAAGAAAAATCCTCAAGGTATCTAGAAAGATATCTCGAGGATTTAAGAAGAAATTTTGAATTCAAGCTCTAGAGCGTGGCAGAAGTGTTAAAAGATGCGACGAATTCATCAAATTGAGACTGAACTTCACTAGAAATAGGAAGACCAATATCAAGCAAATCGATTTGAGCAGAAATAGGAAGGCCCCCGCCAAGCAAGAATCCATCAGCAGCAATGCTAGATAAGAATCCGCTTTCGTTAATAGCAAGAGACACATTAATACTATCAAGAGGAGTTCCGCCAACCGTCATTCTTGACAAATCGCCTAAATCAAGACCAAGAGAAATGGTATTTGTATTCTCAGCAAAAGAATACGAAGTAAGAATGCTGTCAAAATAATAAGGATGAGAAGTATCCTCAGTCATCATTGACATAAAAGCCTCAGGGATTCCAAGAATACCCATAATGTTATTCATTAAATTCGCAGAATATTCATCATAGGTCGCAGAGGATGTTTCTTCACCAATCTTGGTATAAACCATTCCATCAGAGGCAGCAAGAGTAATGGCTGTTTCGCCCTCTAAACTCCCTAAGATGTTGTAGTCTTCTCTCACAAAACTACCATAAACGCGAACATCCGAAGTGGATGAATCGATGTAAAGATCACCTTTAAGAACAGGATGAACAATAAGGGCATTAATATCAAGATTAATGGATAAGTGGTGCGTGGTCAGTTCAGCATCTCTCCCAAGCGCTTCCACTAAAAGTGATAAAGAAGAGAAATCTGTGTAGGCAGCAGCATTTGTGGAATAGTCTGTTGCATAAGTTAAAGGCGAGGTAGTGGCTTCTAAAGTGAAGGAAAGAGAACCTAAAGCAGCGTTTTCAAGCGTTAAGCTCTCAAGCTCTCCTGTATCTTTTTGTGTAAGTAAGAGCGTAGTGTCGCCTTCTAACCCTGCACTAGATAAATCAAGTGTAAGTAAAATTCCGTCCGCATTAGAAGAGACACCTCTCACAAAGTGTAAATTCAATAAATCGTGATAATTCTTTTCGTTTACGGCCTTATTTATTGCAGAAAGAAGGGCAATTTCGGAGATAGAAGAAGAGAGTAAGTCTCCCACTCTACCATCCATTAATGTACTAACAGCTTGGCCAATAGAAGAAAGAGAAGCTTCGGAAATATATCCGCGTAACTCTTCATCAGGAGTAACTTCCGTGTCACTGCTGACATAATTGTAGTTAACAGCAACAACATCCGTTGGCATTAAATCAATAGCAATTTGGTGGGTATAAGGAGTTTCTACCGCTTCCGTGCTATCTGCAGGAACGTAAGAATAGATTTCATCAACGTTTAAATCGAGAGACAAGCTTTCCGCACTGGCGTCAACCTGCATGTTCCCTTCTAATGTTTGGCCATTCATCTCGCCGTCAATAGCAAGATTAAAGCGAGGAGAAGCAACAAGAGAAGAGAACTGGTTATAGATAGAAGGTAATCCTTCTACAATAGTGTATTCTTCCGCCACAATCTCAACTTCTTCATAAGGAAGTAAATCAAGACGGAAAGAGAAAACAGAACTATTTAAGCTGAAGTTTTCAACCTCAAGGGAAAGAAGTTTATCGTGCGACAAACTAACAGTTAAAAGAGAAAGTTCACCAAAGCCAAAACTTTCTCCTGAGAAAGTTACTAGTAGATGATCATCATTTTGTTCGATAGAAGTAACCGCTTCAATAATGGAAGAGTAGTCCCCTAAAAGAAGTTCGGCAACTGCTTCATTTCCTAAAATCACAGAGAAGATATCTTGGAAGAAAGACTCATCAAGAGGGAAATCTTCCATGAGTAAAGAAGTAAACTCATCTAATTCCGCAGCAGGGAAGGCTAATTTTAAGGCGTTATCGTAGTTGATATAGCCATAGGAATCATCGCTATAAACACTGACAGATTGGGCAGCCTCACCATTTTCTTCTTGCAAAGAAATTGTCATATTGGAATGGCCAGTATCTTGATCTAAATTTCCAGAAAGCGTCGCTGTTAAGCCAGTTCCCTCCCCAATAGAGAAATCAGGCCTTTGAAGGGAATCAAGCGATAAGGAGAAACCAAACTGAGAAGAGTTTGCTAAATCCGCAATCCCTTCAAAAAGAGGTAAATCCGATACAAGACTACGATAAGTGTCCGCATCAACTGGCGCGGTAACCTCATCAATTGTATCCGAATTTGTATCATGAATATTCATTACAAAACTAGTAACAGAAGAAGAATCTGTGAAGCTGCCTTCAACACTTGTGAGATAACAATCTTCATCACTTGTTAAAGTAAAGACAAGTGGAGTTTCAGCAACAGTAACAGAAGCTTCATAAGTGTAACCTCCATTAGCAGCAGTTCCTGTCTCTTCAATCGTTAAAGAAGCAAGAATTTCTGCTAAAGAAGCATCAAGAGAAGGCATTTCTACCCCAGTTACTTCAGAGAAGAAATTCACCACATCCCCTAATTCAGATTCTGTTGCCTTATATTTAATGACAGGAGTTGTCTCTAAATCGTTAGCAAGTTCAACACGTGCATAAGCAGTTTGATCGACATAAGTGAATTCAAATAGACCATCTGCACTGTTATATTGCGCATCACCGCTTAAGAGAAAAGAAGCTTCCTCTAGCGATGGCAAATGCAAAATAAAGTCTCCACCAACATGAATTGAGGTGCTGGGAATTCCGGGCAAAGACGAGCCTGAGCTCATTAAAGTTTCAAGCTGAATTGTGCCAACCATACTTTTCGTATCAAGAAGATTTGCAAGAAGTATTTCGGCATGATCTAAGCTTGGACGAGAACTGCTAGAAGAAGAGGACAAGGAAGAGGAAGAAGAAACCCCTTCACCTCCACAAGCAGTTAAAGAAAGTGCTCCTAATAACGAAAGAAGCAAAAGTGTACGTTTTCCGCGCATAAATTACCTCCAGACTAATATCTATAATTTAGGGAAACGAATAATTCTTTTTTAAAAAGATGGGGCATTTAAAACAGGAATTTCTGCTTTATAGTCCGAGTAGAAGGTGGTGGTAAGAGCACCTGTGGTGTTACTGCCAATTCCAGAAGAGAGTTTAGCATAATACTTTTCATAAGAAGTCATTGTCTTAAGCTCTAGATTTTCATCGAGAGAAAAAGATAAATGGACATAGTAAAAGTATGGTTCTTCTGCAAGATTAGAAATTGTTTTCATTTGACGAACGTAATTCACAACAGATGTATAAGGATCGAGCTCTAATTCTAAAGAGTAGCCATCCTCAACCTTTTTGAAACTTGTTGTGCCATACATGTCAGCGGTTTTATCCGTATCGATTACTGTATCTTCATTAATCACATAAGTTTCAACGCTATGGACGTTACGTCCCATCATCTCGGCATAAACCTCATTGCTATAAGTAGTGCCTTCTGAAGCGAAAATGCCATCTTGCAAATCTTCGC
Source organism: uncultured Bacilli bacterium (assembly GCA_944376605.1). Classification (GTDB taxonomy): domain Bacteria; phylum Bacillota_I; class Bacilli_A; order RFN20; family CAG-826; genus UBA4951. Next base: position 267,293 of record CALWDE010000003.1, read on the forward strand.
CAACTACGCCGCGATACTGCATCGTAGAATCGCCTTCCTCATACATACGGAAAGCAACATTTACAAAAGCGCTTTTGCTATTGGACTCTTCAAAGTAAGAATCGCCAGCACGAATTTGCGTCGAGAAAATTTCCTGTTCGACAATACTGGCATCAGCAACACCAATTCCGCGTGTTGCAAAATATTTATTACTTTGGAAAAGAGTATAAGCAACATTAGCAGCCTCAGCAGGAGTGAACTCCTTCGTGTAATCGACATTCGGATTTTCAGAAATGGAGTCATATTCATCCATGAGAACTCCCCGGTCCATGCCGTTTACAACAAGATTGTCATAATCACGACTTGGTCCAAAATAAAGATCATGAATTAAGATTCCACCGCCGACACCAAGACCAATAACTGCCAAAGCACCAACGCTAAGCAAAGTAATCTTTGTTCCTTTTTTCATAAATATACGGCCTCCTGGCCAAACCGTATTGTAGAAGAATCTAGATTGGACAACCTCTAAAGCGCGAATATCAGTCATAGAAAGGCATTCTCCAAAATAGAGAATAGCGTTTCCTTAGTAACAATCGAATAGTTTTGGCGTGTAAAACTTATAATTCTACAGGGACACCTACATAAAAATAGAGAAATTACGCTTCTATACAATGTATATTTTTCTAATTTAATGAGGAGAGAATTTCTTGAGAATTTTCTTTTCCATAGGACTAAATGGGCATAATTTTTAGACACAGTATAAATTAGTCCTAAAAATTATGTAGTATTCAGATGCATCCTTACTTGCAAGGAAAAAGAAAGCCTACATAATGGAAGCATGGACGATTTAGCACACATTATTGGTAATAATCTAGCAGAACTAAGAAAACGAAAGAGACTAACACAGCAAGAGTTATCACAAGAGATTGGTTATAGTGATAAATCTCTTTCTAAGTGGGAACTTGGGAACGCAATGCCCCATATTGACGTTTTAAAAACAATCGCGGATTACTATGGAGTAACGGTAGATTTTTTAATTACAGATGGAGCTGCAAGAAGTAAGAAAAACGAAATCCAAGAAGAGAAAACCAACCGTAATAAGATTGTTATTACCTGCATGGCTGCTACTTTTATTCTTTTATGCGGCGTGGTTATTTATGTATATAACCTTATTGCAGTAGAAGATACCAAATCCTGGGTATATTTCTTTTGGTGTGCGCCCATTTGCTTTTTCATTACAGCCTTTTTAGATTTTCGCTTCTGGGGAAGAAATTTAGGCTTTTGGATTTTAACCTCGTTATTTGTTTGGACGCTTCTTCTTGCCGTATGTCTTCATATTTTTATTTATGAAGGTGATCAGCTCTGGTACCTCTTCTTAGTCGGGATACCTGTTCAAATTGGTATCTTCCTTTTCTCGCGTCTTAAATAAGCTTGCCTCTTTATACATCAAAAAAAGGACCAAAAGTTGGTCCTTTTATAAAAAGCATAAAAATTAGGCGAGTTTTGCAAGGAAATAGTTCTTTTTCCCTTTGCGGAAAATTAAATATTTCCCGTGTAAAGCACAATCCTTTGTGACGAGATAACTATCCCAAGTAGATGGATCAATTCTTTGTCCGTTTAACGTAACACTTCCTTGAGATAATAAGGTTTTTGCCTGCGTTTTCGATTGCGCCATATGGATGGCTACAACAGAGTCTAAAATAGAAGTGTTAGGAGTTATAACAGGTTCATCTCCAGAATATAACTCATCAATTTGCTTCTCATTTAAATGCGTAACATCTCCCGAAAAGAGTGCTTCTGATAAGGTAATAGCATCATCCGCTTCCTCTTTTCCGTGGATTAAAGAGACAACCTCTTTCCCTAACACTTTTTGTGCAAGACGCTTCGAAGGATCTTTTGCGTGTTCTTCTGCGACCGCGTCAATTTCTTCTTTAGAGAGGAAAGTAAATACTTTCAAATAACGAATCGCGTCTTCATCTGCGCAGTTAATAAAGTATTGATATAGCTTATAAGGAGAAGTTAAGGCGGGATCTAAGAATAAAGCACCATCTTCTGACTTACCAAACTTTTTCCCGTCCGCTCTAGTAATAAGCTTGGCAGTCATTGCGGCGCACTCTGCCTCCTCCCCTCTCGTCTTACGAATCAGTTCTAATCCTGAGGTTAAATTACCCCATTGATCATTGCCGCCAATTTGAATATGACAGCCATATGTGTCATAAAGATGGAGGAAATCCGCCGATTGAAGAATTTGGTAAGCAAATTCAGTAAAAGAGATACCAGCCTCTAATCTGCTTGCGACAATTTCCTTTGATAACATGTAGTTAATAGGAAAATATTTCCCATAATCGCGTAAGAAATCAAGCACAGTTAAAGAGCCAAGCCAATCATAGTTATTTAATAAAATTCCTTTGTTTGGATCAGATAAATCTAAGAAACGTTCTAATTGATGACGGATAGCCTCCGTATTTGCCTTAAGAGTTTCTTTCGTCTGTAAATTTCTTTCTTTGCTTTTCCCCGAGGGGTCACCAATCATGCCTGTTGCCCCACCGACAAGAGCAATAATCCTATGTCCTGCTTTTTGTAGACGCATCAAAAGGGAAATCATTACAAAATTTCCTAAGTGCATGGAAGAAGCAGAAGGGTCAAAACCGCAATAAATCGTTTGAGGCTTCTCCATGAGCTTTCTTACTTTTTCTTCATCGCTATATTGTTCGATAAGTCCTCGCCAATTTAATTCATCAATAAGTTGCGACATAAATTACCTCCAGCAGGGGTAATCTTACGCGCTTTGCACAAAGAAAAAAAGGAGAGGCATTACCCTCTCCTTAGAAGATAAAGATTATTAATACATGTCGCCTACGCTAGGAGCAGCGGCAGCAGGTTTTTCTTCCTTTATTTCGTTAACAGTGCCTTCGCATGTTACAAATAAAGCGCTGATAGAAGAAGCATTTAACACAGCAGTTCTAGTTACCTTTGTTGGATCAACAATGCCCTCTTCCATAAGGTCAACCCATTCTCCTGTTTTAGCATTGAAGCCGCGGTTTCCCGTTAAGCGCTTTTGCTTTTCAGAGATGGATTCGGCATCATAGCCAGAGTTATCAGCAATTTGACGTAAAGGAGCGTATAAGCTATCCATGACAGCATCAATGCCCTTTTGGATATCAGGATTCTTATCTTTTAAGCTCCCTTTTAAGCGGCGATAGCATTCTGCAAGTGCAGCTCCGCCACCAGGAACAATACCTTCTGCCACAGCAGCTTTTGTTGCATTTAAAGCATCTTCAATACGGAGCTTTTTATCTTTCATTTCGCTTTCTGTAAGCGCGCCAACCTTCAAAACAGCAACTCCGTTTGTTAAACGGGCAATTCTCTTCTGCATACTCTTGCGGTCATATTCCGAAGTAATATGAGAAAGTTGAGCTTTTAACTCTTCAATGCGGTTATCCACATCTTCTTTAGCACCCGCACCGCCAACAATGGTTGTGCTATCCTTGCGGACAGTGACTTTCTTAGCAGTACCAAGCCCTTCCATAGCCATATCTTTTAGGCCTTCTCCTAAATCCTTGCTATAGAAATGTGCGCCAGTGGTAATGGCAATATCTTGTAAAACATTCTTTTGAGAATCACCAAATTCTGGAGCCTTTGTGGCAACAACATTGAAAGTGCCACGTAACTTATTAAGAATTAAAGTCGAAGTAACATCACTATCTAAATCATCCGCAATGATAAGTAAGGCGCGGTGAGATTCCACCACTCCTTGAAGGAGAGGAAGAATATCGTTGATGTTGCTAATCTTTTGATCGGTAACAAGGATAAGAGGGTCGTCAAGTTCGGCAACCATCTTTTCACGGTCAGTTGCCATATAAGGAGAGATATAACCTTTGTCGTATTCAAGACCTTGAGAAGTGACAAGTTCATCTTCAGAAGTCTTGCTCTCTTCCACAGTAATTACGCCATCATTTCCAACTTTTGCCATGGCTTCCGCAATAAGACGTCCAATGTCTTCGCTTTGTGCAGAAACAGTAGCAACAGACTGAACATCATCAGTGGTAGTGACTGGCTTAGAAATCTTAAGAAGTTCTTCCGCAACAGCCTTACCAGCAAGTTCAATGCCAGAGCGGACAAAGACAGGATTTGCACCCTTTTCTACTGAAGCAATACCGCGATGAATCATCGCTTGCGCTAAAACAGTAGCAGTAGTAGTCCCATCACCAGCCTTTTCGTTTGTCTGATTGGCAACTTCATACACTAACTTTGCTCCCATATTTTCGACGGGATCTTTTAATTCAATTTCTCGGGCAATCGAGACACCATCTTCACAAATGGTAGGAGAGCCATACCCTTTATCAAGAGCAACATTTCTCCCTTTTGGGCCAAGAGTAACTTTAACGGTATTTGCTAATGTGTCCACGCCTTGAACCATTCTGTCGCGGGCACTTTTACCAAGAATAATTTGCTTCGCCATAATCTATAAGACGATCCTTTCTTTATTCAATAATTGCGAGAATATCTTCGCTTTTAATAAGAAGATATTTGTGGTCATCTTCTTCATAATCCGTGCCACTATATTCACGGTAGATGACCTTGTCTCCTTCTTTTAGAGTAGAAATAGGAATGAGTTTACCATTCTCATCTACTTTTCCTGGGCCAAGAGCAACAACAGTTGCGACATTGCCCTGCTTCTTCTCGGAGCTAAGGATAATGGACCCCACCTTTTTCTCACTAGGAGCCTTTTCGATGAGGAGATAATCATTAAGCGGTTTAATCATGCTAGAAACATCCTCCTAACTGCTAGATTACTAGCAACATGGCATATGATAATGCACCTTTTAGCAGCGTCAAGCCTAGATTGCTAAAAAGTTTTATCACTTCTTTTCTGGGCATAGAAATACAAAAAAGAGGCGAGAAAACTCTCCTCATCTAGATAACAATTCATTAGTACTCTTCTTTATGGAAAAAGCGGTAGAGAAAACAGTAGAGAGCTGTAAGGAAGGAGAGAATTACAAAGAAAATAGCAGGAAAAGAAGGTAAACTTGTTACCTTGTTTCACTATAAATTAGATTTCATGATAATTTATCCTATAAAATTCATAAAATCGCCAAAATAAAATGAAATTTAAAGGGATTTTGATTAGAGATAATCATAAAGATTGCTAGAAGCACAAGAAATAACAGAAATAATTGCTGCTAGTAAAAGAAAGACACTAATCCCAAAAATGATATATGAAGTAATTCTTAACCACTTATATTTTGGTAAAAATAAACACAAAAGGGCTAACACAATCGTAGCAATCGCCACAATAAGATAAATAAGAACAAAACGGTTACCATTAGATAAGGTAATTTCAAGCGGAGAGAAATTAACATAACTTACAGCAGGCAAGCAGCCTGGTTCCCCGTTATAAATGTATTTCCGAACAATAACACAAGGAACAAAAGCTAGAATAGTCGAGATTACAGAAATAATGACGGCAAGAATATTGATAACGCGATTCGTAATTTCCCCTGCATCGGAACGTTTAAGAGCCAAATGTGCAACATCGTCTTGATCAAGAAGTTCGGATAGTTTAATTCCAAAAAATTGAGCGAGAAGTTCTGCATTTTCCCTTGTAGGCTCCACCGCACCATTTTCATACTTGCTAATCAAAGTGCGAGAAACGTGGATTGCGCTTGCAAGTTCTTCTTGCGTTAACCCTTTCTCTTTTCTAAGACTCTTAAGCTTTGCTGGAAAATTCATAACTTCCTCCTCCGCTACCTCATCTTAGTTAATGCGCAATATAAAGTAATGTGAAAACGAAAAATACGATGTGAATTTCTACCATAACAATGCAACAGAGTTTCTCTTTTTTAAGAGTCTATCATCTCTATCTTTTGCTGTACTGAATTTGTTACCTAACATTCATTTTTATTTAATCTTTTACTTTCCACTTTCATGTTTATTTGTCCTGTAACAAACAATAATTCCTTTCTTTTTTAATGCCGAAACAATTCTTCTTGTCGTTGGAACGGAAATATTTAATTTTGCCGATACTTCATCATATGTGATATATGGATTTGCCTATATCAATTGAATTACAACTTTCTCCCAATCAATTTTCGTTAACGTCTAGGTGCTCAATAGTATCTAGTATCGATCATTCAAAAAAGTCTTACGGCGTATAAACTGAACACAGAAAATAATAAATTTTCTTCACTTATCTATAAATTCTTACAGGACGTAATTTTATAAAGTTCGTATTGATCAGATAAAATAAAAAAGTCTGCACATCCCTAGTCATCGACTAAGAATGTATCAGACATGTTGTACTTTTATGTGTGCAATTTGCCGTTAATGCACAATGTATATTATATGCACTAATACATTAAAGGGTTATTGTAACCGCATCGAATTCGACACGTTTAAATTTGCTAGACATTGTTTGGCTTTTTTAAAATGAAACAATACACCTTCTCAGGAACATTTTAACTCGATCTATAT
>CALWDE010000004.1 GCA_944376605.1 uncultured Bacilli bacterium
CTACAAAGCACTCTGTTTTCGTTCCATGTCTTTCAGCGGCATATGCTTCCGCAAATGAGATAGCATTATCTGCGACAAAGTCGCGCTGATATGGTGCTACTTTTAAAGAAAGAGCGTCTTCTAATTCGTTAAAACCAACTACTTTAATTAATAAGTTATCTGTTTTAAAGCAATACGAAGTTTCAACTACAGGAATGATTGGTTCAATTTCTTCTCCTTCAAATTCATCGCCAAAGCGAGATAAAAGAATCATTAATTTGTCATAACTCATTTCTGCAGAATCGTTCTCTAGGCGAGAGATCATTCCTTTACCTGAATAGCCTAAAATATTAGCCATTTCAGTTTGACTAAGATTTCGTTTTAAACGTATGGATTTAAGTTTGTTTCCTAATTTTCTAGACATGGTTTAATTATAGTAAACTTTTGTGAAAATAGTAATGTATATAACAAAAACAGTCCTGAATGTATCAGAACTGTAGTTTACATCTGGTGGGTGTTGTAGGTCTCGAACCTACGGCCTCTTCCGTGTGAAGGAAGCGCTCTACCCCTGAGCTAAACACCCAGAAACGAAGAAGGACCCGTTCAGGGGTCCTTTATAGTTCTTCTGGTGGGCCTTAATGGGCTTGAACCATCGACCTTGCGCTTATCAAGCGCACGCTCTAACCAGCTGAGCTAAAGGCCCATCTCTTCACTCCAATAGGAGTGCTTGAGGATATTACAACTGCTGAAGAAGAAAGACAACGGGGAGTTTACATAGAAATGGTAGAAAATTGGAGTTTTTCAATTTTTTCCCACCTAGAAACAATCTCTTGAACCTCTTTTAAGGCCTCTTCTTTACTCATTTCATCTTTTAAATAAGAATGAATTAGTTTCCCTATGCTTCTCGCGTCATCTTTTGTGCATCCTCTAGAAGTTACTGCCGCAAAGCCGATACGTAATCCAGAAGCGTCTTTTGGCTTCTTTGTATCACCATGAATCATATTTTTATTCGTAGTAATACCAATCTCTTCTAATTTTGTTTGTGCCTCTCTTCCTGTAAGGGAATAACTAGCAAAAACATTAAGTAAGAAAAGATGATTTTCTGTATCAGAAACATTCGCGCCTAACTCTTCTAACGCATCTCTACACGCTTTCGTATTGGATAAAACACGCTTCATATAAGAAATAAAATCTAGATGGAGATCTTCCCCAAATGCAATTGCTTTTGCCGCAATAACGTGTTCTAAAGGACCACCTTGGGAATACGGAAACACTGCAGAATTAAGACTTTTTGCAAGATTTTCATCACGGGAGAGAATTAATCCACCTCTTGGCCCTCTTAATGTTTTATGCGTGGTAGAAGTTACAACATCCGCATATAAGCAGGGATTCTCACATAAACCTGCCGCAACAATCCCTGCAATATGCGCCATATCTACCATGAAAAAAGCCTTTCTTTCATGAGAAGAGTTATAAGCATCTACAATCTCTCTTAATTTAGAGAAAGAGATTTCATAAGGATAAGCGCTATAACCAGAAAGAAGAAGATCAGGTTCTTCTTCCTCCATTCTTTTGGCAATTAAATCGTAATCTAAGCGCCCATCCTCTCCTAAGGGATAAAAGACAGCCTCATATAAGTCACTAGAAAAAGAAACGGGAGAACCATGCGTTAAATGTCCCCCATCATTGAGAGTTAAAGATAAAATCTTTGCCCTTCCTCTTCCTTTGAGTAAGGCATGATAAGCGGCAAAATTTGCCTGAGAACCAGAATGAGGTTGAACATTCGCATAAGGAACATGAAATAATTTTTTCGCTCTATCTATCGCGAGAAGTTCAACTGCGTCAATATTCTCACATCCCCCATAATAACGGTGTGCTGGATAGCCTTCCGCGTATTTGCAGGTAAAGATAGAACCCTGCGCTTCCCGAACAGAAATAGAGGGGTAATTTTCACTCGCAATAAGCTCAATTCCTTCGTTTTGTCTCTCTAATTCTTTATCCACATAAAAAGCAACTTCTTTATCTAGCATCAGACTTACCTCCCTAAGAGAAAAGTATAATCACCTTTCCTTTTTTGAAGAAGAGAGAAAGTAGTCCTTCCAGCTGTTAATTTCTCCGCGTTTCTTTCGATAAGAATAGTCTTGCATCTTTCCAATAATTCTCATTTCAAAAAGACTAATAGAACAAGCATAAAGAAGACTAGTAAACACAAAATAAGAATCCGGGATAAAATAATAAGAAAGAAAGCTAAGCAGACAGAGAAACGCATTAAAGGATAGAGCAATAATAATTTTCCGTTTCCCTTCACCTTGCTTCCATAAAAAATAGGATGAAAGAAAGACAATCAGCAATCCTGCCATTAAATCAGTAGCCATGAAAGCAGGATGAAAATTCTGATTTTGCATTAAATAGGGCCATTCTAAGCAGACAGATAGGAAGAAAATAGACGCTACAAGATTAAGATAAGCAGAAGTGCGATATGAAACAAAAGAAACAAAATCTTGTGAGTGATGATAACTTAGGTTAAAGATCACCTGGATTCCAGTATCAGCAAAGAAAATCACTAAGGTAGAACAAATCATGTAGATATAGGAAAAAGCAGGATCAAAGGAGCTAGACTCCCCAATCTGCCAAGTAGGAATAGAAAGAACACAAATATCCATAAAAAGGAAGACAAAATGAATGGTAAGTGCCAACTATGACTGTTTTGAAGAGAAGCCCAAAAAGAGGGCTATTCCAATGAAAATTAAAGCAATGGAAGCATAAATAGAAGATAGAAAAGAATCTAGAAAATTAGGCCCATCTGGAAAGAATGCGGGATAGCTACAAAAACTTAAGAAAAGACAAAACAGAACAGAGCGAGAAATAGAGAAGAGATAAAAAACGCTTCTTTTACAAATAGTAGAAGATTTTATTTCTAATTCATCAACGGGATACTCTTCTAGATTTAGAGCAAAAAGAAGAATTAGAAGCAAAACGCCATATGGTCCAGAAAATAAAGATGCAATTTGAAAGTTTTCAAAGTAAGAAGAACTAGAACTACCAACAGGATTTTGTGTCGTAGCGCTTAGCATTATCAAGGAAGAAAATACTAAAAATAAGAAAAATAAAGTGATTTTTACAGGGATTTTTGTTTTGTTTTTAAAAGCAAGATAAGTGCATAAAAGAATAGATATAACAAGCAATATGACTGTAAAATAATAACTTATTTCACCATATTCTCCGTTTAAGGGATAAAACAAACTAAGAAGAAAAGATAGTAAAAACGAAAGAGTAGAAATAATGCCTAGTGCAAGCTCTTTTCTTTGAAGAGGAATAACATATTCTTGAAAGTAACTTGCCTTATCCGTTTTAAAAACCAAAAAACTAATTAAGAGAGATACAAGAAAGACAAACTCAAGAAGAGGTAAGATCACCTCATTCTCTTTAAAAGATAATGCAGCAAATAAATACGTTGCTAAAAATAAGAGAAGTCCAATTAGGTAAGGAACGGAAACTCTTAAATTCTTGCGAATGAATAGATATGTTGCAACGCCCACAAGAAGCCCATAAACGCAGAAGAAGATAAAGAGAAATGTTGTCAAAAAGTAGCCATAAGAAAGAAGCGGCACAACAGCGCACAACGAAGAAATTACTAACGACATCAGGGAAAAATAGAAAAGGTTACGATATCGCTTTCGAGTAATAGTGATATATGTCTCCTTCACACTTCTCTCCTATCAAGAATAATTATTAAAGTTATTCTCTAACTTAAGAAAAACACAAAGTGCAAAAATGTCAAAAGCTAATTAAGGCAGTCTGGCTACATAAAAAAGCAAATGTAATCTTTCATGACAACAAAAAACCCGGAATAAATCCGGGCTTTTGAAGTTTGCACTGATTAACGCTTGCTGAATTGAGGAGCACGACGTGCGGCTTTGAGACCGTACTTCTTTCTCTCTTTTACACGAGCATCGCGGGTGAGCATTCCAGCAACCTTGAGAGCCTTGCGGTCCTCATTGGCTTCTAAAAGAGCACGCGCAATGCCGAGGCGAATCGCTTCGGCTTGGCCAGTAAAGCCACCGCCATAAACTTCCGCTTCTACATCGTATTTTGTGTCAACACCAAGAACGGTGAGAGGTTGTTTGAGGTTTTGGACAAGAGTTTCGTAAGGCATATACTTCGAAACATCTTTCCCGTTTACTTCAATCTTCCCAGAACCAATGGTGAGATAGACACGAGCAATCGCCTTTTTACGACGACCAGTTCCGTAATACTTATTCACGTTTGCCATGTTCTTTTCTCTCCTACTTGCTCAAATCAAGAACAACAGGTTGTTGCGCTGCATGTTCATGTTCGCTTCCTGCATAGACGTGGAGTTTCTTGAGCATCTTGCGTCCTAAAGGTCCTTTAGGAAGCATGCCCCATACGGCACGCTCAACCATTTCCACTGGATATTCACGAAGCATGGTTCCGCTCGTTCTTGTACGAAGACCGCCGTTATAACCAGAGACGTTGTAATAATTCTTTTTGTGTTCTGCATCACCAGTAAGTTTCACTTGTGAAGCATTAATCACAATGACGTAGTCCCCAAGATCTTGGTTGGGGGTATAAATTGGCTTAGTCTTGCCCATTAAGATTTGTGCAATCTTACTTGCAAGGCGGCCAAGAGGGATGCCTGTTGCATCCACGAGGTACCAGGCGCGAGTAATTTCCGCGGGTTTTCCCATGGTGGTTTGATCCATAGCTTTTTCCTTTCCTGAGTCGCTCAATCGGACTTCTTTCTTGAGAATTAAACTTTTACCGGGGTTTACTTCTTTTAAAGCAGTGCCGTGGCGTATTATCTTCTCTCAAAAACTTGATTTCAACAGCATTTATTCAAAACGTAAATAGAAAGGAAGCTGCTTTCTCTTTTCATATATGAAAAGCAGCCTCCTTTTTGGTCTCTAATGGATGATGTTAACGAAAACTTTATGTTCCTGCTTCACGCAAAAACAAAGTTCTAGTTATGAATTAACTGAAAGAAAGAAATCTCAAAATTAGAGATTATCAACATTATGGTAGACGTTTTGAACGTCTTCGTTTTCATTGAGCTCGCTCAGCATTGCAGAAAATTTCTTTTTGTCTTCTTCGTCTAATGAAACGTAGTCATTAGGAACAAAGGTAACTTCTGCGCTTTCAAATTCTTCAATACCAAGCTGCTTCAACGCTTCTTTGGCTTTTTCTAAATCCCCTGGTGCGGCTTGAATTTCGTATACCCCGTCTTCATAGTCACAAGATTGAATATCCACATCTGCCATAATGAGGGCTTCTTCAATCTTTTCCATATCCTCTTCTTTACCCTTAAAGTCGATAACAGAAAGATAAGTGAAGTTATATAAAACTGTTCCCATCTTTCCCCCTTTTCTAGTAACGATTGTACGTACACTAGTAAGAGCGCGGTTTACGTTGTCAGTTAAAGTATCCACGATTAAATAGCTTCCACCTGGGCAAAGGAACTCATAACGTCCTTCAATATAAGCATCTGCAGAGCCGCCTTTTGCTTTTTCAATTGCTCTTTCAATTACGTCTCTTGGGCAAGTTTTCCGATACTTTTCAATTGCAGAGCGTAAAGCTAAATTGCTATCAGGATCAGGAATTCCTGATTTTGCTGCAGCATAAATCTCTTTACTTGCACGCATATAAATAGCGCTTTTTGCTTTAGCAGTTGCTGCCATTGCCGCAGCACGTACTTCAAAATGTCTTCCCATAGTAAGTCCTCTTAACTTTTGAATTATAGCGCGTTCCTATCTTAACGCGGTAGTTTTAGCCTTGTTTCTATTGGAACATTGTTCTCATCTGCAATCTTTTTCATGTAAGAAAATGGCCCATAGTAAAGGTCTATAGGAGAGTGAGCGTCAGGCCCAATAAAAGCGGACATTCCCATTTTTCCCGCAATTTCCCAAAATTTCTGATTGGGATAAGAAACATGAGATAAATCTTTCTCAGGACTCCAACCCCCAAGGCGAGATCGCCCCATATTAATTTCGACAGGAATTCCTAATTCTTTCGCTTTGGAAAGCAGAGTCACTGCAGCCTCCTCGCAGCGAGAAGACCACTCCTCCTCCCAGCACATAAATAAATCAGAATGCGCAAAATAAGAATAAAGCCCACTTTCTAAAGCATGAACGCAGTCCATCACATAACGTCTTGTCGCTTCCCCTTTCGTAGGTAAATTTCCATAGTAGCAAAGATGTTTTCCATCGCGAAAATAATGCTGACCAAGAATGAGGTAATCAAAATGTTTTTCTTGGAAAAGAAAGCGGTAATACTCTGCAAGGGAAGGGTCATATTCTGCTTCAAATCCTAAATAGATATGAATTTGATCTTGATACTTTTTTCTTAAAGAAAGAATAGAAGAAACATAATCATCAAGAAGAGAATAACTGCCTCTTGTCCCTCGCTGCTCTATGTTAGGAAGCATGGCATGGTCTGTGAATCCTAACTCTTGGTAACCGTTTTCTACTGCAGCAAGAACGTATTCTTCATCTTCTCCATAGGCATGCCCGCAACGCTTTGTATGGGTGTGATAACAGCATGTAGGAAGAAATTTTTCATTCATAAATAACATCCTCTAAAGTTAACCCTCTACTCGGCGCGACAAATTTTGTCACCTTTCTGGTAGGAGAAGTGAGCAAATCTAAAAGGAAATTTTCCTCTTTTCTTTGATAGGCAACCTCGAGAGCAACTCCCATCATCATTCTTACTTGCCGCCGCATGAAGCCGTTCCCAACAAAAATAGCTTCGTATTCGTTTTCACTTATCTCTTTTAAAGAACACTTCTTAATATCGCGGCAAAAACCATCTAAATCTTCGCTTTTTGAATTGAAATTTTGAAAATTATGCTTTCCTAAATAAAGCGATAAGGCATGAGAAAGAGAAGAAAAAGAAAAGCCTTCTTTTGGAAAAAAAGCAACTGTTGGGGAAAGAGGATCTTTTTCTCCAAGACGAAAACGATAAACATACACTTTTTGATAAGCACTATGTCTGGCATCAAAGCTATCAGGAACATAGTGAAGAGAGGAAACCGCTATGTCATCCGGAAGTAGTTTATTCCATGCTTCTTCAATTTTATGAGGGTCTACCTCGTGATGAATTAAAAAGGTAATTGCCTGCTTTTTGGCATGCACTCCTTTGTCAGTTCTGCCAGCAGCTTTCAGAGAAAAACCATCTGGAAATAATATTTGTAATGTCTTTTCTAAAACACCTTGGATGGTGTTCTCATCATTTTTTTGTTTCTGAAAACCATGATAATACGTGCCTAAATAAGACACCCATGCAAATAGTTTCATCGCACAGTCACTCCAAACCAAGTGAGGAAAGGATCAAAAGAGGTAACCGACATTGTGATACATAAAGCGCAAAATGCAGCGCACAAAAGTAAAGCAATTAAATCCCCCCAGTGGAAGGTAAGTTTACGGTAACGCGTTCTTTTGCTTCTTGGATCATAACCTCTTCCCTCCATGGCATCTCCTAATTCATCACTTCTTACTAAAGAAGAAACCACTAAGGGTACCACTAAAGAGATTAACGCCCTTGCACGAACTGTTAATTTCCCTCTTTTGAAATCTACTCCACGCGAAGATTGAGCTTTCATAATTCTTTGGACATCTTCCAAAATAGTAGGAATAAACCGTAGAGCCAGCGATAACACCATCGCCCACGCTGCAGTATTCACACCAAGAAAATGAATGGGAGATAAATACCATTCAATACCAGCAGTTAAATCGAGAGGTTTGGTGGAAGCTGTAAGAATTAAAGAGAGAGCTACCATTAACATCAATCGCACTAAAATCTTTAAAGCATCAAGAATGGATGCCCAATAAATCGGGTAATCATAAATAAAGAATGCTACCCAGTCTAAATTGTCACTTCTTGGAGTAATTGCATATATCAGCAACAAGAAAATCAACATGAACCATAATGATTTCAGCGATTTTAGAAGGGAGAGAAAAGACATCCTTGTCATGGCAAATAAGACGAGGACAAGAAGAAGGGATAAACCAGTCATTAAGAAAGTGGTCGAATAATTCGCGTAGCCAAGAAACACAGAGACCACTAATAAAACCAAACACACAAGTTTTGTTCTTGGGTCTAATAAGTGAATAGGAGAACGGTAAGGGACATAACGTCCCATGGTTATAGAACTCATTACTTTTTCTCCTTTCTTAAAGCTTTACATAATGCCTCTGCCAAAGAAGAAACATCATGTAACCCTTCTAAAGAGAGAGGAATACCCTTTTCAATTGCCTTCTTTGCAAAGCGATAAACTTTAGGAGTATCAAGGGAATACTCTTCTAAAGAAAGAGAGAAAAGCTCTTCTGGAGTGCACACCTTCTTAATCTCCCCTTCTTCCATCACTACAACTTGGTCAGCGTGCTTAAGCACTAAATCCATGTCATGTGTCACTAAGATGAGGGTGGTGCCATCCTTTTTAATTTCTTCAAAAAGGGCCATCGTTTCTTCCGCGCTTGCCGGATCTAATCCAGAAGTTGGTTCATCGAGCACTAAAATCGAAGGTTTTGTTGCCAAAATCCCTGCAATAGCCACCTTTCTTTTCTCTCCACCAGATAACTGGAAGGGGCTTCTTTTATCAAAAGACTCGTCAAGACCTACTCTTCTTAAAGCTTCGTGAGCAGCTTGAAGTGCCTCCTCTTTTTTCATCCCAAAATTTCTTGGTCCAAAGGCAACATCTTTTTCTACGGTATCTTCGAATAATTGATATTCAGGAAACTGAAAAACCATTCCCACTTTTTTTCGTAAAGAAAATAAGTCTTTGCTTCTCTCTTTTTTGTTTGCGGAATTTATAAAATCTCCAATGATTACTTTGCCTTCTGTGGGATTTAAAAGAGCGTTCATCTGCTGAATAAGGGTGCTCTTCCCAGAACCTGTTTTGCCAACAATCGCACTTGTTTTACCCTCTTCCAAAAGCAAATCTACCCCTTTTAAGGCGTCGTGAGCAAAGGGCGATTTTTTCTCATAGGTATAACTTACTTTTTCGAACTGTATTGGCATAACTCCTCCAATAAAGTGTCTTCCTCAAGTGAGGAAGAAAGAGAAATCCCTCTCGCTTTTAACGCTTTACCAAGTTCATAGGCAAAAGGGGCATCTAAATTTGCTTCTTCTAATTCTTTTTCGTGTGAAAAAACTTCTTCCCCTGTTCCTTCTAAAATGATTTTTCCTTTGGATAAAACCAAAACGTAATCTGCCATAGCAGCCTCTTCCACATCATGGGTAATAGAAAGGATAGTGAGATCTGGATTTTCTTTTTTTCTTTCCTTCACTAAAGAAAGAATTTCTCTTTTTCCTTTAGGATCAAGCATCGAGGTTGCCTCATCAAGAAGAAGTAAAGAAGGCGATAAAGCTAAAACACCTGCTAAAGCCACTCTTTGTTTTTGCCCTCCTGATAAATTTTCAGGCGCTTGATCTAAATACTCTTCCATTCCAACTTCTTTGGCAGACTTTTCAATAATTTCGTCCATTTTAGAAGGGTCAATGGCACGATTTTCTAAACCAAAAGCAATATCATCACGAACAGAAGAACCTACAAATTGATTATCAGGGTTTTGAAAGACAATTCCAATTAAGCCGCGGATTTTACTACTATTTTCTACATCATAAGACATATTAAAAATCCGCAAAAGACTATTCGGTTCAATCTCTGTATATAGTCCTGCAAGAATTCTCGCCAAAGTACTTTTCCCAGAACCGTTATGACCAATTAAGGCAACATAATCGCCTTTCTTAATGGAAAAAGAAATATCATCTAAGACTTTTGGACCATTTTCTTTGTAAGAAAAAGAAAGGTGTTCTACTTCTACTGCTAATTCATCCATTAATAGGAAATCTCCGGAATTCTTCCCTGATATGCGCGGCATTTCACGCCAGCAAGTTCTAGTAACTTACGGGAAGCTTGATATATGGTATCACTAGAATGTTTATCCGATAAAAACACTACTTCTTTAATTCCTACTTGAATCATCGCTTTCGCACATTCATTGCAGGGAAATAAAGTCACATAAATCGTGCAATTATTTAATGCGCTGCCATTTCTCGTATTTAAAATTGCATTAAATTCTGCATGGCAGACATATAGATATTTGCTATCTAACCCTTCTCCATGCCCCCAAGGTAAATCTTCATCTTTAATATGACGGGGCATTCCGTTATAGCCAATAGAAACTACTTTGTGATTATCATCAACAATACACGCTCCTACTTGCGTAGAAGGATCTTTGCTTCTTAGGGCGCTTAACATGGCAATCCCCATGAAATATTCGTCCCAATTAATATTATCTAAACGCATGGATTCACTCATAACATGCCCATGATACAAATAGAGAGGAAGAAGATAAACTAAAAAATGCCCCATAGGGGCAATTCTTTTCTAAATCGCGTTTTTAAGAATGAGAAGAACTCATGGCATCGATGGTGGCTTCAATTGCTTCTCTTTCTTGATGAGATCCAGAAGCTAAAGCATATTCCATGTCGAGAGCGTAATCCTCTTCGCTTCTTTTTTTGAAAAAATCCAACTTAAGGTCGTTCATACTGCCCTCGCTTTCCTAGTTAAGTATGAAGGGAAGAGAAAAGTAGACAAGTAGGTCAAGTGTGACAGTGTAAGAGAAAAAGAGAAAACTCCCCAAAAAGGCAAAGAAAAAGACCTAGAGATTTTTTTCTCTAGGCCAAACTTCCTTAGAAGCGGGAGAGCATGACTAGCTTGTACCCTTTTCCGTAGACGCTATCGATACGCATACCGCGGACCACTAATAACTTCTTACGAATAGAGGCAATGTGGACGTCAATGGTTCGAGTTTGCCATTCAACACTAGTACTATCCCATACCGCAGCAAGCAAATCGTTTCGAAGAACAATATGCCCTTTTGCATCATAGAGAACTTCAATAATTTTCCATTCAATTGGTGTAAAACGCACACTTGTCTTACGGACGGGATCTTGCACTGTTCGTGTATCCATGTTGATTTCAACAAAAGAACCATCACCGCGGAGTACTTGGCAAATTGGTCCAGGACCCAGTGCTTCGAACATCATATAAAACTTCTCCTTTCATCAAAGGCTCCTTGCATTATTCATAAATCATGGAGATAGGAAAGAAAAATTTTAGTTATATAGAAAAATTAACAAATATAACAAAAGAAAATCCAAGATTTCTACAAAACCTCTATGATTCTTTTCGTTAATTCAGTAAGGAAAAAAGCACATTTTTTAGGATTATTTCCCATTTTTTTATTCAAAATATACAAAAAGAGACAAATGTACCCATAGAGCACCACATTTAGGAAATGCAATTGTTTAATAAATATTTTTTTATTCATTGTCAAAGATTGTTAAGCAAACAATCTACTATTGATGAAAGTGTGAAAACATATTTTCTTGTATAGATAAAAACAAATCTGTAAGGAAAATCATAATTAAGAAATTAATTGGTGATCCAATAAGCTGCATTAAATAATAAGTTTGAAACAGCACTACATTGCCCGATGTTGCTATCGTGCTGTAATAGGCATAAAAGGCGAGCGATTTTAAAACATCCATGATAACAACTTGGCAGAAAAAACAAATAAATGCTGTTTCGTAGGGTTTTTGCGCCGTTATTTTCCTTTTTTCCAAATTTTTATTGCGCTTATAAAGATAAAAAATAACTCCTACATCTAAAAGAAAAGTAATAATCAAAAAGATAGGGGCTAGATAAGAGAAAGCATCACCAAGAGGAGATAAAGCGTCCGTGCCATAATAGACTCCAATTTGTACCGCTAATAAAACTACCATTTCTATCAATAAAGAAATGGGAGAAGAAAATAATTTAGGGAAGCGCTTTGTAAACTTTTCTAAGCACCATGGAAGTGTTCCCAGTAAAGCGTAAACAAAGGAAAGATAAAAATTGTAATCTCCCCCAGAAGGAAAAATGAAAGCAGGAAGAAGATCCCCTAAAACACCAACTAAAGCGCCATAAATTGGCCCTATAAATAAAGAAGAGAACACCACAAGAGCGGGAGTAGGAGAGAAACGCAAAAGGGGAAATAAATTCATAGGAACAGCTTTGGCGATACAGGTAAACACCACCGCTAAAGCAATAAGCATAGCCCCAAAAGCCATTTTCCGAACTGGCGACATAGTAATCTTCATTTTTTACTCACCTCTTCTTCCATCATCCAGGCAAAAGCCAAAGAACCTGTAATCACAATTAGAGAAGAATTTCCTTTTTCTAGTTTCTCTAATGCGTCCTTAGGATTATCAATAAACTCATAAGGAAAGGAAACATAATCTTCACGCTTCCTTGCTCTTTTATTCGAAAAGGTTGTACATATAATTTTTGCTGCAATCTCTTCTAAAAGAGGGAATTCCTTTTCGATTTTTTTATCTTTTAAAGAAGCAAATAAGACAGAAACGCGTTTCCCTTTTGTATATTCTTTAATAGATGAAACAAGAGAAGAGATTGCTTCTTCATTATGCGCCCCATCAAAAAGATATCTTCCCTCTAAGTGAAATCTAGCAGGAAGAGGAGAAACCATTAAGCCGTTTCTAACTGCACTCTCCCTTACGGGAAAGCGGTTTTGTAGAAGCTCCACCGCTTTGATAGCTAAAGCGGCATCCATTGCTAAAGAACGCGCTGGAGAAGCAATCATATATCTTTTATCTTGATTATTGAGAGAAAAGGATGAGTAAACCCCTTCTATCGCAAAATCGGTGATAGAAGAGGGGAAATGAAGCGAGCACGGCAAAAACGAGGCAACTTCTTCACAAGCCTTTTTTGCCTCTTCATCCATTTGTCCAATTAATGCAGGCACATTAGGACGAAAGATCCCGCTTTTTTGGAAAGCAATGCTGCGAGAGTCTTTTCCTAAAAAGGAAGTATGCTCTAAAGAAACAGAAGAAATGAGAGATAACACAGGAGCAGAAGAGGGAATATTTGTTGCGTCAATTTTCCCGCCCATCCCGCATTCAATAATCGCAATATCCGGTTTCTTTTCATTAAAATAACTCACCATAATTGCGGTGCTAATTTCAAAAGAACTTAAATGATATTTTTGAAAAAGCGCAAAGTAAGAATCAAAAATCCTTGCAAATTCTTCTTCTTTTATATGTTTTTGTTCAAAAAGTATCCCTTCTTTTGCCTCATGTAACCAAGGGGATAAATAGGAAGCAACCGAATAACCAGCTTCTTTATAAATTGCAGCAAGATAACGCGCTGTGCTCCCCTTGCCATTACTCCCAGCAATATGAATATAAGGAAAATGAATGGATAAGCCGCTCTCCTTTAAAAAAGCATCGTAATGGTCGCGTTCATAACGCGCCATAGTGAAATCATTTTCTTTAAGATAAGAAAGAATATCGGGATAAGTCATTAATTGCCCCCAAAACGATGTCCAGAACGTTCTAGCTCCCTTTGCAAATCTCTTTGTTTTAAACTCTCCCTCTTATCATATGTTTTCTTACCTTTTGCAATTACAATCTCGACTTTAGCAAAGCCGTGTTGCAAAAAGATTTTTGTAGGAACACAGGTATATCCGCCTTGCTTCAAACTACTAGCAATTTTGGCAATTTCTCTTTTTTGTAAAAGAAGTTTGCGGTCTCTTAAATGGTCCACATTAAAGATATTTCCTTCTTTATAGGGAGCAATGTGCATGTTGGCAATAAATGCTTCCTCATCTTTTACATAAATATAAGCATCGGAAAGAGAAGCATCTCTTCTTCTTAAGCTTTTAATTTCCGTTCCTTTTAGCACTAGGCCCGCTACAAAAGTATCAAAGAAGAAATACTCGTGTCTCGCGGCACGATTTTCTAAGAGTAACCCACTTTCCTTCTTTTTTGCCATGAAGGAGATTATACGCGAGAGATAGTAATAGACGCACTCTTTCCTTTGTCTAAATCACGAATTCCGTTTATTTGAATTTGATAAGGGAAACTTTCTCCACTATGGAGTAATCCCTTCTCGCCTAAATAAGAAGGAGAGAAAATATTCTTACCTTCTTCTGGATAAAATAAATCATTATTGTCCGCGTAATAGATATTCGCACCATCTTGCTGATTTAAATGATTCTTTTGATCCGCCTCAACGAGTTCTAATAAAGAATAAGCATCTTCTTTGCTGTTTCTAGGATCATTATCCGCACCTACTGCATAGAAATAAGGCTCTAATGTTAAATCGTCGTTTGTGATTCCAAATACATAATTGTCTTTTAAGATTAAATTTCCGCTTCTTCTTGCCTCAACAATTCGAGCGTCAACATGTGTAATACGGATTCCTGGCAAAGAATAATAAAGAGGGTACTGACCTAAATAACGCTTTTCTGCGTCAAGTGAACTTAAGTTATCAAGTGATAAAAGTTCTATCATAATGCCTTCTGAAAAAGGAGATATCTCCCCTGAATCTGGAAGGAGAAAAATGCTCTCCCCATAGGAAGTATCTTTTAATTCCACAGTAAAAGAGTCTTCCTCTTGGTAAACAAGGTAAGGAGAAGACCAGCCTAAAGCATATTTGGTCCAAGCATGATGGTCCCCTAGTCCAAGATCCATCATATCAAGCCCTCCTAGAGGCATACGATACTTATATCTCTCATTACGGTAGGTATCATCAAAAGAGGCGCTATTGTAGTAATCGGGAAGACCAAATAAATGACCTGTTTCATGAATTAAAGTATGCGTGTCTGCCCCAAGAGAAGAACGTTCTAAAAAAGAATAAGAACACCAGATGTAATCCATCCCAACAGGGGAAGAAAAATTCGCATTCGCACCATAGTCGTAATAGGTATACGCCCAAAACTCATTTGCCTCTTCTGCATTTAATCCTTCTGCTACATAGTCATGTTCTTCATATGTTGGAGCGCTATAAACTAGATACACGGCATCTAAATACCCATCTTGATTTTGATCAAAATCGGTTAAAGAGAGAGAAGAAGACAAAGAGGAAACCACCTCTCTTAATAAACGAACTGTTTTACGAGAATGGTTACTTGTTCCTTTCATAAACTCAGAAGCAGTAACATTCATTTCTATTTTGTCTGTAATCACAAAATCTAAAGATAAGGCTCCATAAGAAGAAAGGGAGTAATAATCCTGCACCGAATAAAAATATGGATTTGGGCCCAGAAAGGCAGTTTCTAGCTTTTCCTGATAGTCACTAGGAAAAAGAAAATCAGAAAACTCTACAGGCACCACTAAAGCTTTTTGATTTCCTCTTGCAGATAAAGCAGGGGTGAATTCGCCCTCATCATAGGCGTTTAAAGCGTCATAAGTTAAAGAAGGAGAAGGCGCTTTTTCTAATTCTTTTGTTGCAGGAAGATAACCTTTTTCCCACTCCGAAAAAGAGAAAGTATGACAAGAAGATAACGAAAAAGAGAAGAGAACAAGTAAGAAAAAAGCGAATAGTTTCTTCTTCACCATGCCTTGATTATATAAGCATTAAACAAGGACGTAGAAATAAAGACTGATAAACATAAGAAGAGTGCCAAGCAAAACAAATAAATGCCATATCGTATGCCACCACTTACTACGCTTATTTCCAAGTCCATATAAGAGGGCACCAATCGTATAAGAAACTCCGCCCATTAAAAGTAAAAAAGTAGCAGGATACCAGCCAATAGAAACAATAAGAGGATAAAAAGAAATAATTGCAGTCCATCCCATCCCTAAATAAATAGCCATGCAAATTTTGCGGAATTTATGAATATCTAAGCTGTTCAATATTGCTCCAGAAATGCCAAGAAAGGTCACAATTGCCCAAATAGACCATCCCCATTCTGGAAAGGAAGGACGCATCCCAGATAAACAGTAAGGTGTATAAGTACCCCATATCAAAAGAAACACCATGTTATGGTCTAAAATACGAAATACTTTTTTTACTTTTCCTTCCCTTAAACCGTGATAAATCGAAGAAACAGCATAAAGAATAAAAATCGAAACGACAAAGATAGAGGATGTAACAATGTTCCATATATTCCCTTGTCTAATACACTGAGCAAGAAGAAAAGGACCGCCTATAAGGGCAAAAAGTACCCCTAATGCGTGAGTAATACAGTTCCACATTTCTTGTTTTCTTGTATAGGAAGGAAGGACAACATCATCAATACACATACCTAGATTCTAGCACTCATAGTGTGCTTTGCAATGTTATCTTGTTTCATTTACTAGATTATATGTTTTTGAACAAAATCAAGATGTGATTAAACTATGTCCATATGATTACCTTATTAAGACGTCTATTTATTCCGAACTATCAAAATACGGAATCCCCGAAAGTAAGAGAAGCGCATGGCAAGCTTGTCTCTATTATGGGGATTATTACCAATCTCATATTGATTATCTTAAAGATTACTGCTGCAGTTTTAGTATTTACCCAAAGCGGTGTTCTTTCTGCCGCTCTTCTTGCGGATGCCATTAATAACGTCTCAGACGTTACCACTTCTTTTGTATCTCTTTTTTCCTTCAAACTTGCTGGTAAGCCTGCTGATAAAGATCATCCTTATGGTCATGAGAGAATTGAATACATTGCTGGACTTGTTATTTCGGTCATTGTTTTAATGCTTGGCGCGACATTATTACAAGAATCCATTACCAAAGTCATTGCAGGAGATTTAGCAAGTTATGACTTATTCACCATCATTATCTTAGCAGTCTCCATACTTCTAAAAATTGTGCAAGGTTTCTTCTATAGAGGTTTTGCAAAAGTCATTCACTCGGAATCTTTAAAAGCCTCCGCGTTAGATTCTTGGAGCGATTCCATTTCCACAACCTGCATCTTAATCTCGGGTGTTTTGTCTTATACCTTAGGATGGAATTTTTTAGATGGATATATGGGTATTCTTGCTTCTTTATTCCTAATTGTTTCTGGTATTAAGATGCTTAAAGAAACTGCCGCACCTTTAATGGGCACTCCGATTCAAAAAGAATTTTTAGATGAAATTGTAGAAGAAGCAAAAAGAGACCCAAGAATCTTAGGCATTCATGATTTACTTCTTCATGACTATGGTCCCACAAAGCGTTTTGTATCTTTTCATGCAGAGATCGACTCTAAGATGAATATCTTGGACGCCCACGAAATGATTGATGATTTAGAAGAAGATTTAAAAAAGAAATATAACTTAAATGTTTCTATTCATATGGATCCAGTTCTTGTCGGAGATAAAGAAACAGATGATTTGAGGGATGAAATATCAAAAATCCTTGCAGAACTTGATTCTTCTCTCCAAATTCACGATTTTCGTATTGTTTCATCGAAAGGACACACGAATATTATTTTTGATTTGGTTCTTCCTTTTGATTCCCCCTTATCTGAAACAAAAATCCTCAAGACTTTAGAGGATAAATTCGCTAATAGAAAAAAGCGTTATATCTTTAAAGTTACTTTTGATCGTCCCTATATTGCAGAATAAAAAAGACTACTCTTCTTTCATGACAAAAAGGAGTAGCCTTCTTTCAAAATAAGTAAGTAAGAATAAATAGCTTTATCTTTTAAAAACCAAAAAGTCCCCCATTATCTCCATCGTAGACAATTTGTATTGTAATAGTCGCGTCTCTTTTGGCTTCAGGAACAATATTTCTTAAACGAAACGACATCGTTCTATTTCCACAATTATCCCCAACTCTTCCAATTTCAAAAGGAAGATAAGCATATCGTTTGTTATGGTACATAATAATAATTTCATCATCCATACTAGATAACCTCCAAAATGAGTTATAAGGCAAATGTCTTTTTTCTCGTTAAAAACGATAATCGATAACCTAGTTGCTAGCAAATTAGTGACCCGATTTTGCATTACTCCCAAACTTTTAATAAGGCAGACTGACACCGAAAGGTGTTAGGAAGTGACCCGATTTTGCATTACTCCCAAACTGCCATGACGTCAGAAAAGACGAGGAGCCCGTTAGGAAGTGACCCGATTTTGCATTACTCCCAAACGAGGTCTTTATCGTGGAAAATGTATATTTTGTTAGGAAGTGACCCGATTTTGCATTACTCCCAAACTTCATAGAAGATTGTAACGCTAATGACAGCGTTAGGAAGTGACCCGATTTTGCATTACTCCCAAACAGCAAGACTGCTCTATATCACTCTTACAAGGTTAGGAAGTGACCCGATTTTGCATTACTCCCAAACTATCGTTGTTAATCATTTGGATTTTTATATGTTAGGAAGTGACCCGATTTTGCATTACTCCCAAACTTAAGCCTGTTTATATGTCTTTGGAAACCGGTTAGGAAGTGACCCGATTTTGCATTACTCCCAAACTTTGATTGTTTCTTTCTTGTCAAAATATACGTTAGGAAGTGACCCGATTTTGCATTACTCCCAAACTGCGCGTGTTCTCGTAATAGAGTAAGAAATGTTAGGAAGTGACCCGATTTTGCATTACTCCCAAACAATATCTTGGTGGTAAGCGTGTTCCTATTAGTTAGGAAGTGACCCGATTTTGCATTACTCCCAAACAAGTACGCCCTATTTTAATATGATAATAATGTTAGGAAGTGACCCGATTTTGCATTACTCCCAAACAACGCTCATCGTAGCAATAGCGGCGTTGGCGTTAGGAAGTGACCCGATTTTGCATTACTCCCAAACAAAATCATAAAGAGTTGGCGAGTATCCGCTGTTAGGAAGTGACCCGATTTTGCATTACTCCCAAACTTGTTAAATGAGAGAACCAAGAACTGGCGAGTTAGGAAGTGACCCGATTTTGCATTACTCCCAAACCCAACTTAATAAGGCTCGAACTTGGTCTTTGTTAGGAAGTGACCCGATTTTGCATTACTCCCAAACCTCTTGTTGGTATTTCTGGAGAACCTTCTTGTTAGGAAGTGACCCGATTTTGCATTACTCCCAAACAATTCCAGAACTTCACGCATATATGGATGATGTTAGGAAGTGACCCGATTTTGCATTACTCCCAAACATGAATCCGCCGGGCTCCTTTGCCTTGCAGGTTAGGAAGTGACCCGATTTTGCATTACTCCCAAACGACGACCTTGAACCTGTTGCCGGAATCGGCGTTAGGAAGTGACCCGATTTTGCATTACTCCCAAACACCTCACTTTCAGCGAGTTCGCGACCTTCCGTTAGGAAGTGACCCGATTTTGCATTACTCCCAAACCTGGTGATGGTGCTCCTGAGTTCCTTCTTGGTTAGGAAGTGACCCGATTTTGCATTACTCCCAAACGTTTTCTTCGTTTTTTGTGTAGACAATAAGGTTAGGAAGTGACCCGATTTTGCATTACTCCCAAACTCAAGAACCGAGCACATCAAATTAGAATAAGTTAGGAAGTGACCCGATTTTGCATTACTCCCAAACCATAAAACGATGTTTATCGGTGTAGATTTGGTTAGGAAGTGACCCGATTTTGCATTACTCCCAAACGCTGGAACGTTGATACTTCAAAACTAAGAAGTTAGGAAGTGACCCGATTTTGCATTACTCCCAAACTCAGTATTTCAACACATCTGGATTTATCTGGTTAGGAAGTGACCCGATTTTGCATTACTCCCAAACAGAGTCTTCTCTCTGAATGTAATAAGCATTGTTAGGAAGTGACCCGATTTTGCATTACTCCCAAACGTCTGCTGCATGATCGTGAGCGCCTCCCTTGTTAGGAAGTGACCCGATTTTGCATTACTCCCAAACTAGTTTATAAGTATGGTTCAGTGCTTTTGTGTTAGGAAGTGACCCGATTTTGCATTACTCCCAAACGGTTGTTCATGGCTAGCGGGGCTCCTTATAGTTAGGAAGTGACCCGATTTTGCATTACTCCCAAACATAGCCAAACACTCTAGCATTATCAGTAGCGTTAGGAAGTGACCCGATTTTGCATTACTCCCAAACAATCAAACTTAAATTCGTTTGTGTATGTTTGTTAGGAAGTGACCCGATTTTGCATTACTCCCAAACCTAATTTAGCTGAGAAAATGCAATTTTTCGGTGTTACGAGCACCTAGAGCCACAAATATTTTAACTTTTCGTAAGTAAACAAAAAACACGTTTTAGTAAATTTCGCATAGGTCTTTATCAATTACAAAACGTTTTACTCCATTATGTTTCATGTCGTGATGATCGATATCAATTAAACATAACCCAATATAACCTAGTTCTTGTTTTAATATCACAATTTCCTCTTCTTCTAGATAAGCAAACAAGTCGTATGTAATAGCAAGTTTTAAATCCATAGCTTCTCGCCAAGCACGAAGATAAGAAATTAAGCTCATTAAAAAGGAGCTCTCATCATAATCAAATTTAAAATCAAAGTGGCCAAGTAACTGCGTCAAACTGATTTGGTCATTAAAGGTAACTTGCCCCTCAAAATCAGAAGCAAATTCCTCCAATAACTCTGCAATAGCTTGATTAATTTTGTCAAATTTTTCTCTTCTTTCTGGAGTAAGAGCAGTGCGATCAATCTTTTTATATATTGCTGTAAGGATTTTCTTAGAATTCGGATCCAGATTTAATAAATCTCTTGTTACAACAAGATGCTTTTTAAGTGCTTTTTCCTTGCCATCTTCAAAAAGAGAGAAACTATTCTCTTCTCCGTAATCTAAAGCGTCAGAAAATCCTTTATATAGTTTTCTATTTTCAATAATTAGAGAGGCAATATCCCCTGGTTCTAAATCAATAGGAAATTGAAAGAAAGTCGAACGAAAACGAATCATATAGTAACAATCCTTTCATCAGTTGTAAGAACATCTGTATCGGGCGAACCAAGAAGATAAGCCATATCTGCAAATTGCTTTTCAGTTACTTTTAAAACGGAAACCATTCCATCGTCTGGCATAATTTCGCGAACTTGTTTAATTGAGCTTTGCGCCGCTCGATCATCCATATTAAGTTTGACATAAACAGAAAACTGAAGACGATAAAAACCTTGCTTTTTTAAACCTTTGACAAACTTTGTGTATTTCTTTTTCTCACTATCTGTCGTAACGGGTAAATCAAAAAACAAAATTAACCTCATGCATCTAAGGGAGTTCATAATTGACGAACTTCACCTCCTCCACTTTGTTTTGCTTTAAAGCAATGAGGCAAGACTGAACATAGTTATGGATTGCATTATCTAAAAACATGCAGGAGCCATCAAAAACTACTTTATTAGAAAGCATGGAAATATAAGTTTCTTTAAAGTTTTCTGTATTCACCTTTTCTCCTAGCACATAAGAATCAACATAAGGTCTTAATGGTTCAATCAAATCGCAAGATAAGTTAAAGCGATTTGTAGCCCCAATATGATGAATGCCAAGTTCCGTTAAATATCCAAAAGATTTTATTTCTCGAGAAATCGCTGAGAGCAAAATGCTATAACCATAGTTGAGATAGATATTAGTTTGAACATCGTGATCAGAACGTTGAAAATTCGAACCAAAACAAGAAGAAAAATACACTCTTGCAGCGTGACCTTCTTGATTTTCTTTATCGCCCGGCGAAACTATACTTTCTAACTTTCTTAAGGAATCTGCTCCCTCTTTATGATAAAAGTTCAAGTTTCTTGCTTGATTCTTAATCTTTTCTTTAATAATTCTTTGCCAAAGAAGTCCCTTTGTGGACAACATCCACCCCATCTGTGTTTTGATCTTGTTATAGGCATCGTGGGTGCCTTGATACGCTAATAACTCACCTTGAGGATTTGATTTTACATCACAAAAAATCACAGGAATCTTAGCTTCCATAAGGCGCGATAAAAGCGCTGCGGTCATTGAAACGCCAACATTTTGAATAATAAGTAAGGACACTTCATCTATATTAATCCGCGTTTCGTTGTCTCCGCGGCAAACAAGATAATTCATCGAGTATTCAAGTTTGCAGCGGTTTTTAATGACAACAGTGCGGAAAGCCATTTTTACTCTTCTTTATTTTCCCAAACTACTTTTTCAAAGAAACCAGTTACTGATTGGTGTATTAATTTGATTTTAGGAGGAAGGATATTAGAAATATATTTTTCCATTTTTTTACTCTTTTCATCTAGAAAATAAAGATTAAAAGTATTGGCAAGTCGCGGTGCTGCAGCATCAACTATAGATTTCATTATTAAACACTTGCTTATAATGTTCATTGAAATGAATTGATCACGATTTTCTTTTAGTATTCGACCAGCTTTGGCAGGCGCAAAATCTTTAGAAATATCGCTAAATAATTGGCTGCCCAGTTTGTCTTTGTATAGGTCATAAAGATGAACTAAATCGTCGTTTGAAATTGAGATTTCTTTTGTTCTTTCTTTATAACCCCCGGCAACAATGATCTTATTTTCATTCCAACTGGAAAATGCAAAACTTTTGTTAAGACATTTTTTTAATGTCTCCGTATCGGTAACCTCGCTCTTACCACCATTTACACGTTTTGCTTCTTTGAATATTCGCGATAAACCGCGCAACATGCGATATTCATATTTATTAAAATATAATTGGTTTAAAGACTGAGCATATGTGCTTTGTGTTTTGGACCCGGAGATTTTAACTCTACCTACTCCCATCTCAAAAACCGACTGAAGTTTAACCACATCAACTTCAACTTTTATAAAAGTAGTTTTATTTATGGAACAATAAGCGCGAGCTGCTTTTTCAATCTCCCCATGAGACTTATTAGGAGCATCCATAGTTCGAATCGGTATTAACTTCGAGCGAACTTCACCTTTTTTAGTTTTTTCTTTAATAATAGAAAAGAGACCGACTTTTAAAGAGCTATATCCTCCGTATTTAGGAGATGGTAAATTCTCCTTTATTGGAAATATTTTGCTTCCGTCTTGCTTAACTTCACTTCGAGGAAGCAAACCTACTTTTTCGAATAACGAGGTATCACAATATGGCCGAACTGTTACCAATACAGTTCCCTGTCTTTCATACATCTGCTTTTCGATTTTTGCCAACGACTCAGCATAATTCCAAGCGATAAACCCATCTTTGTCACACACAGGATCTTTATGCTCTCCAAGACGTTTAGGCAAGTCGTTAAACACACGGATAAAGACGTTTGTTTTCTTTTTTTCCTGTGTTTCAGAATCGGAAGACGTTTTGGCATCATTCACATCTTCCTCATAAGCTTCATTTACTCTTCTTTTGATTATTTCGATTCTCTCCGGGAAATACGCCCACATTGTTCTGCCGACAATAATATTTAAATATGCATCATAAGCATGGTGTAAATCGTTGGCTTCCCTGCACTTTAAAAGATCAAAATGTTCGCGGAATTCTGACACCAATTCTGCTTTAGAATAGCGAACAAATGGTTCACTACCATCCTTTCTCTTCTCAAATGTTTTAATTAGGTTAATTGTGCCTATAACAGCCTGATTTGTTGTAGTTAATTGGCGATTAACAAAACCAACTTTTTCGTCATCTGATAATGGTTTAGTTCTTGTGAGTTTTGCATATTTAACATCGGAAAGTAAATGAATATCTTTTAAGTATTTGTAGAATGTACGTGCTTCTGAACTCAACACATGTTGAGGAATTGGATATTCAGCAAATTTCTTTTGATTGGCATCATGTAAAACTAAAACACGATTCTCAAGACTATCATCCTTCAACAAAGACTGCGGAATAATATGGTCTATCTCGCAATAATGTTCATCGTAGCATAAACGACCAAAATCTATTTTTTCTAAAGTGTACATGCAGCGACCAAGTTGCATAAAGTAAAGATAAATTTTGTCGCTTCTCACTTTTGCCCCAAGCTTATCTTTTTCTTCTATGAGTTTGTTATTTGAGTTATCAAAATATGATTTATATTCTTGATTACTTTTTAACTTTTCCTTTTCACTTTCTGCTTTTTCATAAAAACCTTCTAATATCTCATAACGAGTCTTTGATTTTTTCCCTTTCGTATTTGGATTAGAAGATTGCCTAGTGCATTCCACATAATATTCATCAATAGGGGCGCGTAATATTTGCTGAACTTCTTCAATAATCTTATAAGCTTGATAAATTGGTCTTTTCACTAAGGGAGATACATATAGTTCATCAATAAACGATCTTACTTTGGTATCCTTATCTCCGCTCGTTTCTCCTAAAGCTTCTTCTCTAATTCTGTCTAGTTCTTTGATAAAGCCATAGTCTTTATTATTCAATACTGCCATCATTGTTTGACCAGTATATTTCATGATATCAAGCAAACTGCACTGTGCAGCTTCGCCATACTCATTGATTTTTATATAAGAGTTTTCTGTCTTAAGATTAAGAAATTCTGCAGATAAGTTCCCAAATTTTTTGAAAGATTGGTTGGCAATATCCTTGCTTCGGCTTTCATCAAAACCATAAGATTTAAGTCGTTTAATCAAAGTAGATTTGTCTTCAAAAATGGCTAGATCTCTTAAAACATTCTCAACAAGGTCTTTTTTCCCTGCCTTAATTTCGTTTTTAAAATAAGCCCAAGGCTTCATGAACGGAATGTCTTTATTATCAATTTCTTTATTACTGGAGTAAGTGATTTTGTGCCCTTTCCCAATTTCATGGTCCAAGAAATCTTGCAAATTTGTTTTCCCTTCTTTAAAGAAGTATTCAATGATTTGTTTTCTACCAATCTCACCTAGTCCATTGCTTGGCTCTTTATCCCAAGGAATTGGATTGCCATCGATAACACACCCGTTTAACCAGTTTACGGTTACGTATTCCGTATAGAGAAGAGAATAGCGCGGTAAAGTGTTTGCTCCATAATAATAAGAACACTTCCCTGTCATTCTCCGAATGAATTTTTCTTCGCTTTTTGCATAATCAATTTGGTCTTCCATGCTCCAAGGATAAATTGGTTCATTTGCAGGAGTATTAATTACAGCCCACACATTTTTCTCTTGATTATGCTTTTGTTTTAATGGGCCGATAAAATATGGAATTTTCCATGTTAAAATGGAACAAATTTTGTTTACTGTTTTGCCATCTTCCCTTGTATAAGAATCATCTAAAAATGGGTAATATGGCGCTTGGTTTTTAATAATATCTTCCAATTCAAATAAATGAAACTGATATGGAAATACACCATTTAAATGGGAGTTTTGCTTTGGTAAAAAGTCTTCTGCATCTAATTTATCGCAAAAATGAGTTTTGATTTCTTCATTCTTCTCATAAGAAACTGGATTTCCTTCAGTATCAACTTCTTTGAAATAATTACTAAAGACCTGTTTCTTTAGGAAATCGGTGAAATCTTTATACTTACATCTTTTTACTGATTTCCCCCTATCTGACGCAATATAAGACGCATAGTTAGCTATCTGCTTATCACCTGTGTCATGAAACACCTGATCGTATAAAGATGGCTTTTCTCCTTCAACAGAATGAGACTTTACCCATTGCTTTAACCATTTTAAATCTTGCTTATGTGTCTCGTAACGGTTCACCATAGCTTCACTTAAAGAAGTAGCATTTCCAAGTAAACGATTAGTTGTTTCAAAATCTCGTATTTTCTTTGCCGCTAGTATAAGTAGATAACCTTTCGAATCTGTGCCTGCAATTTCTGCAATTTTCGGCAAAACACTATCAACAAGGGCTTCGCTATCAAGTTCTACATTTATTTCCTCATCGGGAAGGTTTATTTCAGATTCGTCTAAGTAATTAAATATCTTTATAGCGTCAACTTTGTTGGAGCCAGCAAGGAGAGGATAAAAAACATCTTTTAAATAACTTGTTTTAACCCCAAATAGTTTCTCAAATTCACCTTTTAAATAATTTATTTTTCCGTTCTTTTTTGTGATTTCTATAAATTTGCTGATATTATCCTCGTTCGTAAAGCAATCAAGGTTTACTTCTTCCCCTAGGTTTTGATGAATATCCTCTAAACATTTTTTTGCAACTTGAAACTGAGCTTTGATTTCAGTTTGATCACTAATGGATTTTAAATTATCGTGCAAAAAGTTTCCGCGATATTTGATTAGAAAATGGCACGCTAAATATATGAGACGAATATCCGCTTTTTCCGTCGTTTTCATTAAATGGAGAATTAAATGGTGAATTGTGGGATATTCCTTATGAAACTGAGAGTCACTATACCCTCCAATACCCGCAAACAAGGCATCATGCTGTGCGATAGAGTATTCATCTTTGAGAAGTAAATCTTTTTCTTCTTTTTGGTAAAAAGAATTATTGAGACGAATAAAAAACTTAGGATCCACCTTATTCATTTCTCTCGCAAATAAGCGCTGAAGCAAATCAATTCTCCTCGCCCTTCTTGCTAATCTACGTCGAGCAGCTCTATGTTGTCTTCTTTCTGCTTTTGCTTCTGCCTGTTCAAAAAGACGCGAACCGATTAGGTATTTATTTGATACTTTAACAACGTCATTATTTTCATCGGTTACACACCAACCGACAGAATCGGTACCAATGTCTAAACCCATCAGATATTTATTAGCCATTTGTATTCTCCTTCAAAAAGCATATACTAATCGTGCAAGGTGACCCAACTTTGCATTACGAGTCCAAATAAGGTCTTCTCTTCGAGATTACCGAACTCATAGTCCTAATGTAGGAAAGTAAGACGCTCCTTGCGGAGCGTTTTTCTTTGGTTCTCCTCACTTATTTTTCACTACAAAATTATACCAAAGCGCTACTTTTATGAAAGCGATTACATACACAATTTTAGCATTTATAAAAGTCTTACTTTACCTAAGAATCTTCTTCATCTTCAGACGATATGTAGTGTGAAATACCAAAATCTAAAAAATGAATGGTCTTTTGCAAAGTTATTCAACTTCTTTATGTTCTTGTAACTTATTTTTTAATAAATTTAAAAGGAAATATACTTCTGAATTTAAAGGTCTTTCCACACCTTCTGGATAAAACATTAAGGTGGTAGGAACCTTATCTAGACAAATAATGGTTAAAAGGAAGGAAGCAATATCATCACTCCAAAACGTTTTCCCAATTAAAAGAGCCATTAAAAAGAAAAAACTATGATCGATACCGCCTCGAAAGAAAAAGATAAAAGTAAGAAAGCAATACACAAGACTTCTCGGTAAATCATCTCTTTGCATGAGAGATAAGAAATCTTTTCTTTCTTCTTCTCTTAGAGTGAAAAAGGTACAGTGCTCGATATCTAGAATGTGTTCTTCTAGTGTTTTCTCTTTGATAAGATGCGGCACCCCTATCTTTGCGATAGACTGCTCTCTTTCACTATCTAGATAAAAATCTCCCGCCTTTTCTAAGTAATGAAAGAACGCATTCGTAGGAAGAGAGTAAGAAGAGATAAGCGCATCTACTTCTTTTCCTAATGTAAGGAGTTCTTTTCTTAAGGAAAGAGAGAAACGCGATGCAAAATGAAGGGAATCCATATTTCTATTATAAAAAGAATGCATCTTTCTTGAGAGGCATTATTTCCTGTCCTATAGTGAAGATAGAAAAGGAGAAGTCTCTTATGAAAATTTATAAATGTCTACATTGTGGGAACATTGTTCTAGTTTTACATGACGGCAAGGTAAATCCAGTTTCCTGCGGAGAAAAAATGGTGGAGCTAGTTCCTGGCGCTACCGATGCTGCTTTAGAAAAACATGTTCCAGTCGTGGAAAGAGTTTGTGAACACGCCGTTATGGTAAAAGTTGGTTCTGTTGCGCATCCTATGAGCGAAGAACACTACATTGAATGGATTGCTGTTGAAAGTGAAGGAGAGGTAAAAATCCATTACTTGAACCCGGGAGAAGCTCCTGAAGCTAAATTCCACCATGTTACGCACGGCACTGCCTATGCCTACTGCAATCTCCATGGGCTTTGGAAAGCAGAGTTCTAATTCTTTTCTTCTTGCTTCATTCGCCTTCTGAAAAGAAGGCTTTTTTATTGCAAAGAAATAAAAATACATTACATTGTAGGAGTATGGAAAAAGGTTTAGTGCTATGTGGAGGAGGCTCTTTAGGAGCCTATGAAGCCGGTGCTTATCAGTATTTATTAGAGAAAAATTATTCTTTTTCCATTATGACAGGCACTTCCATTGGGGCATTAAACGCTGCAATGTATGCTGCGAATGATTTTGAAGAAAATTTAGAGATTTGGAAAAACATCACCATTAAATCCGTATTGCAAAACGGGGTGGATTTAAATCCTGCTTCTTTAAAAGGATTCTCCCGCGAAACAAGAAAAGAACTTATCAATTATGCGCAAGATTATCTTTGGTATGGTGGAGGAGACGTTACACCTTTAGAAGAGTTAATCTCTACGCATTTTCATCCACAAAAATTAAAAGATTCTGGTGTGCGGGTAGGCATAGTTACGGTGCGTTTTCCTTCTTTTGAAGAAGTAGACATTCTTTTAAATGAAGTCGAAAACGACATGATGAAAGAATATCTGATTGCCTCCGCCGCCTGTTACCCTGTTTTACCTATCAAATGGATCCACGGAAAAGCTTACTTAGATGGAGGTTATCGTAATAATCTGCCCATTGATTATGCTTTACGTTTAGGCGCAGAAGAAATTGTCGCAATCGAATTACATGGTTGGCCTAAAACTCCTCAGCATCCAGAACTGCGCGATTTGCCTTTCGTAACCTTAATTACTCCTTCAAGAAAAACAGGTTCTTTCTTTGATTTTACGCGAAACATCGTGGATGAAAGCATCACGCTTGGCTATCTAGACGCAAAGAAAGCATTAAAAGATTCTTATGGTTTTTCATATACTTTTAAGAAAACAAAAAACTTAGATTCTTTCGCGAGAGATTTAACAAAAATGTTACTTTACCGCGGGCATATTTATGATTATCACAGGTTACAAGAAGTACTAACCTATCAAGGAGTAACTCCTTTTAGTGAACTAGATGTTTTCTTACGCACGGCAGAGATGGCAGGAGATTGGCTTAATGTGCCTTATCTAGAAGAATACGATATCCGCTTCTATTTAAAATTATGCGTTAAAAAGATGATGGAACACGCCAAGACTTTAAAGACCTATGATTTCTTTAAAATTAGTAAAAACAAAATGCGTCTATTGCCAAAATATCGCCTAGATTTCCTTTCTTGCCTCTATCACGAAGCAAAAGAAGGTTCCCACCTCTCTACTTATGAAAGACTCACTGCAAACTCTCCTGAATGTGCTTCCTTTATTGCCTTAGCTTTGCTTCTAAAAGAGAGAAACTTGTTATCATAGTTCAAAAATCAGAGAAGTATAAAAACATCGATAATATCTAGTTTTTTTAATTTACTTCTAAGGAAAGTTCTAAGATGAGTTCTATGTGCTTAGAACTATTTTCTTTAAGTCTATTTAAGAAGAAGATCTAGGACTATAAATCAAACAATAAAGATCATGAAACTATAAAAAAGTCTCCCTGAGAAGGGAGACTCATGCATTTACTTAAGAAATTAGAGATAGTATTTATTTAATACTTCTAAAGTAGATTCATCTAGTTCGTAGACGAGTGGCTTTCCTGTTGGAATTTCTACCCCAACAATTTCATCTGCGGTGAGATGTTCTAATTCCATAACAAGGGCACGAAGGCTATTGCCGTGGGCAGCAATAAGAACTTTCTTGCCTGCTTTAATCGCTGGTGCGATTTCTTCATCAAAATAAGGTTTTACTCTCTTGGCAGTATCCACAAGGCATTCAGTTAAAGGCAAGTCTTCTTCCTTCATCTCCCCTGTTTTGACAAGATTTTGATAGGTTTCTTGATTACCAGGCCAACGAGGATCTTCTTTTGTTAAAGCAGGAGGTTGCACATTCGCAGAGCGGCGCCAAATATGGACTTGTTCATCTCCCCACTTAACTGCGCTTTCAGCCTTATTTAATCCCTGTAAGGCACCATAATGACGTTCGTTTAGTCTCCAAGAATAATGTTTTTCAATGTTAGATTCTCCAAGCTCTTCTAACACATAATCCATTGTCTTGTTTGCTCTTTTTAAAACAGAAGTAAACGCTAAATCAAAATGATAACCATCTTTCTTTAAAGTTTTTCCTGCTTCTTTTGCCTCTTCCACCCCTTTGGGAGAAAGATCAACATCCGTCCAACCAGTGAACTTATTTTCCAAATTCCACATCGATTGACCATGACGGATTAACACTAACTTCACCATTTTCTGTATCTCTCCTATCTGTTGCCGCTAGGCAAGTGAATTATACCGAGGAATCATCATTTTGTTTGAGAAAGTAACAATTTTGCATCATCTAAGGCAAGGCGAATGACATCGTCCATATCTAAATAACGATAAATGCCAAGTCTCCCTCCAAGGAAAATACCTTCTTTCTCTGCTTCCTTCTTATAGCGTTCCGCTAAAAGAGAGTTTTCTTCATCTTTCAAAGGATATAAAGCTTCTTTTCCCTTAGTCCAGTTAGAACTATATTCCCGTGTAATAATTGTTTTCGAAGAGTGATCTTTTAAGAAATGTTTGTGTTCCACAATTCTTGTGTATTTGGCAGTATCATCCGTGTAATTGACTACTGCCATACCCTGATAATCTTCTTGATCTAATACTACTTTTTCAAAACGAAGAGTCCGCCAGCCAAGCGCGCCATAACGATAGGAAAATAAAGCATCTAAAGGACCAGAATAAATTATTTTCCCTGCAATTCCTCTCCATTTTTCTTGATTTTTTAGGAAATCTTCCTGGAAGAGAACTTCACTTCCTTCTAAAAGAGCTTCCGCTAAAGCGTCATATCCCTTTATAGGTAATCCTTGGTAAGCATCATTAAAATAATTGCTGTCATAAGTAAAACGCAAAGGTAATCTCTTAATGATAGAGGCATCAAGTTCTTTGCAAGGCTTTTCCCACTGCTTCTCTGTATAGTGCTTTACAAGACGTTCATATAAGGTGGGGCCAATATGAGATAAGCACCATCCCTCTACATTACTTTGATTAATGTTTTGATAGGGTGCGCATTCTTCTTCTAATTTCTTTTTCGCATCCTCTTCCGTCACTACTTCTGGCCAAATTTCATGGTAAGTATTCATATTAAAAGGCATCGAATATAGTTTCCCATGATAACAAGCTTTCGGAGAATTGATATAAGGAGTAAAAGGCGTTAAGGAAGTGACAAGATTCCATACCTCCTCATCACTTGTGTGAAAGATATGTGCGCCATGTGTATGGACAAAAATGCCTTCTTCTTTTTCTTGGTGGCAAATACCCGCGACATGATTTTCTTTTTCTATAACAAGAACCTTTTTCCCTGCTTTTGTTAAAGCGTGCGCGATAGTGGAGCCATATAGCCCTGCTCCAACAACAAGATAATCAATAGCCATGATGTGAATTCCTCCAAGATAAATACCATGTAGCAAAGCGTGAAAGACCATCTTTTAAAGAAGTAGATGGAGAATAATGAAACTCTTTCATGGTGTCTTCTTGATCACTATATGTGCGTACTACATCCCCCATCTGCATAGGTGCGTATTGAATGATAGCCTTCTCCCCTAGCACCTCTTCTAAAGTAGAAACAAACTCAAATAAGGGGACGGGGTGATGATTACCAAGATTATAAACGTGATGTTTTACGTGATTCTCATCCTCTTTGGCAGGAGTGTTCATCATGTGTAATAGTCCATCTACAATATCGCCTACATAAGTAAAATCACGTTCCATTTTGCCATTATTAAATAAAGTAATTGGCTCGTGGTTCATCATCTTTTTCGCAAAAGAGAAATAGGCCATATCCGGTCTTCCCCATTCCCCATATACTGTGAAAAACCTCACTCCACGCGCAGGAATTTGGTAAAGATGGGAATATGCATAGGCAAGAAGTTCATTGCTCTTTTTTGTTGCCGCATATAAAGAAACAGGAGAGTCCGTCTTGTCTTTTACAGAATAGGGAACTTTTTGATTACTTCCATAAACGCTAGAAGAGGAAGCATAAAGTAACTGTTCTACAGGATAATGCCTACAACACTCTAAGATGGAATAAAAGCCAAGAAGATTCGAGGTAATGTAATCATCAGGATGAGTGATGGAATATCTCACTCCCGCCTGCGCGGCAAGATGAATCACAATGTCCGGTCTTTCTTTTTCAAAAAGAGAAAACATTTTCTCTTTCTCTTCTATCCCAAAATGCTCACTACGATAAAGAGAGCTTTGAAGTAAGATTGCTTCTCTTTCTTTTTTAAGCGTTACATCATAATAAGAATTGAGATTATCTACCCCAATCACTTCATAATTACCTTCTTTTAAAAGAGCATGGCAGAGGTGAAAACCTATAAAACCCGCCGCACCAGTCACTAATATCTTCTTCATATAAAATTAGTCTCTCCGATATAAATCTCTTGTGTATACCTTGTCTTCAAAAGGCAAGAGTTTACTGTCCATTCGGTTTGCTAAGATTACGGTAGAGTCTTTAATAAAAGCATCAAAGTCTCGATAAACTTTAGAACCAAAGAAGTCATCCTCTTTTAAAAGAGGTTCATACACGATGACTTGTACTCCCTTAGCCTTGATTCTTTTCATCACACCTTGAATAGAGGAGCTGCGGAAATTATCTGAACCCGATTTCATTGTCAGACGGTATACCCCAATCACCACTTGTTTTCCGGGGATACCGTTTTCTCCTACAGAGTGGTCTTCCCCATAAAATCCCGCCTTATCTAGCACTCTTTCGGCAATAAAGTCTTTTCTAGTACGATTAGACTCTACTAAAGCAGAAATTAAGGTTTCTGGAACATTTGCAAAATTCGCCTTCAACTGTTTTGTATCTTTAGGCAAACAGTAACCACCATAACCAAAACTTGGATTGTTATAGAAGTTACCAATACGTGGATCTGCAGATACTCCTTCAATAATAGAAGAAGCATGTAGCCCTCTCACTTCCGCAAAAGTGTCTAATTCATTAAAGAAAGCAACACGTAAAGCTAAATAAGTGTTAGCAAAAAGCTTTACACATTCTGCCTCTTTGCTTGTCATAAAAAGAACGCGGGGATTGTTATTTGCTCCTTCTTTTAACAAAGCGGCAAACCTTTCTCCTGCTTCTTTCAAAAATGGATTCGAAAAATCTCCTCCGACAATTATTCTCGAAGGAGAAAGATTATCTTCTAAAGCGTGAGACTCTCTTAAAAATTCTGGAGAGAACAAGAAGCAATCTTCGTGAAATAAAGTTTTTAAACTGTCCGTGTAACCATAAGGAATGGTGGACTTAATGACAAAAGGAACCTTTCTTCCTTTTAACTGTTTTAATCCTGTCTCAATCGCGCTTTCAACCTTTGAAGTATCAAAATAATTCTTATGCGCGTCATAATCGGTTGGAGCGGCAATAATGACAAGCTCGGTATCTTCATAGGCCATTTTAGGATCTAAAGTAACTTCAAGATGAAGTCCTCCTTCCTCTAGTGCCTTTTGAATCCCTTCTTCATGAATGGGAGAAATATTCTTCTTTAATTGTTCTACTTTCTTTGGATTTACTTCTAATCCTTTTACTTGATGCTTCTTTGCTAAAAGCACAGCAAGAGAGAGTCCAACATAACCAAGACCGACAACTGTAATATTCATAACGAAAAGATTTTATCACGAAGAGAAGTATTCTTCGCTTTTCCTCGTTATAATCTTTCTTATGTTAAGTGAAAAAGAATATCAAGATCTTCATCTAGGCTTATTTATGGAACTGATGGAGGTGCTTCGCGTCTGCAAGGAATCTAAATTAACCTTTTATCTAGGAGGAGAAACTCTTCTTGGCGCCTATTTATTACAAGACTTTTTGCCCTTTTCTTATAAAGCAGAAATCTTAATGCCCCGAGAAGATTTTGAAGTATTTCGGATTTTAGTTTCTACTGGCAACATGCTTTCAAGACTATATGAATTAGAAGACGTTACAACAGATCCTCATTATCCAGAAGGTTATTTCCGAATTCGCACAAGGTTCACAGAAATTGATTTACCACGTCTTACCGCGCAAGGCCTTAAAGAAAAAGGCATCTTTGTCGAAGTAAGACCTTTAGATCTCTCTTTCACAAGTGAGATGACTAAATTAGTGCGTTACGCAAAAAAGGTCGACAAAAATAATGAAAGAGTTGACCTAAAATCCGCTCCTATTTCTTTACAGAAAGAAATTGCAGGTCCATTCACTCGTCTTATAAATCATTGCTATAAAAGGGAAAGCTTACTCAAAAAGAGGAAAAAGTTAGAAGCATGGCCTAGCAAAAAGAGGAAAGAACTACCCTATTATTTAGATTTATATTCTCCCTATTTATTCCGCGATTCCATTTATCCTGTTGCAGCCTTCGAAGGTGAAAGAACGCTATCTCTAAGAGGGTGGCAGTTCCCTGTACCTTCTAACGTTGAGCTCTATTTACGAACCGTGTTTGGAGACTACCGCAATAGAGATTACCAATCTGAACCAGATCCTTCATTATCCCCTACAAAAGTCCAGGCAAATTTGCACTTTTAATATGATTTTAGACAGATATTTGGTCAAATTTTTAAAAGTTACACATTAAATACGTTGTGGTTTCGTCTTGTTAATTTACGGAAACCTATAATTGTTGACTGCAATGATAAATCTGCTGCTGAAGCTATAAAAGATATACAAAAAACTACCCTTCTTATAAAAGAAAACCTCTCGATATCATTGCTTCTCATAAAAATTCTTTTTCTCCAGAATTTGTTGTTCACTTTATTGTTCCTTTCTATAACTCAGCTCGATATTTAGAAGAATGTATTAATTCAATTCTAAAGGTCAGACATTCTTTCTTTTTATCGCTTATAGACGATGGATCGGCAGACAACACTTGGGAGATTCTTCAAAAATTTGCTTTGCTATATCCAGGGAAAATTGAAATTCTTCAGCAAAACAACAAAGGTGCCGCTGCAGCGAGAAATTTGGCTTTAAATCATATTCAGGGAAAATACTTATTCTTTGTCGATTCAGATGATTACATCGATTCAAACGGAGTAGATAAAATGATTGATGTCGCATTAAAAAGTTATTACGACATTATTCAAGGTGGATTTTTAAGAAAATTCTCCTCCCCCCCCTCGCGTTATAAAACTTTAACAATCCGTACTGGCACTTTGCAAAGAAACGATTTGTTAGGTTTTACTTGGGGAAAACTCATCAATTCGATTCTTTTCCTTCACTATCAATTCCCCACTGGCTATGCTTTTGAAGATACCTTAATGGGCGACATAATCTACCCTCAAGCAAAAAAGATTTATGGTTTAAATACCATTTGTTACATTTATCGAATTCATAAGCAACAAATTACAAAGCAATATCACAAACAATTAAAATTAGATGCTCTCGATCAAATCTTTTTACCAATAGAATTTAACAAGATTCGTTTGTCCCTCGGCTTTGTAAATGACAATTTGTACTTTGAGCGAGCATTAAGAATGGGGTATTTAAATTACTCCAGACTTATTTGTTTTGACAATAAGACCAAGCAAAATGCGTTTTGTATTTATGCTAACTTCTTACGAACAAATTTTTCGAAAGGAGACTTTCAAACTAAGGACAAGAAATTAAACATACTTTATAAAGCGTGCGAAGCAGGAAATTATTCTATGTATAAATCTGCTATTAAGTATTTGTAAATTTATGTACTTTTTGCAAAGTAAATCACTAATTAATTCGCTTAATTAAAACAATCTGTCATTTATCTCTCGCAATTATTCTTGATTTTACTAAAATCAAGCGGATTTAGTATGGATAAGAAACGTGGTGCAATCAATCTCATTACAAGCATTGTGCTG
This sequence comes from uncultured Bacilli bacterium, assembly GCA_944376605.1. Taxonomy (GTDB): domain Bacteria; phylum Bacillota_I; class Bacilli_A; order RFN20; family CAG-826; genus UBA4951. Next base: position 35,554 of record CALWDE010000004.1, read on the forward strand.
AGAGTAATTAGCGTTATTCTAAATTTCTTTGCATTACGCGCTCTTGTTCACATGATGGGTGTGGACTATCAAGGTTTAAATACTTTGTTTAATAGCATCTTAGGTGTTTTAACTATTTTTGAAGTAGGGTTTGCAGGAGCTGTAGGGTTTTGTCTTTATGGGCCAATATTAGAAGGCGACAAAAACAAGATTGCTGCATACTATCATTATTTAAAGAAAATCTATTTTATTATCGCAATTATTATTCTTTTGACTGGCTCTCTCACGGCAATACTTTTACCATATCTTGCCAACGGGCTCACAATTACTTGGGACATCTATTTAGCATATTTCTCCTACTTACTTGGATCAGCAGGTCTTTATTTCTTTAGCTACAAAGGCGTTTTGCTAAATGCCTATAAAGAAAATTACAAAAAAGATATAGCCTCTACTTCAGCTTCTGTCATACAGCACATACTTCAAATTGTTTTTGCGTATTTGTACCCTAGTTTCTTACTTTTTTCCTCCTTTTCGTTAGTTAATCTGGTACTTCAATTTTTACTTGTAACTATTTTCTGTCAAAAATATAAGAATATATTCAAACTATCTGGTGATTTAAGCCCGGAGAATAAAAAGGAAGTATTCCGATTAGTTCGTGGGAGTTTATACCACCGAATTACAGGTATCGTTTCTAACTCTCTCGATACCATAATCATTTCTTCCTTAATATCGGTAACGGCGCTAGGTAATTATGCAAACTACAACACAATTGCAAACGCAATTGTCACGGTATTAGGCGCAGGAATTGCTTCAACAGTTTCTGTTTTAGGACATGCATATAAATCTAATAACATCGATATTTTTAAACGATATTACAACATTTTAATGGCTGGAGGCTTAATTCTAGTTTCGTTTATTTTTTGTGGATATTTGGCCGCTTCCACTCCGTTTGTAAATTTATTTTATGGGAGCAAATATATTGAAACATGGCCGCTCATACTCGCCGTCTCGTGCGCTGGTTTTGTACACTTATATGCTTACATACCTGCCGCATTTCGCGATAGTACAGGTTTATTTAAACAAGACGCAATAGTTCCAATCGCTTCTCTCGTTATTCAAATAATTCTCAAGTTTTCCTTAGTGTGGAGCTTTGCTATTTTAGGCGTTGTTTGGGGCAATATTGTTGGCTATGCCTTTATAACAATACCTGGAACTTGTTATTACCTATATCGAAACATCTTTCATAAAAAATTAGATAAGGATTTTTTGTTTGGAATTGCTTGCCCACTTATTTTCTTAGGAGAAGCAGCCTTAACTTTGCTATCCACGAGCTATATCCATTATGAAAATCAATATATTCAATTTATCGTAAATGGCTTTGTTGGTGTGGGTATCGCTTTTGTATGTTCCACAATATGCGCTTTATCAATAAAAGACTTCCGTAGCTTCACAAAAATAAAAATAAAACACCTATTTAGGAGAAACGCCTAGTAAATTAAGAAACATACATAAACTATCATCAATCGAATAACCTTTTTCTTTTAAAACTGCAACACATCTTTGGGACAAAACATCTCTATTTTCTTTGTTTAAGAGTTGCGCTTCAGAACGCGTAATCCAAGAATCTATTTCTAAAGGAGAAAAAGCAACGCAATCAGTTAATTTGCAATCTGGAGAAACCAAATCTGATACAACAGAGGATAAAGCAGAAGCTTGTGATTCAATAATCACATTAGGCATTCCTTCGTAAAAAGAAGGTAACCACAAAAGGTCAAGACACGAATAAATATCTGAAACATCGTTTCGTTTACCTAAAAAGAAAATATTTTTGTCCAATTTATTCTCCTTAACCCACTGTTCGCATTTTTCCTTTAAAAAGCCTACACCCGCAAAAATCATTGCAGAATTTGGATGCTTTTTATGAAATTGTTTGAAAACCTTTAAGGAGAAGAATGGATTTTTTTGTTCTTCTAATCGCCCAATCGCACCAATTAGAATAATATTCTCATCTATATTCAATTGCTGTCTGATTGTTTTGCGTACTTCCTCTTTATATGAATATTGCTTAAGAGGAATTCCGTTATTAAGCAAAAATACTTTTCCTTTGTTAAAAGAGGATTTGCCAAACATATAAATTGCCGCTTCTTTGCTCGGCGCTATTTTTACATTAGCAGTCCATCGCAAAATGGGGCGATATAAATAATGAAGTAAATGTCCTAAATGCGATGAAGCAGAAGAACTATTGGTGGAGCGGAATATAAGCGTCTTAGCGCCACCTGCTTTGGCTGCTAAAAGATCAAGACCAGACAAAGAACTTTGCGAAGCTCTAAAGACATGAGTATAACCATTTTCTTTTACTATTTTTTTAATCGCGAAAAAAGATTTGAATGGATTCTTAGTTTTTAGTGGAGCATGAAAAATATGGCCTCCGTTTTGGACTATCTCTTCATCATATACACCATCTGAAAATGTTAAAAAATCCATTTGTATGTCTCTTTGCTTATTGGTTCTAAATAGTTTCATTAAAAAGGTTTCAGAACCACCCATATTCATGCCGCCAACAATACAAAGTAATTTTATTTTTCCCATATTTTTTGCCATGCTTTCTTCACAAAACTTCGTACTCTATTCCAACGTGACTTTTGATATTTAGCGAATTGGTCTGCTTTTTCTTTAAAGGCTACGTCTTCTGTTAAATCCGCCATAACATTCAACAAAGCTATATGAAGTCTATGGTAAAAGGGACTAGCAATTGCCCCACTTTCGCTATACATACTCCAATAACCGCAATCCATTTCTCTCAACTTATCTGCTAAATAGGAAGAGGACTGGCGAAAAGCATCAAGATATTTTTCTTCACCAAATGCTAAATAGCCATCATATAAACCAAATAGTGCAAAAATCCAACCATTATATACAACCGGTTTGTCCATGAATTCTAAAAGGAGAAACTTCTTGGGGTTAGAAGAATCTTTTTGGATAAGCGCAGAATGATTAAGCATTGCATCCAAAGCTTTTTTGGCGGAATCTAAATATATATCTTCCTTTGTTATTTGATAAACTCGAAGCAAAAAGGAGGCTCCCTCTCCTTGAGCCATGGCTCCATATGGGAAGCCTGGATATAAATAACTAAAAGCATCCCACAAGCCGTTTTCTTCTTGATGTTCAATCGCCCATTTTCCAAAGGTGATTACTTTATTTTTCATTAAGTCTTCGTCTTGATGAGAAAGATAAAGGTCATAAGCACCTAGACCATATTGAAAGATAGCGACAGGAAAATAAAAGCTGCCGTTCTCTACTTTTTCTGGGAAAGGAACTATCTCGTTATAGTGTTCTTGATTAAGAAGAACCTTCTCAGTTAAATCGTTATAGTAACCAGCAATAGTTGACTTAGAATAAAATTTTCCTTCATTTTGATGGACATGAAGAATGCTTTTGCCTCGTAACATACTCCACCATTTTTTTATATTGAACCAACTAATCATAATTAAATTATTTTATTTTGTCTTTCTGCCGACCAAGTCGAAGGAACAAAAACACCCTCCCAAGTAATAAACAATTTTAAATGTTTATTGTTTACCAAAGAAATCTTTACACAATGTGATGAATCATTTTCTAGTTCCGCACTCAACAAAATAACCAAAATAAAATAACTGGCTTTGTTAGTAATAAACATGCTGAAAAAAGAACCAAATAAAATACAAGTAATAGAAAATAAGATTGCTAAAACCGCAGAACTATCTTTCCATCTACTATGAAAGCATGGTGAAAGATAAGCGTAATAAAGTGGAATAGTTCCAATTAATCCAACTGAAACAAGCGATTCAATTAAAGCGGCATGAGAGTATGTTCCATAATTGGTTAATTGAGAAAAGGCAGTAAAACCATAACCAAAAAACAAATTATTAAGCCATAACGAAAAACCATCGAGAATCATGCTGAATCTTTGAATGCCAGAATAGTCATGATCGCCAGAACCAAAGCCTAGAAAAGTTGTAATCAAAGATGATAACCGTGTCCGAATCGCTGCAAAAGGAGGAAGTTGCAAAATAAGAATTCCTAAAACTAAACATCCTAAAACTAATAAGGTAGAGATAAAAAGACGCTTCTTCCCGAAATACAAAAATATCGCCACTAAAACAGATGCGAGAGCCATAATCAACGACAAACGCGACCCTGTTAATAAAATAAGAACAAGGAAAATAAGAACAGGAATAAGTAAAAGATGAGCCCATCCTTTATGTTTAATTACTAAATATAAGGAAACAACAACTCCTAGAGCTAAATACATTCCAACAGTATTAACATTTTCAAATTCCGAACCGATACGTATATCTGAAAAGGACAAAATATCTTCGTGATAAACAAAACACAAAACTAGTGAAAAAAGGATTTGGCCAAATACATAAAGCCAGCACATCATCGCACTTTTTTTAAAATTATAAGAGTAGTTTGAAGCAACACAAAGTAAGGCGGAGAATAACAAAACAGTTTGCAACATGCCCGACCATCCTACTTGAATTAGAGAAGCAATTAACCCGTAAACACAAGCAAAAATTAATGCAATCAATGTCTTATTGATAAGAATTTTTCCTTTTAAAACAATATATATGGCAGCAAATACACAAAATAAACCTGTTAAGCCAATTAAAATATAGTTGTAAGGATTTGTACCAAGTAAAGGAAAAAACAAAAGAATTAAGGCATACAATACATCAGAACCACACTCTAAGAAAAAACTTAATTTATCACCCAAAAATAACTCTTTATAGTGAAGGAAAACGTTTTTGATACCGTTCATCTTATTTTCCCTCCTTTGTTGTAGTGGTAGAAATAACCGCTAAATAAACAAAAATTAAAATTATAGAAATCAAGAAAAAGAGAGAACTATTTGTTAAAAAGAACGGGGTAAGGAAAGCGTTGTTGCCACAGATCCCCCAAAAAATCGTGTACACAAAAAACGCAGAAATAGTTAGATCCATATAGCAAAATGGAAAGATATTTTTCTTCTCTTTAAATCTTTGATATAGAACAACTAAAAGAGATGGTATATAACAACACAAAGAAAGAATAGTCCCTACTTCATTACTTAGAGGGTATGTTATTGGTTCAGGAGAATAATAGGAGAGTATCTCGTCAACACGATCTTTTGAAATTTCATTATCTAACACATTATTTTGAACAATAGTAAAAGCATAATTACCATCACCAAATCTATTCATTTGTGACTGCAAATATGACATTGTGGTGTAGATAGATGTTCCATAGTCGAAATTGTAAGAAAAACCATAAAAGGAAGGGAGATTTGTATAACACAAAACAAAGGGAGCGATAATTTCATCCATGTAATGATAAAAATCATTGTCAGAACAAAGAACATTTGCAATTTTCCAACGAACTACCTCTTGTGTTCCATTTGGAGATGTATAAGTAACTAAAAGCTCCTCACCAAGCAAATCTTCATAAGTTTGATAGAAACCATTGCTGTTTGTAATGAGCGTATCTGCATCATCTTGGCGAATATAGCAGAAATTGTTAAAGCCAGTATAGGAAGTGTTTGCATCAGGAAACATTAGCTTAAATTCAAAAACATCATGTATCGTTTCTCCATTCGGATTTAAATGATTTGAAAAAACGCCAGAAATTAAAAGGGTGCGCCGCTCATTATTAAAACTTGAAAAAGAATAGTTCCAAGGATTATTAGCATCGTAAATTACTCGTGCGTTATATCCACTATTAGTGTTCTTATAAACTGTGTCTGCGTTGGCTTGAGAAAAAGTATCTGTTAGTAGAGCGCGATTCGCGTCTTCATTTACATATGTATAGCTAACATTCAAAATCTTATTACTTGTGCTTTCTAATGCAGTTTCATTAACAAGACTAGAAAGAGTTTCTAAATATGCATTGGGAGTAATAGAAGGAATTAAAAAACAAGAAATTAATGCAAGATTTAAAAGGATAATAAAAAGCCAAGAGGTAAAAGCGGAGTAGTGCTTTTTAGCGTTTTCAAGAAAATTATTTAGAAGAATTTTCATTGTTTACCTAGGTCCTTTTTATAAGTATCGTTTATTTCTCCAGGCACATAAAGGTCTGATGACCAAATAAGCATAGGCGTCTCTACATTATTTGTGGAAGTGAAAATATGATTATAGAAGGGGGGAATATCTATATAGGTACCCTCTGGTGCTTCTTGCTTAAAACCATTTGCACCCGTAAAAACGTTAGTTAGGATTACCTGTATTCCTGGCTTAAGAAAAATAAATCTTTCAACTTTTGAGTGATGGTAATGATCTCCTTTAATTTGATATGGCATGATTGTGTTTAAAGAAAACTGGGAATTGTCATGAAAACCGCCTTTGACCAACTCAGCAAAACTCCCCCTAATATCTTGATGTTTTATTAAAGAACAAAATTGATAGGTCCCTTTCGCATATAAGTAAGTTGCATAAAGTTTTTTCAAAAAAGTGCCCGGTAAGGGTGAATGCGAAAAAAGCGTCATTGTATCACTATTATTTTTAGATAAATCGACCATTAATCGATAAAGTTCAATTAACGGAACAGATGTTATTAAACGATCAATATCATCTTGTTTTAAAAGAGTACCTCTTAGAAAAGCGTCCACAATAATTCCTGCAATATCAGAAACATAAAGAAAAGGAACTAATACATTTTCTGATTCAGGGTATAAATGAATTTCTTCTGTTTTTTTATTAATAGCACAATAAAGCCAAGTGGCAACAACACTATTTGAAAAAGGTAAACATTCAGGGCCAAAAACATTTGATAAACGCACATAAAATATATTTGGTTCACAAAGAGAATCTATATATTTTTCAGCTAATCTCTTCGATTCGCCATAAGGTGTGTTTTTTTCAGCAGAAATGGAAGAAAGATAAAGATATGGGATGTGCCAATTACGCGCCAAATTCACATAGAACTTCGTTTGGTCATAATTAATTTTATAAAAGTTTTGTAAATCAAAAGAGCGGTTAATTCCGTGTGCATCAATAATAAAAGAAGCATCAGCAAAGGCAGATTCAATATCAGTCTTTGAAGAATTTTTTTCAATTAAACTATATGGAACATTCGCTTCAGACAAACACAGACAAATGTGTTTCCCTATAAAACCTGCTCCGCCAATTACTAATACTTTTTTCAATTCACTAACTCCAGTTTAAGTAACAAATCACGAACCTCAGAAACTGATAACTGTTTCGTGCTTTCAGAAGTATAGGCTGGTAAGGAGTGGTAAGAAGTATCATCGGTAAGAGTTTCTTTATAGTCTAATGAACGAAGATCAGGAACAATCCGATAGAAATCTCCTTCATCAATTGCACGAGGCATCTCTTCACTTGTGACTAAAGTCTCGTAAAGTTTTTCGCTATGTCTTGTTCCAATATAACGGATACCAAAATTTTCTGAAAAGCAAGAAAGTACAGCATCTGCTAAAGTTTGAATAGAGCAAGCAGGCGCTTTCATTACAAACAATTCACCCTGTTTCCCGTTTATAAAGGAGTGTAAAACTAATTTAACTGCATCTTGCAAACTCATCATAAACCGCGTCATTTTTGGATTAGTGATGGTAATTGGATTTTTGTTTTTTATTTGCTGAATAAAAAGCGGAATCACAGAACCGCGAGAACACATAACATTACCAAATCTAGTTAAGCAAAATTGAGTGGAAGATTTTTCGCCCAAAGCAACAGCTTTAGAAATAACTGCCTTTTCCATGAGCGCTTTTGTCATACCCATCGTCGAGACAGGATAAGCAGCTTTATCTGTTGAAAGAAAAACTGCCTTTTTTACTCCGCCTTCAAGGCAGGCGTTCATCACGTTTATGTTTCCTAAAATATTTGTTTTAATCGCTTCTAGAGGGAAAAACTCACAAGAAGGAATTTGTTTTAGAGCAGCAGCAGCAAAACAATAATCAACTCCAATAAAACAACCCTTAATAGCATCATAATCACGAATATCGCCAATAAAAAATTTAAGCCTATCATCGTGATATTTTTTTCGCATGTCGTCCTGCTTCTTTTCGTCGCGGGAGACAATTCGAATTTCTTTTGGACTTAAAGGTAAAAGAATATCTACCATAGCATTGCCAAAAGACCCTGTGCCACCCGTAATTAAAATAACCTTATCGCGCAGAATTTCTTGCTCTATGTTTGTAACAATAGAATTAATGTTCATGCTTTTATTCTAGCAGGAATGCCATAAACCTACATTAGAGACGGGAAACACTTTTACAAAAATATTGCTATCATAATTAAGTGGATGGCAAATAAAACAAAATGGAAAATTTCAATCTTTGGATGTGTTGGGCTTAACCATTCTGACATCTCTGGAGGGCAAGAAGTAAAAACTAGAGCTTTTTATGAACATTTTTGTCAGAAAATAGGTTCTGAAAACGTCGGTGTATTTGATACAAAAAATTGGAAAAAACACTTTATTTTAAACTTATTTAGAGCAATAAAACTTATCCGTGAATCGGAAAAATTAGTAATGTTGCCTGCTCATAAAGGTTTATTTGTTTTTACAGTTCTATTTCGGCTATTTAAGCGAAAAAACTCTTTATTAATCTATTTAGTAATTGGTGGATGGCTACCAAACATGGTAAAAAAGCACCATTTATTAAAAAGACTTCTGCTTCAATTTGATTTTATTTTCGTAGAAACGCACAAAATGGAGAATCAATTAAAAAAACTAGGTTTTTGCAATACACACTATTTGCCCAACACTAAACATTTTAAAAGCCTTTCTATTTCTGCCGTACGGAGACCTGATTTCCCCTTACAAGTGTGCACTTTTTCTCGTGTTATTCCTGAAAAAGGGATTGAAGAAGCTATTAAAATCGTACAAAAAGCAAATGAAGATGCTGGTACAAAGCGTTTTAATCTTACTATTTTTGGAAATGTCCCAACAAACCAGCAAGAATGGTTTAATTCCTTGAGAAACAAATATAGTAATTATTTTACTTATGGCGGACTAATTGATACAAACAATACACAGGATGTATTAACAAAATTTGACATATTGCTTTTATTAACGAAATTTAAGACTGAAGGCTTTCCTGGCACAATTCTCGACGCATATGCCTCAGGATTATTATTAATTACTTCAGATTTGGAGCAAATGAGAGAAATTGTTAATAAAGACAACGGATTTCTTGTTGATCCTAAAAACGAGAGCGAAGTGGTTCACATTCTGCAGAACCTCACGATTGATCAGATTGTTCGCTATAAAGCGACAAATTTAAAAGAGATAGAAAAATATTCCTCTGAAAAAATATTTCAAAAATTTGATTTGCTGTGCAATATAAACTAGAAAGAAGAATTTTAAATGGAAAAACCACTTGTGTCCGTCATTATGCCAAACTGGAATGGCGAAAAGTTTATCATTGATTCTATTCAATCTGTTTTAAATCAAACCTATCAAAATTTTGAATTGCTCATAATTGATGATTGTTCCAGCGATTCCTCTCCAAAGATGATTCAAGAATTAGAAAAAACTGATAGCAGAATTCGTTATTTTTCTACCTCTCATAACGTTGGTCCAGCAGGTGCGCGTAATTTAGGAATTCAAAATTCAAAAGGCGAATACATAGCTTTTCTAGACGGCGATGATTTATGGCTTGATGATAAGTTAGAAAAACAAATCACATTTATGAGTCAAAATCATTACGATTTTACGTATACGGAATACAAAACCATTGCAGAAGATGGTACACCAACTGGAAAGACAATTACTGGGCCTAGCATGATAACAAGGAGAAAAATGTTGCGTTATTGTTATCTAGGATGTCTAACTGTTATCTATAAGAAATCGATTTTTCCAAATCTTGAAATACCAACAGACTTAAGATCTAGAAATGATTACGCAATGTGGATTCAACTATCACAAAAAGCAAATTGTTATCTTTTAAAAACTCCTCTTGCTCTTTATCGAATTCGAGAAGGATCTACATCTCATTCTGGACTTGTTAAACTTATAAAAAGCCAATACAAAATGTGGCGCTATTCTGGATATGGAAAAATAAGAGCAATGTATCATGTCTTATGTAATATGTTTTTCGGAACACTCAAAAAAGTTGTTTATAAAAAGAAAAATTAAATGTTCGTATAATCCCAAGTTTTAATTATTTTGGTTATACGCTTAGAAAAATCATTAACATCGTAGTCAGGAACAGCAATTTTCCCTGCAATTCTTCCCTCTTTTGCGCGTTTTCTTGCAATTGGGATAGCTTTTAATATCGCTTCTTTCTCGATTCCGGGTATTGATATCGCATGTGCGATTACACCCTCTTGTCTTTCCGTGCTTGTTCGGATGAGCAAGGCAGGAAAGTGACAGATTGTGCTTTCCTCCGTCAAAGAGCCTGAATCGCTTAAGACAACATAAGCATTCCGTTGAAGTTTTCCATATTCAAAAAATCCAAATGGCTTACTTTCCTGAATATAGGAAGATAAATGGATACCCGCCTTTTCTAATCTTTTTCGTGTTCTCGGATGACAAGAGAAAATAACAGGCATTTTGAGCTCTTCTGCAATTTCATTAAGAGATGTAAATAACGTTTTCATCTTCTCTTCATTGTCGACATTCTCTTCACGGTGTGCAGAAAAGACGAGATATCCATCTCTCTTTAAGTGCAATTTTTCTAAGATATTAGAAGACTCAATTTCTTTCTCATGCGCCATTAAAACTTCTTTCATAGGAGAACCAGTTTTAATAATTCTTCTTTCTGGTAAGCCTTCTCTTAAAAGATTGCTTTTAGCAAACTCGCTATAAGGAAGATTGATATCAGCGATATGATCTACAATTACACGGTTTGTCATTTCTGCGACATTCCAGTCCCAGCACCGATTCCCTGCCTCCATATGAAAGATAGGACATTTTAAACGCTTTGCAGATATCGCCGATAAGGCACTATTCGTGTCACCTAAGATACACACACAGTCTGGTTTTTCTTTTTGAATGATTTCATAAGACTTCGCTAAGATGTTCCCCATCGTTTCGCCTAAATCTTTTCCAACCGTGTTTAAGAAAAAGTCCGGCCTTCTTAAACCAAGCTCTTCAAAAAAGATTTCATTTAATTCGTAATCATAATTTTGACCGGTATGAACAAGAATATGTTCAAATTCTTGATCAAACTTTTTGATGACTTCTGATAAACGAATAATTTCCGGCCTTGTGCCAAGAATGGTCATTACTTTTTTCATAAAGAGGACTTTCTTTTCTTCGTCTTGATTATAAAAGAGGAGAAGGAAGACAAGAAGAAACTCAAGAAAATTATAAGGAAACCAGTAAAAGTGATTCCGTTTCTTGCAAAAGATAGTAAATCGCTTAAGCCAGGGATATAAGGAATGAGAAAGCTAGCAGCAAAACAAAGAAGACTAGAGATAGATCCTGTCGCTCCCGAGATAAAAGATAAATACATTAAGCTTTGTTCTTTGGCGTCTTTTTCCCATAACTTTTTCTGCACAGAATAAGTGGAGTCAGCAAAAATAAAGGAAAGAAATAGTCCAATCACAAAGCAAATCACAACGGGAACAACATTAGGATTAGTGCTTAAAGAATAAAACGCATAAGAAAAGATAAAGGCGCTAACAAGCATGAAGATGAACTGAAAAATAAATTCGCCTTTTTCGTTTTGTAATGTCTGCTTGAGCAAGTAGATATCGTTTTTACTTCCTCTATGCACCTTTTTGCTAGATATTCTTAATGGAGAAGCAAGATTTCTTATCACAAGAGGCTTTCTCTCTTTTGTAAGGTAGGCCTGCATGATTAAGGGCAAAATTTCTTTTGCTCCTTCTTCGTTTTTATCGAAGAAATAGTAGAGAGTTTGCTCGTCAAGCAAAGTAAATAAAGAAGATATTTTTTCCTTAAAAGATAAAGAAGATAAAGCGTCACATCTTTGAAATAAAGAGGAAAGATTTTTATTCTTTTCAAGCAAAGCATATATTCTTCCTCCCTCTTTAAAAGTAAAAGAAGCGAGCATAAATTGGGAGGGATCTAATTCTGCTAAAGAAAGAGACTTCTCTCCTATTTTCAAAGTGCCTTCTTTTGCTTTTGAAAAATGGAAAGTTAATAAACGATAAAGGTCTTTATCTTCATAAGAAATATACTGAATGCCAGAAGAAAAAGAGTAAGAAATTGAGGCGTTTTCTTTTTCTAAAATTACATTCTCAAAAACAATGTTTTTTAGCATCTTTTACGCCTCTTCCCGTACCGGTAAATGAGATACTTTCTCTCGGTCTTTGCTTCTCTTCTAGTAGAGATAGAAGAAATTCTTCTCTCTAAAGGTAAAGATATAGCAGTAAAAGGAGAATAACTGCTAGAGAAGCAGTCCACCATAAAATATAGAGAAATAGCAAAGATTACCATCATGGTTAAAGGATAATCAGTGATGTTATTACCTAAATATTCATAAAGAGGAGGAACAAATAGCAGCACAATATAAGGAAGAACATAACAGAAAATAGCGCGCAATATATCTTTTGGATCAATAAAGTAAGGGCCAGAAACAAGGAGAACTAAAATAAGAGGAACAAAGGACAAGATGAAAGCGCCAGCGCCTCCAATATAAAAAGGCATTAAGAAAGTGATAAGCGCTTGGACTGCAAAAAACAAAATGCCAAGAAGCCCTCTCCAAACCCGGAGTTCTCTCCATAAATGCAGCGATAAAGCTAACGTAAAGGGAACTAATATCGTGCCTGTCATTATGGTAGTAATAAACCAAGGATCCGTGCTTGTAAGACTCACAATGTCGATGCTTCGATAAAAAATAATATACAGAATAGATAACAAAGGATATAACACCGCATAACTGCCTAAAAACACTCGCGATACTTCTCTTTTGGGAAAAATGGTTTGGTATTCCATAACATTTCTCTGAGTGTCGTAAAGAGGTTTTTCTTCAGCCTCTAAAGTAAGAAGAGGTAAAGCAATCATAAGGTCCATAATGATGGATGTAATATTCGGATTTAAGAAACTTGAGGCCTCAAAGAAAGCTCTTGTTAAATAACCAAAATAGGCAAATAGAAGAGGAATTCCGTATGGGCTTCTCCTCTTTAACGCTCTACAAATGAGGGCAAAGAAGAAAATCCAAATAAAGAGAGACAAAGCTAGAGAAAGGATTCCGCCTCTTGCCAAATCTTCTACAAAGGCATTATCAAGAGGCAAAAAGCCCCCATGATAGGCATAAATCGCATTTTTCCAGTTGGCAAAACCAAAACCTAATAACATGGACAATTTCGTAGAAGAAATTGCTTCCCAAGCAATTTTGAAACAGTTAAGCCTCGAAGAAGTACTGCCCTCCGTACTAGAAAATAACTGAGTAAATCTTTCTAAGATTAAAGTGGAGTAGCGGTCTAATGCTTCAATGCCGTAGCCGTCTAAAAAGGGCGAGGCAATAACAAAACCAATAATACCTAACCCAAGAAGGAAAAAGACTAAGCTGCGGAACGGATGTGCTTTGATGGAACGGAAAGAATTCCAAAAGAAACAGCCAACAAAAACAATGCTCGTAGCAAGAAGCGAACTCTTACTCATAATGAAGAATTCCACAACAAGCATTGCCAGGGCTAAAATCCATCTCCACCATTTTGGACGCTTTGCTTCTAAAAACATCAAAGAAGCAACACCCATAAAAACTGTAAACCCAAAGGCGTTTCTATTGAGATAGAAACTATGAGGAATAATTGCTTTCTCCCCTATTTGCAAGAAAGAAGCGTAAGAATCAAATTCTGCAATTAAGGAATAGATAATTGCGATAAGAGAATAAAGAACAATTAAAGATGCAACGATATGAAAAAAGGATGTACCTTTAACCATTTTTGGAACATAAGCAAAAAGAAAATATAGCCCAATCCCAACATAAACGGATAAAGCGGTATAACGAATCTTCCCTTCTAAATCTAATGTAAACACGGTTTGACCATCTTTTAAGGGTCCTTCCACAACCCAAAGAGGCAGAATAGATAGGACCATAAAAAGAAAGGAAACAGTAAGCCAAAACCAAGAAGTTCGAATTCCAAACCTCTTCTTTCCCACTACATAAATAGCTAGCAAAAGAGGAAGGTAAGCAATAAGCGTTAATAGTGTCGCTGCGGTAGGATAAAGCCGATCAGGGCTACCAAAATCCATAAATAAATTTTCTTCGCCGTAAAGCACTAAAGAGGCTAAAAGAAAAACAATCAAAACAAAACTAAGCAAGTAAGGTACTTGTCGAACTGCGCCGGTTTTCCATTTTGCTGTTAGGGTATTCATAAATAACAAAGTTATTTTACAACAGAAACATAAGAACAAAGACAGTCGGTTGTTGTGATTTGTTTTAACATTTAAAAATTGTTGGTTAATTTGTATTATTGCATACATTATCAAAGCAAATATGCCTAAATTGTAGGGTTTTCAGATAACCATAACTTTTCAGTATAAATTTTGGCATTAGAAATGGATTAATAACTTAAAAACATAATCTAAAGTATTAACAATTCTTTTCAGTCTTTGTAAAACATTCTTCCCAACCTTTTGCGGGCTTAAAATCAAAAAAGGAGAAATTGCGGAAAGCTTGATAGGAATGAAAGGTTTTATTTTGAACATTATGGAAAATTGCAAAATCATATCCTTCATCAAAGAAAGGTTTTTTATATACCGAAGCATAAGAACGTTTAATAAAGTTCAATTTACTAGGTATAGCTCCCATAAGATGTGCAGCAGTGCAGTCTAAAGATAGTGAACTTTGTGAAGCTAAAATAAAACCAACTTGTTTATCAAAAGGATGAAGTGGCCCATCCCCTTCTCCAGCAATGACCATATCTGCAATCGTAAAAATTTTTCTTTGTTTTTTATTAGAAAGAACACCCCCGCTTTTGTTGGCGTAGCCGATAATATAATTCAAATCACAAATCGTCCGACTTATGGTGTCATTACCATGCCAACTTCCCTCATATGTTTTATCTTTGTTAAATCCTAATTTTTCTGGAATTAATGTGCATTTTGCAGCAAAAGTCCAAAATTTAAACAAGTATTTCGAACTATTTTTCTTATCCAAAAAATAACTTCGCAAAGCCTTAAAAATAGAAGGTCGATTATAAGAATCTCCAGTAACACGCTGATTTTTGGAACCATTGCAATGATGAGGGAGATATTCTTTTCTCGATGCTATTCCTACAATATTTTTTAATGCACAAGTAATTCCTGCTTTGCGATGTGTTTTTGGCTTTGGCAAATTAATAATTACATCTGCTTCTAAGATATCTCGCGCAATACAATATTCATGTCTTCCAACGCAATGGTGTTTTTGAAGCTCATTAGGATTGTAATTAGTAATTCTAAGGCGGCGATTTTCTTTTTCTGTTAAATCACAAAACAAACTTTTGTCCGCGAGGTCAACCACTACTCCACCACTATTAACAACCTTTTGAGAAAGATGGCCATTTTTGTCACTTTGACTAATCAGGTCACGAAAATCTTTTAATTCTAAATGTAGTGTTGATGGTATTTCTTTTTGATAAAAGTCTATTAACTCAAGATATCGAGACTTTCTTATAAGGTCTTCAAAATTACAAGTTTGTATAGGAGCATCTCCAACAATAATTGAACCTTTTTCTTGTAACGCCAAAATGACATAATCCAAAACGACAGCAAGCACAGAAGGGTGAGTTATTAAAGATAACAATGTTTTATTTTTATCATTCGGTGAATTTTCATGATTAACTAAATTTGGTTTTATTACCACTTTATTACCGGGTGAAATAAGGTCACCAAGAGGATTCCATTTTTCTGTTCCAAAATGCTTCTTGTCTAAGCCCAAGAGATAGAAGCAATTCCTAACCGCATCAAAAACATCGTTGTCTTTATCAGAAACATAAATACTTGATTTTATCCTTTGATTTTCAAATTCCGGATATAACTTTGAAGGACCATAAGGAAATTCAGGATAACAAATCTTATTCAACTGCCAAAGAGCGACATCTTCTTTTTCTAACATTTTTATTTGACAACCTCGTGCAATATTAGTCTTGAACCCAATTCAAAATCTATCTTCTTTTTAGAGAAGGTCCCAGTACCGGAAGTAGGAAAGAAAGTTAATTCACTAATAAAAAATCCTTCTTTCGCTAACATAAAATCAACTCGCACAAATAAAAAATGAGCGCTAATTTTTTCTGCAACCTCTTTCATCGAATTAAAACAGGAAATAGAAAGAAGTCTTTCTTTTTTCTTTTTGCTATTGCCAAGACAAACGTGTTCTACCTTTAAAGCGTTTCCGTTTTGATCAAAGCAGTCAATTCTTTCATCTACCGACCTGTTGCTAATAACATACCCCCAAAGTAGCTGGTGATTACTCATCATAAACTTGTAGTCATAAACATCTTTTTCTTTCTCTAAGGGATGAAGAACTTTTTCAGCAATGATTCTCGGTTTTATGTTCTCATATACCCATTCAAAGTTGTTGTGCCTTGCTTCGTAATTACTTTTTAAGGATGCATCTAATTTTTGAAAAACTTCTTGGAAGTTTGTTTTCCCTTTCTTACAAACAAAAACAGACCCACAATCATGCGTTGCCTTTAATACAAACTCATCTGGCAAGGCATCTAAATTAATCTCGGAGGAAGAAGAGTAAACACCATATTCTGGAACTACATACTCCCCTAATCCAATTTCCTCTAAAAACTTTTTGCATTCATGCTTATCCGCTACTTTTTCCCATAATGGGTTTCGATAAAAGAATTTTAAATAGGATATCTTTTCATTAAAGGAACGTGGGTGTTCTAAATCAAAGGAATACCCACATCTTAAACTTCCTATCGCGTTCATCCTTTCAATAGGAGAAAGAGAGTCATAAACGTGCTTTTTTAAATTTCTCTTATGTTTTAAGGCATTAAGAAAAGTGTGTGACTTTAATAAAAAGCGTAAATGAGAACGTTTCTTTTGCATTACTTTTCTAAGAAAGAGTAGATATCTTGATAGACGTCTTTTCTTCTTTCTCCTTCGTTTAAAATTTCATGACGCATTTGAGGATAAAGGATCATTTGCACATCCTTTACTCCATATTCTAAATACATCTTTTCTAACTTTTGCACACCTTTGCCGCATCTACCTACAGGATCATCTTCCCCTGCAACAAGTAAAATGGGTGTGTTTTTATCTAATTTTTGTAACTCTTTCTTATCCCATAAATGGGCCATAGATTTAAGAAAAACTTTCCAAAAACCATTTGTATTCCTAGCTCCGCAATAAGGGTCCTTGTTATAGGTTTCAACATTCTTCTCGTCGTAAGATAACCAGTCATTTCTATCCTTACGGTGCTTAATACTTGATTCATAAGCACCAATCGACAAGCTTTGTAAAAGATGCGAAGGTTTATTCCAGTTCCAGGAATCCACAAACATTACTGCGATAAAGTAACCCATTTTCATTAAAGCTTTTTGTGGACCATTAGAACTCATTAAAACGGCTTTATCCGCCAAAGAAGGATATTTGGTTAAAAACCTTTGTACCATAAATGAGCCCATAGAATGTCCCATGATATAGGTAGGAAGCTTTGTTGTTTCTTTTAACTGCTTGATTCTCAAAGCAAGCGCGTCCACATTATCCTCAAAAGCGCTGCCATGCCATTTTTGTAAATCTTCAACCTTTTCTACATTAAGCCCTTGTCCAACTGCATCTAAAACAGAAACATTAATTCCTTTATTTGCTAAAAATAAAGCAAACTCTTCATAGCGAAAAGAATGCTCACACATTCCTGTCGCAATCAGTAAATTTGCACGCGGATGAGAGGAAGCCCATTCTCTACCTTTCAGTGTTAACTCATCTCCCACTACAACTTCAAAAATTTCCATCTTATTCCCCCTTTAAAACTTTTTGAGCAAAACAGTATGCATCTTTTGCAGCATCTTCTATGCTGCGTTTTGCTTTCCAGTGTAATTCTTTTTCGGCTTTGGCAGGGTCAGCGTAAGAAACAGCAATATCACCTGCTCTTCTAGCGCCGATTTGATAAGGAAGAGGTCTTCCAAGCACCTTTTCATAGGCCTTTATAATTTCTAAAACGCTTGTCCCTTTTCCAGTTCCTAAATTATAAAGATGGAAGCCTTCCCCTTTTATTGCTTTTAAACCTGCAACATGGCCTTCTGCTAAATCACAAACATGAAGATAGTCGCGAATACAGGTTCCATCCGGAGTAGGGTAATCATTACCATAGACTGTAAGAGAGGGACGAATCCCTAAGGCAACTTGATTAATAATCGGGAATAAATTGTTAGGAATACCATTAGGATCCTCGCCAAGAAGACCTGAAGGATGCGCCCCGATGGGGTTAAAATAACGTAAGCAAAGAACTTGATATCCTTCTCCCTCATGAGCCTTTAAAAAGTCATGAAGAATTCTCTCATTCATCACTTTTGTTTCTCCGTAAGGATTGGTTGCCTCCATGACAGGGTTCGTCTCTTTATAGGGCAAATCTTTTGAGTCGCCATAAACTGTAGCAGACGAAGAAAAAACAAAAGTTTTTACTTTGTATTTTTCCATCATTTTTAAAAGAGAAAGTGTACCTAAAATATTATTTTCGTAATATTCAATGGGTTTTTGCACGGATTCTCCAACTGCTTTATAGGCTGCAAAATCTAAAATTGCTTCAAAAGGATAACTTGCAAAAATAGCATCTAAGAAAGTGGTATCTCGAATATCACCTTCATAAAAAGGAATCTTTTGCGCGCTTAACTCTTCAAGCACCGCATGGACACGAATTTTGGAATTAGAGAGGTTATCTGCAATAACGGGATAATATCCATTTTCTATAAGAGACAACACTGTCTCTGAACCAATAAATCCAAGCCCGCCGGCAACAAAAGCGTATTTCATGATACTTTCCTTTCTCCTAAACGTTTGGCTTCTTTTTCTACATTCTTTTCTTCTTCTTTTTCTTCCTCTTTTCCTGCTTTCCACAAGAAGTGATTATCCATAGAAGAGGAAGGTCCTAAAGAAGCAATCATGGCTTTTGCTAAGGTTTGATCAATCGCTGAGCGGACTGCTAGGCGGAATGCTAAAAGAGCGACTTGATAAGCCGCGTTAATATCAGCATCTTCTTTTCCTTCTTCTTTTTCTTTTTCAAAGTGAACGCGAATATCTTCACATTTGGAGGATAAGAAGGAAACGCGTTCTTCTACTAAATCTTTTAACAAAACACGGTAAAACTCATAAATATCCGATTTACTGGTAGAAATACCGCCATCCATCTCAAAAAGCCTTCCGACTTCTGCCATAGAAAGACTTCTTTTTAAAATAGCGATCGCCATTAAATAACCAAGCTGTTCAACTCCGTATCTTTTCCCGTCTGGTTCTTTCAAAATCTTGGCCTTTACATAGTTATTCACCATGAAAGAAGTCATTAAACCTTTGTTTTCTTCTGAAAAAGGAGCAAGGATGTGATTCACATACTCGAGCACCTGTTCCATATATAACTTAACCGTAGGTAATTCTCGGTAAGAGGGCAATTCAAAACCTTCTAGGGAGGAGAGATATTTTTCTAACTGCTCGAGTCCCCCTAAAATCTTGTCTTCCTCTTTTTCTTTTTTCTCAACTTCTTTATTTGCCATATGTCCCCTTTAACATTGCATCTTTTAATAAAGCTGAAAGTTTAGCAGGATTCGCTTTACCTTTGGAAAGCTTCATTCCTTGCCCAACTAAGAAGCCTAACGCGCGGTCTTTCCCATTTAAGAAGGAAGTAATAGAGTCAGGATTTTTACTTAAAACTTCCTCCACAATTGAGGTAAGGAAGCTCTCATCGGATACCTGCGCAACAAGTCCAAGCTCTTCTTTCGCCTTCTCTGGTGACACCCCTTCCTCTAAACACTTATAGAGAATATTAACCGTCTGTTGATGAGAAAATCCTTTCTCTTCTTGATAAGTCAAAATCTCTGCAAAAGTCTCTGGTTTTAAAGGAAATTCCTTCCATGACTCTTCTTTTTTATTTAAATAAGAGTTACCTTCTCCCATCATAAAGTTTGCTAAAGTCTTTGGATATTTTGTAAAAGGCAAAACTTCTTCAAATACATGAGCCATCGCAGGATCCTGCAAAATAATTTCTGCATTTTTCTCGCTAATGCCAAAAGCGATATAACGCTCTCTTTTGCTTTCATATAATTCGGGGCAAGTCGCGATTGCTTCTTCTACAAATTCATCACTTACACGAATCGGAGTAATGTTTGGCTCAGGGAAATATTTATAGTCCACCGCATCTGTTTTAAGACGCATTAAAACTGTTTCTCCCTTACTTTCATCATAACGTCTTGTTTCCTGACGTACTTTTTCGCCCATAAAAAGAAGTTTTGACTGTCTAGCAATCTCATAATCTAGAGCTAACTCAATATTTTTAATGGAGTTCAAGTTCTTAATTTCTACTTTTGTGCCAAACTCTTCTTGTCCATAAGGACGAATAGAGACGTTCACATCAACACGGAGAGAACCTTCCTCCATCTTGCCATCTGATACACCAGAATAGACAACAATATTACGGATGCCTTCTACGTATAACCTTGCCTCTTCCCCGCTTCGAATCTCTGGTAAAGAAACAATTTCAATAAGAGGCACTCCAGCACGGTTATAGTCTAATAAAGTGCAATCAGGGAAATGAAGTTGCTTACAGGTGTCTTCCTCAAGATGAATTCGTTCAATTCCAATTTTTCTTTCTCCGTTTTTGGTGCGAATTGTTAAATAACCATTCTTACCAATGGGATGGAATTGCTGCGTAATTTGAAATCCTTTTGGAAGATCACTATAGAAATAGTTTTTCCGGTCAAAGCGTAAAAGATGATCAATCTCCATATGTAACGCATTAGCTACACGAATCCCGTTAATCACCGCTTGTTCATTTACTGTAGGCATTGTTCCAGGAAAGGCCATATCAAAAGGAGTCACCTCGGTGTTTGGCTCCTTTCCATAAGTAACAGGAGAAGCGCTAAACATCTTACTTTTTGTGCGCATCTCCACATGGATTTCTAAGCCAATTACTGCTTCAAAATTCATAATAGTCCCTCCTTCTTGTTTCTAACGGAAAGATTACTAAGTCCTGTAATCTTTTCCCCTAAAGAAGAAATGGCGAATAAAGCTTTTTCCTCAAAAGCGCGTCCTGTGAAATTAATTCCAAGCGGCAAATCATTTTCAAAGCCAAGCGGAAGAGTAAGCGAAGGAAGACCGGCAAAATTCGCTAACGCTAAATGGTTATCGGCAATAAGATAACTATCGCTTAAGCGGTCAGAAGATTCCGTAAATTTAGGTGCCACTGTTGGAGCGGCAGGAGTCAAAATCCAGTCCACTTCCTTTAAGATTTCATTCACTCTATTCACAATGATTCTTCGATTTTTTTGCGCCCTTAAAAAGAGTTTTTCTTGGTTTTCTTTCATAAGGCAATAAGACCCGATAACAAAGCGACGTTTAATTAATTCCGAAAAACCTTTTGTCCTCGCTTTACTCATAACTTCTTGATAGCTTCTTCCCTCATAATAAGGACCAAACTTAATGCCGTCTAAATTTGCATCATTGGAAGTTGCTTCTGCACAAGAAATAACAAAATAAGTCGCATAGATAGAGCGCAATAATTCTTCCCCAAAAGTGAAGGGTATTACCTCAATTCCTTCTCTTTTTAATTTCTCAATAAATGCTTCAAGCAAAGCTTCTTCTCTGCTGCCTTTTAAAGTTACATTTAAGTCTGTTAAAACGCCAACTTTCTTTCCCTTTAAAGAAAAGGAAGCATAGGAAGAGTAGTTTTCTGCCTCTTTACTGGAAGAGGTGGAATCTCTCTCATCTCTCCCTGCTAAAGCTTCTAACAAAATGGCAGAATCATCCACGCAGTGAGTGAAATAACCTACCGCATCTAAAGAAGGTGCAAAAGGGAAAAGGCCATATCGACTAATTCTGCCCCAGGTCGGTTTAATTCCGACTAAACCAGCATAAGCAGCAGGTTTTCTAACCGAGTCACCTGTATCAGAACCAAGCGCAAAAGGAACAATTCCATCACTGACCACTGCCGCAGATCCGCAGGAAGAACCACCAATCATTCTTTCATGTGTTTTGTCCCACGGATTATAGGTTTTACCTTTATGACCAGTTGTGCCAGTTCCGCCCATTGCCAGCTCATCTAAAGTTGTCTTTCCTAAAAGAATGGCTTTCTTTTCTTTTAATTTCTCAATGACAGTAGCATCAAAAACGGGAACATATCCGTTTAAGACATTAGAAGAAGCGGTCGTTTCAATTCCCTTTGTGGAAAAATTATCTTTCGCAAAGAAAGGGATTCCCCACAAAAGGTTATCGCTTTCAACTTCCTTGAGAGTAGAAGCAAATTGTAAAGCCTCTTCAAAACAAGTAGCCTCACATTCGTTCTCTTCGTTTTTTGCAGCTATTTCAATGGCTTCTTTTGTAACTTCGTAAGGAGTGGTTAAGCCTTTTAAATACGCTTCGTGGAGCGCGCGAATACTAAGTCCTGCTGTTTTCATTATTGCACCACCTTTGGCAGTTTTACCTGCCCGTCTTGTACATTGCCAGCATTCTTAAGCGCTTCTTCTCTTGTAAGAGGAGAGATAGGCTCATCTTTTCTTAAATAAGTTGTTTCACAGAAAAAAGGAAAGGTCATCGGTTCATAAGAATCTACCCCTTCAATTTCTCCTAGAGCATCCATTTGACGAAGTAAGATTTGGAATTCGTCTTGAAGCGTCGTGTACTCTTCTTCTGACATATCAAAGAGTAAACGGGATGCGGCTTCTTTTAATGTTGCTTTATCTATCGTTTTCATCAAGAGAGATTTTACAACAAACAGAGAGAAAATCCCTATAGGGATATATCATTCCGCAAGAAAGAAGTCTTCCGCTAAAACAGAGTCATAATAAAGACGAAAACCTTCATATGTTTGCCTGTCTTCTTCATAAGGCACGTAATGAGTGTTAATCGCCTCTCCAAAATAAGTCTCGGCCTTATCAACTTCTCCCACAACAAGGAAAATAGGACGGTCATCGCCTAAAAGAAATTCATTGATATTATCTTTAATTTCTGGAGAGAAAGACGCCCACCATGACTGAAAATGAGGATAAGGATTTGTTGTAGAAAAATCCTTCATCAAATAAAGGCTGGAATCAAAATTAATGACATAAACTTCACTTTCTTCATAAGCGCGGTCAGGAATTAAATTTAAATCATGACGAATGAGGCTTTCTTGACGAGAAGAAAGGCCAAACCAGCTGGAAGAGGTATCGCTTGCCCAGTACTGACACTCCGAAACAACAAAAAGAAGAAAGAAGGAAGCATATAGGCCTAATGAAACGTAACGGAAAGGTACATTTTGTTTTTTCTCAAGAGATATCACCGTATAAGAAAGTGAGAAAGAAGAGACAGAAAGAAAAGACCAAAAATAATGAGAACTACGAAGAAGGAAACCCATGAGAAAATAATAGAAAATCGAGCTAGCTACTAAGAAATAAGCTACGGAAAGATTTCCCTTTTTCTTTTGTACTAAGAAAAATAAGTACGAGATAAAAGAAAAGAGAATGCCCATTAAAATACAAAGGAAAAACCTTACCCAATCAAGTTCATCTTGGAAGCCGCTTGTCAAATACCCGGCATTAGAACTAAGAATCGCGTTCCACATGTAAGAGGAGTAACCTCCTCCAAGAGCAATAAAAGAAAATATACTAATCGGAATAAAGAAACTGATAAGTGCAAAAATCACATTAAAAACAAGCTCTTTGATGGGTTTTTTCTCTTTTAAAAAGCAAAAGAAATAACCAAAACATAACGAAAGACCTGCTAAAGCATCTAAGGGACGCGACATGAAGGCGCAGCCCGCTTCCACACCTGCTATACCAACAGCAAGACTAATCCATAAATTTTTCTTCTCGGTATAACCCTTCACAAAAAAGTACAAAGATAAAGTGGTCCACGGTAAAAGAAGTTCTCCTTCATGAACTCCGCCATTAAACATTAAGATGCGCAAAAGAACGAGAGTTGCCCAGCTCATGGCGATACCAATATTTTTCGTTTGGGTGTCTTTGGCGAAGGCTTCTATCATTCTTGCCAAAAGAAAGAAGCTAACAAAATTAAGAAGCACTTCCCAAAGGAAAAGACCTGTCATCTCGCCAAGAAGATATCCAAAAGCAATTACGAAAATATGGTAAAGCCCTTTGTGATCAAAAAAATCAATGTAGGGTGTTTTACCTTGAAGAAGCAAAGAAGCATAATAAATGAAAAAGTTACTATCGTCTACTAAAGCAGAGTTTGAGGGATATAGAAAAAGTGGAGAAGTTGCATAAGAGAAAAATAGGCAGGTGAAAAAAGCGAGAATTAGTCCAAGAAGAACCTGACTTATTGTTCTTTTATGCGATGATAAAAAGTTCATTTTTTAATTTCCCCGCATGGTACTCAAACGGTCTAAGGCTGCTTGCTCATCCATTAGTTCAATTCCTAACGCTTTTGCTTTCTCTAATTTAGAACCTGCTCCGGGACCATAAATTACTAAATCCGTTTTCTTAGAGACAGAACCCGTAACATGCGCTCCAATCCCTTCTAAAATTTCTGTCATCTCTTCCCTGGAGTACTTTTCTAATGTGCCAGTTAAAACAATCGTTTTTTGATAGAAATAAGAATTTACATCAAGTAAATCTTTTCCTAAATATTGGAAATTAAGATGATAACTCCGCAAAAGCTCAATCATTTTTCTATTTTCTTCATTATGGAAATAATCCAGAATCGCTTTTGTACCAACAGGGCCTAAATCTTGTATCCCCATTAAATCTTCTTCTGTAGCTTCCATAAGCACATCAAGATTTTTGAATCTACGCGCTAATAATTTAGCAGTCTTCTCTCCAACCTCTTTAATACCAAGACCAAATAAAAGTCTTTCTAAAGACTGTTTTTTGCTCTCTTCGATTGCGTCAATTAAAGAAGAGATAGAGCGGTCACTCCAACCATCTAATTCTTTAATTTCTGCCGCGTGGTCACTAAGACGATAAACGCTTGGAATATCGCTGAAGAACCCTTCACCAAAGAACTCTTCTACTACCGAAGCACCTAGCCCATCAATATCCATCGCATTGCGGGAAGCAAAATGAATAATGGATTCAATCTTTCTTGAACCGCAATTAGGGTTTAGACAAAAATGAAGACCTTTTACTCTTTTTAAAGGTTCCCCGCAAACTGGACAAGTATCCGGCATTTTCCATTCTCTTTCTTCGCCTGTTCTTCTCTCCTTAATAGGACCTACAACTTCTGGTATAACATCCGCTGCTTTATGAAGACGAACGATGTCACCAACTAGGAGACCTTTTTCTTTTACAAAATCTTCATTATTCAACGTTGCTCTTTGCACCAAAGAACCAGCGACTCGAACTGGCTCTAACACAGCATTTGGAGTGACTCTTCCTGTTCTGCCAATCGTGATAAATATATCAAGCAACTTTGTGGACACCTCTTCAGGAGGAAACTTATAGGCGGTCGCCCATCTTGGTTCTTTTGCGGTATAGCCAAGCTGATCATACGCATCCATGTTATCTACTTTAAAAACTAAGCCGTCGATGTCATAAGGAAGAGATGGTCTCTTCTTTGTATACTCCTCTACATAGGAGAGAAGCTCTTCTACTCCATGTAACTTTCTTCTCTCTTTGTTTGTTTTAAAGCCTAACTTATCTAAATAATCTAAAGCTTCCGAATGTACATGAATGCCAAGTTCTCTTGCATTTACTAAGTAATACCAGAACCCATCTAACTTTCGTGATGCTGCTACAGAGGAATCCAAATTACGAATGGAACCTGCCGCACAATTTCTAGCGTTTGCAAATAAGGGTTTGCCCATCGCTTCTTGTTCTTTATTGACTGCAAGAAGAGACGCTTTTGGCATAAACACTTCTCCTCTCACTTCAAAAGAACGTTTTTCTTCCACATGGAGAGGGATACTTTTTATGGTAATGACATTTTGGGTAACATCTTCTCCTGTTACTCCATCTCCTCTTGTTACGGCGTATTGCAGTTCCCCGCCTTCATAAACAAGCGACATACCAAGTCCATCAATTTTGACCTCGCCTACATAATCCACGACAGGAACCTGCAAAAATTCTTTTACCCGGCGGTCAAAAGACCGAATATCTTCTTCATTGAAACAGTTCCCTAAAGAAAGCATCAACCTGCGGTGAGGAATCTTTTTGAATTCACTTTGGACACTTCCCCCAACGCGAGAAGTAGGAGAATTTTTTTCTTTTAAAGCGGGATACTCTTCTTCTAAAAGTTTTAATTCCTGCATCAAACGATCATATTCGGCATCCGAAACAGAACTTTCGTTTTTCACATAATATTCGTAGTTATATTGCTCAAGAAGGGCAGCTAGATGCCGCATCTTCTTTTTTACTTCTTCTAAATTCATGCTTCTTCTCCCTTCTCGTGAATACGATGTACTTGAACATTGTTTCCAATAATGGTTTTTATCCCTTCCTCAAATTTGACCGCAATAATTGTGGAAGTAATCACTTTTACCACAACTCCATCTCCAAATTTGTCGTGATGAAGTTTCTCCCCTTCTTGCCAGTTAGTTATTCCGTTAGTAGGAGCTTTTTCATGAAGAGTTGGAGCAGGTTCTTTTTTCTTCTCTGTAAAGGGAGAGATATGCTCTCCATCGGAAAAATAACTTCTTCCTCTTCTCTTCTCTCCAAAATAACGATTTTCTAAATCCATATATGGAGTTTTGGGCAAGTTAATACCAGCTTCTTTAAAGTAAGAAGAAGGGTAAGAATTGTCTCCTGTCGAGTAAGAATAAGAACCATTCCCTGATAGATAAAGACGTTTTCTTGCCCTTGTAAAGGCGACATAGGCAAGGCGACGTTCTTCCTCTTCTCCTTCTTTTCTCTCGCTTATCGCTCTTTGATTTGGAAAAGCACCTTGATTCATAAAGATGATAAAAACGTTATCAAACTCTAAGCCTTTCGCGACATGAATCGTCATCATCGAAACAAAATTTCCGTCTGACATATCATCCTGCCCAGAAATAAGCAAAGAAACATTTTGCAAGTAGTCTTCAAAAGTAGAGTCAGGATGTTTGGTTAAAAAGTTATCAATATCCGTAAACAAAGCATTCACGTTTCCAATTCGGTCTTCTTCTACATCTTCTTCATTTTGCAAATAATCCATGTAACCAATCTCTTTTAGGAAACTTCGCAAAATAGAAGAGAAAGCTTCTACTCTTTCTTCTAGTTTTTTCTTTGCCTCTTCAATAGAGATAGACATATCTCTTAATAAGCGTAACGCTCTTTTAGGAACACTCGAATCTTCATAATTTCCCTGCAAAATGAACTCATATTCTGAGATTTTTTTCTCATGGGCTTCTTTACGAAGATAATCAATAGAAGCTTCTCCTACTGCGCGGCGGGGACGATTGGCAATTCTTTCAAAAGCAATATCATCTTTCGGATTGACCATTAAGGTGCAATAAGCCAAAACATCTTTGACTTCCATTCTTTCATAGAAACGAAGCCCACCAAAAATACGATATGGAATACCGCGGTCTTTTAAAGCAGCTTCAAAAGTTCTTGTCATATAGGAAGAACGATAAAGAATAGCAATGGAGGAGTAATCTGGTTTCCCCTCCCTTGTCATTTTCTCTTTCGCTAAATCTACAATTCTCTTCGCGACCCATTCTGCTTCATCTTCCGCATTTGGTTGAAAACAGCATTCGATTTTTGCGCCTTCTTCTGCGTTTGTGAACAAATCCTTAGGAACACGGTTTTTATTTTTGGCAATTAAACGGTTTGCCACCTCTAAAATGTTTTTTGTAGAACGATAATTCTCATTCAGAATAATCGTTTCAGCATCTTGATGTTCCTTTGTAAAATCAAGAATGATTTTTTGACTTGCTCCTCTCCAGGTATAAATAGTTTGATCAGGGTCCCCTACAACATATAAGGAAGTCTCTTTCGCCGAGAGTAACTCTAATAACTTATATTGAACAGGGTCAGTGTCCTGAAATTCATCAACAAGAATATGAGAATATTTCCCTTTCCATCTCTCTTGTACGGAAGGGTCTAAATCTAAAAGAAGAACAGTCTTAAGCAAAAGATCATCAAAATCAAAACAGTAGGATTCCCCTTTTCTTTGTTCATAAAGTTCATAAATCTTTTGACAAGTACGTTCTCCAGAAAAAGATTCCCATTCAATCTTATAGTCCCAAGGATATTTACCTTGTCCTTTTTTCTTATCAATAAATTTGGCAGCCTGTTTTACAATGTCGTCACCTTTTTTATAACCTAACTCCACCGCGCAATTCTTAATGAGTTTTGATCTTCCTTCTTCATCTAAAATGGTGAAATTAGCAGGGTATTCTAATGCCTCATGCTCCATTCTTAATAAACGTGCGCAAAAAGCATGGAAGGTAAAGATATTAAGACGCGGGGTAAAACCGGTTACTTCGCGAACTAAATTTGTCGCCCTCTCATTCATTTCTCTTGATGCTTTATTGGTAAAAGTAATTGCTAAGATGGAACTAGGAGAAGCATTCATCTTTGCAATTAAATAGGCAAGGCGATAGGTTAACACACGGGTTTTCCCAGAACCTGCTCCTGCAACAACACGAACATATTGTTTGGTTGTCTTTACTGCTTTTTCTTGTTGCTCATTTAAGTCGTGATCAAAGTCCATAACGCTAAGTATAGTGCCTTCTGCCTTCTCATTTTATGAGAAGAGAAAACTTTCTTTTAGAAGTTTTTGCAAGAATAATAGTTTTATGAATGAAAGAAGGAGTGACGTCCACGCAATTGCCATTGCCGCAATGCTAACTGCTTTGTGTGCAATTACTTCTACTTTAGCTTCTTATTTTGTAATTGGATCGTTACTTTCTCTTTTCCTTATTCCCTTCTTTTCTTCCGTAGCCTCCTACAAAATTGAAGGAAGGTGGCTTCCTTTATATGCTTTAGCATCCATCTGTTTATGCGTATTATTTTCTTTTCATGATATGAGCAGCGCTTTATTCACTGCTGTGCCAGGAGTGCTTGGAGGAACTCTTTACGGATATTTGCGAAAGAAAAACGTACCAGTAGGAATTCCTATTGTAATAGGTTCCTATTTGTATTTAGCGTGTATCTATTTATCCATTCCTTTGCTTGAAGTGCTTTCTGGAAGGAATCTTATTGAAGACGCTTTATTTTTATTCCAGTTACAAGAAAGTCGCATTGCAAGAGAACTTGTACCTTTATTGCTCTATTTATTTTCTTTATCTTCTATCGGATTATCCTCCTTACTCATTGAGGGTATTTCTCCAAGATTTCTTCAAAAATTAGAAAAAAGAAGGAATTTTTGCAAGGTTTATCCTTATCTTTCATTTTTATTTTCTTCTTTATGCTTACTAACAGGATATTTTCTTCCAAGCTTAAGTTATATTTTCCTTGCAAGTAGCCTGTTTCTTCTCGTTTTTGCCTATCCTTCCTTTAAAGGAAAGAAACCATATATTTACTTAGTACATTTTTTGTTTCTTCTCATTGGTTTATTTCTTTTTGCTTTTGTTTACCCTTACATGGGAGAAGGAATAAAAGGAGGAACCTTGCTTGCCTTTTTGCCTCTATTTGCTTCCTTACATTTTCTCTTTCTGCAAATCCCTTACCCTAATCTTATTCATAGAACATAAAATAGAGATATGGGAAAGTTTCTCCGTAATTTTGGAATGGGTCTAGTGTACATATTTCTATCGCCCATTCTTCTCTGCCTTCTTGCTCTAGCATCTATCTGCTGCCTTGGAGCATGGTTTTATTATGTAGTGACTTTTGTAATTCGTTTCTTTAGGGGACAAAACGGCTTTATAGAATTAAAGGAAGATGCGCTTCTTCGTCAAAAAATTGAAGCGGAAAAAGAGGAAGCATTAGGAATCAAAGAAAAAGAGGAAAAGGTAGCAGCAGCGCCTCAACAAGTTTTTGTTCAACAAAATTTTTACCAAATGCCTCCTGGCTATGTCCCTCCTCCTGTTAACGGGAATAATAGTTCCTCTGCCGTTCCTCCTCTTGTTGATTTATCAGAAGCAAAACAGCTTCCTCCCCAAACAGAGATTCCTTCTCTTCCATTAGAAGAATCTTCTTTAAAAGAAGAGAAAGAAGCAGAAGAAATTCACTTAGATCAGGAGGAGATAGATGAATAGTTTACTCTTTGTAACCTTTAGCGAAAGCGATAAAAAACTTCTGATTATTGCTATTGTTTTTCTTGTCGTTCTTTTACTTTTACTTGGGTTAATTGGTATGGCAATTCGTCAACTAACCGCCTCTTTTGGAAAACAGATTGATAATGAAATTCATGATGTTGTTGTCTACCGTATCATTGATAATCCCAAAGATTTATTCCGTTATGGCATGATTAAAAATAACCGCCGATTCGTAAAAGAATCTTTACCAGCCTTCCTTATCTTTCTTGTTAGTATCATCCTTTATATCACCTATAGTGCAATCACAGGAATGTGGCACGAAGACTTTTTGGGACATTTCTCCAGTTTGCTTTGGACTTGGGACTGGAATGATCCCTCTATATGGAGCAATTTCTGGGGTCTTACCTTACTATCAAGCTGGCCTCCTTTAGTTTCTTCCCCACACTGGGTAAATGAATATTGGGCTTCTTATTTACTAGTACCATTATGGACAATTTCTATCGTTTATTTTGCGATCACTGTCCAAGCCTGGATTGGCAGACTCATCCTTTTAAGAAGACGAACCAAAACAGTATTCCAAAAAACATTGGAAGGATTTAATTTCTATGATGAGAAAAAAGCAGAAGGCGCACCTTCTGCTTCACAATCACAAAACGAAAAAGAAAAGAATTCTTAAAAGAAGAGATCAAAAATCTCAAAAACGATTAGTGCAATCACTACAAGATTAAGCCCCCAAATCCCCCAAAAGATTCTCTTTCGGGAAAGAGTTTTTCTTTTGAGTTCTCCAATTTCTTGTTCGGAGAGCATTTTTGGTGTCACTTCTTTTTCCATATTAATATTTTAAAGCGTTTGAAGTACGTGGGAAGAGTTGAACATCACGAATATTTTGCATACCAGTGACGTACATTAGCAAACGATCAAAGCCAATTCCGAATCCAGCATGCGGACAACCGCCATATCTGCGGAGGTTGTAATACCAGTCCATGTCTTTTAAATTGCCCATCTTAATCTTGAGCTTTTCGGGATCATCTTCTCTTTGAGAACCCCCGACAAGTTCCCCTTCTCCTGGCACAAGAAGATCAACTGCAGCGACAGTTTTGCCGTCAGGATTTTCCTTCATATAGAAAGCTTTAATCTCTTTGGGATAATCGGTTAAGAACAAAGGTCCTTTTGCAATATTTTCACATAGATACCGTTCATGTTCTGACTGTAAGTCCATTCCCCAATAAATGTGTGAATTATCAAATTTATGGCCATCCTTTACTGCCTTTTCTAAGTGCTCAATGGCAGCAGTATAAGTCATATGCGCAAAAGCGGAATGAAGAACATGTTCTAATTTTTCTTTTAATCCAGGCGCGATAAATTGATTAAAGAAAGCAATTTCATCTGGACAAGAATCCATCACCTTTTGGATCGCATATTTCAAACAGCTTTCAATAATGTTCATATCACCTTTTAAGTCACAGAAAGCCATTTCTGGTTCAATCATCCAGAACTCAGAAGCGTGACGAGGAGTATTAGAATGCTCCGCGCGGAAGGTTGGACCAAAGGTATAAATATCTTTAAATGCCAAAGCAAAAGCTTCACCGTGTAATTGGCCAGATACAGTTAGATGCGCTTCTTTCCCGAAAAAATCAGTAAATGGATGCTCACCTTCTGTTGCAACTTG
Source organism: uncultured Bacilli bacterium (assembly GCA_944376605.1). Taxonomy (GTDB): domain Bacteria; phylum Bacillota_I; class Bacilli_A; order RFN20; family CAG-826; genus UBA4951. The sequence continues at coordinate 67,344 of CALWDE010000004.1, forward strand.
GAAAAGTTGTCCCGCTCCTTCCGCATCATTCCCTGTAATGATGGGGGTATGAACATAAACAAATCCTCTTTCTTGGAAGAAAGAATGAATTGCGAAAGCTAAAACGCTACGCACACGGTAAACAGCCTGGAAAGTATTTGCTCTTGGGCGAAGATAGGCTTGTTCTCTTAAAAATTCAAAAGATGCTCTTTTCTTTTGTAAAGGATAATCCTCTGCAACATCACCGATTAACTCCACGCTTTTTACTTGAAGTTCAAAAGGTTGTTTTGCACTGGGAGAAGAGACAAGATGTCCTGTCGCCTTAATAGATGCACCCATTTTAAGGTGACTCATCATTTCAAACTGGGAGTTGTCTTTTTTATAAACAAGCTGAAGCGATAAAAAATGGGTGCCGTCATGAAGTTCTAAGAAAGCTAATTGACCACTAGGACGATTGGTTCTCACCCAGCCATAAATTTCCACCTCGTCTAAATTTTTTAAGCCATCTATCCCCTTTTCACGATAAAGTTTTATCAAGGAGTTAACTGTAACGATTTCACTCATATTTATCCTCCACGAGTGCAAGTTTATCTTTCACCTTGCCAAAGGCAAGAAAAGAGATAAGAAAAAGATAAAAATCACGCAAAACGCGATCATTTTGTTCAAAATTCACGATAATGATCAATTTTCCAGTTTGGATCAACCGCTAAAGATAAAGGTGCAAAGAGCTTCTCTTCGTATAAATGTTCTGCAACCTTTGCAATCATGGCAGCATTATCTGTCGTGCACCACAAAGGAGGAATTACAAGTTCTACATCTCCTTTTATCACCTCTTGCATCTTCTTTCTTAAGTCACTATTTGCAGAAACTCCTCCTGCTAGAACCACCTGTTTTACGTGATACTCTTCGGCAGCGCGTAAGGCGCGATCCACAATCATGCCAGTGGCAACATCTTGGAAAGAACGACACATATCGTCTAGGCGAATTTCTTCACCTTTTTGGGTGAGATTATGAACCAAATTCACCACGGATGTTTTTAGTCCAGAATAGGAAAAATCATAATCTCGATGTCCTTTTAAAGGCACAGGAATATCGTAAGTATGTTTCCCTTTTTGGGCATGTTGATCAATCGGTAAACCGCCTGGATACGGTAATCCAAGTACTCTAGCTACCTTGTCATAACACTCGCCAACTGCATCATCTTTCGTTTCACCAATAATTTGAAACGATAAAGGTTTATCCATCAAAACAAGTTCAGTATTGCCTCCTGACACTACTACCGCTAATAAGGGAAATTTCAATTGTCCAACATATTCATTTGCATAAATATGCCCCGCTAAATGATGCACGGGAATAAGGGGCTTATGATGGGCAAAAGCAAGCGCCTTTGCAGCCTGTAAACCAACATGCAAACAGCCAATAAGACCCGGGCCTCTTGTAACAGCAATCGCGTCCATATCTTTTGCGGATAAATGAGACTGGTTATAAGCTTCCTTAAGACATACACCAATATTTTCTGCATGAAGACGAGAAGCAATTTCCGGCATTACTCCACCATATTTTCGGTGTACATCTACTTGAGAAGAGATGACGTTTGCTAAAAGTTTTCCGTCTACTAAAACTGCCACAGCAGTCTCATCACAGCTTGATTCTATTGCCAAAATCTTACTCATCGTAAACTCCTTTTACATACCAATATGCATTTTCCCCATTTGTATAATAATTCGGCTTTATTTTCATTCTTTGATATCCATATTTTTCATAGAAAGAAACGGCTTTTTGATTGGATTCACGCACTTCTAGCTCATTGAATAAAACATTATTTTCTTTTAACTGAGAGAACATGAAATCTAGTAACTTAGTGCCAATTCCCTGCCTTTGATAATTTTCTTTAACCGCTAATATGGCAAGAGAAGAAGAGTCAAAAAGCAGATAGTAATCAATAAAACCAATTAGCTCATCTTCTTCTTTTATAGCGTAAAACTGAGCACAAGGATTCTCTTCTATTTCTCTTAATAAAAATTCTTCCGAATAATCTTCAAGAAAAAGAGTGCGAGATAAAGAGAGAATAGAAGGAATGTCTTCCTTTTTAGCGCCTACAATATTCACCGAAGATATGTCTCCTTTAAGTAAACTGGCCTTGCCTTTAAAGGATCATCTATTTTGTTTTCTTCCTTTTCTTCTAAAGCAAAATTTAAGGCGAGATGAACGGAAGAAGAAGGAAGCGATAAATACTCCAAATGTCCGCAAGGAATAACATCAGGATGTTCCTCTAAATAAGCAAAGACTTCATCATTACTCATAACTTTGTCTTCTAGCAAGCAGTTACCATCTTCATCATAAACGCCAGCATAAGAACGGGACGCCCTTGCATTCATTAAACATAAACATTTCTTTCCTGGCTTGCGTAAGAGTTTTAAAGAAGAGACAAGATATAGAGGCTTATTTAAATCAAAAGAGAGAACTTTCGCGACAGTTAAAGCAACTCTCACCCCTGTATAACTACCAGGGCCTTTCGAAACGATAAAAGAATCCATATCCTCTATTTTTCTCTCATTCCGAAGCAGTAATGCTTCTATTTTAGGAACTAAAAATTCCGACTGTCTTTGCCAGGATTCCTCTTCGATTTGATCTAATACATTACCCTTTTCAATTAAGGCAACAAGAAGACCATGATCAGAAGTATCAAATGCTAAACTTGCCATGCATTGCCTCCTCTAATTTAGAAATAATCTCTGCAGATCTTGCACCAAAACTCCGAAAATAAATCTTTCGCCTTTGAGAAGATTCTCCTTTTTGAAGTTCAATTTCTAAGTGGTCAGTTGGAATAAGAGGTGCAATAAACATAGGCCACTCAATAAAAGTTACGCCGTCTCCTTCAATCGCCTCATCTAGTCCAATATCAATCATTTGGTCTTCTAGACGATAAGCGTCAATGTGATAAAGAGGAAGGCTTCCTTCAAAGTAGCACTTCATGATGTTAAAGGTAGGAGAAAGAACGTTTTCTTTAATCCCTAGTCCTTTTGCAATACCGTTTACAAAAGTTGTTTTGCCTGCTCCTAAAGTGCCAAGCAAGGTACACACATCTCCTCTCTTTAGTAAAGGAGAGAGAGTTTCCCCTAGTTTTTTAGTTTCTTCTTCTGCGTTTGTATAATAAGAAATTTCTTTTTTATTCATAAGCGAACGCAATTATAAACCGCAGAAAGCTAAAGGGGTGCTAACATACGCAAGATGAAAAACGAAGTTGCTATTGTCGGGGGCGGGCCTGTTGGGTTGCGTCTCGCCTCTATGCTTAAGAAAAAAGGCATTCCTGCTACTATTTTTGAAGCCTCTTCTCTTCTAGGAGGTCAGATGACGACTCTATACCCAGAAAAGAAGATGGAATATCCGGAAGAGTTTAAAGGGCAAAAAGCGCTTGATGCCGTAAATTCCTTAATCGAAGAAGCAAAGACACAAAATATTCGTCTTTCCACTAGAGTGCTTGATTTTTCTCCCTATGAAGATGGCTTTATGCTCAAAACAAATCAAGGAGAAGAATTCTTTTCTTACATTGTGATAGCTACAGGTATTGGTCTTAGTAAACCTAGAACAATGGGTTTAAAAGGAGAAGATGATGTAAATAACATCTTCTATTCCGTCAAAGATCCTCACATTTTTCATAAGAAAACAGTTGCGGTTATGGGAGGAGGTAATAGTGCATTAGACTGGGCAAAACAGTTAACAAGTATTGCCTCTAAGATTTATCTAATTCATAGAAGAAACGAGTTTCGTGGCGATGTTAAGGACTTAAATCAATATCCAGTCAAAGTAATCACGCCATTCATTCCAATTTCTCTTACAAAAGAGGGACATCAAGTTACCTCTTTAACACTAGAAAAAGTTGATACCAAAGAAAAAATCATTTTGGACCATCTTGACGCGGTTCTCGTCTTCTATGGACGAACATCAGAAAAAACGCCTTTTCTATTGCCTGAACCTCGAACTCCTTTTTTTCAAGGATATATGCATAAGAAAAACCAAGAGTCCATTCCTGGTGTATATGTAGCAGGAGACGCCTCTTTTAAAGACCGAAGCGAAAAACGCCTAGAACCCGGTTTTAAAGAAGCAGAAATTATTGTGGAAGATATTTGTAAAAAACGGAAATTATAATGAGGTTATGCGGACAAATTCCGCAAAAATGCGGTTGCATAACTCCTCATTAAAAGGAGCAATTCCTTCTTTCATCATATGCTCAATTTCTTCTTCCGCTTTTTGGCATTTTCTTTGCACCCAGTCAGGATAGGCAAATCTTTTTGCATGAACGCGATATTCTTTTTGATCTAGTTCGCGAATCATTCCGTCAGGATATAGTTTGACATCTAAATCATAATCAATGTAACGAAGATACCCATCATCAAGAATGGTTGGAGAAGCAATATTGACATAAAACACCATGCCTCCATCTTTCTTCATTGCCAAGATGTTAAACCACTTTTTCTTAAATAAGAAAAACACTGCATTCTCTCTCGTAATCCATTTCCTGCCATCTCCTTCTGTCACTTGAGAGTTGCGGGAACATAACGCCCAGAAATCATCATTTTCTAAAGCGAGATAGGCAGGTGACCATTGACGGTGAAAACTACCATCATGTTTATATGCTTGAACCACCATCCATCTTTTAGGTGGCTTATGCAAACTGAAATACTCTTTATCGTTCATAACTAAGGCAAACCCATTTGGTCTACCAAGATTATATACCTATTAGAGATTATCTGCCGCGCTTATATACCAAAGCGAATAAGAAAGAGGCAAGTTCGCGGCAAGAATCGCTTACCTCTTCAAGCTTTGCATATAGTTCCCCGCACTGAATAATCATCAAAGGATCTTTGCTTTCTCGGTGTAAACGCGTCACGTCATTTAAATATTCTGCGTCTGCTTGCTCTTCTAAAGTTACAACCTGATAGTAAAGCTGAACAAAAACTTTTTGATCAGGCTTTCTGCTGAACAAATTTAATAATCCACGTGTCTTGTCGAGGCAGTCCAAATTCAGTTTCATATATTCAGAAGTATCGAGAGGAAGGAAGGAAAAATCATAGAGGTAGAGGCGTAAAGAAATCTCTTCAATAGCATCGGTAATATCGTCAATTAAGTTCAAAATTTCATAAATATTAGAACGCTTAAAGGGAAGAAAATGGTCCTTCATAAGACGTTCTATAATCGCCCGGTAACGGGCATCAGCCTCATGTTCAATTAAGTGTACCTTTTTTCGAAATTCCCCTAATTCTTCTCTTTTGTAATTTTGGAAGAACAGGAAAACTTCATTCCCTGCTTTGTTTGCATAGGAAAATAGTTCACGAAAGGCAGAGAGATACCACTCTGTTTTCTTTTTGCTCGAATAATGAATACTCATACACGCTCATTATAGAAAATAATCTTCTTGAGAAAAGAAAAAAGCAGGAACAATCCTGCTTTCGAAGTTTATTTATCTTACTTTAACGTTTCTGAGAAAAGATCAATTAACGTAAATACTTTTTCTAAATCACCTTTATGCTGCTCATATGGTTTTGGATTCATAGCATCTTGCATAGGTAGCACCATAAGGTCATCTTCATAGCCAAGTAAGAAGTATGTCTTACCAGGACGAATCGCAATGGAGAAATCAACAAAAGTAGCGTTTGTTTCAAACTTTGCTAACTCATCACGAATCTTCTTAGTCAAAATAGTTTTGGTGTTTTTTGGACCATAAATGACCATGTCAGCAGTGTCCTCAAACACTTCACCAAACGCTTTTAAATTCGTAGGAGGTAACGCGCGAGCATTTCCTTTTCGGTAGATTGCGATGTCTTTCCCTGTATATCCGTTATTAATGACTAAAAAGTTTCCAATATAGATGGTTTTATTAATCTTTTTATCAACGGTTTGAGCGGCAGCTTCCGCGTAAGTAACGCTTCTTCCCTTGTAATTGAAGGTAAGATAATTTCGGGAAGTAACCTTTGTCACATTGGTGTAAAGATTAGCTTCTTTAAAAAGTTCTGGATCTAACTTGGTATCTAAATCACTCTTTAAATCCGTCACTTTTCCTTCAAATGTATATGCGTTATAAGCACCAAAGAAATCTTTAAAATAACGGTCCATTGCAGCCTTGGAGCGGCGATTGGAAAAATACACATAGACCCCAATTGCAGCAATACATACCACACAAACAACAAGACCAACTACCCAGCCATAATCACCAGCGCCAGGGATAAAGCTTGGCACAATCCAGCCTGCAAGAATAAGCAAGATGGAAACAATTGTGATAGGGGTTTTAAAGCGATTTGCTTTACGATAATCGCTTTGGAAAGCAAGACGAGACGCTTCCATTTTCTCTAAGTAAGAATTTTCGTATTTATAGGTAGGAGCGGGACCAGCACTTTTTTCTTTTTGCTGAGCCTCATACTCCTTTTGATATTCCTCGTAATTTTTTTCGCCTTCTTTGAGAAAAACGACTTGGTCTTCCTCTTTCTTTTCTTCCTCTACTTTTGGAGTCGCTTCATAAGGATGCAAATCAGAGAAATCGCTATCAACTGCTTCTTGTTCTATTACCTCCGCAGAACTAGCTTCTTTTTCTGAATTTTCCGTATGTTCTTCTTCTGTAACGTTAGGTTTTTCTTCCTCTAAAGGATTCTTCTTTTCTTCTTCCATGATTAATCACTCCTGGATGCAAAAGGAAGATAGCACAAAAAGAGGAATACTTCCCTCTAAATCTTTTTGTTTTTCTCTTAATTTGCTTCCGCTATTTCCTCTTTTTTACTTGTTTGAGGTGGGAAATTCTTTTGAATGGAAGCAAAAGGAATATAAAGAAGAGCAAGGACAACATATGTCACTGCACCTGTGACAAAGATATAAACGACATTGTAGGTGCATGCGCCATAAAAGTCATAACCATAAATGACCATAGAAGAAACTGTCGACCCAATAAAACGCACAAGGGACGCACCAACTGCAGCGACAAATAGCCACAAAAATCCCCAGGCAGTCCAACCTTGTTCGTTATTTGTAAAAATGAGACGAGAGAAGAAGCCAAAAACGGCAATAGAACCAAAGCCAATTAAATAGTCAAAAGGATATGTGTAAAAGCCGTAACCATCCGTTAAGCAAGTTACTAAACCAAAGATAAAAGCCCCAGCAATAAAGCCTTTCGCAGGACCATGACGTAAAGCAAGGAAGGCAAGAGGGACAAGGCCTAAATTAATCGAACCACCGGTTGCACCAATAGGAACACGAATAAACTGTAATCCGATAGCCAAAGCACTTAATAGAGCAATCTCTGCTAAATTTCTTACCGAAATTGTTTCTTTTTCACTTGCAGAAGCAAGCGCCATGCAAGAAGCGAAGAAACTTAAAACTGTCATAAAAATCGCGCCTGCATTTAATTCAGTTTCGGCATAAGCAGAAAAGTCGTAGCAACCAAGTCCCCCGCTTTCAATCCCAAGCTGAGCAAGCGACTGACCGACATCAAAAATTTCAGGAGATACAAAAACAAGAACGCTAAAAACAAGTCCAAGCATTGCGGAAGCAACTAGGGCTTCCTTTTTCCATATGCCCCAAATGGATAAAACAAGCGGAAGAAGAGGTAAAACGATAAAAAGAAGGATACTTAAATAGTTCACTCCGTTTGCAGTTAAACTGCCAATCCAAACGCCAGATGGTTCTAAAACATTTGTGACAGTGAAGACAAACTCCTCTTCAGCAGCATCGAAAACAGATGTGATGGTTAAAGGATTAGAGGTAAGAAGTGGCATACACCAGCCAAGCAAAACAAGAGCAAACAAAGCAAGCGTGATATACACCCTGTTCGTTTTGATAAAGCTTGCTGAAGCAGTTAACCAAGAATCTTTCTTGGTAGAAGTTATAGGGGTTTCATTCATAAAAAAGCCTCCTTTCCTTAGGAGGCAGCAAGAGAAAACTTACCATTGTACCTCCGCAGGAATTACCCTGATCAGGTGAATCCGTCGAGTTACCATAGCTTTAACTCCTCTCAGCCTGCATGGGCAAGCTCCGGTCAAAAGAACTATACGATTATTTATTTTGCCAATCAATCGGGGAAACACCATTCTCAATTAAGAAATCGTTTACTTGCGAAAATAAATGTTTATGAAACCACCCTCCCCTATTAGCGGATAAAGGAGATGGATGTGCGGCCATAAAAACTTTATGTTTTGGATTATGAATCAAACAGGAGTACCGCTTTGCAAAATTTCCCCAAAGCATATATGCGATTGGCTGGTTAAGCGACTCAAGATAAGTGATAACATCTTTGGAAAAGAGGTCATATTCTTCTATTTTATGAGATAAAGGTTTTCCTTCTCTTACGGTTAAATAAGCATTTAAAAGAAGCACTCCTTGTCTTGCCCAGCAAACAAGATCGCCTTTTTTGTAGTTCATCTTAACTCCACAGTCTTCTTCAATTTCTCGATAAATATTCACCAAAGAAGGAGGTAGAGAAATTCCTACTGGCACTGAAAAAGCAAGACCCATCGCTTCACCGCTATTGTGATAAGGATCTTGTCCCAAGATAACACACTTTAATGATTCAGGGCTTGTGAAACGAAATGCTGAAAACATCATATCTCGAGGAGGATAAATGCATTCTGTCGCATATTCTTTCTCTAAAAAGGCATGCAAAGACTTAGCGTAAGGTTTACTTTTTACTTCCAAAAAGAAGCTTTCCCAATCTTTTAACATAACAAGATGATACGCGCGAACTCTCCCCCTTAAAGAGAGAAATCACTATACTATAGGGAATGATGCGACTTCTTTGGATTTTTTCTCATCCTGCTCCCTACAAACGAGAATTCTTCTCTCTCCTTGGTAAAGAAAACGATTTAACCGTTATTTTTGAAGAAGAAAGCGAAGAAGGAAGAGATCCTGCTTTTTATCAAAAAGGAAAAGGAGGATATGAAGAAATCTTTTTACCAAAGAAAAATAGACTCTCCTTTCTTAACCATTATCTTGCCTCGCACTTTTTTGATTTGATTATTGTAAACGGCTGGGCAAATCTTCCTGAAATGGCTGTGATTCATTATCTCAACGCAAAGAAAATGCCTTATGTTTTTCTTATAAACGGAGGAAGAATTAAAGGAAAAGAAAGTTGTCTTCGGAAATATTTAAAACGGAAATTTATCCGCAGCAAATACGCCTCTTATCTTTCTCCTGATCCCATAAGCTCGGAATATTTACGTCACTATGCAGGAAGAGATATTCCTATTTATGAATATGTATATAGCACCATTCATGAAGCAGAAATTCCTTTATGTCCTGCCACAGTAGAAGAAAGAAAAGAAGCACTAAAAAGGCTTCATATTCCTGGAGAAAAACTTTACGTTTCGATTGGTAATTATATAGAACGTAAAAATTTATTTATCTTATTGGAAACTTGGAAACAAATGCCAAAGAACGAAACTTTATTGCTTCTTGGCAACGGCAAAGAAAGAAATAATTTTGAAAAATACATTAAGAAAAATCACTTAGATAATGTCATTCTTGGCGGTTTTCATACACACGAAGAAACTTTGGAGTATTTGCGTTACGCGGAATGTTCGTTATTCCCGACAAAGGAAGATATCTATGGCCACGCTGTAAATGAATCTCTGTCGCAAGGAACGCCAGTGATTTGTTCTCCTAACACAAACGCTGGTCTTCATTTGGTGCAAGGAAAAGGAGACGGTATCGTTTTATCTTTTGATTCTCCAGATAGCATTCAAGAAGCAATCCATCATAAAGTAGACGAAAGTATGCGCTTTAAAGCATTGGAAGTAGCAAGGGAAAACACTTACGAAAAAATGTTAGAAAGTTTCCGTGCCTTTTTAACCACTTGGAAAGAATCTCATTTATGAAAAAAGCTATCTATTTCACCACCGCGCTTCCTGATAAAGCTAGGGAATATTTGCTAAATCAAGGGATTGCTCCAAATAATCCAAGCAATCAAAATTATCATTCACGTCTCATTCACACTTTAGAAACTTTTTTAGAAGTTAGCCCTATTTGTTTTAGCCCCTATAAGGCAGAATTACCGGACACTTTCTGCGAGAATATTTTAAAAAATAGCACTTTATGGGATCATCTTATTAGCCCCAAAAAAGCAAAAAGAATTGGCCTTTCAAAAGAGGCAGATTTCATCTTTTTTGATGCATTAAATCTTTCTTGTTTCCAGTCTGCTTTACTTTTAAAAAGAAAAAGTAACGCCAAGTGTGTCGCAGTATTAACCGATGATCCTAACTTTATTTCCTCCGTAAATCCCCTATATTTTTCTCGATTTCAATCTTTTATGAAGAAATTAAAAGACACAAATCCATTAGCAATAACCTTAAATGATTCTTTAGCAGACAAAATGGGATTCTCGTCACACTTCTCTTTGCCTTTTCTTTTTGAAGAAAAGAAAGAAAAGAAAATATCGCTTCCTTATCCTTATTTGTTCTACTCTGGGACTTTGCTTCCTCGTTTTAACTTTCCTCTTTTCCTAGAAGCTTTTGAGGAATGGAAAAAAGAGGAAGGAGGAAATTCTCCTCTTCATCTTGTTTATGCTGGGCACCACGGAACAATGATGTCGAATAATAAAGACGTTATCTATATCGGAGAATGCACAGAAGAAGAAAATATATCTCTTATGAAAGGTGCTGCGCTTGTTTTAAATCCACGAAAAGAAGATCCAGAACTTGATGCCTTATCAATTCCTTCGAAAGTATTTGAATACCTCCTTTATGCGAATAGAATCGCTTCTTCTCCCCACCCTTTTTTAAATTCATATCTAAAAGGAAACGCTTACTTGTTCTCCTCTTCTACAAAGGAAGAATTCTTATCTTTCTTGAAGCAATATATGAGGGATAAAGAAAGCTTTGAAAAACTTCCAATCAATCACGCACAAGAAGAAATTCGGCAAACTTATGCAAAAGAAAAGGTTGCCTCATCTTTACAAAAATATCTAAAAATCGATTCCCTACTTTCTTAACGTTAAAAAGCGTTCCTCTAATGTATTCATAAAGTGCTGTAACGAAAAGTTCTTTTTTGCATAGGCAATATTCTTTTCGCCCATCATCTCTTTCTCTTCTTTAGATAAAGTAAGAACCTTTTCCATATTCTTTACAATATCTTCCTTATTTGCTAAGGATGTAAAACATCCTCCCGCTTCTTCTAAAACTCTTTTTCCATCTCCTTCTAGTACCCCAATCACAGGAATTCCGTACGTCAAAGATGTGATGCATTTAAGAGGTATAGTAGAAGAAACGATGGAATCGCTGCTTTTTAAAGACACAAATACTGCGTCCATCTTTTTTGCGATAAAAAAGATCTCTTCTTGCGAAACGGCTGAATGGAAATGCACTTGTTCTTCTAAAGCGTTTTCCTTGGCCACCTTTTTTGCTTCTTCTAACATTTTTCCATTTCCAAAAATATGGAAATCGACATCTTTATTTTTCAAAGCAGCGAAAGCTTCAATTAAATTAGGCACAAGCTGTAATGCGCCAACATTGCCAGCATAAAGAAAAGAATGTGTTTTCTTTTCAAGTGGATAAGGTTTTTCTTTTATTTCACCGTAAGGCTGCGGTAAATACTCCATGGGAGGATGCTTTTTACCGCACACTTCTTCTAAATATGTAAGAAAAGAAGGTGAAGATACATACATATAATCGGCAGAGTTGTAATAAGAAGCGAACCACTTTTTTAAGAAATAACGTAATAACCCTTTTTCTTTCTTATGAAGTACTGCGTAAATAGAAGCAGGCCAGCAATCAAGAACATGGACTACATAAGGAATTTTGTATCGCCTCTTTAATATTTTTCCTGCGGATAAATAAAGAACTGGTGATAAAGACCAAGCATAGATAACATCAAAAACTTCATTGGTTTTTCTTGCCCAATTATTTGCCGCATGTTGAAAAGAAAAATAATTATGGATAAGCGAAAACTTTCCTTTTTTTCTTGGATATGTTTTTAAGCGAATCACTCTCACTCCATTGATTTTTTCCGTTTTTCCATTCTCATACCCCTCTAGTGTTTTTCCATAACCATAATTTGGTGTTTGGCAAAGCACAGTTACTTCATGCCCGTCTTTTGTTAAAGCTTCTGTAATATGCTGAACAAAAATCTTTTCCGGATAATAATATTGGCAAAGAAATAATATCCTCATACACCTATCCTTATTGTTTCCTTCTATAATCTATGGCCGAAATGGCAAGTATCTCTACCCGCGCGAATCTCTTACCCTGTCGCATTATAAAACACATCTCACCTTCCTTATTCGTGAGAATGCAATATCTTTATTTAACTGGTAATGTTTTACATTTATCTCATCCAAAACGTTACACAGAAAAGCTCCAGTGGTTACGTTTAAAAGGATATCCTTTTGATCCTTTAGCAATTCAGTGCGCAGGAAGAAGAGGAATGCGGGATTATGCTTCCTCTTTAGGGCTAGAAAAGTACCTTATTCCTATCTATGGATTCTATGAGAATTATGAAGAGATACCCTTTTCTAATTTGCCAAAGAGTTACGTTTTAAAATGTTCTCACGCTTCTGGCTTTAACCAGATTGTAAAGCCAACAGATGATCGGGAAAAAGCTATCAAAGTAGGAAAAGAAAAATTCCAAAAGTTTCTTGCTACAGACTATGGATTTTTAACAATGGAACCTCATTATTCCTCCATACACCGGGAAATTATTTGTGAAAAATATCTCGGAAAAGATAATAGTCTTCCTTTGGAATATAAGATTCATGTTTTTAATGGAAAGGCCAAAAATTTATATCTAGTTTCTGGTAGAGGAAAAGACATCCGTTATGACCAGTTATATATCAACTGGACTCCTTTCCCAGAGAGCCAGTTTAACGGATGGAGAGCAAGTAACCATTTACCAGAACGTCCTGCAGAATTTGATGATATGGTTGCCCTAGCAGAAAAACTTGCTGCCCCCTTTCCTTTTGTCCGTGTAGATTTCTTTTTGGTCGATCACAAAATTTATCTCAATGAGATGACATTTACTCCTGCTAAAGGAACTCTAAAATTTGATGATGATTCTGCCGATTTTATTCAAGGAAAGTGGCTCGATATTTCAGAATATCAAAAGAAAATAGAAATCCTTAAGAAAGAGAAGCATTAGGAGCCATAATCTCATATAACAATAAACCAAAATGAGAATCCGCTTCTTTGTTGCTTGCTAACGCGCTACAAACACCAGTGTCAGAAGAGGTTGGATAAGAGGTCAATTTATAGGTAATTTCTACTCCACTTATTGTTAAATTTTCAAAATTTGAAGCAGGAATTGCAAGGAAATTGACATTATCTCCCCCATCATTTGTGTTTACAGGGAGATTTTCAATAACATAGCTATTCGCCGAAGAAAAATATTCTCCTTCTTTTTCGTAATATAGTGATAATGAGAAATCGATTCTGGCGCTTCCAGAGGCAGAAGCATCCATCCCCCCGCGGAAGACGAAAAGTAGTCCCTTATCGAGAGATACATTTTGAGGGAATTTAAGTTTCATCCCAGTTTCGTCTAGATTTAAAAATGCTTTGCTATGGTAAGTGTGGCAAGAAAGTTGACCGTCATATAAACGCGAAGCAATCCCGTTTTGGAAAGCAGGCGATTTCACCGCGAAACATTCAGTCCTACCAAAATCTCTCCCAATATACTCATTTGATCTATATTGCTCTCTTACATGGTATCCATTAATCGTGCCATTATCAGGTAAAAAGGAAAACCAAGAAGGAAACATTTCTTCTACAGAGTTACGTCCTTCACGAACCTCTTCCGCAAGAGGACGATTTAAATTCCCATATGCATAATCATCTATTGTAAGAATTTGTTCCTTCGAAGGAGAAGAAACACTTGGAAAATCATCTCTTCCAAAATAGTAATAATCCGTTAATTCTCCTGCTAAATACTCATCTTCCCCGTATAGTTCACTAACCTTTCCCATACACGAGGTTAATGCGAGAAGCGAAAGAAGAAAAAGAGAAGATACTTTCTTATTCATAAATCACTCCTTTCTCTTCTCTTTTAAAAGCAAGAGAAGGAAGAGAAAAGGCTAAAGCAAAAGTAAATAATGCGAAGCCTCCATTTCCAAAAATAGGAGAAACATATGTCATGTTTTGCTCGATATAGGGGAAGGCGTCCCCTTGAATGGTGCTAAATAAAATCCACCCCATGGCGAGAAGAGAAAAAATCACCGCGTAACTATTATGAGAATTTCTTCTTTTTAACTCAGATACATAACAAGAGAAAACTGCTAGGAAGAAAACATAAGTCAAACTCATAAAGCAAAGAATGCCACCTTCTTCTAAACCCATTGTTTGAATATTCGATAAATTTATTTCGTACCAATAAGTATAGGTATTATTCCATGTGCTAAAGGGCGCAGTTGTAACATCAAGCCCAAAAAGAACGTTTAACCATCCTCCGGAAGAGAAGGCATTAATGCTTTGATTGATTGGTTCCATAAAGCGCTGATTATCAAAGAGTTTACGCAGCACGCCAGAACCATAAATATCATTACCTGAGTAAGCTAAACCAAAAATCACAAGCGTAGCAACAAGCGTTATAGCAAAACATATAACAATAATGAGAGAGGGAAGAATCTTTCCTTCTTTCCAAGGAAGGAAGCGTAAAGCAAGGGTGCATAAAAGAAAACAAGCAAGCAAAATTAAACTTAAGTAATCCGGGGTGAGAGCAAGATAAAGTAGGCCTGTAAAAGACGCAAAACCAAGAGAGATTGCCAAAATTTTGTTTTCTTTCACCGAAATAAAGAAGAGTCCTAGTCCCGTTAAAGAAAGAAGGAAAGGAAGCGTAGATGCAAAACGCAAGGAAACAGTATTTAAACCAGTTAAAGAAAACATAACATTTTCTTCTGCAACAAGATAGGCTGCCCCTTCCCAGTAATAAACCTTTCCTTCATAAAGCGCGGCATGGAAAGCGCCATAATTAGCCATACTGCCTATAAATGAGACCCAGCAAACAAGCGAAAAAGAAAGCAAGATGGCAATAAAAATCCTTTTTAGCGTTTTAGGCTCTTCTTCTTTAAGAAAAACACCTAAAAGCAAGTAACCTAGTAAGCTGAAAAGGTTAAATATCTCCAACAAAAGTGCGATAAAATTTCCGATTCTTACTTGAAAGATGGTAGGAAGAAGAAATAAAAGAGCAAGCGGAATTAACCAGTAAAGATTGCCCTTTATAGAGGGAAATTTTCTTTTCTTTTCTTGGTATAAAAGAAAAGCAAAAATAGGACCAAACACCAAAGCAAAACAGCCGTATGTTGGAGCGCAAAAAGACAAAGCAAGAAAGAAGAAAGCCGTAAACGCCATCGCTTCCTTCCAGTGTCGTTGAATAAGAATTTTACTTTTTTCTAACATTACCAATACGCTCCTCCATCAATATGTTCTGCTCCTTTTGGTGTCTTCCCTTTTACCCTTATCCAGGAGCCATTCACCCGGGAAGCAACATGACTTCTTTTTTCCCATCTATGACCCATGATTCCAAATAGAGTTTGTAACGCTCCTCCTACCAAGAAAGAAGAATACCCTTCTTTTTTCAGAGCAAGTCCTAATAAAGGGGCGTACCCTCCTGCAGAAATTAAAGCAAAATCAAAAGGTTCTTTGAAACATTCTTCTAATGTCTTTTTCACTCCTTCCGCAAAAGGAGGAAAATCCCCTTCTCCTAAAGTGTAAGGGGGTTTAACCACTCTTAAATCCATAAACGGCAGAAGATCTTCTTCACCCGCAAATATCTTTTCTCTTCTTTTATACTGACTTTCAATTTCTTCTTTAAAAGGGGAAATCACTAAAACCTTCTTCCCTTTTAAGGCAGGTGACCACATACCAAGTAAGGGTTCTGTCGCAAAGCCGTTAATTAAAACAGCATCTTCCCTTGCATCTTTCTTTATAAAATAACGTTCCATATGAATGCCAAAACAGCTAATCGCGTCAGCTTCTTTTAGCGCCTCTTCATAAAGAAAGGCGTATTCGAGTAAGTTTGAAGTTGTTACAGGATGAATCCCTGCCCGTACAGAAATTGCCCACTTTGCCTTTTCTTTAAAATCTTTCGCAAGGCCTTTCTCTATTTTTTCTTTCCCGTGCAAAATAGAAAACTCACTTGCTCCAGTCCGCATAAAAAAGAAAGGAGAAGAACAATTTGCTAGATGTTCTTTGAAATATTCTCCTCCTTCTTCTATCGATAAAATCGGCTTTTTTCCTATTTTCTTCCACATAGTGAAAGTGTGGAAAAATCTCTCTTTCACCATCGAAGGAACATCTTCACACCAAGAGAAAAAATAAGAAGGTTGTTTCGCCATATCGATAATCTTACTCTTTTTTACAACCTTGCTCCCCTTAACTTGTCTTTGCGTTTTATAATTCATGTGCTTACTCGTTAAGCGATAAATAGGCAAAGGAGTAAAAAAGAACATGCCATTCATCGAATCGATTAAAGCACGTCAAATCATTGACTCCCGTGGAAATCCAACGGTCGAAGTTGATGTCTTAACCGAAAGCGGAGCTTTTGGACGTGCAGCTGTCCCAAGTGGTGCTTCCACAGGGGAAAGAGAAGCTTTAGAGCTTCGTGACGGCGACAAGAAGGTATTTGGAGGCAAGGGCGTCCTTCAAGCTGTCAAAAATGTTAATGAAATTATTGCCCCCGCTCTTATTGGTATTGATGTCACAGAACAAGTTCTCATTGATGAGACCATGCTTGCTCTCGATGGAACACCAACCAAGAGCAAACTTGGCGCTAACGCCATTCTCGGTGTCTCATTAGCCTGCGCTCGTGCTGCTGCCGATTTGCTTGGTATTCCTCTTTATCGCTACATTGGCGGACCAAACGCCAAAAAGCTTCCTGTTCCTATGATGAACGTCATCAATGGCGGAAAGCATGCCGATAGCTCTGTTGACTTCCAAGAATACATGATCATGCCAGTTGGCGCGAAGAGCTTCAGCGAAGCCATTCGTATGGGTGCAGAAACTTTCTCTGCTCTTCGTTCTATCTTAAAGGCTAGAGGAGACGTCACTGCAGTTGGTGATGAAGGTGGCTTTGCTCCTAATGGTTTAAAGAGCAACGAAGAACCTCTCGAAGTTTTAGTAGAAGCCATTAAGAAAGCAGGATATGTTCCTGGAAAAGATATTTATCTTGGTATGGACCTTGCTTCTAGTGAATTCTATAACCCAGAAACCAAGAAGTATGAATTAAAGAGAAGCCATGGTGGAGAACTCACCTCTGAACAAATGGTTGATTTACTAGAGAAGTTTGTCGAGAAGTATCCTTTAATCACTATCGAAGATGGCCTTTCTGAAAATGACTGGGAAGGTTGGAAACTTCTTACCGAAAGACTTGGCAAGAAAGTTCAGCTTGTTGGTGATGACCTCTTTGTTACCAACAAAGTCTATGTCAAGAAAGGTATTGAAGAAGGCTGCGCCAATAGCGTACTTATCAAAGTGAACCAAATCGGTACTCTCACCGAAACACTTGATACTTGCGAAATGGCAATGCGTGCAGGATATACCTGTGTTGTTTCTCACCGTTCTGGTGAAACCGAAGACACCACCATCTCTGATCTTGTTGTCGCTTTGAATGCTGGCCAAATCAAAACTGGTTCTATGTCTCGTACCGACCGTATTGCGAAATATAACCAACTTCTCCGCATTGAAGAAGAACTTGGTGATCAAGCGCAATATCCTGGCATTGACGCTTTCTACAATCTCTATAAGTAATTTCTTTTAAGAAAGAAAAAACCCACCTCGATAATGAGGTGGGTTTTTAATATCTCTGCAAAAAAGGAATTAATATTCTGTTTTTAATGAATTTCTTCTCTTTTTGGCACAATAAGTTCCATATCGGAATCAGGATAAGTGCAGCAAGGATGGATATAGCCAAACTTCAAATCCGCTAAGCGGCGCTTATCCGCTCCTGCAATCGTGTATTTCCCGCTTACTAATTTAGAGTGGCAGAATCCGCAACCTCCTGCTCTGCACTTAGAAGGGACAGGAAGAGAGGCTCTCTCTAAAGCGACTAAGATAGTTTCATTAGAAGAGGCAGGAACCTGAAAAGTATCAAAACCAATGTGAACCGTTAATTGATATGTTTTTTCTTCGCCTTTACGAGAAGCGACACAGTTTGCCTCCTTTTTCACCCGGCGAATAGGAAGATGGAAACTTTCTAATTCTTTTGTGACAAACTCGTACATGGCTTCTGGTCCGCACATCATTACTGTCACATCTTCTTTCATATATGGTTCAAGAATCTCTTTCGTAATAAAGCCGTGCTGATACCCCTCTTTCTTTTCTTCGCTTAAAACATAAACAACATGTACACGCGAAGATTTAAGAGTATCTAATTCTTTCTTAAAGATAAGATCCTTTTCCGTTTTAGCCCCATAAATAATGGTTAAATCATAATCATTAATTTGATCACGAATCGCCTGGGCCATACTGTAAAAAGGAGTGATTCCTGAGCCACCCGCAAGCGCTAAAACATGCTTTGCATCTTTTAATGGTTCATAAACAAAGTTACCAGAAGGATCGCCAAGAAGGAAGGTGTCTCCTACTTTTGCCTTGTCAAACATATACGTGCTAAAGAAACCAACCTTTTTAATCGTCAAAGATACTTTTTTCTCTAACGCTTCCTTAGGGCTAGAAGAAATTGCGTAAGGACGCGATACCTCACTTCCTTCTATCTTTGCAGCTAAGCTAACATATTCCCCTGCTTCAAAATAGAAAGGATGTTCCGTAATGAAGTGATACGTTTTTGTATCTGCAGTATTGACCTCAATCTTTTCTAAGACAGCCTTTTGATAACCAGGATGTAAGATTTTTGCAGTCACATTCACTGCGTAAGAAACAGGAAGAGGAGAAGAAGAACCTTCTTCTAATTTCTTTCTTCTGTTTGGCACCATTTTTTTAAAACGAAGTAAGTCAAGAAAGCCAAAAATTTGCTTTTTAAAAGTGAACGACATTATTTCCCCTCCCTTTTGATATCTCCAACTGTTTGGCGACCAGAAATATCGCCTGAGAAGTAAGCACTAGAATAACCAGATAAACGCATGCTATAACCTCCCGCAAAACGAAGTCCGCGAACTTTATAATCCTCGTTCATCATTTGTAGACGTGGCATTAAGCCATCCCAATACTGTGATTCATAGCCATAAATCACTCCTTCTGGATGGAGGCAGTAACGCGCATAAGTCATTGGAGTAGCAATAGAAATTTCTTCAATATGCTCACGGATATGTGCGCCTGTGTCACGTTCAAAACGGCTAATCATTTTATCCGCGACATAATTTTTAACTTTTTGATAATTTTCTGGACTTACCTTCCCCCATACATCATCCATATATAAGGTGGTGAAATACATCATTGAGGTGCCTTTAGGAGAAGCGTCTGGTAAAGCGCGATTTAAACACACAGTAGCCTGAGCATTATTTCCTTCAATGGTTTTCATCATTTCATACTGCTTCACGGAATCAGTTGTGTCATAAAGGAAATAGTTATAGTCTTCTACTCCCAAAGTATCAGGATCAGCATCTAGCCCTAAGAACATCGTGAAGCCTCTACCTGCAAACTTTCTTGCATTTGTCGACTTAATCTCCTCTTCTTTCACGTGGTCCATGAGTTTTCCGTAAACTAGATGTGGCGCGCAGTTTGCAACAATGTGATGCGTTGCAATCTCTTCCCCATTATCAAGCACAACTCCTTCTACTCCGCCATCTTTTGGGCTTGTAAGAATTTTGACAGCTTCTGTGTTAAGCAAGATATCTCCACCAAGTTCA
Organism: uncultured Bacilli bacterium; assembly: GCA_944376605.1. Taxonomy (GTDB): domain Bacteria; phylum Bacillota_I; class Bacilli_A; order RFN20; family CAG-826; genus UBA4951. Next base: position 87,085 of record CALWDE010000004.1, read on the forward strand.
CGAATTCTTTCCACCATCGCTAAAGAGATTTCATGAGAACGCATCTTTGGTGTGCTTGCTCCGCGCATAATGTAACGGTTCACCATGCTTGCGTAGTGAACAAAACTCATATCGTCCAAAGAAGCGCCAAGATAACACCAATAAGCACTTAGAATTCGTCTTGCTTTTAAGGGCATCTTTAACGCTTTAAAAACTTCATTCACAGAGTAGGAGCCTGCTCTAACAAAGTTTCCATAATCTCTTACCATGATTTTAGAATCAGCATTCCCGTTTACCGAAGAGGTATAAGCTTGAGCAAGACGAACTTCTTCTGCTAAATCGAAGAACTTTCGCATCGAAGTACGGCTTCCAGGAACGTATTTCTCCATCTGATCAATAAAAGCGTCCACGCCAAAAGGCATTCTTGCATCTAACTTTTCATTTTGGCAAATCACGCGATATGCATCAGGAATTTGAATCCAGTCAATTTTATCTGCGACCCCAAGTTCTTCAAAAAGAACATGAACGTCCCCTTTGTTATTATCTGGACCATAGTCGTTTAATTCGTGAAGAGAAGCTTCAAACTCAAATCTTCCCCTCCGGAAACTTGTGGCAAATCCGCCTGGTAAATTGTGCTTTTCTACCAAAAGCGTTTTTGCTCCACCTTGTAGCAAACGAATCGCAGCAACTAGGCCTCCATTCCCTGCTCCAATGACGACAGCATCATACTTTTTCATGATGACCTCCTTTATTTATGTTCAAACCACATGACAAAAGCCCGACAAGCATCTATCAACATGTTTCGAATTTCTTCTTCTGCAAAATTTGCTGTCCCTGTTACCATCATGACAGCAATCCCGTGCGAAAATAACCACATATCGCGATATACCAAAACAGCCTTTTCCCCTGTTAAATGTTTTTCTTCTTTGATGACTTCTAAAATATAGTTCATCTCCACTTGCTCTTTTACTAAGTCTTTCTTGCCATAATCGCTCATAAAAAGGTAACGGAACAAATGTGGCTGCTTTTGCGCAAAATGGATGTAACTTAAGCCTAAAGCTAAATAACGATTATCGCAGTTTATTTCTTCTCTTAACGCTTTGCCAAATATCTTTAAGGCCTCTGCAAAGAGCTCACTTTTTAACTCATCCATGGATGAAAAATGTGAAAAGATAGGCTGAGTAGAAGAAGATAAATAATCCGCAAGATGTTTTGCCGTTAAATACTCTCCTCCTTGTTCCTCTATCAAAAGAAGAGCGGATTCCAAAATTTGCCTTTTTGTTAATTTTGCTTTAGGAGGCATAAATTCTCTTTCCATAATTAATGTTATATAACGCGCGTTATATATCAATACTTTTCTTCTTTAAAAAAGAAAATTTTCTTTTCTATTCTTGCTATTTTTTCCTTATTTTGGGATATTTTTCTTGATGAAAAGAAAAGAAAACAAAAAATTCATAAAAACAGTTCTCCGTGCTTTCTGCCCTATCTCCTTTTGCTTTGTCTCATTGCTATCTTTATCTTCTTGTGAATGGATAGAAGGACTATTTCAAGACTCATCACAAAGCAGTGATCATAACTACGATTTCCAAGAAAATAATTTAAATGGTTGGGAAAATGTAGACGGATTTAAAACAGGAACAACTTCTGATGATCTTCGAGAATATTATCACATCACTACCCCTTATTATGCTGTTTCCGATAATGATGAATCTACAATGCAAACAGTGCCTTTTGTGCTCAAAGAAAACGGAAGAATTACCTTCCGTGCGATGGCAAGGGGAGACTACAACGAATTCGCGAAAGGAAAAATCGAACTTTTCAAAGAAGATGGTACTCTGATTGATCAGCTAGAATTGCAGTATAGCAACCGCTCTGGTGAAGTAACATTTTGCTGCCGCTATGAAATGGATGCTTCGCGCTATTTAAATACACCATTAAAACTGGTAGTTACCAATTTAGGGGATGGTGAACTTATTGATGGTTTTCTTTATTTTACAGAGTTGGTTCTCGACTCAACTTTAGAAGCGAGCAATGGCAATTTAGAATTAGAAGATAGAATTTGGACAAAAGAATATCGCTCTCCTATCGATGAAGGTTATTTAGACACCTTTCATTATCGGCCAAGTTATATTCCCTTTGATTATTTCCATGAGCTTTTTATGACCGAAAATGGATATACCTTATTTTTAAATAAAAACGGCAGATTATATGTCACATATAGTGAAGATCTCGTCCATTGGACAGAGCCAGTCTCCTCTTTATATCCACCTAGAAATTATGGCGAGGTCACAAAAACAGAGAATGGCTATTATGCCTATTACAATAATCAGGCTGAAGACCAGTTATATCGCGTCTATATTGGTGAAGAGGATCGTTACGAAAGCCAAGAGTTAATCGAGAGTCATTTTGAAAGTTATTTCGTTCCTTATTACCTTCCTTCTAGCGAAGAAAATAAGCACTTTTTAATCGGGTCAGGTGGCTCTCTCTACGCGATGGACAGAAACGCGAACATTACAAAACTTTGTGAACAGAATTATTTTGGAATAGAAAATCCTCATTATTTTTCTATAAAAGATAACGAAGGTTTTACCTTCGATATTTCCATGGACGGAGTACAAGAAGAATCTGTTTATTGGACTGGATGTTATTACGTAGCAGGTAATTATGACTCAGAAAACATAACCTTTGAAAGAATAGGGGAAAACGGAAAGTCTTACGCCATAGACCATGGATGTCTCCGTTCTCCAATGTTTTTTGAGAAAGATGAAAAAACATACATGATAGGTAATCTTTCTAATGAATATAACTGCTTTAGCATCCCAGTAGAAGTGGAATTAAAGGAAGACGGACGTATCAAGCAAAAACTATATTCCCCCTTCTATGATCAAATAGAAAATTTGTCGACTTTAGACTCCATTTCCGGGGATGGTAGCCGTATAACTTTACCTATCTCGGGAAGTAAGAAGTATCTAAAAGGCACCATTCATACCAGTAAGCAAAATGGACGCACAGAAGCATGGAGATTAGAAATTCAATCTGGTGACCATGTTTTGCAGTTAGGGGCAAAAAATAATTACGAACTTAATACAACTACTTTTTCAAGTGACACTGGTGAATATGTTCTTTTAAGTTATCCATGGGAAGAAGAGTATTATGGTTTCTCCAGCGATTATACTGTTGTCGGCGCGGATTTTGATAGACCTCTCATAGAAGACGGATTTGATTTTGAAATCGTTGTCGATCATGAAATCATTGAAATTTTCTTAATGGATGGAATGGAGACCTTCCGTTATCAGTTTAAAAATGAAGGCGAACTTTCTTATCATTTCTATTTAAATAACGGGGTGAGTGTGGATAACCTTCAATGCGGAGATATCATTCCTTTCTAATAAAAAACCCGCAATAGGCGGGTAAAACTTTCGTTTTTCCTAATTAGGGAAGAAAGCATTCACACTAATATCAAGATAATTGAGACCTTGTTCCCCTGCGCATTTGAAGGCTTGACGATCTTTCATAATCTGTCCTAAATAGTTTCATTAGAAACTAATTTCTTCTTCCGCAAACTTTTTTAGTGCCAAAAACAAGCAGAAAAGTTCCAAAGAAAAAAGGTTAGATTATGAAGCACAACCTAACCTCAATTTTCAAAGAAAGCAACTTACCTAATTGCAACAGATCTACTGCCTAAGTTATAAATTCTCTTGTATTAATTTAATACTTCTTAATAATGCCTGCTCTCTCACTTTCGTTAGATGTAATTGTCCTTTTTCCCATTGTAGCGCACGGAAATAAGATCTAGCTTTTATGATTATTTTCGTTAATTCACAAAGATTGGGGTCCTTAGAATAGATATTTCCTGTAGCCATATAATTAGAACCAAAACATGTCGGACAAGCTTCTAAAATAGGACAAGTTTGGCATTTTTTATCAAACCGCTCTATAGGTATTTCATCTTCAACGTTTAATTCGCCATATTTGATAGGCTTTCTATTAGTATCACTCAAAGGCATAAAAAATTGGCATGGATATGCCTCGCCATTAACATAAAAAGTTTTCATGTGTGTTCCTGTGCCACACCATTTTTTAATTTTGTTTGTTTTGCGCTCAAACCCTAAATGCTCAATAGGAAAATTAAGCATAGAACATGGCTTTATGTTTGGATTTGCAATATAAAAATCAATGAGTTTCTTGAGCTCGCGCTCTAGGATGATTTTATTCTCTTCAGAAGACCAATCGATGCCAAAAGCTAAATTACAATTAATGCCAAAACCTAGTTTGTGCAAATAAATTACACCTTCACTAAGCATTGGAAGTGTTTCCTTTGATATGGTCATTTTGACAGATTGATTTGGGTAAGTTTGCAAGAAAAAATTTAGGTCAATTAAATCAAAAGAATCACTCCTGTTAAGGTCTTGCATTTGCTTAGTGCCATCAATACTTAAACCACATATCAATTTTTTATGTTTTTTAAGCCATTCTTGAACTTCCGCGTGAATTAAAGTTCCGTTTGTGGTCACAAATATAATCCAATTTTTTGCTTTGTAATACGTATCTAAATAGTCGTAAATTTTAGTAATTAAATCAAACTCCAAAAATGGTTCCCCACCAAAAAGTTCAATATATATTATTTTATCGTCTATTTTATCTAATTCGCTTTTTAAAATATCGCGTGCTAACTCAAAACTAAGATGCTTGGAATTTTTATTGCATTCATAGCAATACGTACATCTCAAATTACATGAACCAGTAAGAGTTAATGTTATTGAGCGGTCGCCAGTATCATTCATTTTTTCTAATTTCCGTAGCAACCAGCAGAACAATTCGAATCACAAGAAACTTCGCAATCATCACGGCAAGTAGCAGAGCATCCGCCATCGCATCCATTATTACAGGATGAGCTACATCCATCCGCGACTCCACCCGAGCATAAAATACAGGAGTAATTGACGTCACCAGCAGAGGCAAGCACCAATTTTTCTGAACTGATAGAACTGATAATTTTCTTTAGTAAATTTTCGTCTAAATTAAACATAATTACTCCCTCTTTTTTAAGAATACTTCATTATACCTAGTAAATTTGATACATATTTCTACAATTAGATTACTACTGCTTATTTTTCTTTTATACAGATAAGATTAAACGTTTGCATAAGAACAATGCGCTAAAACTCGTATAAACATGAGAATTATTGCTATTTGACCACTTACCAATCGAGCGAATTCCCATCGGTTAAAAAGTCTAATAAGTTCATTCTTAAAAAGCCTTCTTTTGTATAAAAAGGTTTGGAATCATTTTTGACAAGAATGACCTTTTTAAAAGAATCATTAATTTTTCTTAATGGACGATATTCTTGGTCCTTTTTCTCCTCATTATTTATTTCTAACGCTACTTGTATGTAATATGCCTTACTTCCTTTTGTTGCAACAAAATCTACCTCTGCGTCACTTTGAGCATAGATAGGCTTATTGTATTTATCTAATCTATCTGTCTTAACGGAAAATCGAACTACACCAACATCAACATTAAACCCACGATATCTTAATTCGTTATAAACTAAATTTTCGATTAAATCAGTCTCATCAACATCTCTGAAATTTAAGATTGCATTCCGAATTCCTATGTCTTCAAAATACACTTTATAAGGTGTGCCAATATAACCTCTACCCTTTATATCAAACCTTAAAACTTTGTTTAATAAATAGGATTCTTCAAACCATTTGATATAGTCGGCAATAGTGTCGTCAATGGTATTTAGGTGATAACTACTTTTAAATGTATTTTCTATTCTAGTAGGATTGATCAGAGTAGAAATCATAGAAGCAATCACTCTTAAAGTTTCTTCAAGATTATTCTTATTTGCGGTAGGGTGCCTATCTTCTAAATCCTTAACGTAGGTTTCTTTTACGATTGAAATAGCTTGAATTGCTTTGTTCTCGTCACTAGATTGCAATTGAACTAATGGGATGCCACCATAACGAATGTATTCATCGAAGGCATCTCGCTTATCCATGTTTGATCCTAGTAAATACTCCTGAAAAGATAATGGTAATAAATGAATTCTGTATCCTCTTCCACCAAATTCGGTATCCACTTCACTAGAAAGAAATCTTGAGTTGCTTCCTGTCACAAAAACATCAAAATTATCCCTATATAAAAATGAATTTAAAACTCTTACAAAGTTTTCAAGATTCTGGATTTCATCGAGTAAAAGAAAGTAGTAACCATCCTCTTTAGTATTATCGTCAATGTATGACAAAAACTTTCTGCTATTCACCAAGTATTGGCCAAAAACTTTTTTAGTAGTTGGCTGACTAGGTAAATAAGAATCGAGTTTCATGATGTCCTTTTCATTATCAAAAGCAAATCGAATGATGTGCTTGGAATTGATGCCTCTTTCTTTCACCAAATAATTGTAGAAAATGGTATTTAACAAAAAAGACTTTCCGCATCTTCTAATACCTGTAATCACTTTGACCAATTTATTATTTTGACACTCGATTAACTTATTTAAATATGTTTCTCTTTTAAACATCATATCTCCTTTTTTCTAAGAACTGAGGATTTTATCGATATCATTATAGCTGATTTTTTCATATAAAAAATTAATTTATCGATTTTTTCCTAAGAACTTTGAATTTTATCGAGTTGCTAGTTTCCAAACTCAACGCAACAGAATGATTATTTTTATTCTTTAACAACTTTTTTATGCATTCTTTGCTTTCTAACTAGAAAGGAATACATAAAAAGTAAAGAAAAAAGTAACGCGGCTATAGGCTATTAGGGTTTTGGTGCAATAAGTTTGCTACCTAATATTTATCTAATATTTTCCAATGATTTGGTTTTGTAAAAAGTGATCAGTTTAAATTCTTCTATATTTAGCCAAATCTTCAGTAACAATGATTGTTACTTTATTTGAATCATCAATAACGTCTTTAACCTTTACTTCTGCTGAGACTTTTTATAAGTAACAGTTCTGTCCTTTAGAGAATTATTAGAAACATTGATTTTAAGTTTGCGTTTCATAAAACTTCTTGTTATCCCATTAAGTTGCTACTCGGCGTAAATTTTAAAAGTGCCTATTTATTGAACTGCAGCTCAAATCCTGAACCAACCAGAAGGAGCGGTACAGTTCAATAAGCGGGTAAAACTTTTGGTGTTTAATTCGCGAAGAAAGCATTCGCACTAATATCAAGATAATTAAGACCCTGATAATCTTCATAATGCGATAAATTCTTCCATTGAGGAACACTTTTTTGCAATCATTTTTAACCTCTTGATATAAGCAATTTTTGTCCTTACATCTTCAAGAGTTTCTGGGACATAGTGGCCAAAGAAGATTACCTCCCAAAACAAAATATTCTTTAACCGAATTAGGAGAAACCTTAAAACCCGTAATCACTTCCTTAAAAACTGGGGAGAATACTCAAAAGAATATCTTTCCTATAAATAGTTTCATTTGAAACTAATTTCGCCTTCAGTAAACTCTCTTTAACAAAGAAAAACAAGGAGAATATAACAAGGAAGAAGTGCTGAACTCCTTCTTTTCTATTGCTATACTCATATGGCGTTAATTGCGAACTTTGCTATGAAAAAATCAAAAGAAAATATAAAAGATATTCATTCTGATGATGATCCTAAGTGGATTACAAAAGTGCGGCTCATTGTTTTTTCCGTTATCTTTTTAACCGCTTTAGCGTTAAGTCTTGCTAGTGATTATTCTCCCTTTTTATCCTCTACGGGAGGATCTATCTTAATCATATTGCTCTATATTATTTCTTTTCTCTTCCTTATCTTTTTTCGGAAGAAACAGCTTCCCTATCTTGCAATCTTCTACGCTGTTATTGCGGATTTTCTCTTTTTCCTTCTCCCTCTTTTCTTAAGCACAAAAATCCACGCTTTGATAACATGGATTTACGCTATTTTGGGATTTGTTCTTCTTGCCATCCTTCATTTTGTAAAAAAGAAAGAGGTTTCGGAAACATATCATTATTGGATTTTATTACCTGCACTTTGTGAAATATTACCCTCTGCATTTTTCTTAATAAAAGTAGACTTTTTATCATCCTTCCCGTTCTGGCTCCCCTCTCTTATCATCTCCTTGCTTGTAGCAGGCGCTGTGCTCGTCTATAGCTTTTTAAAGAAGAAAGAGGAAGTAAAGGATCAGAAACTACAAACAAAAAGAAGAAAATGTCCTACTTGGCTTAAAAAGACAGGCTATTTCGTAATGGCACTATTTCTTTCTTTTTTAGCGTCTTGGGAAAGTTTAGGCGTCATCAATACTTGTTTTGATTTTTCAGAAGGTCAACTTTTTACCGCAGAAGTGGTAGATAAAAACATTGATTACGGCACAAGGCACACCCCCAATCTTTACAACCTAGAAGTAGATATTAATGGAGAAGAAAGAGAAATTTCTGTTCCAAAATTCATTTATAACTCAACCGAAAATGGTGATTTTATCGATGTCATGTATTTTGATGGGCTTCTACGGGAAGCTTATTACGTATACCTCGGTTACCTCCAGTAACTTATCCATTCATAAAACGTATTTTTGTATTTAAATTGACATATTTACCGAATAAATATTTTCTAAATTTATATTTAAGTATGAACTGCAGTTTTTAATGTTTGGCTATTTTCTCAATTTCCGTACTTTATTGAGAACAAATCTAGTGAACACAAAACTCCTAGATACAGCGTTTTTGTTATGATGAAGAACACTAAGAATTTTGCGCACAATTCATTTTGATAAAATTCAGCCGTTGTGAAGCAGGCTAATCTTTATGATTTAAATTTCCCAATACTCAAACTTTTTAGGGTCAACTCTTGTAGCAAAACTTGTCTCTACTAATCTACCCAAGCATCTTTGAACTTTTTTGCGTATTGCAAAAACCTCTCTTTCTCCTACTAGTAACGTGGCGAGGAAGATGAGTAGAGGTGTCTGCTTTCTGTTTATCTGTTCAAACTTAGTTACGCAAATTTGCATAAGTAAGTTTATTTATTCCAATATTTTCTTAAAATTTCTTTACTTCGAAAATTTACATCAAAGTATTCTTCAGTTCTTCCAATCTTTTCGAGCAAATTGGAAACAACCCATTCTTCTCCTTGTGTATGAAAGCCGTTATAACACTCTAGTATTAATTTAGGAGGAAAGGTTTTATAAACAAAATATGAACTACAATTTCTAGTATAAGAAATATATCGGGTCATATATCCAAGCCAATAAAGAGCTTCATAAGGATATTTATTTTTACCATAAGTAGATTTTCCAAATTGCTCATTTATGGAAGAAAAAGCTTCGTCAATATCAAGAGTAAGTAAAGTTATATCACCCAAATCCATCTTCTTGGCAAAATCACTTTTAAAAAATCTGCGTAAGAAAACTAAAGAGGAGCATTCTTCTTTTTCTATTGAGGAGGCAAATATCTCACCTTGATATTTTGCTAATATTAAACCGTCATTATCAAATTCTCTCATTTAAATACCTCATCAATAAATACTCCTTGATGTCTATACTCTCTTTTGGCTAAGTGCAATTTAGTATCAATTACCTTTTTTCTATCTTCTGTTAATTTTTTAGATTCTTCTCTTTCATTTTTTGAGCAATAAACATGTTCTAAAAACTTAAGTTTCTTAATCGCTTTATCGGTCTTAAAAATATATTGTTTCCCAAGCCTAGAAGCGGATAAAGCGTGTATTGCTTCAACATCCGTTATGTTTTCTTTACCAAAATCAGTCATTATTTGAAACATACGGTTATCCGCTATAGGAGCAATAATTACATCTTTATCCATAATCTTATTAAGATAGGAAACTAATTTAGGATGATTTTGGTATTGTTTAAGCGAACCTCTAAAATAACATACAAGAACCATCCATTCGATAGAAGCAGGTATTTCGATACAGTTCAATCCTTTAAGGTCGGTTTTAAAATAATAAATAGAAGAGTTATCGTATGATTCAATAAAACATATCGCAGAAGAATAAAGCTCTGAACAATAAAAGCCATTCCCAAAATCACAATTATCTCGGGATCCATTCTTACTTATAGTGGTTATTCCTAATTTGGAACCATGAAAAAGTAGAATTTCGTCCTTTCCTAGTTCTTCTTTATAAAGCTCTGTTTTTGCTAAGTTTAAACGTAAACCAAGTTCGTAAATTGCATCATATATTTTTTCAATAGTGCTTAAAGTGTAAATGCCTTTATATGCATCTTGTAATGTTCTTAAGGAGATACCAGCTCTATTAGCAAACTCATCTTCAGTAAGCAGAAAAGAATCACACGTAGTATTCACATCTTTTTTAATTTGATAAGTCATTTCCATATCAACATTATAAATTTAAATTAATTTATTTAAAACTTAGTTACGCAAATTTGCATAAGTAAGTTAGAACATAAAGACCATCAGATTGAATTTCTAAATTTCTATAAACAATAATGAAAATTATATGGATCTTTGTTCCTGCCGATTTTGACGCACAAGTATGTGTGCTGGTAAGTAGTCTTTCATTCCCATATCACACCCATTTAAAAAATACGAAATGCCTTTATCTTCTCTGCTACGTTGAGTGTGGGAAGAAACAAAAAATCAATTACATCTACACTTTTTCAAAGGAAAATCTTTTAGCAATGCATTTTTTATAAACGAAATAATCGTTAGTCTCACACCTTTTCTTGTGGAAGCAGATTAAAATATTCAAAAAATCCAAATAAAAAATCCTCTAAATTTAAGAGGATTTCAGTTTCTGCTAATGGTGGAGTCGAGGGGATTCGAACCCCTGTCCGAAGGATTCTAGGCCTTAACTTCTACAGTTTAGACCTTGCAAAGTTCTCGGTAATGGACGGCAAGGCCATAATCCAAGACCGAAGAGACTCTAAGATTGTTAGGAAAGAAAACGAGTCGCCTTCCTTTCCTTAGCGTCTAATTGTTCCGCCTAACTCTTCCTATAGACGCATAGGAAGGTAGACGTGCTGATTCTCTCAACTCTTAGAGAGAAAACCCGTAGGTTACCAAATTAGGCTGCAGCATAGGAGACGCGGGCATTGCCTTGTCTCCAAATTGGGTAATAGCTGTTGTCAGTTATTTTTTGTTTGATGTTTTAGCTCATCACGCCACTGCGATTAAAGTCCAGAACATCCCCCGTCAAAGCCAGAACGACCCCACATGAGCTTGCTAGTAGCAAGCGCTGTATTATAACGATTTTGTTATAAAAAGGGTTAATATTTGTCTTCTTAGCGTAAAAAGAAACAAACGGATGAAACGTTTAAGTTTTGCGTGCAAAACACAAAAAATGAAAAATTGTTTCTCTTTACGATTTTCCTAAAAATGTCCGTTATCCCTGCAAAAGTCAAATGAAAAAAGGGGGTGAAATTAGTCCACAAAGAGTAGATTTAACTTATCTTGCGATTCTTGTAATTGCCCCTATAGTGGCACCACATTCCGCATTCGTCTTGAAGCGGAATTTAGGAACTTCTAAGGAGGATGTTATGCATAAGAAATTCCTTACCTTCGCACTCCCTGTTATTGGAGCTGCCGCCATCGTTGGTTCTGCTTTTTCCGCTTGGACTTTTACTGATTCCTATACCGGCGCAAATGAAATTACTGGTACGATTGAAGTTACTCCTATTGCTGGAAACATCGAAGTTACTTTAACCGCGGAAACTTTCACTCTTGAATTAGATCAAGCTGGTTATGACAATCGCACCAATCTTTCTACTGGTATTACTCCCTATGATGATTCAAGCAGTGCTCTTTCCGAAATTACTGCCACAATCACTTGGAACAATTACTACGCACTTCTTAAAACTAACGACATTTCCATTAACTATTCTATCGCTATGGCTGAAAATGCTGTCGTTTCTGAATGGATTACTTATGCTGGAGTAACAAGCACTTCTTTAGGTGAGCCAACCCCAAGCGGCGATGACGCTACATGGACTGTTACAGTTCCTCTTGACTTTACCTATACCAAAAAGCCAACAGATGCATCATCCTACAACAGCATGACTTCTGCACTTTCTAGCAAAAGCGTTGTCATTAATGTCAGCGTAACTGCTTCTGTGACTGCCAAAGCTTAATCACTAAACATTCATCAACAAACCATTAACTACTAACTGTATACATTAAAGAGAAAGGAGGGGTTGTTTTGAATCGTTATCGAATGATTCTTGGTTCAATATGTATCCCTCTTTTTTCTTTTGCTTCTATCGTTGGAGCAGGGTATGCAGCAGGGTGGTACTTTCCTAGCGAGGCGAGCGCTTCCGCTAGCGCGGATATTACGATTCGCGGCAGAGCGGAATTAGGAGAGATTGCTTTTTTCGAAAATGAGCTTTATGAAGAACATCGCTTAATTTTTGACACTTTTGAAAGTGGTAAGTTAACCTTCTCCCCTGCTTTAAATTGGACCTATAGTGATTACCTTGTTCCAGAGGAAGATGCCTATGACTATATCGCTACATGGTCATGCAGCTTCCCCTCCCCTACCAATTCTCTCATCAATTTTAATGATTACATTTTCTTTCAAGGCGTGATGGAAGAAGGCTTTTCTTCTCCATTAATTTCTTATTCTTTGAAAGATTTGCTGAATAAAGAAACTTTGTCTACAGACTTTGTTTCTACACCAATCTTCTCTTGGAAAGAAGGGCAAAGACCCGATAGCGTAGATGAATATGACGCTATCATTTCTGCGATTAAAGAACTAAATCGAACACCTTTAACTTTAACTTTGAATATTAGTTATGAAGAAATTTAAGGCCTTAGGAATTCTCATAAGCCTGCTTGGAATAGGCGCTGTGATAATCCCCACTGGTGGGGCGGCCTTTTTCTATGGTCCAACAGAGGTGTCAGAAAGCCATCCAGGATATTTAGAATATGATCCTGTTCGTGAAAACCATATTTTTAACGACCAATATGACTTTGTTTATGCAGGACAGGAATTCTATGATGTTTATTTTGCTGCTCAGATTTGTGTAACACCCGGAATAACAAACGAGATTATTACCAAAAACAACACAGTGAGTAGTACTACATTCACAACTACTAACCCAACTTACGGAAATTATAACTATCCTCAACTAGGTTATTTTGGAGATGTAAAAAATCCAACCTACTATAAAGTAATTGAAAACACTACGTCGGTAACAACAAGCGAACTAACCGATATTGGCAAACCAGAATGTTACATTTGGGATAATTCAGATTATCGAATTAATTTTATTGGTTGGAGTCTTACGCCTGCTAGTTGTTATGCAAATTGTTATCACACAGGTAATGAATGGTTTGGTGAAGATCACGAGATATATTGGCCTACAAATTCACAATTTTCTTTCCAAAACGCAAAAGGCTCACATAGTGGCGGTAGTGATAACGAAATAACCCAATACATTCAATTACCAGGCTATTCGCCTTACGATGAAAGTTTTGAAGTATTTAGCGCCAATACATTATTATCAAACTATAGCGCGTATGCTAAAGACGTTGATGGCGACGGGGCAGCTAACGAGATTGTTGTTTACCCAATTTATTCTTCAAGCGGTAAAAACTATAGTGCGCATAATATTGGCCAAACAGATAAATACAAAGATGCAGTAACTATTACTATGGATGGTGATTCTGGTTTTTCAGATACCATGTTATATGATGGCACTCTTTCTTCTACAATTAATAATCATAAAACTAATAACAATATCGATGTCATTGATGTATTCCGTTACAGCAATATCAATGTCACGGGTAATATTTCTTTTAACATAGACGTAAACACTTCCCAAAGTAGCTGGCAAGAGGACGTCCCACGTTATACGATTTCAGGTTCAACATACGGAACAGGAAACCCGTCTTTAAGTAATGGCGTTGGAAATAATATACGAGGATATTTCAATATCTATCTCGTGCTAAGTGTTGCGCAGAACACAACTAATGATTTAGATGAATGTTCTTTCGTTCAAGATGATGTCAGTAGAGTTATCGATGCAATAACAGAAAATAATCAAATAACCCCTTATTTTGTTTCTCTTTCCAGTGAAAGATATAGCTATGATTGGTGGGAGTGGATTCGATATCACTATGATTATCGTTCTGCTATTCTAATTTATGAACGTCTCTATGAACCGCATTTAATTGGTGGTCCAACAGGAGGAATGACCTATCAAGAAGGACAAACATACGCGGAAGACTCAGGTCATGAATTTGTCCGTTTCTCTTCTAATGGTAATAACAACGTTTATCGAATGATGAATGTTCCTCTTGATGGTTCTATTACTAATAACTATTCCTCCCAGACTGGAGTAGATGTAAAAGCAAGCAGTCAATGGTTTGCTATACAAGCGGCCTCTGACGCTTCTTTAACTTACCCAATGGGGCTCGTAGATGATAGCAATATCAACACTTTGCCTGTTGTTACAGTAAATGGGCAAACAGAATATTTCTACTCAGAAACATACTTAAAAAACTTGCAGGGATACCTTAATCAAGAAACAAAAACAGATTTACCAACTATTAATGGAAGTTCTGCTACAGAGAGTAGCACTTTCCCTCTTTTACATGTAAATGATCCTGGTAATTACGACATTGAAATACATATCAATCTAGAAGATTTTGCAGCAGGTTCCACAACTCCTGCTGGTATCTCTTCTATTGATATTTATTTACATAAGAGAGTCGTACACTTTATTAACATTATTGAAAATACGTTAGACAGTATTATTGAAAACACTGATTACTACCGCGAAGATGATGGACTAAAAAATTATCTAAAAACAGATTCTGATCATTATGCTTATCGCTGCGACCAGTTCAGAGAAGGCGAATATTTATCTGGTGACACTCTCTTCTATAAATCAGGAACGTTATCAAACACTATTACTTTTAGAAGTCTATTAGGGGAATATGAAAATCTAGGTTATGCCTTAATGGACATTGTTACAGGAAGAATTTTTACTGCAGATAACGTAGATACAGATCCTTTCTTAGTGGATAGAAGCTGTATTCTCGTATATATCCCTCTTAGTAACTTACAGAAAGGAGAAGAAATAAGATGAACGCTTTTGCACCTATGATGGCAATGACACGTATTGAAGCAACCTCTTTAGCAGTCTCTATTTGTGTTATCGTCTTTCTCACCCTTGGTTTTGGTGTACTCTTCTACCTTTACTACCATTACTACCGCAAATGTGTGGATGGAGGATTAGAAGACTCCTATTTAAAAAACGAAATCATCAAAGAAAATCCTTCTTACTTTAAAAATGTGGAAGCAGTGATTAAAGATGATTCTTTAACTTTAGAAGATAAATACGCAAAAGTTCCCACTATGAAAGAACATGTTCATGAAGCTTTCATGCGGAAAAACGGGCTTAAAGTCTTAGCAAACACTGTTCTTGTCATTGTTTATGCTGCCTGTCTTGCTGTCTTGATCTTTGCTGCCTACTCAAGAGCCTCAGGTGAAACATTTGCCTTTGGTAACACAACATGCCTTATTGTAAGAACAGGCAGTATGGAAGAGGCAAACGCAGCGAATTCCTATTTAGAAGAAAACAATTTAACTGATCGCATTGAAACAATGTCTTTGATTGGCATTGATAAGGTGGATTCTATCGCGGATATGGAACAATATAAAATTTACGCATTTGAAGGAGATGACCGCGTTTTAGTTCACCGCTTAATCTCCATTAATTTAGAAGGAGAGGAACCCGTTTACACCTTTAGAGGAGATGCAAACTCTGCAAGTTTTGTCGAAGAGATTGATGTTCCCTTCTCCAAAATCATCGGAGAATATAACGGGTTCCAAAATGTTGGGCTTGGCATGTCTGTAGCCTATTTGCAAAGCGATATTGGCATTATTGCTGTTTGCTTCGGTCTTATTCTTGTCGGAGCTTATGACGTTTTTGAAATTGCTCTTGGAAAACGCATCGAAAAGAGAAAAGAAGAAATTTATCCTCTTATTGATAGTGAAACCAAACACCACATTAAAGAATTATCTGAAGTGGAAGGCACAATTGCTGTTGAACAAGAAGAGAAGCAAAACTAAAGAATCACTTTTACAAAAGAAAAGGCCGCTTACGAAGAAGCGACCTTTTTCCTTATTTGTAGCAGAAATCTATTCTGCAATAGGACCTCTCATGGTCTTGAAGATGGTGTAAATAACTCTCACCGCAATGACCATCATAAAGATAGTCATAGACATAACATAATTGCTGCCACCAAACATGAAGCCAAGAATCATAGCGATTAAAGCACAAGTGAAAGATTCAAAATAAGCCACTTGTTGAGCGTCCCAGAAATTCAATGGACGATAAGGGTTATTCTTGCCTCTTGTCGCTAAGAAAATAATTAAGCCCATTACAAAGATGGTCGCGACAATAATCGCGCTTAAAATGCCTACATTTGTCCATCCTGCTGTCCATTTTGTGGAAGCATATCCTTCATCAAAGAAAGTGCCCCACAAACTGCGAGATGCCTGGCGATATTCATAAGAATCTAGAGAAGGAGTTTCACCAGTAAAGGTAGGAGTAAGTAAATCAGTTAAATACTCCCCTTGATAAGAAGAAGCGTCCCAAGAATAACGGATTGCTGTTGATAAAGAGTTTGTAGAAGAATCTGTAGAAGTGTTAGGTAAAATAGCAAGAATGTAGCCATCCGAATCTAAGAACAAGGTGGTGACGCTATAGGTTTCTTTGCCGTTAGGATCATCTAAAGTGTCATCCTCGACGATTCTTTGATACATCGTAGCGACATTGTCATAAAGACCGGAATAATCATAGAAAACAGCAAAATCAACGATGGTCTCTTCTTCCACAACTGCATTCCCATCATTTACGCTAGTATCTAACGCAGAAGAGGAGGCAGAGGAAGAACTGTTATCTTCTTCCGGCGGAAGAGTTACAACATCACGAGTCACTGTGTGGTAATAGGCACCATTTTGATTGGCCCCATAGGCAGCAGACCAGCTGTCATTTTCATCAAATAGCTCATTGTCTTCGATATGAAGAAGAACATTCTTTTCCTTCATATCCGTGATAAAGGCAGCAGTAGGAGTGACAAGTCCATAATCGGAATTCGTAATAAAACTCGATGCGTTCATTTGACCCATCGCTACCGAAGTGGGGATTAAAGCAATAATGATTGCTAAAATCACAACAGGAATGGAACTCCACCAAGGTTTTTCTCTCGCCAAAAGACAAGCGCCGTTGCTATATAACGTCTTAAACCAGTAACGGAATCCGTACCAGACTCTACCCCAGAAAGCTTTTGCTTTACTAGGTGCTTTATTTTGTTTCTTTTTCTTATTCGCCATGTATTTTTATCCTTACGCTTCTTATAGAAGCGACTTGCATGCTAAAAGATACGCCAAGAAGAGCATTCTTTCCACTAAAGATACAAGAAAGAAGGAAAAATGATTAATTCTTTCTCTATTTAATAGGCTGTAATTTTATAGAAAACCGAAAAATTTATCCCCTTATTTCTTGTTAAACAAAAAAGAGCACCTTATTCAGGTGCCCTTTGGTGTAAACATGAAGATTGTTTTTATATTCCAAACTGGCTACGATCAAGGATACGGATATCCAGCATGGAATCGCTATTGAAGGTGAGCCTCACAGCAAAAGGTAATCCTTCTTTGACATAATAGGTATAGCTTCCTCTCACTACTACTTCATAACCGCTTTCTAAAAGATAAGCTTTGTAGTCTTCTGCGTATTTCTCAAACACATCTGAACCAATAAGAGAGTAGTTGTTGCTAATTATAAATTCAATATAGCCAGCGTTCCCAACAAACCAGTAGTCATCAAGAGTAGCGTTATACAAATAAGGAACCTCACTTGCATACTCCCCAATAAAGCTCTCTTCCGCAAGTTGGGCGTGGATGGAAGGATGTGCTTCTTCCCATGTGGTTGGAGCAACAAAAGCATCCTCAATGCCTGAGAAGTCAATGGATTCAGGAAGAGCGACACCATAAGAAATCGTCGCTACATCTTCTGAAGTAATTTCGTTTTCATATTGATAAGAAGTGATTGTGCTTGTTTCACTATCAAAAGTAAAAGTAAGGGTAGGTTCTAAAATAAAGTCTCCGTTTGGCCCAAGAGGGAACACTTCATCAAGTCCTCTGACAAAGGTGTTTGCCTTTAAGGATGTATCACTCATAAACACAAAAGCTTGAGGAGCAATATTTTGAATTCCGATATAGTCATCAATCGATTCATATTCCCCACTAGCAGAATCAGTCGTACGGGCAATCATATCTTCCCCAACAGTGAAGGGCGCTACTCCGCCTTCTTGGAAGACATATCCAGAATAACTATGAATATAGTCATAAGTGCCACCAGCAGCAGTATTCATATGTACATTGTCCACAAGCAAGATATTGTCTTTCACCGTGTAAGTTGTGGTTAAAACAGAGTTACTCACGTTATGCGTAACAATTTGATAACCATTAGCAGAATCAAACTTTGCTAAAGCATTACTTATACGGACATCAGCCTCTTCTTCATGAACCGTTACCTCTTCAATCGCAACTGGCTCTTTAAAGGTAACATCAAACTCATAGTGGAATGTGTTATCCCCAATGATGGTAGACCAAGAAGTTGCGTGGATATTGGTCACTTCTCCTTCCGCATTTGTGTTAGCTTCTAAATCAATAATCACACCCATGCCGTCATAATATTGAGAGAATTTCTCCACAAGCTCATTGGCTTTATAGCCAAAATAACGATAGGTGTCTTCATCCACTTTACGGAAAGCGGAAAGTTCTATTAATGAAGAGACAGAAGGCGCAACATCATCATACATAGATCCAGTAGGAACCTCTGCTAAAGTGTTCGCACTAGAAATAAATTGTTCCAGCGCCTCTCCTTCGCTTCCCTTCTTTAAATAAGTTGTTTCATCCACGCCATAAGCATGAGTAATAACTCTTGCCCTGTTATTTTGATAATCGAAAGTATTCTCTTTATTTACATAAGTTACTTCTGCTTGACCGTTTAAATAACGGGTGAGAGAAACTTCATAAGTAACAACGTCTGCATTTAAATAAGAAAGGTTCTCACTTGTTAGAGCAGTTTCTGGTAAAGCAAAAGAGGCAACAAAGTCTTCCACCTCTTTCAGTGAAGAGGTTCCGACATTCCTAATCACACCTGTTGTTGCAGAAATCATTTCTGAAATAGAACCATCAGAATCGGTGTAATTCGGCGCAAAACCAATATGAATTTCTTCATTTTCAATTGGATTAATAAATATGCGAAGAATGTTGCTCACATAATTGCCCAAATTAAACATAGAGGCAAAAACTTGAATAACGTTTTGATCTTCAATCACAAAATAGCCGCTTTGATGAATCAAATCTTCTGCAGTAAAGGCAACATCTTCCCTATCTAACAAAGAAAGATAACTTAACTCACTTGTGGAGTAATAAGGATGCGTGACCCCGTCTTCTTCGTAAGATAAAGCATTAAGAACAACATAACTTCCATTTTGTTTTTCAACAGAATATAGAAGTGTCTCTCCTTCTTTTTCATAGCTAGGTAAGGCAACAGAAGCAGTCGCACCAGAAGCGTCTGCAATATAGGTTGAAGTGAGAATTCTTCCTCCTGTAACAGTCCCGTCCTCGCTTAAAAATCCATACGTATAGTTTGTGGACGTTTTGGCTTCATTCAGAAGATTCATAATCTTCGTACGTTCTGCCTCAACATCAATAGAGGGTCCAGGAGGCAAGGTAGAAGAGGAAGAAGAACCTCCAGAAGAGGTGTTAGAACTACTAGAACTCTCGCTAGAGTTAGAAGTGCTGCTCGAAGAGGTAGTGCCTCCACAAGAACTTAAAATAAGCAGGGAGGCTGCCGCGATAAGTAGAAGTTGCTTTTTCATGTTCACTAAATATTCCCTTCGGCTCAAAATCATTATGGAAATATCGAGAAAGTCAAGGAAAGAAGAAAACTCTTTACTGTCTATTAACAATCCTTAAAGGTAAGGCATTTTCAACTGCTTCCTCTTTTTTAAGAAACACGCGAACAAAAGAAAGCTGCTTTTTAAATGATCTCGCATTCTTCTCAATGGAGTCATAGGCGCGAACTTCATACCCCTTTTCATGGAAAAATTTCGCCATAGAAAGTGCGTCTTCTCGAATGATACAAGCCTCTTCTCCAACACCAAGCAGCGTAATAGGAGAAGGCGCTTTTTCTAGAAGAGAAGAATAGTAAGAGAGGAAAAATTGAAGATTTTCTTCCCTTTCTGCAGGGTATTTATCTCCTTCTAGCCACTGCAAAGCAAAAATGCCTTCTTCACCGCGTGGAAAAAGACAAAAATCGAGGCCGATACGCGACATAAAGGGGGTATAACCAATATTCTTTGCAACAATATCTCCGTTAAAGTCATCTCTTTTTCCTATTTTTCGAATATGAAGCGCGAACTCATTTTTCTTGCAGTAATAAGCTTCTGCACTTAAACGGTACGCTTCTGCCTCTTTATAAGGCAAAGAAATGACGTTTACTCCTTTTTGGAGCAAGGGACGCGTTATTTTTTCTAAAAATTCATCATAAAGAACATCTAATTTGCCTGCTAAAAAGATAGAAGGATCTTCTTCCTCTAAAACCTCAAATCCTGCACGAGAAAAGGAAGGGATGTAATAGAAGGAAGAATGTCTCTCTTTCCATCTTTTGGCAATCTCATCACTTGTGCCCGGAAGAAGCAATCCGCGGAAAATGACAATTTTATTTTCTGCGAGATATGAAAAGTATTCTTCTCGCCAAAAAGGACTGCAAAAAATAAGAACATCCGCTTCTTTCATAGCAAAAGAAGCATCATTAAGAAAGATAGTGCCTTTTCTTCTTGTTTCCTTTTCTAGTAAAGGGTCATAACCTTTTAAAAACTGTGCTTTTGCACATCTTTCATGTTCTTCCCTAGATAAAAAGTATAGAAAGCGTTCTTTTGCCTTGAGGATCTTTCTTGCAAAGGCAAGAGATCTTAGAAGGTATTTTTCTTCTCCAATCAGTAACGCTTTCATTTAATCTCCATAATCGCTTCCGCGACTTTTATCTTCGACAAAAATATTTAAAGGATCGGTAATATCGGTAATCTCACGGTAAATATATCCTTCCATTTCTAAGAAGGGAGTTTCGTAATTAGCTGTAAACACGACTTTATGATTTTCTTTAATCTCTTCGTCCATCTTCTTTAAGATTCTTGGAAAATCCTCGCGTTTTTTCTCTTTCATACTTTCTAAAGCATAAAGAAAACCTGGTTCCACATAGAAACGATTCCCGAGATTATCTTCGTAGCAAAGAACAAGAGGATGAAGGGGGTCATGAATTAGTTGATATTGATTTAAGTCCTGGCATTCCATAACATGATTGTAACGCGTGGTATCATTTTAAGCACAGACTATGATTAAATACTTATTTACAGACATTGATGGAACTCTGTTCTCACACACAAAGCACAAGGTACCTGAATCCGCTTTAAAGGCAATTCAAGCGGTGAAAAAGAAAGGTATCCGTGTTTTCTTATCAAGCGGGAGAAATTTTTATTTAATCCGCAAAACAGGAATTTTAGATATTGTCCATCCAGATGGTCTCGTCATGATGAATGGTGCAGCAGTAGCGATTGGTGATACCCTTATTTATAAATACCCCATTCCTAGAGATGTTGTAGATGCGATGATCATGTTCTCTTATCGCTTAAAATTTGGTCTCACCTTAATTGAAGAAAAAGAAGGACATATTAATTTTATTGATGATCGTGTCATTGATGCGCACGCTAAATACGGCACACGCTTTCCTCAACCAAGAAAATTTCCTATCCCTTACGACAGAACGGTTTATCAAATGATTGCTTTCTGCGACTCTTTTGATGAAGCTTTATTTCTTCCTCACCTTCATAACTGCAAAGCCGCCAGGTGGGATGAGTTTGCTGTAGATATCATGCCTAAAGATAGCGACAAAGCGAAAGGAATTGCTGCCGCCTTAGAATGTCTTAATGGAAGTAAAGAAGAAGCCTTATCTATTGGAGATGGCACTAACGATAAGGAAATGCTCCAATACACAGGAACTTCTGTAGCAATGGGGAATGCTTCGGAAGAGATTAAAAAAATAGCAACTTTTATTACAGATGATATTGATGAAGATGGCTGGGCAAAAGCTTTAATCCATTTTGGCTTAATTGAAGAAAAAGACGTTTTCTAATCGCTTACTTGTGATAGGGTTCGTGATTTGCAATTTTGAACGCGCGATAAATCTGTTCTAAAAGGACAATTCGGCATAATTGATGCGGTAAGGTTAATTTTCCAAAGGACAAAAAAGCGTTCCCTCTTTTACGAAGTGCTTCTCCCACACCAAGAGAACCGCCAATTGCAAAGCTGACCGTTCCATCTCCTCTTCGATAAGAATCCATCAAAAAAGAAGAAAACTCTTCCGAAGTTAACTCTTTTTGGTTCAAATCCAAAACAATTAAAAATTCGCGCGGTTTGATCTTTATTAATAAAGATTCTGCTTCCTTATCTTTAATCAAAATCTCATCTTTTAATGAAGTTTTGCTGGGAATTTTTAAATCTGGTACTTCGATTACTTCAATCTGAGAATAGCTTGATATTCTTTTGCAATATTCTTTTTCCGCTTCTTCCAAAAAGGACTCTTTTAAATGGCCTATGGTTAATATCCTTGTTTTCATCGCCAAGGGTGTCCTCCTTCTACATTTTCATATTGTCGAAAAGCTTTTAATAAAATATCGCTTCGCCCTAACTCCTCTAAACTTCTTCTTGCGCTTTCTAAAGCAAATTCTTCTTTATTACACTCCTCCGATAAATGGGCTAGATAAATCTCTTTTGTGTTATCTCCTACCATCTCTTTTAAATAACTCGCACACTGCTCATTCGATAAATGGCCTTTGTTCCCCTTTATTCTGCGCTTTAATGCAGCTGGACGCGAAGAAGCTTTAAGCATCATAAGATCATGGTTCGATTCTAAAACAAAATAAGTTTTGTTTTTTAAATAAGAAAAATCGGAAGGAGGGATAAGACCAGTATCGGTTAAGTAAGCAAGAGATTCTTCTTCGTCTTCAAAAATATAGCCAAGCGTATTAGGACTATCATGCGAAGCTAAAATTGGAGTAACTTTTATTTTTCCAAAAATAAGCGTTTCAAAAGGAGTGAGATAGTAATCCGCTTCTTGATAACTTTGATCTCCAATATAGACTTTAGGCCCTCTCTTTTTACTTCTTGCATCCATCGTTTTCACTGTGCCAATATGATCAAAATGCGTATGGGTAATAAATAGAGCATCAATATCTTTCACCTGTTTCTGATGGGCGCACAAAAAAGCTTCTAATACTTCTCGAGGCCTTCCCATATCCACTTGAAGAAGCGTCTCTCCATCACTTAAAAGAAAGGCGTTTCCTTTACTCCCTGAACCAAGTGAAACAAAAGAAAACATATTGGTTACTCGTCTAATTCTGGAATAGGCTGCTTATTCACTTCGGCAATAGAACGCATCATCTCTTTATCGGGTGTATCAAAGCGAGAATATGCTTTACTGAATAAGAAGTAACAAGTTCCCATTCTTCCATTTCTATTTTTGGCGATATTTACTTCTGTAACAGACATAGATGCCTTATCAGAAGTTTCTTGTTTGCCTTGATCCACACTTTCTTGAAGTTTCGAAGCAAAACTAGAAGCGTCTTGTTTCCCTTTTTTGTTATTGTAGTAATCTTGCCGATACATAAGCAAAACAAGGTCCGCGTCCGCTTCAATAGAGCCTGACTCTCGAATGTTACTTAGATTCGGTACGCCATTAGGATTGTTGTCTGCGGCACGGTTTAACTGACAAAGTGCAATAACAGGAATCTTTAAAGAACGCGCTAATTCTTTTAATGATTGACTGATATATTGCACCTCTAAAGCTCTATTTTCTAAATGTTCTGTGCTAAGCAAATTTAAATAGTCGATGACAATGAGGCCTAAATCATCATGCGCAGCTTTTAACTTTCGTGCTTTGGCTAATAATTCTCCTAAAGGAATATTTGGCGTGTCATCAAAATAGATTTGCAGAGTAGAAATGTCATTAATGGCTTCGTTAATTTGTGCTTTCTTTCTAGCGTCTAAATAAATTGGGTTAATTAAATCATCACCAGAAACATGCGCTTCCATCGAAACAATTCGCTTCATAATCTCTTCCGCGGACATTTCTGCAGAAAAGAAGGCAACAGACTTATTCGATCTTTTTGCCGCATTTACAGCTAAATTAATCGCAAAGGCGGTTTTTCCAACCGATGGTCTAGCAGCAATGATAATCAAATTACCCTTCTGCCACCCATGCGTATATTGATTGAGATAGGTATACCCTGTATCAATTCCTGTGATGCCGTTTTGGCTTCTTTTACTTTGTGCTTCTAAAATCTTTTGCACTGTTTTTGCAACAACTTCTGCTGTGCGGAACTCCCCTACAGAGCGTTTAGAAGCAATTTCCATAAACTGCTGAGAATAACGAGAAAGATATTCTCCAATATCTTTAAACTCTCCTTCTTTTTTGTATTCGTCTTTTGCTTCGTCCATCTTCGCTAAAAAGTCACGAAGTACCGCTTGATCCGATACAATTTTAATGTAGTGATCAACGTTATCTGGAGAAACAACAGTCTCAATTAAATCAAGAAGATAAGAGTTTCCTCCTGCCTCTTCTAAACAGTGAGCGTTTAGCAGTTCATTTACCACTGCTTGAACGTCAACTGGTTCTCTTCTCCCTGCAATAGAGGCAATTGCGCGAAAAATTAAAATGTTGCGCATATCAAGCCCAGAGAAAGTCTCTTCGCGCAAAGAAGCTAAACCCATCGCGCAAGCATCAGGGTCCACCATCATGGTGCCCAAAACAGCCTGCTCTGCAAAAAGGTTAGCAGGAACAGAGTAAGACTTTTGTGCCACTTACTTCTCCTCCTCAATGTGAACACTGACAGTGCCAATTACTTGACCAGCGCTTCCTTTATAAAGTTCAATTTTCAAACGGGTATAACCAAAAGCGTTCGCAGGATATTTATCGATAAACTTTCTTTTATCAATGGTGATACCCCACTGCTTTTTCATTCCTTCTTCGATTTCTTTGGGAGAAATTGTGCCAAACATTCTTCCATCTTTCCCTGCTTTTGCAGTGAATTTTACTTCAATATGTTCTAGTCTTTTGGCAATCTCTTCCGCTTCTTCTTTTAAAGCAACTTGCCGTTTGGCTTCTTGGGCTTCTTCCGCTTTTAAGCGGTTTAAAGATTCAGGAGAAGCTAAAACTGCAAGACCTCGAGGAATTAAAAAGTTTGCCCCATATCCATCAGATACTTGGACTACTTCTCCCTTCTTTCCTACCCCTTTGACATCTTTTAACATAATAATTTGCATATACTTCTCCTTTCTATTTTTCGCTTTGTAATCCTTCACTTGTTGTTGCAGAAACTAAATGTTCATCAAGCACTCCTTGCAAAGCAATTTTGACCTCATGAATAGTTTTAGCAGGACATACATCATTAGGAAATTTGCATCCTGACATTTGGAAGTGGCCACCTCCTCCAAGCTTTTCCGAAAGAAGCTGTACGTTAATCGTTCCATCACTTCTTCCGGATAAAGAAATACTTTGCGAGTCAATTTTTCCCGCAACAAAACAAGCATGAACATCTTTAATTTGCATGATTTGGTTCGCAGCTTTTGCAAGACTTGCTCTTTGAACAATATCTTTTTCATCTAAAGCACACCAAATCACTCCTGTTGTGAGTGTAACAGCAGAAGCAAGAATTCTTGTTGTGAGATTAAACTCTTCTAATCCGTCTTTTAAGAACTCGTCTGCGCGGGCGTTATCTGCCCCATAATCTTTTAAAACTTCAGAAGCTTCAAAAGTCATCGCACCAGTCGCTTTGCTCTTAAAATAATTGGAATCTAAGAAAATACCAGACAGCATAATCGTTGCAGAGGCAGAAGGAAGATCAATTTTAGGATTAGCAGTTGCGTAGCGAATAAGCATGGCAATCAGTTCAGAGGCAGAAGAAGCGCTAGGCTCAATTTGTGATAAAACAGGATGCTCGATAAACTTCTGACTTCTACGGTGATGATCAATCACAACGACCTTATTACTTTGTTCTAAAAGCTTAGGATTTAACGTTCTTTCTGGATCAGAAACGTCCACAACCACAACTAAGGTGGTTGCCTTACATTCTTTTAAGGCTGCTTCAGGAGCGATCGTCATCTTATTAAATTCTTCTTTGGAATAAGAACTACAGAAAGCAAGTCTCGCCTTCGTTTCAAACCGTTTTTGATTGTAGAGAATTTGGCATTTAATCTTCTTTTCTTTGCTATTTGCGTTCACCCAGTCAACAATCGCTTTAATACCAAGGCAACTACCAATCGCATCCATATCTGCCTCTTCATGCCCCATAACTAAAA
The DNA here is from genome assembly GCA_944376605.1 of uncultured Bacilli bacterium. Lineage (GTDB taxonomy): Bacteria > Bacillota_I > Bacilli_A > RFN20 > CAG-826 > UBA4951. The sequence continues at coordinate 113,444 of CALWDE010000004.1, forward strand.
CGTTCGAAGAACTCTTAATTAAAGAAACAAGAGAATCTGCAATTGCGCGGTATTTTACTTTCGAAGTTGCTTCTTGCGCCACCGTCTTTCCACCAAAGAAACGGAACTCATGTCCAAACTGTGAAACAATTACTTGGTCACCACCTCTAGACATCGCAATATCTAAAGCGGTCGCGGCCATATCATTTAAACGAATAATATCTGGCATATCGTAAGCAAAGCCGCACGACAGAGTGAGACGATTAACATCGCCTTTTACCTTCTCTCTTACCTCATCTAAAATCTTAAAACCATCTTCTTCCATTTTTCTTAAATGAGCAGCGTTAGTGATACAAAAATAAGAAGAACTTCTTACTCTGCGTAGCACCGCTCCATTGTTACGGAAATAAGTGGTAATTAAACTGCGGATTTCATTAATAGCGTCTGCAGTTTCGTCCGTATCTCCAACTGAATCATTAAAGTTATCAATAGAAATGATGCCAATTACTAAAGTCTGGTCTCTGTTATAAGCCAAAGCTTGTTCTACTTCTGTAATATCTTTGAGAATAAACATTCTAGGATCAGATAAAAAGCAAGCGCTATAAATGGCTCCGCCAAGTTCTACCTTAACCGATTTTGTAGAAGGACCATTCACCAAAGGGCGTAAATCAGGAATAGAAGAGAAAACTTCTGTATCGATCAAATCAATTTGTCTTTCGTGAAATAAACTGCTCGACCATAAAACGACGTTATCTTCATCTACAATGATGATGCCAACTTGGCCAAAATCATATGCTTCTTGTAAATCACTACCAATTAAGGAAGCTGCAGTAAAATCACTTCTTGTCCTTACTTTTGCTAAATGCGACAAGGCGAAAAAGAACAAAAGACAATCGATAATTAGGAACAAGCCAAGTCCGCCTGCAAGAAACATCAAAGAATATCGCAAACTTTGAAAGCCATATAAATCAAAATAGTAAAAGACAAGCGCAATCGCAGAAACGACCGCTTCGAATAGCACAATCGCTAAGGCTGTTATCCGGTATTTACGAAGACTATCAATCATAGCAAGGGATATTATAAACGAAAGGCACCTTAAGGTGCCTCTAAAGCGTTATAAGAAAGAGAATTCTCTTCTTTTTTTCAATCAATAGAAGAAATTTGCGGATAAACAAAAGGCCTGTAATTACTTTCTATTCCTTCTTTTAATGCTTCGTATAACTGGTGACGAACTACAGCAACCTCTTCCGCAGTAGCCTCTTCTAAGTCAGAGGCTTCATCATGGAAAGGTGAAATAGCGTTGGAATAGAAACGAGGATCTCTTGTGTAATAAGAAAGTAGTGCCTCCTCATCTAAAAGGTCACCGGAATAAAGCTCTTTGTCATCCTGGAGCAAGAAGGAAAGCGTATAAGCCCCATGAGAAGGAGTCACAACCGCAACTTGAAACAAATAACAAAATAAGCGCATGCATTCATTCGAATTTGCATGCTCTTCCCATAAATTAATATCTGGTATTGTGCAGTCAAAAAAGCAAGGATCTACGCCAAATACACGGTAGTAAGGTGTATAGCCTTCAGGAAAAGTCGGCTCAACAAAAGGGACCGAATAGACATTTGCTTCCTCATAGTTTGTTTCTCGTAAGTTATCTACATTTTCCTTGCAAAAATTATATATTTTTCCGAAATTTTCAACAGGACGAATGTTCGAACGATAAATCCCTACTGCCCCCACATCACAAATAGAATCGCTAGAAGTATTAGAAACTGTGGAAGAAAGAGAAGAGCCACATCCTGCAAACATCAAAGAAGAAAGGCATAAGACGAGAATGAGAGAAGTTCTTTCTTTTCTTAACATATCAGTCCCCTTTTGAAAAGAAATCAAGAAAGTTTATTTTTTCTTTTTATGAATAGTTATTTCTTTTCATACCTCATTTTATCTCTCTCTAGAAAATAAAAATTATTTTTCTAATTCATAATTTTCATTAACGCGAATCAATATAGCCCGGTCACTATGCACCTTCATCGCTTGCGTAATATCAATGTCCCTACCTACATGCATATGCATGGGTACAAGATGCTTGCAATCAATAATCTCTGCAGCCTTAGCGGCGTCCTCTGGGCTCATTGTGTAAAAGCCGTCAATAGGCAATAAAGCGTAATCAATGTGTTTCTCTTTTAAGTTTTTCATCTCAGGAATTAAATCCGTATCACCCGCGTGATAAATCGTAAAACCGTCTACCTGAATGATGTAACCTACCGTTTCTTCTTTTTTATGATGGGAGTTATAGGCTGGTACAGCCTCAATGTGAAAACCAAAATAATCAAAGGAACGGTAAATCCCTCCATCTAGAGCTTGTGCTACACGGATTACAACCGTCTGACTCTTACGCTTAATCTTTTCAATCGCGTTATGATCATAATGTTCGTGGGTAATTAAAACTAAATCCGCAGGGGTTTCATAGCCAACTCCCGCATAAGGGTCAATAAAACATACCCTTCCATCATTAGAAGTGATTCTCCAAGAAGCGTGCCCTTGATAAAAAAGTTTAGTCATTGTCCTTCTCCTTTTGGTAATGAAGCAGTTCCCCTTTTAAGTATCCTTCTTTGTAGGAAGAAGGAAAGAATTTTTCAGGTAAAAAGAAAATCTCTTTTGATAGATTGGGCGCACAAACAACAAGGTTGTAGCCAAGATGAAAAGAAGATATATGCGTAAGAATCCAGTCTGTCACGGACAAATAAACAGGAAAGCGTTTTTCTATCGAAGAAGGAATTTCAAAGTATTTAGGACGCGATAAAGGTTCTCTTACATAATGGATTAATTGATTTTCTTCTTTTGTAAGACCTTCAATTTTTCCTTTTAAATCCCCTATCTTTTTTGCAATTTCTTCTAATATTTCAGGATTATCTTGTAACGATAAAGAAGGAGAGAATAAAACCCAAACAGGATGTTCCATACTTCCTCTATGAAACTCCCATTCCTGAAAAGCGTAAGCAAGATAAATATGTCCTTCATGAAAAAGTTTCTTCCTCTTGTAGTAATCTGCTGTCAGAAAACCAAGCATCTTATTACGGAAAGTTAAACGATTTGTTAAAAAGGCATCGTCTTTTTTAGAAAAAGTGGTTCTTTTTTCTAAAAACTCTTTCTCCGCTTTTTGAACTTCTTCCTTCAAATTCATAAAAAGATTATGCCTATCCTTTCTTTTTAAGTGAAGCACTACTGATTTAGTGATACATTGCTCCCTAGAAATGGAGGTAATTCATGGTTAGTAAAAATCTCGCATTACTCACATTGAACGCAGCTTTAGCAACCGGCGGAGATTATGCTGAACTTTATGTAGAAGATACTCGAGAAGAGAGAATGTCTCTTGATACAGGAAAGATGGAATATTCTACTCATCGCAACACTTATGGAGCAGGCATACGCATTTTAAAAGGCCTTCAGTCGGTTTATGGTTATACTTCGGACTTATCAAAAAACGGTCTTTTATCTTTAGCCTCCTCTCTTTCTCTTGCTTTTGAAGGAGAGAGATTAATCGAGGTAAAAGAGGTAAAAAAGCGTCGCACCCCTAAAATTTGCCCAAGCGTGAATCCTGTAATAGATGTTCCAAGCGAAGAAAAGGCAAATTGTTTAAAAGCGATGGATAAAACTGCAAGAGAAGACGAGCGAATTATTCGCACCACTTGCACTTTTTTATCGGAAGAGAGAAAAATAGAAATTTTTAATGCAGAATCTTCTGTAGCATCCTTTTTCACAAATGAAGAACACCACGCAAGAGTCATTGTTTCTGCAACAGCAAAAGACGACAAAAACATGGAAACCTCTTCCGAAAATTATGGTATTCATGGAGGGTGGTCCTTTTTCTTAAAGGAATGCGATCCTATTCAGCTTGCCAAAAAGGCTGCAAAAACCGCTATAGCTTTATTAACAGCAAAAGAATGTCCTTCTGGAAAATTCCCTGTTGTTATTGGTAATGGTTGGGGTGGAGTTCTTTTCCATGAAGCTTCCGGTCATGGACTAGAAGCTGCCGCGACAGCAAAAGGGCAATCTGTTTTTTCTAACTGTATCGGTAAGCAAATTGCTTCTCCCTTAGTTACCGCTTACGACAATGGCGTTATTCCAAATGCTTGGGGAAGCAACAATCTTGATTCAGAAGGAATTCCTACAAAGAAAAATTTATTAATCAAAAACGGCATTTGCACTGGTTATCTTGTAGACCGTTTTAATGGAAGAAGATTAAACATGGCGCCAAATGGTTGTTCTCGTAGAGAGGGTTATTGGTATGAACCTACCTCAAGAATGAGCAATACCTATATTGCGCCCGGAAAGGATGACCCTGAAGATATTATCCGCGACACCAAACTTGGTTTATATGTTGTTAACTTTGGTGGAGGGTCTGTTGATACTGCAACGGGAGAATTTAACTTCGCTGCCAATGAGGCCTATATCATTCGAGACGGCAAGGTAGAGGAGTTAGTTAAGGGCTGTATTCTTATAGGAACAGGAAAAGAAGTCCTTATGAACATTGACCGTGTTGGAAATGATTTAAATTTAGGATGCGGTTTTTGTGGAGCCTCGTCAGGAAGCGTTCCTGTAACTGTTGGACAACCAACTATTCGTGTCAAAGAAATCACAGTAGGAGGTAGAGGAGGTAAATTACAATGAACATAAAAAGATTTTTTGAAGAAGCAAAAAAGGACGGTTTAGAAGAGTGCCAAATTATCATTAATAAATCTTCTTCTTTCTCTTATACCCTTTATCACGAGAAACTCGATAACTATTCTGTTTCTCAAAGTGAAAAAATGACTGCATCTGGCATTTATCACGGAAAGTATGTGGCAGCATCTACAGAAAAGTGCAACAACAACGGCCTTACCTATCTAATTCAAACAATGTTAGACGCTTCTGCAGTTGTAGAAAAAGAAAGCGAAATTGGTTTATTCCCTGGTTCAAAGAAATATCACAAAAGAAACGTTTATTCTGCAGAGATTTTAGAAACTACTCCTACTTTCAAAATTAACTTAGGTAAGAGGGTAGAAAGTCTTTTAAAACAAGAAGAAGGAGTCAACGATATTGCCGAAATTTCTTACTCAGAAGAGGATAACCACTCAGAGTTTTATAATTCCTATGGTTTACATTTAAAAGATAAAGCAAACGACTGGGCATTAGTTGCTTTTGTTTTAGGGAAGGACGGAGAGAGAACAATTGACGCAGGAGATATTTACTTTGGTAACAGTTTCTCTTCTTTTCACCCAGAAGAGTTTGCGCACAAAATTGGTGAAGAGCTACGAAAAAAGATTGGCGCTACTTCTTATCAAAGCGGCAAATATCCCGTCATTATTGATCGAGAAGTTTTTGCTACATTCGTCTCTTCTTATATCCGAACAACATCTGCAGAACTTGTGCAAAAGCATCTCAGTCCTCTGGCAAATCATTTAGGTGAAAAGATTGCCTCTTCTCGTCTTACTATTGAAGAAAGACCTTTAGATAAGACTATCTTTCATCAATACTTTGATGATGAAGGCGTGGCAACACAAAACAAAGCCATCATTAAAAATGGAGTGTTAACCACTTATCTTCATAACCGCGAAACAGCTAAAAAAGACGGAACAGAATCTACTGGAAACGCTGTTCTTGCAGGAGGAAAGTTGTCCGTCAAAGCGGGTTATCTAAAAGTAAAAGCAGGACACACTTCTCTTGATGAATTAGCTAAAAAAGCAAATAAGGGAGTTTATATTACTAGCATTGCCGGATATGGAACTGGGCTCAACCCCTATAATGGCGATTTCTCGTGTCAAGCCCAAGGCTTTGCTATTGAAGAGGGTAAAATCTCTCGCCCTTTAACGCTGATCACCTTAAGCGGAAATCTTTTACAACTTATGAAGGATATCTTGATGCTAGACTCTAGAGCGAAACTGAATATAAACGCAGTAGAGTGCCCTGATGTTCTCATTAAAAAACTCTCCATTGGCGGAGAGTAACTTATCTATAAAAGGCCGGCAAAACCGGCCTTTTTTCTTACTTATCTTCTTTCTCTTCACTAGAAGGAGTTTCTTCTGGAGCAGGCGCTTCTTCTTTCTTGTCTGTTACAGGTTCTTCTACGTTATAAGCGGATAAGTCCCAATCAGGATTTGCTTCGTGAATTAGATGAAGCGCTTCTAAGATTAATTTCTCTTCAATGCTGCGCTTCCCTTGCGGTGATTTACGAATAATGCGGTCTCCGTTATCTAACGCGCGAAGCGTTTCTTGATAAGATTTATCGAGTAATCCAGAGATGCAAAGGTGCGCTCGCAAAGCAGGCGCGCTATTCATATTAGAAGCGTACTTTTTCGCTTCCATGCTCATTTCTTTGTAGGCTTCTTCCCCTTTTTCTTTTTCACCCGCTAGTAAATAAAGAGAGAGCTTTTGACAAGCAGCTTCTTTCAGAAGACGTTCCGAAATGCTCTCTTTACTAAGAACGGCTTTGTTTGCAATTTCTGCAGCTTCCACTAGCTTCCCTTCTTCTAATTTACGGTACAAGGTAATGTCATTCACGTTATACGTAAAATCTGTAACTGCGTCGTAAACTTCTACTTCCACAGTAGGTAAACCCATCGCAATTTGATAGTTGCCAAGAAGAAGCTGGTTATACGCGATTCGGTTCGTTTTATTTGTTAATACCGTTAAAAGATAGCCGTCGTTTTTGCTATCAAGCGCGGCAGGGAAAATATCATATAAATAAAGCATCGCCCCAACCGTGAGAATAGTAATACAAAACACTTCCCAAGAAATAAGACTTGGATTATCTACTCTAGCCCCATCAAAAATGCCAATCAAAACGCTTAAAGCAATCACCTCAACAAGGAATAAAACAAGAGGCATGTACACCATCGCTTGAGGTTTATTTTTTTCAATATTTTTTGGGTAAACGCAAGTTTCTCCTGTTAAACCATCGAAAGAATGGAATGAGAAAGAGAACTTTTGATTTTCCTTGTGCCTTGCAAAACAGAAATAAAGGATATTGACCGAATAAATGCCATATCCTCCAATTTTAGCGCCAAGGATGTGCCCTAGTTCGATAAAGGCGGCATTAGCAAGAAGACCAGCAATAATGGCAATAATGATGAGTAAAATCGGATTCATCACCATTTCAACATCACTTTGTCCTTGCACTAAAGGTTGAATAACACCAAAGCCAATACCAATGGCGATGGCAAGCATGGCGATATAGACCACCCAACCAAAGATTTCGTTTTTCTTCATCTTTTCTCCTTTTTCTTTTTAGTAGGAAGCGCGATAGATTTCTTCGCATTCCTCTTTTGATAGCGCTTGGTGACAGCGACCAACCGCACGTGTACCGCTGCCCGTTACTTGATTGGCGAAGCAAGAGAGGTCTTCCTCTTTTACTCCGCATTCTTTTAAGCTTCCTCTTAATGAGAAAGAAGAGGCGAACTCTTTCCAAGAGTTGATACACATTATAGCGGCCTCTTCTTCATTATTAGATACAACTTGAAACACTTCTTTGCCAAGTAAGGCTAATTTCTTTTGGTTTCGCGCAAAAGTCACCTTTGCCCAAGCAGGGAATAAAATAGCAATTCCTTCTCCATGAGCAATGTCAGGATAAAAAGCAGAAACAGCGTGCTCTAAGGGATGAATCACAAAAGATTGAATTTTTCCTACACCAGTAAGGCCATTATGGGCAAAAGAACTTAATAAAAGATGAGAAGAACGCGCTTTGACATCGTGCAAATTATTCCGTAAGGAAATACCTGCTTGATATAGCTGCTTCACTACCGCTAAAGCAAGGCAGTCCGCGACAGGACTATCTCCTTCTTCAAAATACCTTTCTAAGGAATGCATCATAGAATCAATAAGGCCACATCCGGTTTGAAAAAGAGAGACGTCAAGCGTTAAAAGGGGATCTTCAATAGCCATGAAAGGTCGAATTACATCGGAATTAAAACCGCTTTTGAAATTGTCTTTATAAGAAGAAATCACACAGGAGTCGGAGCATTCAGATCCTGCAGAAGCAATAGTAGGAATTGCTATAACTGGCAATGACGCTTTTGCTTCTTCCTTCTTTTTGTTAAAGCGTAAAGGGTCAGAGCCTTTAGAAGCAAGATTAACCGCAATACATTTAGCAACATCAATCACAGAGCCGCCGCCAATTGCAACAATCGCTTCCACCCCTTCCCCCTTACTAATTTCAAGCCCTTTTTCTACATAAGAAATATCTGGATTTGGTGATATTCCACCACATTCAATATAAGAAATTCCATGCAAATCTAGGCTATTTTTTATGATTTTATCAAGTCCAGATCTAATAAAATGTTTTTGTCCATAGACAAGAAGTACTTTTTTATATTGTGAAAAATAAGAAGCAATATCTTTACTAACTCCTTCACCAAAAATAATTTTTGTTTTAGGGTAAAAGATAAACGGTTCCATTAGGCTCTTTCTTCCTTTGCCATCGCCACTAAAGCGGGATAGAGCTTATCCGCCGCAAGAGAAGCAAACTTCTTCATCCGCTTTTCAAAACGAGCAGGAGTAATGTCTAAATCTCTAAAGACAAAGCGGAACTCGTCTTCAATAATTGAACCAATTCTTCTGGCTAAAATTCTTGCTCCTTTTTTATCGAGTGAACCTTGTTCTTTTAAAACGGCAATATCAAGGAACTTTGTCATCATTTTAGATAACACAAAACTATCTACAAGGTCGTGAGCGGAAGAGGCATAAGTTGCCTTTAAAAAGGCAAAATGGTTCTTTGCGTACGCTACCAACTTCAAAATTGCACTTTTAGGATCGTTTGCTCTATCTAAATCAGGAATTTTTTCATCCAAAAAGATTTCCCCAATAAGGTCATAAATATTCCGGTAATGGTAGTAAAAAGTTTGACGATGAACACCGCACTTTTCACAAAGTGTCGTGACGTTAATTTCATCTAGCGGCATTTGTTCCATCATTTGATGTAATGCTTCTTTAAACTTTGCACTCGTTCTCATAAAGATTGCTCCGCAATAGCCTTCGCTATTTTAGCCCCTAAAGATGCATTCGAGATAGCAAGAGCAATATTTGTTTCTAATGATTTGCCTTTGCTTAACTCCACAATCTTCCCTAAAAGGAAGGGAGTGGAAGCTTTTCCGTGAATTCCTTTTTCTTCCGCCTCTTTTAAAGCTTCTTCAATAACTGGATCTATATCTTTGTGATCTAAGGCTAATTCTTTGGGACAAGGGTTTGATACTAATATTCCACCTTTTAATTTTAGTTTTCGCCTAGCCAAAATAATTTTTGCAGCCTCATTTACGTTCTCAAAAACGTAATCCACTGGTAAACCAGAATCTTGGCTATAAAAGTCCGCTAAGTGAGGGAGTTGGTAAGATAAAACAGTAACTCCTTCCGTTTCAAGAACTTCTACTGTTTTTGGTAAATCCAAAATAGCTTTTACACCAGAAGAGACAACGGTGATGTTGCTATTACCAAGTTCAAGTAAATCGCGAGAAATATCAAAAGTTTCTTCCGCTCCACGATGAACTCCGCCAATTCCGCCTGTTGCAAACACTTCAATACCGGCTTCTTCTGCAAAAATAATTGTGGCACTCACTGTTGTTGCGCCCCATCTTCCTAAAGCAACGCAAACTGCTAAATCGCGACGCGATACTTTCATAACATCTTTTCGTGTCGCCATTTCTAATAATTCATCTTTATTTAAACCAACAACAGGTTCCCCGTTCACAATGCCGATGGTAGCAGGTATTGCACCTTCTTTTCTAACCGCTTCTTCTAACGCTAAAGCGGTCTCGTAGTTTTTAGGATACGGCATCCCGTGAGCAATAATCGTGCTTTCTAAAGCCACTACAGGGAAACCATCTTTCAAAGCTTTTTGAATATCGTCACGAATTCTCATGAGATTCCTCCTTTCCTAAATTTATTCTCTTTTTCATTTTAAGCGAGAAAAGGGCATTGATAGCAAGATAAAGTAAACCAGTTCCAATCGATAAACATAAAACCAAGATTAAATGCCACCCATTCATACCATCAATCACAATATCAAAGAAGTGAAGGTTACAGCCAACATCAATACCAAAAGCAATCGCTCCGCACGCTAAAAGCCCAAAGAAAACAAGAGAACGATATAAATCCAGCGGCAAGCAAACTTGGAATAAAATAAAGTAGGCCATAATAGAGAAACCAATTACCGCGCAGTTTTTAGCAATATCTAAACTCATAAAAGAAGGGTTTGCCCATGCTACGCAATAAATCACTAACACAATAAGCACAGAACAAATTCCAGAAGGTACGGCCTTTTTTAAGATATTTTGTACAAAAGAACCTTGTAGTTTTTCATTGGTCGGCTGCAAGGCTAAAAAGAAGCCACCCGCGCCAATAGTGCCTACTTCCCAAATAAACATATTTTTTGTAGAGAAGGGGTAATCTGGTCCACCAAACCAAGATACCATTAAAAAGATTAGAGAAAGCACAACCGCAAAAACAGTTTTAGAAAGAAATAAAGAAGCTGTTCTTTGCAAGTTATTAATAACTCTTCTACCTTCCGCCACAACATCAGGTAATTTAGAAAAATCATTATCTAAAGATACTAGATGAGCAGCGTTTCTTGCTGCGCTAGAACCTGAGGCCATAGCAATAGAACAATCCGCTTTCTTTAAAGCGATAATGTCATTTACTCCGTCGCCTGTCATAGCTACCTTATGTCCTGCTTCTTGTAAGCTTTCAATAAGCATGGCTTTTTGCTCTGGACGCACTCTTCCAAAAACTGCATACTCACTTGCAACTTCAGGAATCTTTTCATCAGGAACATCGACTAAAGAAAGATAACTTTCTGCATGAGGGACCCCGCACTCTTCCGCAATACGCGAAACAGTTAAGGGGTTATCACCAGAGATAACTTTTATCTCCACCCCGTTTTTCACAAACCATTCAATATTTGCTCTTGCGTCTTCTTTAATATGATCACCTAAAACAGCAAGACCGATCATAGAAAGTTTAGAGGGCATCTCTCCTGGCTTCATAACATCTTTTGAAAAATACAAACCAACTGTTCTTAACCCTTGTTTTGATAAGGAAAGAATTCTAGCTTCTGCTTCCTCGTTCTTTTTTGCAATCACCATTTCAGGAGCACCAATTAAAAATGTGCCAATACCAGCAAAACTTGCCGCACTCCATTTTCGTTCCGAATCAAAGGGAATTGCAGCGATTTTACTGTACTCTGTTCCGTCTCCTGCATAATGAGACAAAGCTAAAGCGGTGCTATTCCCGTCGCCTGTTGCAAGAAACAAAGAACGAAGCAAACGCTTCACTTCTACTTCTGTAAAGTCGTTCCAAATATAAACATCTTTTAGTTTTAGTGCCCCATCTGTTAAGGTTCCTGTTTTGTCAAAACATAACACGTCGACCCTTGCTAACATTTCAATACAATAAAGTTCTTGAACGTTCATTCTCTTTTGGGCCAAGTTAATAATTCCGATGGTAAGCGTTAGGGAAGTTAATAAATAAAGTCCAGCAGGGATCATTGCAGTTAACGATCCTGAAAAGCGAATCATGAATTCTTGATAGGAGGAATAGTTAACGCCAATTCCGTCCAAATACGACTGCGTAACCCAAGTAAGGATTGTCATTACTCCAATAAAAATGGCGACAATTCCGCATACAAGAAAGAGTTTTAAATAGGTTCCTTTTAATTCACTATTGGGTCTTTTAAACTGCTTAGCAGCATCTCTTAATCCTTCTAAATAATTCGCAGCGCCTACTCTATTTGCTTCACACCAAACCTTCCCTGCTTTCACATAAGAACCAGATAAAAGTTGGTCCCCTATCTTTTTAGGAACACTGTCGCTTTCTCCAGTTAAAAGCGATTCATCCACATCACATCTGCCGTTTACTACAAGGCAATCAGTAGGAACTTGATCACCTGCACTTAACAGTAAAATATCAGATAAAACAATATCTCTAGGCTCAATTTTTTCTTCTTTTCCATTTCGAATAACTCTTGCTTTTGGGTCAGTTAAAAGGCGCATTTTGTCCACAAGTCTTCTTGCATTAATGTCTGCTAAAACACCCAAAATGATGTTACACAAAATAGGTACTAAAAAGAAAAAGTAGGTAATATTTGTGTTTGCTACCGCCATCATAATTGCGATAGCAAAGAACACTAAGTTAAAAAAGGAAAAGATGTTGTCGCAAAATATTTGCCAATAGGTTTTGGTTACCTTTTTTGGCGTTTTATTTGTTAAACCTTCTTTTTCACGAACACTAACTTGATTGCTGGTTAAACCTACAGAAAAATCAACATCAAAACTCTCAGCGTTTTGAATTTTCTTCAATAATTCTTCTTTCTTGGTCGGCCGTTCCTTCATCGCCAAAAATTGTAACATACTTACTCACTTCTTAGGGCAGCGACTGGATCCTTTTTTGCAGCTATTCTGCTAGGAATAAACCCTGCTAACCAAGAAAGCAAAGTTGATATCACAATCATAATCAAGGCGCTATACCAAGCTAAAACCGCAATCGTTCCAAGTCTTTGATCCGTAAATATGGAATTAATCATTGCGTTAATTGGTAAGCAAAGAACAAGAGTCAAAAGGACACCGATTACACCAGAAGCAAAGCCAACTAATAGGCACTCCGCTTCAAATAAATGACCAACATCTTTTTTCCGTGCCCCACACGCTCTTAAAACACCTATCTCTTTCGTTCTCTCTAACACAGAAACATAAGTGGTGACCGCAGTCATAATCGAGGAAACAATCAGTGATAAAGAAGCAAACACAATAAGAACTAGAGAAATCATATCAATTAGCATTGATAAGGCGTCGGTAAAGTTTCCCATTAAATCGGTGTATAGAATTTGATCCTGTGTTGACTTTCCTTCGTTATAAGAATCTAAACGTTCCAAAATAGCGGGTTTTGTCGTCAAAGATTCAGGGAAAATTAAAATGGAAGTAATGTTAGAGTAACTGTTTGTATAGGCTAAAAAATCGCTAAGACGTAATGCGCTAGAAGTGGAGTCAAAGAAGTCAGGTGTAATAAGTTCAGTTAAAAGAGAAAGGATTTCCAAAAGAGATAAATCACTATCTTCTTGGAGACTTTCCATGATGCTTGCAACTTCGTCTTGACGAAAGTTCGCACCAATCGCTTGAGCATTGGCTAAGAAAGAGTTACAGGAGGTGGAATAACGATAAGAAACGCTGTCGCCTGTATCTTCGTAATAAGAGAAATCGACCCAACAAACTGCACTAGAAACGTTATTGATGGCTGACTGCAATGACTGCGCAACAGCAAGTTGACTGTTTTGAGATCCTTCGCTTGCACTAACTACACTTTGCACACTAGTAACCGCTTCTTGAATTTTCTCATTAAGATAGGCAAGGCCGTCTCTACCTTCGCCATTAATGTTGATTGTTTCAGGAATATACCATGCCTCTGTGGCAGCTTTTTGAATTGCTTTTGTTTCTTCTTGATTTATGTCTTCAACAAAATAGTCTGTCAAAGAAGAAAGATAACCAATCGAACTGGGCATTAAAGTAATGTAGGTATCTTCAGAGGGACGAATTACCCCAACAATTTCTAATTCCATACCTTCATAAGAAGGGTCGTTATAAATCGAAGCAAAATCTTCGCTAGTGGGTTTATCGTACAAGGTAATAGTTTTATCAATAACTTTTCCTTCTACGTAAATGCCACTAGATGCACCGCTTAAAAGAGAAACGTCATCAATTTGATAAGAAGGAATGGTAATTTCTTTCGGATTTTTATAGTAAGAAGAGACAGAAAATACTTTGAAAGTTTTTCCTTGATGGGAAGAGGTTGTCACGATATCTGCAAAAGAAATACTAGTGGGAGCATCTTCTTGAGAAGCGTAAAAGCCAAGATCTACCAAAGTTGCAACATCAACGCGGTTATATTCATCTGTAATGAGTACAACTTCATTTGGATTAGTAGGAAATTTCCCATAAATAAGGTCGTACATATCACTTAATCCTTCTTCTTCCATATATAACTCATGGAAAATAGTAGAAGGAACAGGAGATAATCCGCTTACAAGAGAAGCACCAAGTGAAGCGTCATCATATTGATTCACCTCAACATATTCCCCAGAACCAGGTGTTACACCTAACTCGGTAATCATGTTGAAATCAAGCCCTTCGCGGTTAATCAAAATAGATTTTGCTAATCCATCATCTATAAGAGGATTTAAAACCTGGTTGATATAATCTGAATTATTTAAATCGTTTGTATGACTGATATAACTGTGAACGTATCCGTTATAAACATAAAGATTGTCATCTTCCGGATAAAGAACAGGATCTTCGTTTTCTTCTCCAATTAAACTAACTTGGCTTCTGCTGATAGTAATTGGCATAGAAGAAGCGATAGAAGACTCAACATTTGTAACAAAATTACTAAAACCATTTGTAATAGCAAGCACTAAAGAAACACCAATAACCCCAAAACAAGTCGCCAAAATGGTAAGAAACGTTCTCCCTTTCTTTGTAGAAAGAGAACCAAAACTAGTTCTAATGGCAGTCCAAAGACTCATAGAAGTGCGTTTTTGCAAATTATCTTCCTTTTTTGCAGGGATATTGGAAGTGTAAGGGTTAGAATCTTTAACGATTTTCCCATCTTCCATCTCAATAATTCTTGAAGCGTACTTTTCTGCCAAAAGAGCGTTATGGGTAACCATAATAACAAGTCTCTTTTTGGAAATTTCTTTTAATAAATCCATGACTTGCACTGAGGTTTTGCTATCTAACGCTCCTGTTGGTTCGTCTGCCAAAATGACCGCCGGTTCATTTACCATAGCGCGCGCAATAGCAACGCGTTGCATCTGTCCTCCTGATAGCTCGGTAGGCTTTTTCTCTTCCTCACTCTCTAAACCAACTAACGCTAACGCTTTTTTTGCTTTTTGTTTTCTTTCTTCTCTTTTGGCTCCATTTAACATCAAAGGAACCTCAACGTTTTCTAAAACAGAAAAATGGGTAATAAGGTTATAGTTTTGAAACACAAATCCGATATGAGTGTTTCGATAAGCGTCCCAATCTTTGTCTTGATAGTTTTTGGTGCTGGCCTTATTAACAAGAAGGTCGCCTTCTTGATACTGATCTAAGCCCCCTATCACATTTAATAAGGTTGTTTTTCCGCATCCAGAAGGACCTAATATGGCAACAAATCCGTTATCAGGGAACATTAAATTAATTTCACCAAGCGTGAAAGCAGACTCTCCTTTTAGAAGATATGATTTCTTAATCCCTTTTAACTCAATCATTTGTTTTTTATTCTCAAAGATATTGGGAGGATGTCACGTAAAAATTATTGTCTTTTTCTTATACTTTCAAAGTAACTAGAAAGCAAGTCGCTGCATTCTTTTTCTTTGATACCAAAATCAATTAAAGGCCGCTCGTGCAAAGAAGGAACGTCATAGACACGGTAACGAGAAATAATTGCTCCATCTTTGTTATCTCTTGCCCCAAAAACAACCCTTTTTACTCGTGCTTGTAAAATCGCTCCTGCACACATCAAGCAAGGTTCCAATGTAACATACAAAGTGCAATCTTTGCATTGCCAAGAATTGAGAGTTTGCGCTGCTTTTTCTAAAACAACAATTTCTGCATGAGCGCTTATTTTTTTACCTTTTTCTCTTTCGTTATGACCTTGTGCAACTACCTTATTATCAAGCACTAAAACTGCCCCTACAGGGATTTCGCCTTCTTCTAGCGCAAGCCTTGCCTCTTTTAAGGCAATATCCATGTAATGTTCGTCCGTCATATTTCAATATCACCAAAAGGAGAATTTAAGTTTAACTTTTCTAGCGCTAAAGCTTCATAAGGAGTTTTAACATCGTGCTTTTTTGCTAAATCGTAACACTTTTGAAAATATAGGGTCGCTTGATACGTATCTTGCTTCACTCCGAATCCTTCTTCGTAGCAAAATCCCACTTTATAAAGAGCTTCCGGAAAAGGATTTCTTTCGCAAGCTTTTCGATAATAAGTGAAAGCAAGAGCTGGGTTTTTATTTACAATTCCGTAACCGTTTTTGTAATAATCACCCATTCTTGTCATAGCAAGGGAGTCACCTTGAAAATAAGCACTTTTTCTTGTTGTGGAAGCATCTCTAAAATAGGAAAAAGCTTTTTTCTTATCCATTAAAACACCATTCCCGCCTTCAAAATAACATTCCCCAATGTTTGTAAAAATGTTCTGATTTCGTTTATCCTTTTTTAACGAAATAGAATAGTGTTTTATCGCTAAATCGTAACGTTTTTTGCCGTATTTCCCGTAAAAATAGTCGTCCGCTAAATGGTAATTATTTGCGTAGTAAGAATTACAAAATCCATCATAAGCAGAGGAGATGAAGGCCGCTTTTCTTGCACATTCTTCTGCTTTTACTAAATCAATGGGAAATCCGCGATACCCCCATTTGTAATTAACGCCAACCGTGCTTAATGCTTCCGAAAAACCCCCTTCAGCACTCCGCTTTAAATATTCAAGACCCGCCTCATCTTCCACAAAGCGGTAATAATCAGAAAAATACATGCCGTATAAAGAACCGCGTTTTGCACTTTCAACAATTAGCGCTTCATAATCTGGATAAGAAGGGGAGGAGAAATAACCGTAATTAAGCCTTGCTAAGCGGTATGGAGCATCAGGATTACCTTCTCTTGTTAGTTTCCAAGCTTCTTCCTTTTGCCTTTCTAATTCTTTATGACACTCTTCATAAGCCCATTCACAGTATTTTCGAATCTCTTCACTCGCCTCGTTCATTTTTCCATATTCAAAATGACGTAAGGCTAACTGCAAACTTTGTGGAGTACCAAGTCCATTTCTTTCTAAATAACCAAGTCTCATGTTTGTTTCGTAACAGATTCCAACATGATGTTGGTCAGCAAAGGTATACCAGTAGTAGGCTTCCTCATAATCTTTTTCTACATTTTTCCCAAAATCATAAATATGGCCAAGTTCTAGAGCAGAAGAAAAATCTTCTTCAAATAATGCTTTTTCAACAAAAGGAATGAGATTTGCAGGGTAATTAAGGATCATATCAACTCCGAGAAAAGTGTAACAAATTTAAGAAAAAATGAAAATAAAAAACCACCGCGCAGAGCGAGTGACCTTAAGGCTGCTTGGTTCCCCACCTGACCTGGTTCGATCATCTTCTCTCGCGATGGCTTTTGTATTATAGCAATTTTATTTTTTAGGAAGGATTCTTTCTTTTCCACCCATAAACGGACGTAACACCTCTGGAATAAGAACGGAGCCATCTTCTTGCTGGCACTGCTCTAATAAAGCAGGGAATACCCGGGATGTAGCAAGCCCGGAGCCATTTAGTGTGTGGCAATAGTGGACTTTCCCGTCTTTATCTTTATAACGGACCATTCCTCTTCTTGCTTGATAATCTCTTGCATTAGAAACACTACTAACCTCTTTATAGATACCCATAGAAGGAATCCACACTTCGATATCATAAGTTCTAGCCATAGAATGGCTGCAGTCACCTGCTGCAAGTTTATCTAAGCGGTAGGTAAGACCTAATCCTTGTAAAAGGCGTTCCGCCTTTTCTACCATTTCTGCAAACGCAATGTCGCTCTTGTCGTCTTCTGTATACTGAACCATCTCGACCTTATTAAATTGATAGCCGCGAATCATTCCTCTCTCTTCTGTTCGGTAGCTGCCTGCTTCTTTTCGGTAACACGGGGTGTACGCAAAATATTTTTTAGGAAGTTCATCAAGAGAAAGGATTTCGTTTCTATGAAGATTTACTAAAGCAGTTTCTGCAGTAGGAAGTAAAAACTTCTTTGGTTCCACTCCCTCTAAATAAAACACTTCATCACGGAATTTTGGAAATTGTCCTGAAGTATAGCCAGATTCCACATTTAATAAATGAGGTGGTAAAACAAACTGATAACCATCTTTTAAATGAGAAGAAATGAAGTAGTTGAGAAGCGCCCATTCAAGTTCTGCACCTTCTCCTACATATATCCAAGTTCCCGAACCAGAAATTTTTGCTGCTCTTTTATAGTCAATAATGCCAAGAGACTCTGCTAAAGCAACATGGTCTTTTGCTTGAAAAGAGAATTGAGGCTTTTCTCCCCATTCTTTAATGGGGTGGTTATTTTCTTTTCCTCCACCGACTAAATCATCGTCAGGTAAATTCGGAAGTACTTCAATTCTTGCTTGAATCTCGTTTTCTACTGTTTTTAATTCTTCCTCTTTTGCTTTGTTATTTGCTGCTAATTCACGAACTTTAGCAAAAATAGGAGCAGGATCTTTGCCTTCTTTTTTAAAAGAAGGAACGGAAGAGGTAAGACGATTTTGTTCTGCTTTATTACTTTCTACCTCTTTCCGTAAACTTCTTCTTCTCTGGAATAAAGAAAGAAGAGGTTCTGGGTCAAAATCCCATAACTTCTTTTTTAACGCTTCTTTCACGTATTCTGGTTTTTCTTCAATTAATTTTGGGTCGATCATAATCATTCCCTCTCTAATATTTTTTCATATCGAGTAACAACTTTTTTGCCAAGATGTAAGAGAGATTCTTCTCTTGCGCGACGATAAGCCCGCTCGATATAAGAATCATAACCCTTACTAGCCCTTCCGTGCATAGCTTCTATAAGGCTTTTTTCTTCTTCAAAAACAAAACAGTCGTTTCCTTTTCGAAGATAGGATCCTGCGGGTAAATTACCATAGACGAAAATAGGAGTTTTGGAGGCCATTGCTTCTAATGCAGCGATAGGATTAGGCTCTCCTAAAAAGAGTAAAAAACTTGCGTCTTTTAAAGCGCTACGATAAACATCATCAGGCCATACCCCTTCGTAAGAAATATTACCTGGGCCTTTCTTAACAAGACGCTTTCTTAAACTAAAAAGGCGCCGCTTTTCATAACTTATCACCAAAAAGCGATATTCTCTTGCTTCATTTGCAAAAGAGGAGATTAGTTTCAATTCTTTATTATCTCTGCAATTCGCAAAGATAATTGCGGTTTTTTCGTTTTCGCGGATATTAAAATATTGACGAAACACATCTTTTTCTAACTGATCTAACCCTTCAAAACGCGAAACATTTACTCCCGGAGAAAGGATCTCAATTTTGTCTGCATTTTGTCCGGAATCAATTAAAATTCCTTTTGCTCTAGCACTTGGAACAAAGATGAAATCAGCACTCTTTAAAAGATGAACCGCTTTATTTTTTAAAGACTGGTAGCCGTCTTCCTCTTTTTCTAATAAGTAGGAAGCGGGAAGATCTTCTTCTGTATATAAGGCGCTGACTACCACTTTCGCGCCAGCCTCTTTCGCTTTTAGAGCAAAAGAGTCATCTTCTGGTGAGATAAGATGAACAATAGAAGGGCTTGCGTCTAAAGAATCAACAAGCTGCTCTCCTTGGCTTTCTAAAGCACCTTTTAAGTTTTTCCTAAGGCGGGAGGCGAGATAACTAGGCTCCCCCCTCCCTTCTAGATAACGAACACAGATTTTCAATTTATTCCACCTCATCTGGAGTTGGATTATGAGGTGCCTCTTCGCTTTCTGGTGCAACTAAGGAAGGGTTTATCTCTTCATCCGTCGCTTCTTCCTCTTCTAGTTCGTTTTCATCAACATGAGGAAGAATTGTTAAAGAAGCAACCTTTTGTCTTCCTTCAAGGCGAATAATTTTTACTCCTTGTGTGTTTCTACCAGCAATTTTCACTTGGCTAAGAGGAGTACGAATTACAATACCTTGTGTTGTAATGACCATTAAATCCTCATCGCCGTGCACTGCGCGCATTGCGGTTAACTCACCGTTCTTCTCGCCCATTTTGAGCGATAAAACACCTTTCGCGCCACGGGAAGTAAGACGATATCCGTCATAATGCCTTGTAGAGCCATCTTCTTCTGTGATGGTCGTCTCTTTTGCGTAGCTAATCTTTCCGTATCCTTTATCTGTTAAAACAAGAATCTTATCCCCTTCTTCTGAAGTGGTGATATCTACCGCAATCTCGTCATCTTCTAAAGCAATACCTCTTACACCTGCTGCGCTTCTACCCATATCACGGACATCGTTTTCATAGAAGCTACAAACTCTACCAGAAGAAGAAGCAAGAGAAATAATAGCGTTCCCGCTTGTGCGTTTTACATCGAGTAAGGCATCTCCTTCTTTTAAAGTTAAAGCACGTTTACCGCTGACATTAATGCGTTCAAACTCTTTTAAGGCAGTACGTTTTACTGTGCCTTTTACGGTTGCAAAGAAGAGATAATCTGTTTCAGGATAGTCGTCACAGGCAACAATAGAAACGATTTTTTCTTCTTGTTCTAACTTTAATAAGTTAATGACTGGAAGACCTTTCGCGTCGCGGTTTCCTTCTGGGATCATGTATCCTCTCATTCGATACACTTTCCCGTAAGAAGAGAAGAAGAGAAGGTCAGTGTGTGTTTTGGTGTACACCATAATGTTCACCATGTCACCGGCAGTTGTTTTAATGCCCGTTACTCCTCTTCCACCACGATTTTGTGTACGGAAAGTATCATCATCCATTCGTTTGATATATCCGTTTTTTGTTAAAACAACAACGATATCTTTTTCTGGAATCAAAGACTCTGAATCGATATCTGCAGCGTCATTTGAAATTTCAGTTAAACGCTTGTCACCATACTTTCTCTTGATTTCACTTAATTCATCAACCAAGACAGCAACAATGTTTTCTTTGCTCGATAAAATCCGTTCATATTCGGCAATAGCAGCGCTTAAAGCAGCTTTTTCTTCGTGGAGTTTTCCTTGCTCTAAGCCTTGTAATCTTCTAAGTGTCATCGATAAGATAGCTTGGCATTGATCGTTAGTTAAGCCAAAGCGTTCTTCGAGTTTTCTTGTAGATTCTTCATCGCTGCTAGAACTGCGGATAATTGCAATCACCTCATCAATTTCGTCATGAGCAAGAATTAATCCATCAACAATATGTGCTCTTTTTGAATCGCGGTTTAAGCGGTAGTTGGTTCTTCTTGTAATGACCTCAATTTGGAAATCGATGTAATTTTGCAGAAGCTCTTTCATTCCTAGTGTCTTTGGTTCGCCATTTACAAGACACAAATTGATGACGCCAAAATTCACTTGTAACTGAGTGTGTTTAAGAAGATTATTCATCACCACTTCAGGAATGAAACCATGCTTAATTTCAATTACAACGCGAATACCTTTTTTGTTAGATTCATCGCGTAAATCAGAAATGCCGTCTACTACCTTATCACGGACGAGTTTGGCAATTTCTTCCACCATGGAAGATTTATTCACTTGATAAGGAATCTCTTCCACAATAATGCGGGAACGATTTCCATTTTCTTCCACCTGATAACGAGAACGGATAGAGAAGGTACCGATACCTGTTTCAAAATAGTCACGGATGCCTTTTCTTCCTAGCAATACACCGCCTGTTGGAAAATCTGGACCAGGAAGATATTGCTGCATAATTTCTAGAGGGGTAAGTTCAGGATTTGTCGCTAAAGCAATGAGTGCGTCCACTGTCTCTGATAAGTTATGAGGAGGCATGTTGGTTGCCATACCTACAGCAATACCCTGTGTGCCGTTGACAATTAAATTTGGGAAACGAGATGGAAGAACAACTGGTTCTTTTTCACTTCCATCATAGTTATCCATCCAGTCAACAGTGTTCTCATCTAAATCACGAACCATTTCTACCGCTAAACGAGACATTCTCGCTTCGGTGTAACGCATAGCAGCAGCTTCATCTCCGTCGATAGAGCCAAAGTTTCCGTGTCCATCCACTAAGGGGTAACGTAAAGAGAAACTTTGAGCCATACGGACTAAGGTTAAATAAAGAGCAGAGTCGCCGTGAGGATGGAAACGCCCCATAACATCACCAACCACCTTGGCACTTTTGCGGTAAGGCTTACCAGGAAGCATTCCTGTATTTTCCATACCGTAGATAACTCTACGCTGAACTGGTTTTAAGCCGTCTCGAACATCTGGAATAGCCCGGGAGGTGATAACAGACATGGAGTAGGCTAAAAAGGCAGAACGAACCTCGTCAATAATCTCTCGGTCGCTTAAACCAGTATCAATACCTGCTTTTGGTAAATTTTCTTCACTAGAAGGCTCTAGTCCTTCTTCTTTCTTGTCTTCGTTTTCCATGAATGAGGCCTCCTTAAATATCTAAGTTCTCCGCAAAACGAGCGTTTTCAGAAATAAACTGTTTTCTTGGAGAAACATCTTCTCCCATTAAATCGCTAAAAACTTTTTCCGCTTGGGCTGCATCGTCAATTGTGATACGAATCATTTTTCGTACGTTTGGATCCATAGTGGTTTCCCAAAGCTGTTCAGGGTTCATTTCACCAAGACCTTTATAACGTTGAATTGGATGACCTTCTTTTAGCTGTAATGCTTTTTTTAGTTTTTCTAATTCTTGGTCATCGTAAGCGTAATAGGGATTCCCCTTATATTCGACTTTATAAAGAGGAGGCTGCGCAATATAAACGTACCCGCCCTCAATTAATGGGCGCATGAAGCGGTAGAAGAAAGTAAGTAATAAAATACGAATGTGATCGCCGTCCACATCAGCATCGGTCATGATAACAATTTTGTGATAACGAATTTTAGAAACGTCGAAGTTTTCACGAATTCCTCCACCAATTGCTAAAATCATGTTTCCGATTTCTGCGTTTTTGAAAATGTGTTCTTCTCTTGCTTTTTCGACGTTTAAAATTTTACCTCTTAAAGGAAGAACTGCTTGAATCTCGCGGTCTCTGCCGTTTTTTGCAGAGCCACCTGCCGAATTACCCTCAACAATATAAAGTTCACATTCTTCTGGATTACGAGAGGAACAGTCCGCTAGTTTACCAGGTAAAGAAGAAATTCCTAAAGCGTCTTTTCTTGCTGTCTCTCGCGCCTTTTGAGCAGCAACTCTTCCTCTTGCCGCAAGCTTTGCTTTTTCCACAATTGCTTTTGCAGAAGAGGGGTGTTCGAGCAAGAACTGCATCAACTGTTCCCCGACAATGGAAGAAACAATTTTTCGAACCTCACTATTTCCGAGCTTCGTTTTAGTTTGGCCTTCGTATTGAGGATTTGGATGCTTTGCGGAAATCACACAGGTTAAACCCTCTTTGCAGTCATCTGTTGTGAGGTTTGCATCTTTATCTGTTAGAAGTTTATTTTTTCTCGCGTAATCGTTAATAGTACGGTTTAAGGCAAGATTAAACCCTTCCACATGTGTGCCGCCTTCCTTTGTTGAAATGTTATTACAGAAGGAATAAATGCCGTCGCTATTGTAATAATCTGTCCACTGCATCGCGACTTCGCAGTAAATTCTTAACTCTTCTCCGCCTACAAGGGTAACCTTTTCTGCCCCTTGGCAGTAGATAACTTCCGGATTGATTGGATTTTTACCAGAGTTAATAAATGACACATATTCCCGAATTCCTCCGTTATAAAGGAAGGTTTCAGAACGAGAAGGAGTTTCTCTTGCGTCTGTTACGACAATAGCGACTCCGCCATTTAAGAAAGCCATTTGCTGTAAATGGTTTTTAATGGTTTCGTACTGGTAATGAGTGGTCTCTGTGAAAATGGTAGGATCAGGTTTGAAAGTAACTTTCGTACCGTGTTCTTCTAAAGAGCACTCACCGATTTTAGTAAGATGCTGAACAATGTTACCGCCATTTTCAAAACGAGTTTTATAAAGGCCACCTTCTTTTTTAACCTCTACTTCGCACCAACTTGATAAGGCGTTAACAACCGAAGCGCCAACGCCATGTAAACCGCCCGATACCTTGTATCCGCCTCCGCTGCCGAATTTACCGCCAGCATGAAGAATAGTAAAAGCAGTTTCGACGCCAGAAAGACCTGAATCATGAACGATATCAACAGGGATACCACGCCCATTATCAGTAACTGTAATAGATTCATCGGGGTTAATAATGACTTCAATTCTTGTACAGTATCCCGCTAAAGCTTCGTCGATTGCATTATCTACAATCTCCCAAACAAGGTGATGTAACCCAGCAGAAGCGGTTGTGCCAATATACATCCCTGGTCTTTTTCGTACTGGTTCTAAGCCTTGTAAGACTTGAATGTTTTCGGCTGTGTAATTTTCATCCGCTTTTTCAATAGAACGTTCGTTGGTAGGAACTTCAATTCCTCCATAGGTGACCCCGTCTTCTTCAGCAATCACTTCTTTCTTTTCTTCGTCCATAATAGCCTCCTGAATTTCTTATTTCATAACAATCTCGTGAGATTGATAAATATGTTCTTCTGTGCCAGTAATGAAACACTGGCCGAGTTTTGGTAATAAGCGAACAAGGTTTTTTGCGTGTTCTTTATCTAATTCCCCGAATACATCATCTAAGATGGCGACAGGTTTTTTGTCCCCCTCTTCCAAGAAGGAAGGAGAGATTTTAAGGGCGAGAGATAAAATCCTTCCCTCTCCTTGTGATGCAAAATTAGCAGCATTTTCTCTTTCTAAACTGACTTCAAAGTCCTCCCGGTGAATTCCGTTTTGTGTACTTCCAAGAAGGTAATCTCTTTCCTTGCTTTTTTGATAGAAATCTCTAGCTTCTTGCACAAAGTTTTCTTCTTTCAGAAATGGGTGATAAACAAATTCCACTTTCCTTTCTTCTCCAAGCAAGAACTGTGAAGTTTTTTGAAAGACGGGAATGAGACGCTTTAAGAATAAATTTCTTTCCTTAACAAGCGGTTCTTCGCTCAAGATTAACTGTTCTGTTAAGGTTTCAAGAAGCGCATCATCTCGTCTCTCTTTTAAGGCGGCATTTCTTTCTTGAAGAATATGACGGAACTGCCTTAAGTTATGAAGATAGGCCGGAGAAGTGCGGGAGAGAGTTTCATCAAGAAACAGCCTCCTTACTCCAGGCGAGTCACGAAAGAAGAGAGAATCTTCTGGCGTGAAAAGAACACAATTGAAGAGACCAGATAATTGCGAGAGTTTTGCAAGAGGCTTTCCGTTTACTAAAGCAACTCTTCCTTCTTTTTGTAAGACTACTTCAATTTTTCTTTGAAGCGATCCTTCTTCCACTTCTCCACCCACATAAGCTTCATTTTTATCTTTTTGGATGAGCTTTTTATTTTCTGCTGTTCGCCAACTTCTTGCTAAGCATAGCAAGTGTATCGCTTCCACCAGATTTGTTTTCCCTGTCCCGTTTCGCCCTACGATTTCATTAATAGAGGGTGAGAAGAGATAGTTTTTGTGAGTGTGATTACGGAACTGACGCAAGGTCAAGTTCTTTAGGATCATTCGTCTATCCTCTCTTTGAGAAGTAAAACGCAATCAGGAAGAGTAATTTCATCACCAGGATGAAGTTTTCTCCCTCTTCTTTCTTCCTTATCACCGTTTACAAGAACTTGGTGAGTAGCAAGAAAGAGTTTTGCCTCTCCCCCTTCACTAATTACATCAGCAAACTTTAATAGCTGCCCTAATGTAATTTCTGGGGTGTGAATTTCAACAATTTCTCTTTTTCTCTCCACGCGATTATTTTACTACGTAGTAGTAAAAAAGACTAGCAAAAGAAAAAAGGCGTTTCTTACGCCTTTTAGAATGCTTTAAGAGAGGTTTTATCTTGTCCTCATTGGGGTAATAAGTTCTACAATCGCTTCATCATCTGGATTGCGAACAATAAAAGGCTTCATTTCACCTGCAAAAGAAATCGTAATAGATTCAGAACCTAGAGCCCTAATGGCAGCAATAACAAAGTCCGCATTAAAGGCAATACTTAAAGGTTCTCCGTTAAACTCAAAAGTCTCAATACTTTCTTTTGCAGAACCGTTTGTATCCGAAGAAGAAGAAACAACAACGGATTCTTCCTCCATCGTAAGACGCACCACCCTTGTCTTTTCGTTTGCTGTCATTGCGGAAACGCGCTCAATCGCCGCAATTAGTTGACGTGAAGAAACGTCTAAATAGCGGGTAAAGCTCTTCGGGATAACAGAATCACTAAAAGGATAGTTACCGGAAATAAGGCGCGTTGCTGCAACTGTGTTTCCGAAAGAGAATACTGCGCGGTCTTCTGTTGCAGACAAACTAACCTCACTCACTCCATCAAACATCTTCACAATTTCTTTTAAGGCATCAGCAGGAACATTAGCGTTTAGCATGAGTTCCTCATCACAAGGAATAGATTTTCTAGAGACTCTTGCTCCATCGGTTGCAATAGCAATTAATTGCCCGTTTACTGCTTTTAAATTGACTGCACGCAAAACGTCAGTAACAAGTCTCATAGCAGAAGCTGCCGCAAAGGCTGTTTCGTCAACAAGTTCGGTAAGATGTGGAGCGGGAAGGGTGAAAGAATTCCCTGCAGGCTCTAAGTCAATATCGGGGTATTCTTCCGCATCTTGGCAATTGGTGAGTTTGAATTCACTTTTGCCCGCAATAAGGCGCGCATAAGTACCATCAATTACTTCAAAGGTAATTTCATCAGAATCAAGCTTATGAACGACATCATTCAAGAAACGTGCATTCGCTAAAATAGCCCCTTCTGTTGTGTCACGGAGCACTTCTTCACCGTTCATTTCAAAAGGAATGTAGGTCCAAATAGAAATATTTCCATTGCTAGAAGTTATTTCTAAGCCTTTTGAAGTTACTTCTAATCGGTAATTCAAAAGTAAGGCATTTGTGGCAGCATTAGGGATTGCTCTAGAAGCCATGCTAAGTGCTTTTGTGAATTGCTCTCTTTTGATTGTGAATCGCATAGCTATCCTCCTGTTTTTATTCTTTTATATTTTATTCTTATTTAATAGTAATAATAAGAGTGAGACGAATTGTGGATAAGTTAGTGGATAACTCCTTTTCCTTAACATTTTAATCTTTTTCAAAAAATACCTTTTTATTAGATATCGTCAGCCTTTTAACTTTGTTTCCAAACGTTTCACGACCTTGCGTAAGTCAGGGTCATCTTTCAACGATTTTTCCACTTTTTCTACACCATTTATCACAGTTGTGTGATCGCGTCCTCCGAAAGCGGCACCGATTTTAGCAAAAGGGGCATCAAGTAAAGAACGACACATATACATAGCAATATGTCTTGCTAAGGCAATTTGCGCGGTGCGGATTTTCCCTGTTAATTGAGATGAGGTAAGTCCGTACATCGAGGCAACAGTAGAAATTACTTTCTCGATAGAAAGAGTTTCTAAATCGTCGCGGACATCTGCTAAAGGATTTACTGCAGCGATTGCGGTTTTTAAATCAATGTGTTTAGTTGGGAATAAATTGACCGCATGGAACAAAAGCCTTGCAAAAGCCCCCTCTAATTCACGAATATTCTTGCCAAACTTCTCGGCAAAATAAGAAATAACCTCAGGGTCAAAGTTATTGATATCAAGGTTGTTCGCTTCAATTTTTAATTTAAGAATGGTTTCACAAACTTCTTTTTCTGGTGCTGAAATGGAAACGGGCAAGCCAGCAACAAAACGTGTTTTTAAACGGTCGCTAAGTCCGTCTATTTTGTAGGGGTGCTGATCGCTTGTTAAAACGATTTGTTTTCCGCTTCCCTGGAATGCGTTGAAAATAGCAAAGAAGGTTTCTTCCGTGCTTGGCTTTTTTGCAAAAAACTGGATATCATCGACTAAAAGAACATCTACTTCCTGCTTAAACCAATCTACGAAAGATTGTGTTTTTTCTCCTCGTAAATAACGTGTATATTCCTCAACAAAGTCGTGACTTGTAATGTACAAAGCGTTTAAATCAGGGCGTTTTTCTCTGATTGCATTTCCTATTGCTTGTAACAAATGTGTTTTTCCAAGGCCTGAATTACCGTAAATAAGAACTGGGTTGTATAGCTCACCAGGACGTTCAGAGGCAACAATTGCTGCTCCATATGCTTCACGATTACTAGCGCCAGCAACAAAATTTTTGAAAGTATAAGCAGAGTTCAAACGCGAAAAAGCAAAATACTCGCAATTTAAGGATTTTTTATCAGATTTTGTGGCCTCAACTGGTGTAATGTATTGAACGACGAAGTCACTTTCTGTCACTTCTTGAAGGGCTTGATTGGCTAAATCAAGAAAGGTAGAGGATGAGAGAGTTTTCGCGGCAACTTCAGTGCCTGCTACAACATAAACTACCTTACCTTCAATATGATCAATATGAGTGTCTTGAAAGAAAGGTTCAAAATAAATTGGGTCAGACATTCTTTCTTTAATGAGAGCTAAGGTTCTGCTCCAAGTGTCTGCGATGGTGGCGGCAACATTTTCCATAACGGCCTTGAGTGTATCACGCAGGGGCGCGTTAGGCGATACAATCCGTGGATAACTTACACTTATCCACACAATGTAAAGAAAAAAGATGCGATTTTATCGTAAAAAGAAACATTTCAACAAAATATAACTGTGGATAAGTAGGTCTTTACAAAACTGTGGATAACTTTTTGGTGGAAAACTAGTGGTTTTGGCACATTATCCCCAAAGTAGCACCCTAATTTTTCCTGCGTGAAACCAAATGTTTTAAGTTTTTTCCACCGAATTGTGGAAAATGAATCCACCTTACTGTGGAAAAGTGGAAAACTTCTCTTTTAGAGAAAAGAAAAAAAGAAAGATGTGATTTTGTTTATTGAGTTGATGCGCGCGCGTCCGTATAATCGGCAACGCTACTAAGCCACTTCGGAGGAAATAAATATGAAAAAGACGTATCAACCATCCAAAATTAAACACGCACACATGGCAGGGTTCCGTGCCCGCATGGCCACTCATAACGGAAGAAAAGTGCTCGCCCGTCGCCGTGCAAAAGGACGCGCTAGAATTTGTGCTTAATCCTGCCTTTTGGCAGGCTTTTTGTATTAAGGTAGTATTGTGAAAAAAATATTCCGAATTAAGAAGCATGAAGAATTCCTTCAAATTAAACAAGAAGGAGTGTGTCTTCGTTCGGAAACCTTAACGCTTCATTACCAAAAAAACTCTCTCACACACTCACGCGTTGGTATTCAAGTTACCAAAAAATGTGGTAATGCAGTAAAAAGAAATCGCATCAAACGCCAAATTCGTGCGATATTAGGAAAGGGTTTTGATTTTTCGAAACAAATTGACCTTATCATTACCGCTCGTCCTTCTTTCCGAACTGACTCTTTTACAAAAGAGCAAGAGGAACTATTAAAGCTGCTCAAGCAGCTGGAGATTCAAAGTGAAGAAAAGCACTAAAGCGAAATTTTTAGGGGTAATGGCTCTAATTGTAGGAGGAGTCCTTTTATCAAGTTGTACGGCTAGTTTTTGTACAGATCTTGATAGAGCCAATATGGCTTATCCCTATGACACAGGTGTTACTGTGTATGTCAACAAAGACGATGTTCCTACCATTTATGAAGATGTAGCTTGGCCGGTTTATGGCGAAGAAGGCAATGACAACCTTTACGCTTATATTCCAGTTGATTCTTCAGGCAATTTTACTGCTGCAAACGCTACATTAATTAACGGTCTCATAACAAGTTTTGAAGCACAAGGGCTTCTTACACCTAGTTATGACTATTTTAAAGCAATTGACCAACTTGTTCTTGATGCTGCTGTAGAGGCTTCTGGATTAGACAAAGCAACCTTAGTTGCAGAAGATATCAACCCTTGGTCAGAACCGAATGTTTTAGGGAACGAAAACGGGATTACCGCTAACGAAAACAGTATTTTAAGACAGCACGGTTACTTAAAATTTTACGGGCATGATAGTAATGGAAATGCTCTTTTATGGGGTAACTATGATGAATGGAACGAGCAACTAGCCTTAGAACTAGGCGCTAGTAACGTTCCTTCTTTTGACTGGATTAATAGTTATAAAACACAAATCAACAACGCCATTGCTACAAGTACATCTTGTATTACCAATATTGATGGCAGTTTTGGACACTATGGACCTCAAGAAAACTGGGAAGTGCCTATTGAGGTAAAAGACTGGGGATATGCTTGGAGCAAAGGCTTCCTTGAAGGACTAATTGTCTATCCTGTCGCCTGGCTTTTAGATACCTTATCTGTTTCTTTTGAACCAGCATTAACTGGTTTTGGACAAATTTGGGCATTAATTTTAGTTACTATTATCGTACGTATTGTGGTCTTAGGATTGACTTTCAAATCAACTATGGACCAGCAAAAAATGCAGGCGTTACAGCCTCAACTTGCCAAAATTCAAGCAAAGTATCCTAACAGCGACAGCAATCAAGCTGAAAAGATGAGATTAGGACAAGAACAGCTGGCCTTATACAAACGTAACCACGTTTCTATGTGGTCGATGATTTTAATTTTAGTAGTCCAATTCCCTGTCTTTATTGCGGTTTGGGGTGCTTTACAAGGATCCGCCGCTTTGGCTACAGGTGAATTCTTAAATCTCTCCTTATCAGCTAGAGTATCTACTGCCCTGCTTGATTTTTCTGAAGGGTGGTATGTGAACGCGAACGGCTGGTGGACGATGGCGGTCATCTTTATTTTGATGGTCGCGCTACAAATTGTTTCTGTTCTTTTGCCACAATGGCTCAACAAAAGAAGAACAAAGAATTTAACCAAAACAGGTACAAATCCTGCTGCCGATCGCAATGCAAAAATGATGAAGTGGGTAAATATTATTATGCTTGCTTTCACCATTTTAATCTCCTTTAGTTTACCAAGTGCTATGGCGGTATACTGGGCCATTGGTTCCCTTATGAGTATTGCGCAAACATTATTCACCCAGCTTTATCTTTCTAAGCACTTTATGAAAAAAGCTCAGAAGAAAGGATTTAAATAATGAAGGAATTTAACGGTAAAACATTAGAAAAAGCGTTAGAAGAAGCTTCCAAAGAACTTGGAGTTCCTGCTGAAAAAATCGAATATACAGTTATTGAAGAGAAAAAAGGTTTATTTAGTAAAAGTGTAACCATTGCTGTTCCTTCTATTGAAGATGCTCTGGAATATGCAAAAAGCTATTTGTCTGAATCGATTTCTCTTTTAGGGGTTGAAGTAGAGTTAGATGGTTATGTAGATGGAGACATCATCCACCTCACCATCAAGAGCGAAAGGAATCCAATATTAATTGGAACGGGCGGAAAAACACTTCAGGCGTTTAATGAATTAACCCGTTTAGCTGTCAGCGCCCATTTCAAGCATCGCTACCGCGTGCTTCTTGATGTTGGCGGATACAAAGAAGAACGCTATGAAAAAGTAGCAAGAATTGCTCGTAGAGAAGCAAAAAGCGTTCAAAAAACCAAAGGAAGTGCAAAACTTAATCCCATGACTCCTGATGAAAGAAGAATTGTGCATAACGCTTTAAACGGAATGCCACACATCACCACTGAATCAGAAGGAGAAGGGGGCAATCGCGCAGTTGTGATTAAGTACGTAGACTAACAAAATCATTCAATTTGATAACTAGCGGGGCAAAAAGCTCCGCTTTTCTTGAGCAAAAAATGCATTATCGTAAAATAGAAGCGGAAAGGAGGGCGTTTCATGAAGTTGGTAAGTCGTATTGGTTCTTTAACTATTAATGCTGTTCTCTTTGTGTTAATTGCTTTTTTAAGCATGAACGCTTTCTTTGGCTGGTGGAATCCTTTAGGCACTGTGATTGCTTCTGGTGCAAATGCGTTTAGTGATTTTACCCTCGATGCTGCAATGCTTTACGCTGTATCTGCTTTACTAACTGTTATTTATGAAAGTATATGTCTTTCTTCTCGCGCAAAAGAAATACCGCACTACGTCCGTACCTTTAAACTTATTACGGTTGCTAGTTTAATGGTTTCCTTCTTCTTTTCTCTTATTTATTTATACCCAATGACTGCGGATGGTT
The DNA here is from genome assembly GCA_944376605.1 of uncultured Bacilli bacterium. Lineage (GTDB taxonomy): Bacteria > Bacillota_I > Bacilli_A > RFN20 > CAG-826 > UBA4951. The sequence goes on from CALWDE010000004.1 coordinate 145,118, forward strand.
TATCTGCGGTATTTAATCCTGTTGACACTTTATGGATTCGTTTCCTTATTCCTTTAATTGCGTTAGTTAGTTTTTTAGTTTTTGAACATGAAACAAAATTAAATTTATTAGAAAGCTTGTTTTCTATTATTCCTTCTCTTTGCTATTTTGTTGCTATTTGGCTACTAATTTATAGAGGAGTAATTGGTGATCCTTATCCTATTTTGAACACAGATAGTCCAAATACATTAATGCCAATTATTTACGGATTAATGATTACTCTTGGTGTGTTTATTATAGCTTTAATCATTATTCCCGTTCGCAACGCAATTGATTCGCTATGGTGCCGCTCTGTAACGATTGCATCAGCGGAATCTACTCAGTTAAATGCTGCTTTAAAAAGAGCAAGCGAGAAAGCAGCAGAAATGAATAACGAAACATTAGTTCGCCCTGAAGTGGCTGCTCCAGAAGAAACGGAAAACAAAGAGAGCAATAATGACGAAGAACTTGCGATTAGTTACGCTCCAGAAGACTCGGAAGAAGAGGAAGAAACCATAGAGCGAGAGAAATTACAGTCGCAAATTCGAAAAGGAAACTATAAAGGCGGTATCCGTGTTTACCATATCAGCAAACAAAAAAATGGCGTGCGTTGGCAAGTTCGCTTAGCTACAAGCAAACGTGCAATCAAACTTTTTAACACCCAAAAAGAAGCGATATCTTACGCAAAAGAATTAGTAAAGAAAAATGGCGGCAGCATCCGTATCCACTCTTTAAAAGGAAAGATGAGGAAAGAATAGTGAGAAAATTAGATGACGTTATTGTATCGCTTGCTACTCCTCCTTTAAGAAGTGCTTTACTTGTTGTTCGTGTTGCAGGAAATGGTGCTTTCTCTCTTACAGATCAGTTATTTTCAAAAAAGATAAGCGGGATTTGCAGCAGAAAATCTTATGTAGGAATTATTTCTAATCACAAAAAAGAAGCGATTGATGAAGTGGTTTTACTCGCCTATCCCGCTGGAAAATCTCCCACTGGAGAAGAAACGGTGGAGATTATGGCGCACGGCTCCCCTCTTATTGGGGAAAATATCGTCAATGCTTATTTGTCATTAGGTGCAAGACAAGCAGAACGCGGCGAATTCTCTCTCCGGTCTTATTTAAATGGAAAAATGGACTTGGTAGAGGCTGAGGCTGTTAATGACATGATTAATGCTCAGACGGAAGAGAGCAGAAAAAAAGTTTTCTTATCTCTTAAAGGAGAAACATCGGAGCTACTTTCTCCTATTATGGAAGAGCTTGGAAAACTTGTAGCATCTACAGAAGTAAGCATAGATTTTCCTGAATATAACGAGTTTGAAGAAAATGCGACCGGGGGCTCAAAAGACAGTGTTTGTCGGCTAATTTCTAACCTAGACGAGTTGTTAGATGGCGCAAAAAAGGGTCATTTGTATCAAAACGGAGTGACAGTTGCTTTAGTGGGTAAACCAAATGTTGGTAAATCGTCTCTATTAAACGCTCTTTTAGGAGAAGAGAAAGCGATTGTGACAGATATCCCTGGTACTACAAGAGACATTGTGGAAGGAACCTTGTCCTACAAAGGGGTTCCACTTCACTTTTTAGACACTGCAGGCATCCGGGAAAGTAATGATCAGATTGAATCAATAGGCGTTTCTCTAACCTTAAAAGCGATTGATAAGGCGGATGTTGTAGTGGAAGTTTTGGATGCTTCTTGTCCTGTATCAGTAGAGACTAAGAAAGATGGCAGAGTGACTATTGTAGTAGAAAACAAAGCCGATCTTGTTAAAGATAAGAAAGATGGTGTCATTTATATTTCTGCAAAAGAAGGCGATGTTGCTGCATTACTGGAAGCAATTTATCAAAATCTTGGTTTTACTTCTGCAGATTGTGTCACCCCTTCTTTTTCTTCAGAAAGGCAAATATCCCTTCTTTATAAAATGAAAAACGCTTTAGTTGAGGCAAAAAACGCTATAGAAGATGAGCAGCCCATATCTATTGTTTCTATCAATTATTTAGATGCTTATAACTGCTGCAAAGAATTGCTTGGTTTAGAGGCAGATAGAGATGTAGAAGATGAAGTATTTTCACGTTTTTGTGTAGGTAAATAATATGATTTTTATTGATTCACACACTCATTTAAACGACCCAGAACTTTATTCTTTTCTTGAGGAAGAGATGAGCTATTCAAGAGAGAATAATCTTAAGTTTATTTTGGTTGCTAGTTACGACCTAGAAAGTGCGAAACGCGCTATTTTAATTTCTCAAAAATATCCTGAATGCCACGCAGCAATTGGATTACATCCTGAAAATATGCAAGAGGCAAAAGAAGGTGATTGGGATGAAATCAAAAGCCTAATGCAAGACAAAAATTGCGTTGCCATAGGTGAAACAGGGCTTGATTACCACTGGGTAAAGGATTTAAAAGAAAGAGAAAAACAAAAAAGATTATTTATCGAACATATCGAGCTTGCTAATAAATTACATCTCCCCTTAACGATTCATTCCCGTGATGCGGCGCAAGATACTTACCAAATTTTGTCAGAACATGTGCCTGAACAAGGAGCGATCCTTCATTGCTATTCTTATAGCGTGGAAATGATGGAACAATTTCTAAAACTACCTATATGGTTTGGATTTGGTGGCACATTGACATTTAAAAATGCGAAATTAGTAAAAGAGGTTTTGTCTTCTTGTCCACTTGAGAGAGTCGTAACAGAGACAGACGCCCCTTACTTAACTCCAGAACCTTTTCGAGGAAAAAGAAACGAACCAAAAAATGTAATTTATGTGGCAAAAAAGATTGCAGAAATAACCTCTTTACCTCTTGAAGAAGTAACAAAACAAATTGCCAAAAACATTGAGAAAATATTTCACGTGAAACTACTATGAACAACGCTAAAACCTTAATAATTGTTGAAGGAAAGACGGATATACAATTTCTTGAAACTTTTCTCGACGCTGAATTTGTCTCAGTGAACGGTTCTGCTATTTCACGTGAAACAATTTCCTTCATTAAAGAAGCCTCGAAACAAAGAAAATGTATTGTTCTCACTGATCCCGATGCTCCTGGAGCAAGGATTCGAAAAATACTGAATGAAGCTGTACCTAATTTACTTCATGCCTACGTTCCGAAAGAAAAATGTATCGCGCACGGTAAAGTAGGTATTGCTGAAAGTGATAAACAAAGTGTTTTAGAAGCATTGAATCATTTAATTCCAAATGAGGTAAATATCAACGTCTCTAACATCTCCATTCAAGACCTCTACGAACTTGGATTATTAGGACAAGATAATTCTTCCTTTTTAAGAGATAAAGTTTCTCATTTTTTTCATCTTGGAAAAACGAATGGAAAAACATTTTTAAAACGCTGCATAGTACTAGGTATTACAAAAAACGATTTGGAAAGGGCAGTTCATGAATGTCGATAAGTATTTTGAAACAATTAAGAGCTATCGTTTGCTAGCTAATCACGATTTGGGACAGAATTTTCTTATTGATCAATCTTTAGCAAGAAAAATTGTCGATTTATTAGAAATAGATAAAGACGATCAAGTACTAGAAATTGGTCCTGGAGCGGGTTCATTATCTTATTTCCTAAATGAAAGCAAAGCAGATTGCACGCTAATGGATATCGATGAACGTTTTGTGCTGAAATTACAAAATGATTTTAAGGAAAACAAAAACATAAAACCTATACTTTTCAATGCATTAGATGCAGATTTGCAGGGTTATTCAAAAATTATTGGCAATCTTCCTTACTATATTACAAGCCAATTGATTTTAAATGTAATTGTGAAAGCTACAGCCTGTAAAAAAGCGGTTTTTATGATTCAAAAAGAAGCTTATGACCGCTTAATATCTTTACCGAACTCTAAAGATTATGGGCCATTATCAATCTTGCTTGCCTTCTTCGGAAAAGTTAAAAAAGAGTTTACTGTTTCTCCCAGTTCCTTTAGTCCTGCGCCCCACGTTGAAAGTGTTGTATTTTCCTATACTTTCTTTGAGAACAGAAATGTTAATGCCGCTGATTTCTATCGCATCTTAAGCGCATTATTCTTACACAGAAGAAAAACGATTTATTCCAATATATCGCTTTTCCTCCAAGATAAACAAAAAGCAAAATTAATTTTAGAAAAAGCAGAAATTGACGGACAAAAGCGGCCAGAACAATTGAGTTTGAGTAACTTTTTTACCATTTATTCTTTATTGAAAGATTGAGGTAATTTCTTTGTGCGTTACAATCCTTATATAAGGAGGAAAGAAAAGTGGAACTGCGCCCCGTTGCCAAGATAAATATCACTCTCAAAGTAAAAGGTCTTCGAGAAGATGGTTATCACTACATCGAAAGCCTTTGTCTTCCTGTGGACTTGAAAGATGATTTATCGGTTGAAACTATTAACGACAACAAAGATGTTCTTGAAGTAAATGATAGCTCTTTGGCTGACCCTGCTCACAACCTAGTAACAAAAGCTTTTGCTGCTTTTAGAAAAGAGTTTGGTCTTAATACATACTTTCGTGCTGTTTTACAGAAGAGAATACCTACTGAAGCAGGACTTGGAGGGGGTTCCTCTGATTGCGCTTATGCCTTAAAGGCTGCTGCCAAGTTGTGCTCTATTGAAGATGAAAATAGATTAAGAAAAGTGGCATTAACATTAGGCGCGGATGTTCCATATTTCCTCAATCCAAAACCCGCAATTATTACAGGAATTGGAGAATTTAAGACGGAAATTGCAGGGATTTTGCCATATAAGGTACTTATTGCAAAGCCTGTTCAAGGCTTAAGTACGAAAGAGGTTTATCAAACTTCCGACGGTTTAAAAAAGACCAAAATCAATTTAGGCAAGGTAATATCCGCTTTAAAAAGGCGCGATTTAGAACTTGCGGGTTTTTATGCTGGCAACGATTTAGAACTTGCAGCAGAAACGCTTTTACCAGAAGTAAAACGCTTAATAAATAATATGAAAGGCTTAGGGTTTGCTTTTGTGCAAATGACAGGGTCTGGCACTTCAGTGTTTGCTATAGATGAAGATGAGGAGCGTTTAGAAGCTGGACGAAGAAAATTACGTGAAGATGGTTATATGGCTTTTATTACTAGTACCCTAAATTAAAAATATTATTCAGAAAGGATATTATGGATCGATACGCAATTATTCTTGCTGCAGGAAAAGGTTCCCGCATGAAAAGCAAAAGAGAGGATATTAGCAAAGTCTCTTTTCCTATATTAGGGAGACCACTTGTAAAGTGGATTATTGAAGCCCTCAAACCGCTATCTCCTAAAAAATTAATCGCCATTATCGGTTTTGGTGGGGCAACTTCAGAGCCTATTGTGAAAGAGGATTGTGAAGTTATATGGCAAAAAGAACAAAAAGGCGCAGGTCACGCCGTGATGCAAGTAGCACCCATTTTAGAGGGTGTAGAAGGGGAAACTATTATTTGTTGTGGTGATACACCGCTTATCACAACCGAACTTTACGAAGGGCTATTTCAAAAACACGAAAGTTCGCATAATTCTTTAACTATTATGACCTCTGTTTTAGATGCTCCTCATGGCTATGGGCGTATTGTTCGCGATAATCATGGTAATGTAGTAAAAATTACTGAACAGAAGGACTGCGATGATTTGGCAGAACAAATTAAAGAAGTAAATGCTGGAGTTTATGTCTTTGATAACAAAGAACTTTTTGAAGCTCTTCATCATATCAACACAAATAATGCTGCTGGCGAATATTATTTAACCGATGTTATCGAACTTTTTGCTAAAAAAGGATTAAAAGTTGGAACATATGAAGTAGCAGATATTGATGAAACAATGGGCGTTAATGATCGTTATCAACTATCTATTGCTGAGAAAAATTTAAAAGCCAGAATCAATAAAGGCCACATGTTACGCGGTGTAACTATCGAAGATTCCGACTCTGTGTTTATTGGTCCTGATGTCACAATCGGTCCTGATACCGTGATCAAACCTGGCTGCTATATTGTTGGTAAAACGTATATTGGCGAAGACAATGTAATTGGGCCTAATACTTACTTAGAAAATTGCGTCGTTGGAAATGGTAACAAAATTCTTACTTCATATTTAACGGATACTGTAGTAGGTAGTGACAATGAAATCGGGCCATATTTCCATTCGAGAGGAAATACCATTATTCATGACAACACCCACTTAGGTAATTTTGTAGAAATTAAAAAATCAACGATAGATTCGGGAGTTAAAGCTCATCATTTGTCGTATTTAGGCGATGCGGTAATTGCGAAGAACGCAAATATTGGGTGCGGAGTGGTTACTGCAAACTACGATGGATCGCACAAAAACACCACAAACATTGGCGAAAATGCCTTTATCGGTTGCAACTCTACCTTGATAGCTCCTGTAAATGTTGGTAAGGATACTTTAATTGCCGCAGGAAGCACCATTACAGAAGATGTTAGCGATGGAGATGCTGCCTTCGCTAGAGAAAGACAAGTTACAAAAGAAGGCGCCGCAAAGAAAATTCTTAAAAAGTAATTTTGCGTTACAAATTTATGAAGTGTAATGCAATATGCGTTACACTTTTTATTATAAATTTATGTCAATAAAATTTGATAACATCGAAAAAATATCTTTATAAGTAACGCTAAATGCGTTACAATTTAGATATGAGTAAAACAACATTAAATTTACGTGTAGATGCAGACCTTAAAAAGGAAGCAGAAAAGGTTATTGAAAAGCTTGGCTTGTCTACAACTGCTTGCATTATCTTGTTTTTAAAGGCCCTTTGCAGAGAACGCAAATTACCATTTGCTATTTCTGCAGAAACAAAAACCAAAAAGCAACGCGTTATTCATTCTATTGTTAAAAAGGACCCTCAACCCGCTCTTAATGATAAAGAATCAAAATCTAGTGATTCTTTGTCTTTAGAAAAAGCAATTGATTTACTCTAAGTTTATGACCGTTGATGAGGCTATTAGCGAATTAATATCTATCCTTCTCTCTGCCCATCCAGAACATTCTTTTTTAATGCGTTCTTATTCGAATTCTTTAAAAGGAAAGCGCGAACTTCTTCGAGGATTAATGAATCTCTGCCCTGCGCACACTCTTCCCAAGAGGTTTTATGAGTTAGAGAGCGCTCTTTTAGAGTTTGAAAATCGAAATAGAACACGTGTTTCCTCGATGAGACTTCCTGTTTCGAATCTTGATAAAATCGCACACTATCACGGAAATATTGTTGATTTGGAAGTTGATGCAATTGTAAATTCAGCAAGCAGCGAATTCTTGGGATGTTTTGTTCCTGGCCACAAGTGTCTAGAAAATGAAATACATTCTTTTACAGGCATGGAACTTCGTGATGCTTGTGATGATATTTTAAAGAAAGAGAAAAAACAGTTTCGCCCTGGTTATGCCGCTATTACAAGTGGTTTTCACCTTTTTAGCCGTCATGTGATTCATGTCATAATTCCGCATACCTCAAACCGTGTAACAAATTTAGCTTTATCCGAATTAAAGCTCTGTTATAAAAGCGCTCTGCGTTTGGCAGAAAATTATCACCTTAAAAGTATAGCCTTCCCCGCTTTAGCGACTGGATCTGCTGGTTTTTCTAAGGAGCTAGGAGCAAGCCTTGCTATTGATACGTGTCATGAATATCTTGTTCATCACCCTTCTTCCCCGGTGATTATCTTTGTTACCAATAACGATAGTGATAAAAAATATTACGAATCTTACTTAGGAATTTAAGCAATAGAAACAAAAATAGCCCTCCAGAAGGAAGGCTATTTTGTTATTTAGAAAGAGAGTTATTTCTTTCTTGCTGCACGCATCTTGAGGATGTTTGCCTGGGCCGCAGCAAGGCGGGCAAGAGGCACACGGAATGGGGAACAAGAGACATAATCAAGTCCAACACCATCATAGAATGCGATAGAAGCAGGATCGCCACCAGTTTCACCGCAAACACCAACAACGAGATCTTTGCGAGTAGCGCGTCCTCTTTCGAAAGCAATCTTTACTAATTCGCCAACACCGTCGACATCAACTGTCTGGAATGGATCGAATTCATAAATCTTGCGCTCATAGTAATAAGGTAAGAATTGACCAGAGTCATCACGAGAGAAGCCCATGGTGAGCTGAGTGAGGTCGTTTGTACCAAAGGAGAAGAATTCTGCTTCTTTGGCGATATCACCAGCACGGAGACATGCTCTCGGAATTTCAATCATGGTACCAATCTTGTAGCTAAGACGGTGTCCTTCTTTGACGAATTCACCTTCTACTGCAGCGGTTACCACATCTTTTGCCCACTTGAACTCTTTGAGTTCGCCAGCAAGAGGAATCATGATTTCGGGTTCGATATCATGGCCGAGTTCTTTGCTTGCCTTTAAGGCAGCTTGGACAATAGCAGTGGCCTGCATACGGTAGATTTCTGGATAAGCAACGCATAAACGGCATCCACGGAATCCCATCATTGGGTTGGCTTGATGGAGTTGGTTGATGCGGTCTTTTACCTTTTCAACTGTAACGTTGAGAGCCTTGGCAATGCCTTCAATCTTTTCTTCTTCATGAATTTCAGGAAGGAATTCGTGGAGAGGTGGGTCAAGAAGACGGATGCAAACGTGGCTATCAGGATTTGCCATATACATGGCATAGAAGTCACTTACTTGATATGGACGAAGTCTTTCAAGAGCGGCCTCTCTTTGCTCGGTTGTATCGCTGAGAATCATGCTTCTCATATTGAGAATACGATCATCTGCAAAGAACATACGTTCTGTACGGCAAAGACCAATACCTTCAGCACCGAGATTACGGGCATTTTCTGCATCTAATGGAGTGTTGCAGTTGGCACGAATCTTTAAGCGGCGATACTTATCGGCCCATTCCATCATGCGTCCGAAATATCCGCCTAAATCAGCAGGAACCATGCCGATGGAACCTTCATAAACTTGACCAGTTGTACCATCAACAGAGACAACGTCTTTTGCTGTGTACACCTTATCACCGATTGTTAAAGTTCCTTTTTCTTCGTTAATAATGGCATCGGTGCAGCCGACAGTGCAGCACTTACCCATGGAACGAGCAACAACAGCGGCGTGAGAAGTCATACCACCACGAGAAGTGATGATTGCTTCTGCGTTGACCATACCAATGATATCTTCTGGAGAAGTTTCAGAACGGGCAAGAACAACCTTGTGTCCAGCCTCATGCTCTGCTTTTGCTTCTTCAGCAGTGAAAACAAGATGACCAGTACCAGCACCTGGAGATGCAGGAAGTCCCTTGAAAATAGCAGTTTTCTTCTTTAACTCGTTGGGGTCAAAGGTTGGGTGGAGAAGGTCGTTGAGCATCTTTGGCTCAACACGAAGAGTTGCTTCTTCCTCATCAATTAAACCTTCATCAACAAGGTCACATGCAACCTTTAAAGCTGCGCGAGCGGTACGCTTTCCGTTACGAGTTTGTAAGAAATAGAGTTTTCCCTTTTCGATGGTGTACTCCATATCTTGCATATCCTTGAAGTAATGCTCCATATTTTTGATGGACTTAACAAATTCCTTGTAAACTTCAGGCATACGCTTTGCAAGCTCATCAATGTGGAGAGGAGTACGAACACCAGCAACAACGTCTTCCCCTTGTGCGTTGGGTAAGAATTCGGCATAGATTTCGTTTTCACCGGTAGATGGATTTCTCGAGAAAGCAACACCAGTGCCGCAATCTTCGCCCATGTTGCCAAATACCATGGTTTGGACGTTAACAGCGGTGCCCCAGCTATAAGGAATGCCGTTCATTTGACGATAAACGTTGGCACGTTCATTGTCCCAGCTGCGGAAGACAGCAGCGACAGCTTCCTTTAATTGGGTGTAAGGATCAACAGGGAAGTCTTCACCAAAGACTTTCTTGTAGTAGGCTTTGTACTCTTTTACTAAGCCCTTTAATTGTTCCGCGGTCACCTCGGTATCGAGTTTATAACCGTGCTTTTCTTTAATTTCATCTAACATGTGGTCCATGTCAGTTCTTGGATGGCCCTTAGCGATGTTAGTGAACATTAAAATGAAACGACGATAAGAGTCATAAGCAAATCTTTCATTGCCAGTTGCTTTTACCATTGCTTCACAAGTCTCGTCATTTAAACCAAGATTAAGGATGGTGTCCATCATACCAGGCATCGAAACACGTGCACCGGAACGAACAGAGACGAGAAGTGGCATACCTTTGCCACCAAATTCTTTTCCAGAGACCTTTTCAATCTCGTGGATGTGAGCGACGACATCGCTCCAAACCTCATCGGGGATTTTCTTTCCCGATTGATAATAGAGGTTACAGGCTTCAGTAGAGATGGTAAAACCAGCAGGAATATTCATCCCTGCAGCAGTCATCTCGGCAAGCCCTGCTCCTTTTCCTCCAAGGATATCTTTTCCAAGCCCAAGTTCGTGAGCTTCCTTGAAGGAGAAGACATACTTCTTATTGTCTGCCATTGATTCCTCCTGAGACAAAATAATTATGGACCGAAGGCCCAGCGCATTAAATATACCATGCGCGGGCGCGCCTTGGGGAAAGAACACACCTTTTTCTCGTTGCTAATTTTGAATATTTGTTTCTAAATTATGAAACATAGGAGCAAATACTATGGATGAAGCCCTGTTTCTAACCATTGACTTTGGTACGCAAAGCGTTCGTGTAGGACTTTTTGATAAGCGTGGACATCAGGTAGCAATGGAAAAGGAAGAATATACTCCTCCTTACTTTAGCCGCCATCCTAACTATGCGGAGCAAAACGCAGATACTTATGTGGAATATCTTGCAAAAGCGTCTCGGCGATTAATTAAAAATAATCCTGATTATATCGGAAGAATTGTTGGTGCTACGCTATCTTGTTTTCGTGATACGGCAGTTTTATTAGATAAGGATAAAAAGCCCTTAAGACCTTGTATTTTATGGCTTGACCAAAGAATGGCCGAGAACGCAAAGCCTTTACCTTTCTTTTCTCGTCTTGCTTTCCGTATCGTCGGAATGACGGACACAGTAAACTTTAATAGGGCTCGCTGTGTAGCAAACTGGATTCGTGAAAACGAACCAGAAACTTGGAAAAAAGTAGATAAATATGTTGGTATCTCAACCTATTTTGTTTATCGCTTAACAGGGAATTTAATTGACTGTGCTTCCGCTTTAGCGGGACATTATCCCATTAACATGAAAAAACAAGCGTGGTATCCAAACCCCATGCATCATTTAAAAGGACAAATTTTTGGAATTGAAGAAAGAATGCTTCCAGATTTAGTCCCCTCTGGCACCTTGTTTGGCACCATAACGCATGAAGCGCATGAGTTAACGGGTTTACCAGAAGGGTTAAAACTATATTCTGCAGGAAGCGACAAATCATGTGAGACTCTTGGTCTAGGAGTAATCGATACCACAAACGCAGCAATTTCTTATGGCACTGCTTCTACCGTTGAAACTACTAGAGATTGCTATGCCGTTTCAGAACCTTTTTTACCTGGTTATCCTTCTTGCGTTCCTGGTTATTACAACATGGATATTCAAGTGTATCGCGGGTACTGGATGATTAACTGGTTTTTAAAAGAATTTGGTGGAAGAAGTGATATTCCCAATTTAGAAGGCCCTTCTGCTGCGGATTTTGATAAAAAGCTTCCATTAGTCCCGCCCGGATGCGATGGACTTGTCTTACAGCCTTATTGGGGTCCGCCTCTTTCTCGCCCCTTAGCAAAAGGAGCGATTATCGGTTTTTCCGATTCTATTACACAGGAACATTTTTATCGCGCGATCGTGGAAGGAATCGGTTACGCATTACGCGAGGGTCTAGAAAAATTTGAGCGAAAACTTCATCACAGAATTCCAGCATTAAGAGTGTCTGGTGGCGGCTCACGTTCTGATGAAATCTGTCAGATAACAGCGGATATTTTTGGAAAGCCTGTGACGAGAGTTCAAACGTATGAATCTTCTTCTCTTGGCGCTGCAATTGCGGGCTTTTTAGCTGCAGGAGAGTTTAACAATTTAAAAGAAGCTGTTTCTGCAATGGTGGAAACGCAAGAAACTTTCTATCCAGATGCTGAAACGCATGAAAAATATAATGTTTTATATGAGAACGTATATTTGAAGATTTATCCTCATTTAAAGGGAATCTATCGCGAGATTAAGAATTTTAATTTCAATGAAGAAAAACGCCTTTCTGCAAAAGAGAAAGATAAAAACAAATAAAATATATTAGTTCTGCGCAGTTTTTCTTATCAAAACAGAAAAATTATTTTTAATTCATCTCTATTATCTTTCTAAGTGCTCTTTGTTTTTCTTATTAAAAATAAGAAGCAGAAGGAGTTTATTTTTCTAACGTGATACAATCCCCATGCCATGAAAACATTAATTATTTATAAAAGTTACCAAGGCAATACGGAGAAGTATGCCAAAGCAATTGCAGAAAATGTTCACGCTGATGTAATGAAACTTAGCAGAAAAGCATTACGTGCTACCAAAAAGTATGACACGATTATTTTTGGTGGCTGGGTTAGAGGAGGAGTCATTCAAGGCTTAGACAATTTTCTTGCTATCTATGATTCTCTAGAAGGAAAAAATATTATCGTCTATTCGGTAGGGATGTCCTTTCCTACTAAGTCTGGTCGTGCAGATTTAATTAGCCGCAATCTTCTTGATTTGTACCATGTTCGTTTTTATCAATTCCGTGGTTCTTTTGACTACCATAAATTGAAGTTTCCGCAAAACATTATGATGAGAAAATCCATTGAGTTAATGTTAAAAGATCCCTCTTTAGCACCAGAAAGTGATCCTCAAGCCTTATCTTCTCTATTAGATCGCCCCTTGGAATATTACGACCAAGAAAAGGTTGATCGTGTGGTTAGTGTACTTCACGTTTTAGAAAGAGAAGAAAGCCAAAAAGAGACAAATAAACAATAAGAAGTTATGAAATTATTTGTTGGATTAGGTAATCCTGGGAAAGAATACGAAGGCACAAGACATAATTTGGGTTTCGATGTTATCGATGCTTTTGCTTTAAAGATTGGTGCGGATATCAATCGAACTGGTTTTAAGGGAGAATACGGCATTGTTAAAAACCCCGCTTTTTCTGATACTGTGATTTTGTTAAAGCCCACCACATTCATGAACTTATCTGGTGAGTCAGTACGTGAGATTGCTTCCTATTTTAAAATTCCGCAAAGCGATATTTTTGTAGCCTATGATGAAATGGCGCTTCCTGAAGGTAGTTTACGTATTCGTCCGGGCGGATCTTCTGGAGGGCATAAAGGGATTGGGTCAATTATTCAATGTCTTGGAACCGACCACATTGCCCGCATTCGTATTGGTATTGGGGAACCTCCTTTTCATAATCCCATTGATTACGTACTTGGAAAACCAAGTAAAGAAGGAAGAGAAAAAATTAATCACGCGATTGATACTGCCGTGGAAGCTTTCTTGCTTATTGCTTCCAAAGGGCTAGAAACAGCCATGTCACAGTGCAATGGAAAATAAAATGAGAAAGGATCTTTTTAACCTACTTGATGAACAAAAGATTCCTGATCTTCTTTTGTCTAAAAGAAGACTTGTTTTAAATTCGCCCATTGGAACTGCTTTGCTTTTTGCCTCATTATTTAAAAAAAGAGAGGGGAATTACGCGATTCTCGCACCTAATCAATATAGTGCGCAGAAGATTTATGAAGCATTATTATCTTTCTTAAGTGAAGACAAAGTTGCCTTTTTTCCTTCAGACGAACTTTTAAGAGCAGAAGCAGTTTCTTCTTCAAAAGAGTTGATGGCTCAGCGTCTATACGCAATGGATTTACTTCTTCAAGAAGGAGGAAAAATCTTAGTTACCCATCCTTCGGCAGCCTTACGCTTTTTAATGGATCCTGCCTATTTCAAAAAGCAAACTATTACCATAAAAAAGGGACAAAACTACGATTTAGTACATCTTTGTGAACAGTTAATTGCTCTTGGTTATAAGAAAGTAAATAAGATTGATCAAACTCTTCAATTTGCGCTTAGGGGAGATGTTTTGGATATCTTTTCCGTCAATGAGAGGAAACCAATTCGTCTTGAATTTTTTGATGAGGAATGTGAATCGATTCGCGAGTTTGATATCGAAACCCAAACTTCTTTAAATTCTAGAGATGTATTTCGTATTCTTCCTGCTGCTGAAGTGCTTTTTGATGACGAGACACTCAATGATTTTGCTCTCAAAGCAAAAAAGGAAGTAGATAAACAAGCCGCGAAACTTTCTATAGCAGATGCCGAAGAGTTAGAAAATCATTTTTCTAACGATTTATCGAACATTATTGAAAGAAACTTTAATCCTTCTAGTTACCGGTATTTTGGCTATGGCAGTAAGTCTGCTTACTCCATCTTTCATTACCAGAACCCTTCTCTTTTATTCATTCTTGATGAAGAAGGAACAAAAGAGGCAATCGATCATCTTTTACTTGAGGCAAGTGAATATTATGGAGAACTTGCGGCAAGTCACCGCATTCCATATGGTTTAAGACATTACATGAATTTTCTTGAAGCGGTGCCAAATACTTCTGCCTTACGCTTTTCCACACGCTTCTATCAAAGAGATAGCGATTATGTTATTCAAATGAGGGAGGCAATATCTACTGGGACAGGTATTGCTGCTATGGACCCTACCATTGAAACGTACTTGCAAGCAGGAGATAAGGTTGTTATTTGTGGCGGAGAAGGGGAACGCCATGAACTCATCGCTAACTATTTTGAAGAAAACCATATTGCTTACGAAGAAACAGAAGGCTTTGAATTACCAGATGCGCCGGCAGCAATCTCTCATCTCTTTTTATCTACTGGATTTGAAGTTCCAGAAGCAAAGGTAGTCTTTCTTGCCCCTAATGAATTATTTGGCAGAAGAAGCGTTTCAACGCGCTTTACCGCTCGCTTTAAAAATGCAACGATCTTACGTTCTGCAGAAGAGCTAAGACCCGGCGATTATGTGGTGCATGAGTATCGCGGGATTGGACAATTTCTTTCCATGGAAAACAAAGAAATGGACGGAGTGCATCGCGACTATATCAAAATTGCTTACGCGGGCGGGGAAACTTTATATGTACCTTTAGAGCAGTTCCGTCTCTTGCGGAAATATTCAGGAAGAGAAGGAGTTGCCCCAAAACTTTCTCATCTTGCAGGAAATGATTGGAAAAAGAAAAAAGAGCATATTGAAGCCAAGGTAGGAGAACTTGCTGACCGTCTTTATAACTTATATAAAGAAAGAGCGTCAGAACCTGGCTTTGCCTTTCCAAAAGATGATGAACTTCAAAAGGCGTTTGAAGATGAATTCCCTTATGAACTGACTCCAGATCAGGCAAAAGCATTAGAAGAAATTAAAGCTGATATGGAATCACCAAAAATCATGGACCGCCTTTTGTGTGGTGATGTGGGTTTTGGGAAAACAGAAGTTGCCTTCCGCGCTGCTTA
The DNA here is from genome assembly GCA_944376605.1 of uncultured Bacilli bacterium. Classification (GTDB taxonomy): domain Bacteria; phylum Bacillota_I; class Bacilli_A; order RFN20; family CAG-826; genus UBA4951. Next base: position 160,520 of record CALWDE010000004.1, read on the forward strand.
TAAGGCATTACTTGCAGGAAAGCAGGTAGCTTTACTCTGCCCTACTACTTTGCTTGCCAGACAACATTTTGAACTCGCAGAAACTCGTTTTCTTTCAAAAGGAGTAAGAATTGCGCAGTTTTCTCGTTTGGTTCCCAAAAAAGAAATGAAAGAACAAAGCGAGGATTTAAAAAACGGAAAAATTGATTTAGCAATTGGAACACATTCTCTTTTATCTTCCTCTATTTCTTTTAAAGATTTAGGTCTTCTTATTATTGATGAAGAGCAGCGTTTTGGTGTGGAACAAAAAGAGAAAATCAAAGAGATGAAAAGGCGTGTAGATGTTTTAACCTTATCCGCTACACCCATCCCGCGCACTCTTCAAATGTCTCTTCTTGGAGTAAGGGCCTTATCTGAAATTACGACGGCTCCAGAAGGCAGAATGCCTATTCAAACTTACGTTATTCCTTATAACGAGAATGTTGTTGGAGAGCTTCTTGCTAGGGAATTAGCAAGAGGAGGTCAGGCTTTTTATGTTCACAATCAAGTCGTTTCGATTTACCAAAAAGCAGCCGCCTTACAAAAATTACTTCCTACAGCACAAATTGGGGTAATCCATGGCCAAATGCCTAAGGAAGAAACCGAAGATATCATGGGGCAATTTTATGAAGGAAAAATTCAAATTTTGGTTGCAACTTCCATCATTGAAAACGGAATTGATATTCCCAAAGCGAACTTAATTATTGTTGAATCTGCTGATCATTTTGGCTTGTCTCAGCTTTATCAAATTAAAGGTAGAGTTGGAAGAGGAGACACAATTGCCTACGCTTATTTAACTTATCGCCCTGGTAAAAAGATGACGGAAGAAGGAGAAAAGCGTCTTAAAGCTATCCAAGAATTTACGGATTTAGGATCCGGTTACAAAATTGCGCAAAGAGATTTGATGATACGTGGTGCTGGGGATATTTTAGGTCCAGAACAGGCCGGCTTTATCGACGCAATTGGTCTAGATTTATATTTATCAATGCTTTCAGAGGCAGTCGAAGAGAGAAAGACTGGGAAAAAGAAAGAAGAGAGAAAACCAAACAAACTACTTGGTATCGATGCTTATATTCCTGACGATTACGCCATTAATAGCGACAAATTGCAGATGTACCGTGAAATTGAAAACATCAAAAATAATGAGGAATTGCAGGAATATATGAAGAAAACAAGGGATATATATGGCCGCTTCCCCTTACCTTTAGAGCGTTTATTTGAAAAGAAAAGACTCGATATTTTATTAGCAGGAGAAGAATTTGGTTCTTTAGAAGAGCAATCGGATTCTGTGGATTTATATTTATCCAACTCTTTCTCTAAAATTTCCGGAATTGGTGTTGCTTTGTTTGATGCTTTAACACCTTTATTGCCTTTTATTCGTGTTAGCTTTGCAGACCGTAAATTGCGCGTTAGTTTGAGGAAAGAAGATGACTGGTTTGCGAACCTAATTCGTCTTGTCCACCTTATCCATAAGGTGTATCGAAATAAAATCGATGCGTAATTAGCCTTTTGCGCGCTCTTTTGCATGGTAAGATAAGCCATGCGAATTGACAAATTTCTAAAAGTTTCACGATTAATCAAAAGAAGAGAAATTGCAAAACAGCTTTGCGAAGATGAGGATGTCTTTCTAAATGGTAAAATTGCGAAGGCAATGAGCGAAGTTCATGAAGGCGACTTGCTTACCTTGAAACTTGGGAAGAAAACGATTCTTGCAAAGATATGTGAAGTTCGTCCTTACGCAAAAAAAGAAGAAGCAACTGAAATGGTTGAAATCTTGGAAGTGAAAGAAGAACAAAGGGAGGCGGATTTATGAGTCTACTCAATTATGAATTTGGTCCAAAAAATGTTTATCTTGCGGCTTGTACTTTTGGCCCGGACTCCATGGCTTTACTTGATATGATGCAGCAAGATGGAGTTTCTCCTGTTGTGTGCTTTGTTGATTACCATTTAGGGAACAATTTAGCGACAGCAAGAAAAGAGGTAGAAAAGTACTGCAAAGAAAAACATTTAATTTTGGAGATTAAAGATGCTTATCCTCCCGAGGGGAAAAGCGAAAAGGAAGTAGCAGATTGGGCAAGACAGCTTCGTTATAAATTCTTTTTAGAATGTTTCTTAAAACATCACGCCGCAGCTCTATTTATTGCTCACCACATTGATGATGTTATTGAAAATTACCTCCTTTTAAAGCAGCACGGTGTTAAAGGGCAACATTATGGTTGGAGCCGAGTATCCACTTACGAAGAAATGATTATTGTTCGCCCCCTTCTTCAATACTCTAGAGAAGATTTAAAAAACTACTGTGATGAACACAATATTCCCTATAACGATTCTTATTCTAATTATGAAGAAGCTAGCCAACGTTCTTTAATTCGCCGTGATGTTGTAAGCAAATTAAATGAGGTCGAACGCGATCAAATCTTAGAAGAAATGAAGAAAAAAGAAGCGGAGATTTCTTCCTTAAATGCAACAGTCAAAAAAGATTTAAGCCAAACAGGGGAACTTGGTATCCGTTCTCTTATTGCTTTGCCAGAAGGCGATTTTGCTGAAACAATTATTGAATTTGTAAACGCAAGATGCCCAACACATGTCACAGTGACGCCACGCCTTTTAAAAGACATTCGCGCTTTATGTTTAGCGCCAGAAGTGAACAAAACATTAAAGTTAGAAGGCAACAACTATATTGTGAAAGAATATGATGTTCTCTCTATTGATACAGATGGACTTCATCTTCCTTATTCTTACGTTTTAGAAAAACCTTGTAAATTCTCTTGTCCAGCTTTTGATTTAGATTTCACTATGGGCGCAGAAGATAGAAGGATTTTGCCAGAAGATTATCCCATTACAGTTCGTAGCGCTTTGCCTGCGGATGTGACTACATATGGGGGATATTTAGTTCCTGTAAGAAGAATGCTTTCCGCAGCAGGTTGCCCTGCTGAAATGATGCGTATTTGGCCTGTTTTCATTGGAAAGAATAAAAAGATACTTTATGTTCCTCGATATGATAGAAATTTTGTGGAATACCATAAGTCAAAATTAACAATCCATATCCCTGAAGAGGAAAACAAGTAATTTTTCGTGACAAAACGCCTTTCCCTAGTATCTTATTCAAAGCGGTAGAGGATACCGCAATTTCAAAACATGATGATTACCTTTGTAATATGTCCGGAGGAGAAAAATGAACGATAATCCTGAAAAGCAAGGTAGGAGCTGGACTAGTTTCTTACCTTATATTGTTGGTGCCGTATTAATCGGCCTTATTATCTGGTGGATTGTCTCAGCAATGAGTGGTGGTTCTACCACTGTTTATCCGAATCAAGTAGATGCTCTATTTGGTTATGTGGAAGATAGCAACACTACTTCTGCTGGTGAAACAGACGGTCTAGATAAAGGCTCTCTTGCTGGGAGAAATATTGATGATCCAGATGGAGTATATTTCTATATTCCTCAATATAACGTTTCCGAGGGAGAAAAAGTGGTGAACGTTTCTTTCACTGGTTTTGCGTTAAATGAAAGTGTTGCTTCTCCCTACGCAACTCGCTACTCCATTGTTGTTACTTTTGAGGCAAATGAATGGCATAACGATTTTGCCAATCACGATGCTTATAGCGAAATTTTCCGTGCAAAAGTGGAAGAGTGGAAAGCAACTCCTGAGCTTTATGAGAAGGGGTATATCACCCAAGCAGAATGGAGAAATTATGCTATCGGCCCTATTGTTTCTGATGCTTACCAAGTATCTTTCTGGGATTCTTGGGGACCCACAATTTTGTGGCTTGTTATTTTTGGCGGATTAACCATTTTCCTTATTTACCGCATGAGTGCGATTTCTCGTCAAGGCGGAGCAGGATCTGCAATGGATTTCAACCGTTCTCCTGCTCGCAGAGAAAAGAGCAACGTTCATTTTAATGATGTTGCAGGGTGCGACGAAGAAAAAGCCGAAATGGTGGAAATGGTTGACTACTTAAAGGAACCAAAGAAGTATAGCCAGTTTGGCGCTAGATTACCCAAAGGTGTTTTACTCATTGGCCCTCCGGGTACAGGCAAAACCTTACTTGCAAAAGCAGTAGCGGGTGAAGCGGGCGTTCCTTTCTTTAGCATTTCCGGTTCCGACTTTGTTGAAATGTTTGTCGGTGTTGGCGCGGGAAGAGTTCGTGATTTGTTCCGCAAAGCCAAACAAAACGCTCCTTGCGTCATTTTCATTGATGAAATTGATGCTGTTGGTAGACAAAGAGGAGCTGGACTTGGTGGTGGAAACGATGAAAGAGAACAGACCTTAAATCAGCTTCTTGTTGAGATGGACGGCTTCTCTTATAACGCTGGTATTTTGGTAATGGCTGCTACAAACCGTGACGACGTGTTAGATCCCGCTCTTTTACGTCCGGGAAGATTTGATCGTATCATTACGGTTGGTTTACCTGATAAAGAAGGCAGAGAGGCAATCTTTAAAGTTCACGCAAGGAATAAAACTGTAGATCCTTCCGTTGACTTTAAGGCATTAGCGCAAAGAACAGTGGGATTCTCTGGCGCAGACATTGAAAACATCATGAATGAAGCTGCCATCTTAGCGGTTCGTTTCCATAAATCTTCTGTTGGTATGGCAGAAATTGATGAAGCCATTGACCGCAGAATCGCAGGCCCTGCGAAAAACGGAAAAGGAATGAACGCTTTAGAAAGAAGACAAGTTGCCTATCATGAGTCTGGGCATGCCATTATTGGGCTAGTGTTGCCTCATTCGGAAAAAGTGCAAAAAATTACCATTATTCCGAGAGGAAGAACGGGCGGCCATGTACTTATGACGCCAGAAGATGATCGTTTCTTGCTTACCAAAAAGGAACTTCTTGCCCAAATTACTGGATTACTTGGTGGAAGATCTTCGGAAGAAATTTTCTTTGATGATATTTCTACTGGTGCAGAAAATGACATTCAACAAGCTACACGTCTTGCTCGTCTTATGGTTACAACATACGGCATGTCCGAGCTTGGACCTGTACAATATGAAAACTCTTCTACTTCCGTGTTCTTAGGAAGAGATTACACAGATACGCAAAAGAATTTCTCTGCGAAAGTTGCTTACGAAATTGACTCTGCGGTTCGTCAGATTATTGAGCAGTGTCACCAAGAAGCACGGAGAATTATTTCTGAACACCGCGAACAAGTGAACCTTATCGCGAATACGCTTCTTGAAAAAGAAACGATTACAGCAGAAGAAATTGATTCCCTTGTGAAAACAGGGAAGCTTCCCGAAAAGAAAGTAGAAACCCCTACTTTTGTGGAAAAAGTTGCCCCTTCTGTTAGTGATAAGGCAGAAGATACTCCTTCTGCTTCCACTCCAGATTCCTCTCTTACGAATGAGGAAAAAGAGGAGAAAAAAGAATAAAATCTAAGGCCTGGAGGAATCCAGGTCTTATTTTTATGAGTGATATTCGTTTTCCTTACCCTGCTTCAATAGGAGATGTTTCTTTAGACGGCCGTCTTATTTTGGGCCCTATGGCAGGAGTTACTTATCTTCCTTATCGGGAATTTATGCGTCCTTACGGGATTGCTTTAAGCGTAAGCGAGATGATTTCTGATTGCGGGATTGTTTATCATAATCAAAGAACATTTGAATATTTTGCCTCCTCTCCCTCTGATCATCCCTTTGCCTTGCAGCTTTTTGGAAGTCAGCTAGATAAGACTCTTGCCGCAATTGCGATTTTAGAAAAAGAAGCTCAATATGAGATTTTAGATTTGAACTTTGGCTGCCCCGTACCAAAGGTAACAAAAACAGGTGCAGGTTCTTCCTGGCTTTCTCGTCCAGAAGAACTTTACTCTTATGTACGGGCAATTGTTTTAGCCTCGCATAAACCCGTGACAGCAAAAATACGTCTTGGAATAGATGATAAACATTTAAACTTTAGAGAAGTTTGTTCTGCTCTTATAGAAGCGGGAGTGAAGATGATTACCATTCACGCTAGAACAAAATCGCAAGGATATTCTGGTTATGCCCGTTATGAATTACTGAAAGATTTGGGTCCTCAAATAAGTGTCCCTTTATGTATTTCTGGCGATATTAATGATCCAGTAAAAGCAAAAGAAGCAATGCAGCTTACAGGGGCAAGTTTTTTAATGCTGGCGCGTTATGGGGTTGGTGATCCTCTTTTAGCAAAAGAGTTATCTGATATGCTAAAAGGAGAAGAGGTGAAATATTCGCGCACTCTGGAAGAACAAACAGGGTTTGCTTTGGAATATTTAGAAAAAATGAAGGCATATTTTGACCCGAAAATTGCTTTTCCTCTTAGCAAAGGAATTTTGCCTAAATTTTTCCATTTTTTCCCGGGTGGAAAAAAGATTCGACAAGAAATTGTGGAACTAACAAGAAATATGGACGATATGGAAATTCTTCTAAAAAGAATTCAAAAAAGAAACCACCTCTAATCTTTGATTAGACATAATAAAAAGTTTTTGTAAAACTATCTTGACTTGTTTTAGAAAAACCATTAAATAACACCCTTGCGGAAAGGAGACAGAGTTGAAAAGTCAAGATCAAGATAATATTCGTCTTTCTCACGCGGTAAGAGATACGCATTTTCGCATTCGTCAGTTTTTAAGAGATTATGCGACTGAGTCTCTCGAACCTCATATGTCTTGGGTAGAGGTTTTAGTCCTCTCTTACATTTATGACCATCAAGACAAGAAATGCCGCGCGAAGGATGTAGTGGATCATACAACACTAAGCAAAGCCTCAGTGTCACAAGCCTTAACTCTTTTACAGGGAAAAGGCATGATTCAAGTTTCCATCTATAAGAAAGATCGACGGGTGAAATATCTTGCTTTAGAGGAAGAAGGAAAAACTCTTGTGGAGCGTTTCCGAGAAACCTTTGATCAAATGGTTGCCTCTTTGGAGCAAGGAATCACAAAAGAAGAAAAAGAAATTACGCTTCGTGTCTTAGCTCTTTTACGAGAAAACTGTCTCGCTTTATGCGCAAATAGTAGTAAGAAAAAAGAAAAGGAGGGAATATGAGCACAAGCAAAGCAAAAACAAATTCTCAAGATAACGCGCCACGCTTCCGTAGTGCTGATGAAGAATTTGATGAAAACGGAATGCCTATTTATCACGACAGCCTTATTGGTACAGTGAAATCTCTTTGGGCTCACATTGGCCGCTATAAAAAAGATACTTTTTTAACTTGGCTTTTTGTTGCCTTAGAAACTTTAGGAGAAATTTTAATTCCCTACATCATGCAGTATCTTGTCGACGAAATTGACGTTGCAAGTACAGAAACCATTAACATTGGTATGTGTTTCTTATGGGGCGGAATTATGCTTCTTCTTGCCGTTTTTGGTGTAATTATGGGGATTTTAGCAGGATTTTTTGCTGCTTCTTCCTCAGCGGGACTTGGGGCAAATCTTCGCCAAGCAATGTTTTATAAGATTCAGGATTACTCCTTCACGAACATCGATAAGTTCTCTACCAGTTCCATTGTAACTAGAACAACATTAGATGTTAGTAACGTTCAATTTGCCTTCCAGCAAGTTGTTCGTTCTCTTCTTAGGGCGCCTATGTTAATGATTTTTGCCATGATTATGGCTTTTGTAACTGAATGGCGGCTTGCCTTTATCTTTGTTGCGGTCATTCCTGTTATTGGTGCTGTCTTACTCTTTATTGCTCATTTTGTGCATCCTCTGTTTGTGAAGATTTTCCGCACTTATGATGATTTAAATGAAGATGTCCAAGAAAACATTGCAGGTATTCGCGCTGTAAAAGCTTTCGGTAGACAAGAGGAGCAAAAGAAGAGATTTGGTGACACTTCTGAAGTTATTTTTGACAAATTTGTTCGTGTTGAAAAAATACTCGCTTTCAATTCCCCTTTGATGCAAATTGCTAGCTACATCGCCATTTTACTTCTTTGCTATTTTGGTGCTCAACTAATTACTTCTTACACCATTGTCGGAGATAAACTCCTTTTTGAAATGTCTGTTGGGGAGCTCTCTTCCTTGCTTTCTTACGTCATGCAAATCTTAATCGCCTTAATGCTCATCACTATGATTTACACGATGGTGGTTATGTCGAGAAATAGTGCAGAACGTATCATTCATATTATTGAAGAAGTTCCTGACATTGTTTCTCCAGAGAATGGTATCAAAGAGGTTAAGAATGGGCAGGTTGATTTCAATCATGTCCGTTTCCACTTTAAAGACAATCCAGAAAACGACGTTTTAAAAGATATTGATCTACATTTCTATTCTGGAGAAACAATTGGAATTGTTGGTTCAACAGGTTCTAGTAAATCTACTTTGCTTTCTATGCTCGCCCGTTTATATGATGTTACCGATGGCTCTGTCATGGTTGGCGGAGAAGATGTAAGGAATTATGACTTACACGCTTTGCGAGAAGCAGTTGCAGTCGTTTTACAGAAAAATACTTTATTTAAGGGGACTATTGCAGAGAATTTACGTTGGGGCAACGAATTTGCTACTGATGAACAATTAAAAGAAGCATGCGATATTGCTCAAGCTTCTTCCTTTATTGAAGGCTTCCCTGATAAATATGAAACAATGATTGTGCAGGGTGGCACGAATGTCTCGGGAGGACAAAAGCAAAGGCTTTGTATTGCGCGCGCTTTATTAAAGTCTCCTAAGATTTTAATTTTAGATGACTCTACTTCTGCAGTAGACACTCACACCGATTCTTTGATCCGTAAAGGGTTATCCACAAAGTTCCCTGGAACAACAAAGTTTATTGTCGCAGAACGTGTTCTTTCCGTAAAAGATTGCGACACCATCTTAGTGATGGATGATGGCAAAGTAATTGCGCAAGGCACAAATGATGAACTCATGGAAAAGTGCCCTATGTATAAGGAACTTTACGAATCTCAATTGGGAGGAGGTGATTTTGATGTCCAAGCAGATTAATAAGAAAGAAAAATTACCAAAAGGTCACACCTTGAAGATGATTCGCCGGGTGTTTGCAATTGAAATCAAACATTACCCCGTTCGTTTTACCTTTGCCTTCCTTTGCATCATTATTGCTGCTGTTTGTATGGTTTTTGCCACTGTATTTACAGGGCAAGTCATCGACTCTTGCATTACCCCAATGGTGGAAAAAATTACGAACGCTTTTAGCAATGGAATGGTAGGAAGCTATGATTTAACTCCGGAATTCGAATTGCTTGGTATTTTAGTAGGCATTTTTGTTGCTGTAATTGCAGTAGGCCTTACCTGTGACTATTTCTATCAATACGAAATGGCGTATGTTGCTCAAGGCACACAAAAGATTATTCGTGACGATCTTTTCAATCACATGCAAGACCTCCCTGTAAGCTTCTTTGACCGTCACACAAGAGGTGACATCATGTCCATCTATTCGAATGATGTTGATACCTTAAGAGAAGCGTTATCAAGAAGCTGGCCAATGGTGGTGAATAGCGCAGCAACCATTCTTGCCGTTCTTGTCACCATGTTTTTGACTAACTGGATACTTGCTCTTTGCACCATTGCCTTATCTATTCCAACCATTTTCTTTGTAAAAGCGATTGCGAGCCGTTCTGGAAAACACTTCCTTGGACAACAACAAACTTTGGCAGAAGCAGATGGTTATGTGGAAGAGTTAATTAATGGTCAAAGAGTGGTTAAGGTATTTAATTACGAAGAAAGAAATAAAAAGGCCTTTGATAAGGTGAACGAAAAACTTCGTCAAGAATCTACCAGCGCAAACCGTTATGCGAATATTTTAATGCCAGTGGTTAACCAGTTTAGCTATGTTCAGTACATCGCGATTGCTTTAATTGGCGTTGCTTTAATTTTTGCTGATCAAAGCGTAGATGGCGCTTTATCTGCAGCAGTAGGGATCAGTCTTTCTACTGGTGTTATCGTTGAATTCTTACTTCTTTCACGTTCCTTCACTCGTCCTATGGGGCAACTTGCACAGCAAACAAATTCCATTGTTATGGCGCTTGCTGGTTTAGTCCGTATCTTAGATTTAATTGATACACCTTTAGAGACAGATGAAGGATATGTAGAACTTGTGAATGCGAAAGAGGGAGAAGACGGTAATCCTGTTGAAGTAGAAGAGAGAACAGGAAAGTGGGCATGGAAACATCCGCACACAGACGGTTCTCCTACAACATACACTTGGCTTAGAGGAAAGATTAATTTCTATGATGTAGACTTTGGCTACACACCAGAAAAAATCGTTCTTCATAACATTACTCTGTATGCTGAGCCAGGGCAAAAGGTTGCTTTTGTTGGTCCTACTGGCGCAGGAAAAACAACCATTACGAACTTAATCAACCGCTTCTACGATATTGCCGATGGCAAAATTCGTTATGATGACATTAATATCAACAAAATTAAGAAAGCGGATTTACGTCGTTCTCTTGGGATGGTTCTGCAAGAGACAGAACTATTTACAGGAACCATTAAAGAAAACATTCGTTTTGGCAAATTAGACGCCACAGACGAAGAAGTAATTGCTGCAGCAAAACTTGCTAATGCAGATCGCTTCATCACTCAGCTTCCACAAGGTTATGACACAATGCTTGTAAAAGCGGGCACCAACCTTTCTCAAGGGCAAAGACAACTGATTGCCATTGCTCGGTGCGCTATCGCCGATCCTCCAGTTATGATTTTGGATGAAGCGACAAGCTCGATTGACTCTCGTACAGAAGAGATGGTGCAAAAAGGCATGGACGCGATTATGCAGGGCAGAACGGTCTTTGTCATTGCTCACCGCTTGTCTACAGTTAAAAACTCAGATGTTATTATGGTTTTAGAGAACGGACGTATTACAGAAAGAGGTTCTCATGATGAACTTCTTGAAAAGAAAGGTAAGTACTACCAACTCTATACAGGGAATAGCATTCAAGCAAAAGAATAAAAAGCAATTTTTACTCCTTCCAAAAGAAGGAGTTTTTAATTTAAAGAAAAAGAAAAGGGAATTGCAGAGATTTTAAAAGAAGAAAAATTTGCGTTTATAGGGTTCGTGATAGATAGAAAGAAGCTGATAACCGCTTCCTTCTAACGCTTTTTCCGCTTCTTCTCTACTAATCCCTCTTTTATCAATGATGATTGTTTCACCTTTAAAGTGCGAGGAGCGGACTTTTTTAGGAGAGAAAGCTTTTCGAAAAAGATTGTTTAGATGTGTTTCGCAAGCACCACATCTCATTCCATCAATTGTTAGCGTTGTTTTAATCATAGGGTTACTATATAACAATTAGTCATAACTAACTAGCAATATCATAGTGGAAGTAAAAAAGAAAAATGAGTAACCTTTATTTGTATGAAAAAGGAAACAAAAAGACGAATTCAAATCGCTGCTACCTTTCTTTTTGACGCTTTAGCAATCAGCATGGCCCTTTTTGGTATTAGTGGTTTTTTCTTACCGATGGAAGAGGCTGGTTTTATGGCGACAGAGGGAGTTCAGTGTTTTCAGTATTTTACTGTAGACTCTAACCTCTTCATGGCAGTTACTTGCTTCCTTCATTTACCCTTTTTGATCCTTCTTTTTCTAAATCCTAAAAAGCGCATTCCTGAATGGGTTTCTCTTCTTCATTTTTTAGGGAATGCCTCGACAATGGTAACCTTTTTAACGGTGTGTTTCTTTTTAGGCCCAACCCAGGGCTTTGGACTCATGTACGCGGGAACCTCTTTTTACCTTCACGCTTTAGCGCCCATTTTTGCCTTGATAGCATATTTAATTTCTCCGCGGAGGATGCGTTTTTCCTTTGCCTTTATGGGCGTGATTCCGGTTCTTATTTACGGAGCGGTGTATTTAGTTATGGTTGTGCTAGTTGGTCCTGCAAACGGGGGATGGAATGATTTCTATGGCTTCAATGTAAATAACATGTGGCCGCTTACCTTTCTTGTGATGATTTTGCTATCTCTTCTTCTTTCTTATCTTCTCTTTTTCTTAAGAAAAGTTGTCTCTTTCCTTCCTTTTGTAGAGGAATAAAGAAGAATGCACTAAAATGAGCCGCCTAGGGGGATGAACGATATGGATGAAAAATTAACGGATCAAGAAGAAGCGCGTCGCGCGAAACTCCCCAAATATGAAGAACTTGGAGTCGATCCTTTTGGTACACGTTTTGAAAAGAAAGATTGTTTAAAAACAGTTCGTGAAGAATATGGTGAGAAAAGCGCGGAAGAATTAGCAGAGTTACACCACAATGTTGTTGTGGCAGGACGTTTAATGGCGATTCGCCGGATGGGAAAAGCTTCTTTCGTCCGTTTAAAAGACGAAGAAGGTTCGATTCAAGGATGGATTGCAAAAGATGTTGTAGGAGAAGCTTCTTATAACTTATTCAAACTTGCCGATTTAGGCGACATTGTTGGTCTTGAAGGCACTTTGATGAAAACAAGAACTGGTGAGCTTACCATTCACATTGAAAAATATACGCATATCACCAAGTGTTTACATCCAATGCCCGAAAAGTTCCACGGCTTAACGGACACGGAAGAGCGTTCTAGACGTCGGTTTTTAGATTTAATGGTGAACGATTCTTCTAGGGAGATTGCTTTAACGCGTTCTAAGATTGTAAGAGGAATTCGCGATTATTGTGACGCTTTGGGCTTTCATGAGGTAGAAACATCAATCCTTTCTCCTTTACTTGGTGGAGCGGCAGCAAAACCTTTTATTACCCACCATAACGCTTTAGATAAAGATTTTTATTTAAGAATTGCGACAGAACTGAATTTAAAAAAGTGTTTAGTAGGTGGAATTGAACGCGTTTATGAGATTGGCAGAATCTTCCGTAATGAAGGAATTGACGCCAAACATAATCCTGAGTTCACCACGATTGAACTTTATCAGTCTTATGCGGATTTATCCGATATGAAAAAATGGTTAGAAGGTTTAATTCATTACCTAACTGACCACATTTTGCATAAGCATGTCTTCCACTGGAATAATCAGGATATTGATTTATCTAAGCCTTTTGAATCACGTGATATGGCGGATTTAATCTACGAAAAAACAGGTGTAGATTTCCGTGAGCAAATCTCTTTTGAAGAAGCTGTTGAACTTGCAAAAAAGCATCATGTTCCTTTGGAGAAAAGTTGGAACTCTACCGGCTATATCATGCAAGCCTTCTTTGATGAACTTGTAGAACCCACTTTAGTTGGACCTTTGTTTGTCTGCACTTATCCGATTGAAGTGTCTCCTTTAACAAAAAAGACTGCTGACCCGCGTTTTGTCGACCGCTTTGAGTTCTTCTGCGGGGGCACAGAATTTGCGAATGCCTATAGTGAAATCAATAATCCTTTTGATCAAAAAGAACGCTTTATTGAACAGTTAAAAGCAAGAGAAAGAGGAGATGATGAGGCGAACGATATGGACCTTAACTTCTTAGAAGCTTTGGAATATGGAATGCCTCCTGCAGGCGGAATTGGTTTAGGAATTGACCGCATTACGATGTTATTAACCGAACAGGCAAATGTTCGTGAGGTGCTACTTTTCCCAACCATGAAAGATGAAAAATAATTGTTCTTTTTAGGGCCAAAAGCATTTTATTCCCTCTATAACTAGGTTGAGAGCTCTTTTCTAAGACTCTTGACGAGAAAAACATTTATCCTTTCCTTTCTTAAGCGTATACTCTTTGCGCCTTAAGAAGGATAAGGCCAGACTCTTATGGCCGTGCGTGACACGGTCCTATGTCCAAATCTAGGAGGTGCTGTATGAAAAAGTACGAGATCATGTATATCCTTCGTGCCAATCTTGAAGATAACGCACGTAAGGAAGAGATCGAGAAACTTGCTAAGATTATCGAAGGCTGCAACGCTAAGATTCTTGAAAGCAAGGAAATCGGCATCAAGGATTTTGCTTATGACATTCACGGAGAGAAGAAAGGCTACTACGTTGACTTAACCGTCAATGCAGAACCTGGCGCTCTTAACGAATTTGTTCGTTTAGCAAAACTTGATAAAAATGTTATCCGTCATCTCATCATCGTTGTTGATTAATTTATAGACGGAGGTTTCAAAAATTAACCATGTTAAATAGTGTTGTTCTAGTCGGCCGCTTAACGCGTGACCCCGAACTTCGTTCCACAACCAACGGGACACCTGTTGTTTCCTTCACCTTGGCTTGTGATGACTCTTTCCGACGCGGACCAAACGGAGAAAAGTCTACTGTCTTTATGAACTGTTCTCTTTTTGGGAATCGGGCGGATAACGTTTCGAAATTTGTTCGCAAAGGTTCTCTTGTTGGCGTAACGGGGCATCTTACCCAAAGAAAGTACACCAATAAGGCAGGCGTTGAAATTACTGTTACTGAAATTCGCTGCGACAATGTGGAATTTATGGAACCAAAAGGAAGCAGAGCTCCTGCTTCGGATAATGCATTTACTCAAAATGTGAGTGAACCACAACCTCAAGGGGGTTCGTTAGATTCTCTTGATGAATTTGATCCTTCATCGGAAGACTTACCCTTTTAATAGTTAAGGAGATTAATGATGCCGTATAAAAAGATTAGACCTCGCAAGAAGGTTTGCTATTTCAAGAAAAATCATATCGAGCATATCGATTTCAAAGACGTTGAACTTCTTTCTCGTTTTATTAATCCTGATGGAAAGATTAGCGCCCGTGCCCAAACAGGTACCTCTGCTAAATATCAACGTCAACTTGCCAAAGCCATCAAGAATGCCCGCTATATGGCCTTACTTGCTTATCCTGGCCAACACGCAAGAAACTAATGTAGTTTCCCGGGCTCGATTTTCCCGGAAATTACGTCAAGAACCGTTTTCCATGGGCCTCCTCGGCGAGGCCTTTTTTGATGCCTCTGCAATTTGCTTGTCTAGGTCAGGAATGCTTCCCAAACGGGCCCGGATCGCCCCGTGGAAAGCCCGGATAAGCTAGACGGCGCCTGCTTTTTCCCTCGGATTGGTCGCTCAGACATTGGCAAGGGATCCTTTGGAAAAGCCGTTCGCGGATTTATGGAAACGCGGCATGATCGCCTTGGAAGGGAGAAGATTGTAGTTTCGGGGACGGATGGCTCCGTGCGGCGACACTAAATGTAGTTTCCCGGGCTCGATTTTCCCGGAAATCACAACGAGAACCGTTCTCCATGGGCCTCCTCGCCGAGGCCCTTTTCTTATGCATTGGCGAATTGCCTAGCCTGCCAGAAACGCTTCCCCGGCAAGCCCGGATCGCTTCGTGGCATGCCCGGATAATCAAGACGGCGCCTGCGTTTTCCTTATGCGAGGCTGCCTGGGCATGGGCAAAGGATATTTTGGAAAAGCCGTTCGCGGATTTACGGAAACGCGGCATGATCGCCTTGGAAGGGAGAAGATTGTAGTTTCGGGGACGGATGGCTCCGTGCGGCGACAAAGGAAAGGCGATTGCTCTTTGGAAGGACCCCTCGGGGTCCTTTTTCGTTACCAGGCCTTTGTCTTGAGGAGAAGAGGTCCTTCCTTCCGGCAATCAGGCGTCCTTCTATTGGGTCGCTATTCGATCGCGATCGTGACGTAGGTATCCTCGTCCTTCACCTCGATGATCTTGCCCCTCGCCCCTGATGCCACCGCCTCATCCAGCCGCTCTGCTGAAAGAATGCCATCGGTCTTCTCCGTGCCGAGATGCATCCCTTTTCTTAGGAACATTTTCGCAAGGGGATAGGGGAGGGTGATGTTCACCTCTTCCTTCCCGCCTTCCTTGACGTGGATGACGATGGTCGGGGAACTGCTTCTCCGTTCCTTGGCATCGTCCCTCCCGAGCAAGTAGTCCGTGCTGACCTCGTATAGGTCCGCGAGCTTCCCGAGAGTGTCGATCTCGGGCAGGCTCGTTCCGTTCTCCCACTTAGAGACGCTTTGTGGGGAGAGGGAAAGCCTCGCCCCCACCTCCTCCTGCGTCAGTCCTTTTTCCTTCCGGAGCCGCAAGAGCCTTTCGCCGATGTTGTCCATGTCGTTTCCTCCTGCCCTCATTATTCCCTTTCTCCGGATTTCCTCAATGACCGCTTGGGCGCGTTTCTCGCTTGCTGGATGAATTCCCTCAACCAGCAGGGGAATCGAGGAAGGACGTCCTGCCTTTCTAGGAGACCCTTTCCTTAGGTTTTTTATGGAATCCCGCAATTCCCCTCTTGATTGTGGGATTTTTAACAGAGGAACCACTTTCTCGGGGAAAGGAAGGCCAGGAAAGGAGGAGAGTTTGGGGAGGGATTTCCCCCTTTGGAGTATCCTTTCCTCATGGCAGTCAGGAAGAACGTCCTCGAGGCAATCGGGGGACCCCCTCGTCCTTCTCGGGAACATCATGGAGAAGGAGGGCCTTGTTTTTCTACTATTTGATCAGGGCATTACCCTGATGGCAATTTCCGGATACGATATTGCTGTCTAGGGCACAGCCCAAGCCGAGGAACAGATACGAGAAGGCCGCAAGATTGATCAAAATGGCCGTTTCCGCGAATAAGGTTATCCGATACCGGGACTTATACGGGAAAAAAGACTGACAGCAGCGGCGTTGCAATCAGTCATATGCAAAAGAGGACTTAATAGAAATAAGGTATGTTCAATCATAAAAGCCGATAATCTGCCCTCTATTAAAGCGGCTGAAAGCATTGGGATGATCAATGAAGACGAATTCTTCGCCCAGTGCTATAACGGCAAGATGCTTCATTACCTCTACTGTATTCGAAAATAGCTTCCCAGGGAGATCAACTTAACGGCAACGGGAGTTTTCAAAACCTACATGCGTGACGGCGGGTGGGCAATCCCCGTCAAACCCTAGGTGTTAGATTTTATTTCCACTAAAAAGCCAATAAGCCAAGGACTTCCGTTTTGCAAGTAAATGGCGTTTAAGGGGATTGTTTTTTAATTTTTCTCAAAAACACTACCCTTAAACCCGATTTAATGATATAAAACCATTGGACGGAAACAAACTTATGAAGACTATGATTTATCCTAGGGAAAAGTACTTGTCGAAAATCAGGCCATTTTACGATAGCGATGTCGTAAAGGTTATTACGGGCATTAGAAGGTCTGGCAAAACATCGATTTTGAAAGCCATTATCAGCGAAT